>NC_015707.1:1200000-1800000 GCF_000217815.1 Pseudothermotoga thermarum DSM 5069 | reverse complement strand
TCTTATAAATTGTTCGATGAAGGTGCGTGCAGGCTTCATAATGAACCGTTACAATCGAAGCGCCAGCTTTGACAAATCTTTCAACGTATTTATCTGCATCGATGATCATAAGATGTGCATCGACCGGCAAATTGGTACACCTTCTCACTGCCTCAAGCAACGGCAAACCAAAAGTTATGTTTGGCACAAAAACTCCATCCATAACATCCAAATGAACCATGTCGATGAAAGGTTCCACCCTTTTTATTTCCTCAGCAAGTCTTGATAAATCGCAAGCAAGGATGGATGCAGAAATCTGTATCATGATTTGCCTTTCACCTCTTCCATCATCTCAAGGTAACTTTCGTATCTGCTTCTAGCCAAGATTCCTTTTTCCACAGCCTCTCTCACCTTACATCCAGGTTCAGAAGTGTGAGTACAATCTGTAAACAAACATTTTTCACTCAATTCTCTAAAATCTCTAAAGTACAGTTGAAGTTCCTCTGGCCTTATGTGGGTTATTTCTATCAAGGAGAAACCGGGTGTATCCACAACATGTCCTCCAAACGGGAAGGTTATAAGCTCTGCAGAAGTCGTAGTATGCCTACCGCGTTCTGTTTTCTCTGACACCTCTTGGGTTTTAAGACTCACACCAGGACAGATGGCGTTCAAAATTGTGCTTTTTCCAACACCTGATACTCCGGCAAAAACGCTGACTTTGTCTTTCAAAACTTCCTTCAGCTTGTCCAAACCTTCACCGGTTTTTGCACTTGTGCATATCAACGGATATATCGAACCGTATGCTTTTATGAACTCTTGTTTTTTCGGTTCATCTTCCTCAGTTAACAGGTCTATCTTGTTCAAAACAACCACGGCATCCAAACCTGTTTGCTCAACCAAAACAAGCAGTTTGTCTACAACAAGCAGCGGTACCTCAGGTCTTTTCAAAGTGCAAACACAAATGACCTGATCTATGTTTGCAACTCTTGGCTTCAAAAGCTCGTTTTTTCTCTTCAAAATAGATTCGATTACTCCTCCATCAAGGACCTTTGTGTATTCAACTATGTCTCCAACGATAGGTTTAAGATCCTGCAATCTGAATCTACCGCGAAGATAGCATCGCACTCTTTCTTTAGTTTCAAGATCTTCAACTATAGCTGCGTTCGACATGAATTTGACAACTATCCCTCTTCTTCTTCTCAGTCGCACATCCCTCCTTTACGGTTCCCCAACATCCACCAGCAAAGATACCTCGCCGCCTTCCTTCAACTTGCTACCTGGAGGTGGATAAACCCCTAGGACTCTCCCATCAGTTCCCTTGTAGGGCAATTGAACGATCCTAACTTTAAATCCCATTGCCAGAAGTATTTTTTCAGCGGTTTCTTTTGGAGCTCCAACCAAATTTGGTACAGCCAATTCAAAAGGATCACTTAAAAACAAAGTTATTTCACGACCTTTTCTCACCACATCACCAGCGTAAGGATAGGTGCGATCGACAAAACCTGTGCCTTGAACTTGCCCAACCTTCAAACCTGCTTTTTTGATGATCAAAGAAGCTTCTTCCAAACTCAGACCTTTGACATCTGGAACCTTTACTT
Organism: Pseudothermotoga thermarum DSM 5069; assembly: GCF_000217815.1. Classification (NCBI taxonomy): domain Bacteria; kingdom Thermotogati; phylum Thermotogota; class Thermotogae; order Thermotogales; family Thermotogaceae; genus Pseudothermotoga; species Pseudothermotoga thermarum. Next base: position 1,798,423 of record NC_015707.1, on the reverse strand, counting down.
CTTGAGGTTTAATCAAAAAATAAGCCAAAAACAAAAGAGCTCCGACCGCTGTGCCGATCAAAAAATAAAAAAGGAAAACAAAAAAGGACTTCAGCGTTTTTGCAAAGCCCTTAGTCTTAGTTGACCGCATGCTGCTTCTATGTCAACTCCTTTCTCGCGTCTTACTTCCGCTTCTATACCGGATTCAACTAATATTTCTTTGAACCTGTTTATCTTCCAAATGGAAGGCCTTTCAAGACCGGGCAAAGCTGGATTGACTGGTATCAAATTCACAAAAACTTTCATCTTCATCTCCTTCAAAATCTTCGCCAATCTTCGTGCATCTTCGTCGTAGTCGTTGAACTCTTTTATCAATATGTACTCTATGGTTACCCTTCTATCAGTGTTTTGTTGAAATTGTTTTGCGGCATCCAAAATTTCCTCGATGGCATACTTGCTTGCAAGCGGTATTATCTGCATTCTTTTTTCGTTGCTTGAAGCATGAAGCGAAATAGCAAGATTGATGTCCAGTCCTTCTTGCCCAAGCTTGATGATCTTTTCCGGTATGCCAACGGTGCTTATGGTTATCCTCCTTATACCGATGTTTTTCATCTTCTTGTGATTTAGGATTCTAACGCTTTTCACCACGTTGTCGTAGTTCAGCAAAGGTTCGCCCATACCCATGTACACAACGTTGCGTATTTTCTGCCTGCTATCGGCTTCTATTGCCAGAATCTGCGAGACGATTTCGTCCACCTCGAGGTTTCTGACAAAGCCGCTTTGACCAGTCGCGCAAAATGAACAGCGAATAGGACAACCGACTTGGGTGGATATACACGCCGTCGCGTAACCTTCGTGGAAAAGCAGAACCGATTCTATCGTGTTACCATCCTTCAATTCGAACAGATACTTTGTGGTTTTATCGAACTTTGAAACCTTTTTCTCAACAACTTTTGGTAAGTCAATCGAGAAATGTTGAGGCAAAAGCCGACGGTGCTCCTTGGAAAGGTTTGTCATTTGATCGAAAGAAAAGACAAGCTTTTGATAAACCCAGTCCAGCACCTGGTCGGCCCTGTACCTTTCAAGCCCAAGTTTCACAATTTCTTCAACGAACTCTTCATAGCTAAATCCCAAAATGTTCAAAAAATCACCTCAATAAGATATTATACACAATCTTCTTCACACGTTGTATAATTTTTCGGAGGCGATCGGTTTGACAGTTAACGAAGCAAAATTTTTAAGCAAAAAGATCATGGAAGCAGGGGAAGTTCCCCTTTTGGTTGGACACTTTGGGGTTGGGAAAACTGATATAGCAAGACAAATAGCTGCAGAAACCGGTAGAAAGTTGGTGATCTTGATATTGTCACAAATGGAACCAGGTGATTTAATAGGACTTCCTTCAAGGCAAGATGAGAAAACGGTCTTTCTCAAACCCGATTGGTGGCCTGAGGACGGTAAAACGATAATTTTGCTTGATGAAATAAACAGAGCACACAGATCGATAAGAAATGCGATAATGCAGCTTGTCATAGACAAAAGAATTCACAACCACGTTTTACCAGAAGGAACTTGGATAATGGCAACCATGAATCCCCCCGATGACGAATACGACCAAGCCGAGCTGATAACCGACCCAGCCTTCATATCAAGGTTTTTCATACTGGATGTTACTCCATCCCCTGAAGAATGGAAAGTTTGGGCAAAAGAAAACAACGTAATTCAAGAGATTTGTGATTTCATAGAGCAATTTCCAGAATTTTTGTATACCCACTCTTCGATGTCTTTGAAGATAGAACTTAGACCAAGCCCAAGAAGTTGGCACAAACTGAGCAATGTTATGAAACTCTTAACCGATGAAGAGAAAAAGAAATATGGATATACACTTGCCGCTGGAATTTTAGGACCAGAAGCAGCAAGGGCTTTTGTGGAGTTTTCAGGTGAAAAAACCGTTCCAACACCACAGAAAGTTTTGATCGAAGGATTATCGCAGGCTTTGAAACAAAACATTGACGAGGCAAACTCTCTAACTTTGAGGTTGATCGACTATTTCTCGAAGATGGACGATGAAACAGTTGAACTTTTGAAGGCTCATCTTTCAACCGTGGCAAAAAACATCTGTGATCTTGCCAGCGTTCTTCCAAAAGACTCTTTTTACGCACTTTTAAGGTACATCGTGGATAGATCAACGAACGGTGAAAAATACTCTGAATTCTTCGATGCACTTGTCGAAAAACTTGCCACCTTTGGTCAAATAAAATCCATTTTGGAGGAGATGTAACATAGAGAAGGCCATTTTATTACTTGGGAAAAGATCACCCTTTTACCTTTACATCCTGCTCAACATTTCAAAAGTACCAAGTACCGAAGTTAGAACGATCGAACTGAGTTTTTCCCAAAATCGTTGGACCTTGCTTTACAACCCAGAATGGGTTGAAAAAACTGACGTTAATTTTGTACAGGCTTTGATTTTGCACCATTTGATGCACCTTATAAACCTTCATTTTTTGATAAAGCCCAAAAACAAAAGGGAAAAAATGATCTGGGATCTTGCGATGGATGCGGCTATCAACCAGTACATACCAGAACTTGCAGCCTTTGGTATACCTTTGAACCTTCTGATTGAAGAAGGACACGGTGTCGATAACGAAAGGCTGTTCGTTCTGCCACCCGATTGGATGCCCGATGAGAGCGCCGAAGAATACTACAAATGGATAATGAAGAAAATGGAAGAACTTGGAAGATTCGATGTAACTCTGGTTGCACAGCTTCGTGAAAAGTCAACGGACAGCCACGATTCACTTCAAAAAATTCAAAACATCGATATGGTTTTGGAGCTCACACAAAGCGATCTTGCGAAAGCTTTCAACCTTTACGGTGAAAAGCTGCCAAGTGGAATCAAAAGACAAGTTGAACTTGCCATTTTCAGACCAGTTCTCAATTGGAAGGATATGATCAGAAGATTTGCAGGGCTTTCGGAATACGGTGAAAGACACACAACACCACTTAAACCCAACAGAAGGTATGAAAATCAACCTGGCTGGAAGATATCGCACATGGCAAAACTTGCGATAATCGTCGATACAAGCGGGAGCATAATAGACGAAGAACTCGATCAGTTCTTTTCCGAAATAGAAAGTCTTTCAAAGTACGTGGACACAAACTTGGTACTGGTTCAGGTAGATAGAGCCGTTAACCTTGAGATGAGGTATACAAAAGGAGCTTGGAGAAAGATGGAAATAATCGGTGGAGGCGAAACAGATCTTCAACCAGCCGTTGATTACCTTCAAGAAAAGTACCACCCAGAAGGTTTGATTATCTTCACAGACGGGTTCACCGATCTTCCTGTTGTGAAAAGAAGGGTTCTTTTTGTTTTATCAAGTTATTACAACGAAGAATTCGCAGAACAGGCGCGCAAAGTTTATGGACGATCGAGCGTGGTGATTCTCAAGTGATCAAACTTGGTCCTGAAAGTGTAACACAAATTTTGGCTTCATACTTAGAAAGAATTGAAACTTCGCAACCCTTTGAAATGTTTCAAAAGCACAAAGAAAGATTGGATCAATTTCACAGGCATGCCGTACTTTCAGCTGTTTGGAAAGAGAATCATTTTTCCGTCTTTTCGTTGATTGACATCTACGGTAGAAAAATTTTAGGAATCTCTTTGTCGAATCCTTTTGAGAAAAACCTTTCTTTGTACAGCACATCAAACGTTGATTTCCTGCTTTCTGAAATATTTTCAAAACTTTTCGACCAACAGCCTCAGTTTCAAAAAAGTGCCGTGATCAAACTACCTTTTCAAAGCAAAGCAATTGCCGTTGTCGGAGAAGATGAATTTTTGGAAAAAGAAATCTTCAAGGAAAAGATCCACTCTCTTTCTTTTTTCACCTTTGCCAGCAAAATCAACGAAGAATTGTACGAAAAATTTCGACGTTGGAATGGAAAAAAGGTCGATTTCGCCCAAATCCATCTTTTCGATGACTTTGCCACGTGCGTGATTACAATTCCAAAAAGTGCTCCTTTGGACCACGCTTCTTTGCTGGCTGAAATAGCAAGAGTTTACCGACCGATGTACGGTCAAGCTTATCAAGGAAACGTGAAAAGGTTTGGAAATTCTCCAATTCTAACGATTTTCACGGTTGATTACAACCAACTTCTGGAAGGTTTGGATCTGGAAGCCAAATGCAGTCAAATGTGTTCGAAAATTTTGAAAGCCTACGACTGTGTGATCAGCCTTCTGAAGACTTAAGAATGACCGATCTATTTGAACTATCGGAAATTTTCACATATCCGTCCTGAACGTGGACAAAAAGTCTACTTGACATCCTGGACAAAGCAGATCTTAATTTGTGTGCAGAAACCTCAGTTTCAAATTCTAAACCTTCTGAACACGGAACAAACCCTCTATACTGGATGGTCCCATAACTTGCAAAAAACCTTATTTCCTTCTTGGTTTTTGTTATTTTCAATGTGGCATCTTTCGGCAAAATCACGGCAGCTTTGGATACAAATTTTTGAAAACCACTTGGAAGTACTTCCTCTCCTTTTACAAACGCAAGCTCCTCCAAGCGAGGATCGATTTTATCCATTTCACCGCAAACTTGCATTCCAAATTCCTTTGTCAATATGGTGAACTTCTCCTGTGAAATTCCCAAAATAGTCTTTTCATCCAAGCTATAAACATCCAGCGACTTAACTATCCTACGGGTACTGGCATAAGGCATGGCGAAACAAAAATCCTTCAACAAGTTGGCTTCAAGCTGGCAAAGATTCAAAACAGTGGGAGTTGATCCAACCAAAAATATTTGGTTTCTCAAAGAACCTATTTTCATCATATCTCCTTCTTCAAGGCTTGCGGTGGCAAAGTCAAAAGCTTTCAAAATCTGCTTGGTGGTTGTTTCACCAACTTCTTCAAAGGGTTGCATTGCTTCTCGCTGCTTTGGAGTAGCTATTTTCACTCGCAAAACCTCATGCTGCGACTTGATGATCAAATAATCTTGAAAAAGTTCTAGTTCCAATTCTTGAGAACTTTCACCCATCAAAAAACCTCTCAACAACCTCGTGGAAATTGCTATTTCACCGTGAAAAGGCTGACAGTCGGCAACTTTAACCCAACTGGTGAGACAACCGTCCGTTGATCTGAGAATCAATCCGTCTTTGTAGGAGAAGTACACATTTCCCATCGTGTACTCGGACGAACCCATTACCCTGTCGCTAAACCTGAGCCATCTTTCAAGCTGTTGAACCTTTAACCTGGCTATCATGAAACCACCGTCTTGATTATCGCATCGATAAGTTCCTCAAAGCTCATTCCAGCTGCCCTTGCGCTGGCTGGAAGATCGCTCAAATCGGTCAAACCCGGTATCGTGTTTATCTCAAGAACGTAAAACTTTCCTTCGCTCAAAATACCATCGACTCTTCCAAATCCTTCACACTGACATGTCTTGAAAGCTTTTATCGCTGATTCTGAAACCTCTTTGAATTCTTCTTCGCTCAAAGGTGCAGGAAGCACAAACTCTGTCATGTTCGGTGTGTACTTAGCCACGTAGTCGTAAAAACGCCTTTTTGGTCGAAGTTCCAATATTGGTAGCACTTTGAGTTCTTTGTTCATCTCTAAGATTGAAACGGTAAGCTCTCTACCTTTTATATATCTTTGCAAAATCATCTCGCCGTAAACACTGAGTTCTTCCTGCAAGTTTCTGTAAAGTTCATCAGGGTCGTCGCAGATGTGTACTCCTATGCTTGAACCTTCTCGACGTGGTTTTATGACACATGGAAATCCAAAAGGAGATTCCTTGGTCGGTTTATCAACGAGAATGTAATCAGGATATCTAACAACACCAGTCAACATCCTGTAGGTCAAGACCTTGTCAAAACAAATTGCACTGGCGACGACTTTTGATCCTGTGTACTTAACACCAAGCCAATCCAAAATTGCCTGAACTGTGCCATCCTCACCAAATTGACCATGTAAAGCGTTGAAAACCAAATCAAACTGCTTCAAAGTTGGAGCTATGTTTAAAAACTCACCGTTGACATCTATCGGTGCAACTTCATGGCCAAGTTTCTTCAAAGCTTTGACAACATTTTCCCCGCTTTTGAGTGATATGGGTCTTTCCCTGGAAATACCACCCATGAGAACAGCTATTTTCAAACTCAATCACCTCAGAGAATATATTATCAACATGGTGAAAGAACTTGTCAAAGGGAACTTACATATTGGTTGTGAAACTTGAAAAAGATCGAACGATAAAATCAAAAGCGAAATCTTGGAACCTTTCCAAAGGTTTGTACGCTTACGTTGGATCTGCCATGAACAACCTTGAAAAGCGTATAGAAAGACACCTTCGAAAAAACAAGAAGATGCATTGGCACGTGGATTACCTTTTGAAAGAAGCAAAAGTACTCATGGTCATAGAAATACCTTCAAACGAAAGGTTAGAAGAAAAGGTGGCTCGATACCTTGAAAAATTCTTCGAGCCAGTGAAAGACTTTGGATCAACTGATGTCAAAACCAAGGGAAATTTGTTCAAAATTTCAAGCGCACAGGAGTTGATAAAAGTTATGGATGATTCAAAGCTTTTTTATAGTATTTCTTTCACACCAAAGCTTTCTTAAACCTACTCTCAAGTTCTACGTTAACCTCGCCAAAGATCCTTTTTCTTTCAAGATACCTGTTCAGCTCTGCATGTATGGTTGGACTAACAGGATATTTCCAAGCCGCAATTGCAGAAAATGCGAGCAAAATCAAAGGAACAAAGCAAAGTATAAACCTTATGACGAAAATGACACGATCAGGTTGAGCGACAAACTGAGGATTGTATCCAGCAAAACCCAAAATGTAAAGTATCAAAGATTGCGTTACCGCTGATGCCACTTTTCTGATGAAAGTCATCAAACCGCTGAACGAACCTTCTCTTCTTTCACCAAAAGCGAGCTCACCAACATCTGCAACATCGCCAAACATCGCATGAGGCATAACAGCAACCGCTGATACTCCAGCTCCCGTCACAAAAGCCAATGCAATTAGCATAGCATTAGGAATCGAAGGATTTGCAAGTGTGAAGATAAGAATACTTGCAACAGTCCAAATGAGTGAACCAAGCAACCACGCTGTTTTCTTGCTAGTTTTTCGAGCAATTACAGCATAAACTGGGAGAAAGGCAATTTCAGTTAGTATCAACGTACCAAGAACCAAAGGCAAAAGTTGCGGTTTGCCTATGTACCACCTCATGAAATACGCAAAGATTATCGACACAGCATCGATGGCAAGATAAGATCCCAAATACACCAAAAGTAGTAATCTAAAAGATCTTACTTTGAGAGGTTCCAAAAACATAGATTTAATGTCAAACCTTTTTGGTACATTTTCAAATCCTCTCTCCTTCGTAAACGCAAAGACGCCGATCCAAGGAATGGCAAAAAGCGCCCCAAAGAACAAAGCCATGTTGATATATCCTCTTTTTATATCTGGTGCAGCGTTAACTATTATCATAGGTAAAACCGCACAGAAGAGCGAAGAAGCTAAAGAGAAGAAAAGTCTTATGGTGTTCAAAGAAGTTCTCTCATGGTAATCCAAAGTTATTTCTCCGGCAAAAGCTTGATAGGGTACCATCACCATTGTGGTGACAGTGTTTAAAAACAGATAGGTTGTCAAAACGTAAAGAAATTTTCCAATTGTTGAACTAAAGCCGACTGGTATCCAAAGCAATAAAAATGACAAAAAAACAAATGGAAACCCAAATAGAAAGTACGGTCTTCTTCTACCCCATTTGCTTTTTGTTCGATCGCTTATCATTCCCATTAGTGGATCAGTTATAGCGTCCCATATTTTTCCTATCAAAAACACCGGCGCGGCACATCTTGGATCTAGTCCAACTACGTCGGTTAGGAATATGGCGTAGAAAAAGTTAACGATGTTGAAAACACCTCCACCATAAATGTCACCTGCACCAAAGAAAATCTTGGTCTTCAAAGAAAGCTTGTCAGAAAAACTTTCTTTCACTTCACATCCCCCCATTTTGTAAATTTTCCAGAAATAAAAATATCACAAAACTTTGAGGACTTACCACTTTGAAAACAAAAGATTTCGTGAGAAAAACAAAGAAATTACAAGAAAACGCCAAAGTATATCGATTTTTTGCCAATATTTCTGTGATTTTTGCCAAAAAATAGCTTTGAAATTGCTTGAAAAAGTGGTATTACCTCTTGTATAATTTTAAAGACGATCATCCCGCGCAGAGCGGGAACCGCGAGGGGGTGTGTTAAGTTATGAAAAGACTGTTAACCTTTCTTATTGTCACGCTAACTATCACCCTTCTAGCCACAACTGTAAGAGTCCTTCTTTGGGATGATGCTCTTACACAAGCTTTGCGACAGGGTATACCAGAATTCGAAAAAACCACTGGAATAAAGGTGGAATTAGAACTCGTTCCAAGTGGTACTTTGCTACAAAAAACCCTAATAAGTGTAACTGCGAAAAGTGCAGACTACGATTTAATAGCAGTTGACGAACCAAACATACCACTTCTTGCACCAATTTTGCTCCCACTTGCATATTGGCCTGAAACGAAGTTTTATACTAGACCAAGTATGGCGGACATAATGCCACTGGCTCTTGCAGCTGGTCAATGGAGAGGTCAGTTCATGGGACTTCCTGTGAACTCAAACGTCTACATCTGGTTGACCAGAAAAGATATCATCGAACAGTACAAGGAAGAATTCAAGAAAGAATACGGCTATGAAATGAGAGTTCCTCAAACTTTACAGGAACTACTTGATATGTCGAAGTTTTTGGCAAAGAAGGGCATATACGGATGGGCACCGTTCACAAAACCAACCGAAGGTGCGACTTGCGAAGCTATATGGATGTTTGAAAGTTTTGGTACCAGCGTGCTCGAAGTCACCCCAGATGGTTATAAAGTTGTCTTGGACAAATCCAAAGCTGTCGAAGCCATTAATTTCTACAAAGAACTTCTCAAATACGCTCCTCCTGGTGCGCTGGACTATGGTCATGCAGAACGTGTAGCAGCTTTCGCACGTGGAGAAGTCTTCTCGATGTTCAACTGGCCTGCACTTGTTCCTGATATTGAAAATCCCGAGAAATCGCTGGTGGCCGGTAGAATCGCTTACACAGCTCCACCTGCTGGGCCAGCGAAAAGAGCCGCAATCAGGGGATGTTGGATCGTGGCCATACCTTTGGCTGCCAAAGAAAAAGCCGCTGCCGCTGAGTTTGCATATTGGTGGATGTCGCTGGAAACAGGTAGAAAACTTATACCGTTTGGCCTCACACCAGCAAGAGAATCTTTGTTAAGAGATCCACAATACGTTGTCGAAAGACCATGGTTTGAAGGAATATACCTTTCGATGAACTATGCGGTTGAAAGACCACGCTTTGAAAAATATCCAGAGGTATCCCAAATTATAAGGACTCATTGGTTAGATGCAATATCTGGCAAGATCAGCCCAGAAGTGGCAGTTGATAGGATGGTGAACGATATCAATGCTTTGCTCAAGAAATACGGTTACTAAAGAGGTTAGACGAAGAAGGGGGATCACTCCCTTCTTCGTCTTTGTCTTTCCTGCTTTGCTAGCTGTTGGAATCATCATTTTTTATCCTGCCGTTTACGCAATTGCTATTTCTTTCACAGATAGGCATCTGCTTTACCTTGGTTTTACAAGATTTGTTGGGGTTAGGAATTACATCGAAATGATTAAAGATAAAAATTTTTGGCATTCTTTGCGATTGATGTTGGGATTTCTAGGTATAGCTTTGCCAATCGAAATAGTTATCGGCTTTTCTGTTGCATTGTTGTTCACAAATAACTTTCCTTTAAATCGAATCATGAGATCCTTGCTGATGCTGCCTGTATTTGTTTTGCCAGTACTTTCAGGTTTAACCTGGAGGTTAATGCTTCAACCGCGCTATGGAGTGTTGGCTGAATTTTTCAGGTCCCTTTCCATAGGACCAATTGCTTGGCTTGCGGATCCAAAGTACGCATACTTGGCGATTTTACTTCAAGATATCTGGAGAATGTGGCCGTTTGTTTTCATAATCGTGTATGCTGGGCTGACCTCTTTGCCAGCAGAATTCGTTGAAGCATCGCTTGTTGATGGTGCAAGCTTTTTTCAAAGGCTTTGGTATGTGATCATACCATGTATGAAACCAGTTATAGCAACGGCTTTTCTTTTGAGAATGATAGATGCTTTGAGGATATTCTCTGAAGTCTACGTCATGACTTATGGGGGACCGTCGAATGCAACAATGCTGTTGTCCTTGTACATACATAAACAAGCTTTTGAATTTGGAAAAATTTCTTATGCTTCGACAATCGCTGTTTTTCTCTTACTTATAGCTTTGGGAATATCCTATTTTGTTGTTAAAAGAATGATGCGTGGTGAGGTAAGTTGAGGAAGAAAAAAATTGTAAAATTTGTGACCTTTTCAGTCGCATTCTTTATAGTTCTCGTTCAACTTTTTCCAATAACGGTTATTGTTTTCAACGGATTCAAACGTGATATAGACATATGGAGCCGTAATCCATTTTATTTCAAGCCAACTTTGAGAAGTTACGAACAAATATTCAAAAGTTTGGATTTCAAGCGATCGATGAAAAATTCCTTTGCGTTGCAAGCTTGTCGTCGATTGTCTCTGTCACTCTTGGGGCTATGGCTGCATATGGTTTAACCAGATTTAGATTCAAAATCAACGAACTCATTGTTTTTGGTTTGCTGATGCTCAGGATGATTCCACAAATATCCCTTTCTGTTCCCTTTTACATGATTTTCCGCTCACTTGGTTTGAATGACACTTTGATTGGTCTTTCTCTTGCGCATATAAGTTTTAACTTACCATATGTGATAGCCTTGCTGCTTCCTTTCTTTTCAAGCATTCCAAAGGAATACGAAGAAGCCGCAAAAGTTGATGGTTGCAAAGGTTTTCAAATATTCTTGCGAATATTCTTCCCGCTTGCATCGGCTGGTATCGTTGTCGCAACTGTTTTTGCTTTCTTGATGAGCTGGAACGAGTTCATATACGCCTTGGTCTTAACTGGTTCAAAGGCTAAAACCGCACCGGTGGTTGTCAACGCATTCTTGGGTCAGTACGCTCCACTTTGGGGGCAGCTTTCAGCCGCCGGAACAATAATGCTTTTGCCGGTTTTTGTCGTAACGCTCAGTTTGCAAAAGTACATAATAAAGGGATTGTCAGCTGGTGGAATAAAAGGATAAGGAGGGAAAAACATGCTATTCTTCTTGGACAGTGCAAAACTTGATGAGATTGAATATGCAATCAAAAATTGGAAGATCGATGGAATCACAACAAACCCCAAACACCTTATGACTGCAGGTATGAAAATGGACGAATTCATCAAAAAAATTAAACCTATGGTTGAAGGAACACACATAACGGTGAGTTTGGAAATCGATCCACATCTACAAGACCCAGAAAAAATGATAGAACAAGCAAGAAATTTGGCAACTTTATCGGAGAACTTCGTGATAAAAATCCCAGCAACAGAACCTGGCTTCATCGCCCTTGAAAAGCTTGCGAAAGAAAACGTGAAAGTTAACATGACGTTGATTTTCAACGTTTTGCAAGCACTCCAAGCCGCTAAACTTGGGGCTTACTACATAAGCCCATTCGTCGGTTGGAAAGAAGAAAGAGGAGATTTCGATAAGGACTTCATAGCAACCATTGTAAAAGCTGTTAAGAACTACGGTTTCAAATCCAAGATTTTGATAGCTGCGGTTAGAAATTTAAAACATTTTGAAGAAGCAGCACTTGCCGGTGCGGATATCATAACCGCTGGATTTGAGGTTTACAAAAGAGGTTTTGAAAATCCCTATGTAAAACTTGGCCTTGAGATATTCTGCGACGCTTGGCAAAAGATTCAATAATGGGAGGGAAGGGTTATGATCGATTTCTTGGTTCACAAACATGGGGATGACGTTGGAGTTGCTGTTAAAGATTTGAAAAAGGGTGAAATCGCTAGAGGAAGAACTTTTGACGGAGAACAAACTTACGAAATAGAAGTAGTTGAAGACATTCCCTATGGTCACAAAATCGCCTTAAGGGATATAGAGGAAGGTGAAAAAGTAAAAGAGTACGGTGAAATTATAGGAAAAGCAACTCAAAGAATATTGAAAGGATCACACGTTCATGTTCACAACATCAGATCTCTCAGATGGGGGTGAAAAGCATGGAAAGACAAATTCTTGCATACAGAAGACCCGATGGTAGTGTTGGTGTTAGAAATTACGTGATTTTACTAACAGTTGATGACATATCTAACGCTGTCGTTGAGGCCGCTGAAAAAGCCGTTGCAGGGACACTTGCCATACCACATCCTTACGGAAGATTGCAATTTGGAAAGGACTTAGAGCTTTTGTTTAGGACACTCATAGGTACTGGGAGTAATCCGAACGTTGCTGCAGCAATAGTGGTTGGAGTTGAACCAAAATGGACGCAAATCGTTGCCGATGGAATAGCAAAAACAGGAAAACCAGTGGAAGCATTTTGGATCGAAGGAAGTGGTCAGATAAGAACTATTGAAAAGGTCACAAGAGCTGCTGTGAAAATGGTCGAAGATGCAACCAATTTAAGAAGAGAACCTGTTGATATAAGCGAATTGATAATCAGCTTGAAATGTGGTGAATCAGATACAACCTCTGGTTTGGGAGCAAACAAAGTTGTAGGTAGGTTCACAGAAAAATTCCTCGAAATTGGTGGAACTGTTTTGTTTGGAGAAACCTCTGAGTTAACTGGGGCAGAACACATAATCGCTTCAAGGTTCAAAAGACCCGAGGACAGGGAAAAGTTTATGATGTTTTTCAACGAATATCAACAGTTGATAAAATCTCAAGGCGTAGATCTTCTTGGTTCCCAGCCTACGCAAGGCAACATAGCAGGTGGTTTGAGTACCATAGAAGAAAAAGCTCTTGGCAACATTCAAAAAATTGGAAATGCACTCATTGATGGTGCTCTTGACTACGCTGAAAAACCAACTGGAAAAGGACTTTATTTCATGAACACATCGTCTGCAGCTGCTGAAGCGGTAACGCTTTTTGCTGCCGCCGGAGCCGTAATACACCTTTTCCCAACAGGCCAAGGAAACCCAATTGGAAACCCAATCGTTCCTGTGGTAAAGATCACTGCGAACGAAAAAACAGCTGCATGCATGTCAGAGCATATAGATGTAGACGTATCTGCTTTACTCAAAGGACAGATTACGCTAGAGGAAGCAACTCAAATTCTCTGGAAACGAGTTGTAGAAACTGCCAACGGTAGAATGGTCAAAGCAGAGATACTCAATCACAAAGAGTTTGTCTTGACAAAGCTCTATCCAAGTGCATGAATTTGGAGGTTGGAATATGAAGATGATAATAGGAGGCAAATTCGTCGACAGACCAGAAAAATTAAAGGTTCATTATCCATACACAGGAGAAGTTGTCGACGAAGTACCTGTGGCTACTGCAGAAGATGTGGAAATGGCTGTTCAATCTGCATTAGAAGGGTTTAAAACGATGAAAAAACTTCCAGCATGGAAAAGAGCAGAAATTCTTGAAGAAACAGCTAAACTGATCTTAAGGGAGAAAAAACGTTTAACGGAAACTTTGGTAAGCGAAGTTGGAAAAACTGTAAGAGAAGCCGAAGTGGAAGTTTTACGCACCGCAGATATTTTCAAACTAGCGGCAGAAGAAGCTAAAAGGATACACGGTGAAACTTTGCCGTTTGATTCGGTCAAAGGTTCCGAGTTCAAAAGAGGTTATTTCCTAAGGGAACCAGCCGGTATAGTGCTTGCCATAGTACCATTCAATGTACCGCTAGCACTTTGTGCTCACAAAGTTGCTCCTGCTATTGCCGCTGGTAACTCTATCATAATAAAGCCTGCTTCTCAGACTCCTCTTAATGCTTTGATACTTGGAGAAATACTCCTTAAAGCTGGGCTTCCACCGCAAGCGGTGAGCGTTATCACAGGTCCTGGTTCAACGGTAGGTATGCAACTTGTCAAAGATCCCAGAATAAGGATTGTAAGCTTTACTGGAAGCGTTGAAGTTGGTCAAAGAATATGTAAAGAAGCAGGCTTTAAGAAACTTTCTCTTGAACTTGGTTCAAATTCACCTGTTATAGTAACCGATACTGCCAACATAGAAAGAGCAATAGCAGCCGTTGTGAGTGGCGGATATTCCATAGCAGGTCAAGTCTGCATATCTGTCCAAAGAGTTTTCGTTCACAAAAAGGTTTACAAAAATTTCGTGGATGGATTGATAGAAAAGGTTAGAAACATAAGGTTCGGTGACCCAAGGTTACCAGAAACAGATATGGGACCTGTGATAGACGAGGCAAACGCTATAAGAATTATAAGCTGGTTTGAAGAAGCGAAGCAAAAAGGGGCAACGATAGCAGTTGGTGGTAAAAGAAACTTCACGCTCGTTGAACCAACGGTGTTGCTGAATGTTCCAGAAGACACCCATATAATGAAAGAAGAATTGTTTGGCCCTGCCGTTGCAGTGAACGAGTATGAAGATTTAGATGAAGCCATAAGAATGGCCAATTCTACGCGTTATGGGCTTCAAGCGGGAATTTTCACCTCGAAAATCTCAGAGATGATGAAAGCAATAGAAGAACTCCAATTTGGTGGAGTGATAATAAACGACAGTTCAAGGTATCGTGCAGACTTCATGCCTTACGGTGGGTACAAAGACAGCGGTTTAGGCAGAGAAGGTGTTAGGTTTGCCATAGAAGAAATGACCGAAATTAAAACGATTGTCATAGACACAAGGGAGTGAGATCAACTTGGAAAAACTTCGAATAGCCGTTATTCCACTTGTAAGAAGTACGTTTGATGTGAACGAAGGAACCAGAGTCTTTAAGGAACAGATAAATATTTTGCAAAACATCGATACAAACACAGATTGGATTTTTCCAACTAGCACTATTGAATATGTTGAAAACTTAAAGTCGTTTTACAGAACTATTCAAAAAGAACCAGTGGATGGAATAATACTTTTGAGTGCAACTTTTCATCTGGGTGATTTAGCCTTACACATCTCACGAGATTTTCCGACTGTTCCTATCATGTGCTGGGCTGTACCTGAACCGCCTTACAACGGTGGTAGGGTTCGTCTCAATTCGTTGGTAGGAGCGCATCTTGATTTTTCTAACCTTTATCGCGCCGGTAGAAATGATTTGATTTTTGCCTATGGATACGCAAACGATCCAGATTTCAGCAAAAAACTTTTAAACTGGCTCATGGCACTTAGAGCGATAAAGACTTTGAAGAACTGCAAAATAGGCTTGTTAGGAGGACGTGCAAGAAGCTTTGTAAATGTCGATGTTTACGAGCCAGAACTGTACAAAGAACTTGGTGTCTTGGTTGAACCTATCTTGCTCGAAGAATTGTTCAACTTTAGCGTAGACAAAGAAGAGTTGGAAAATGAAATTCAGAAATACACAAACTTGTACAAGCTTGTTGCTTCACTTGACAAAGAAAAACTTGAAAAAGTTGCAAGGTTGAAAATAATGCTGGAAAAGCTTTACAAAATATCCAAAGTTCATGCATTGGCAATAAGGTGCTGGCCTGAATTTGCAAACTATTATGGAATATCTCCTTGCGCTGCGATGTCTTCAAACATGGCTGAAGGTAGGATAATGGCGTGCGAAGGAGACGTTCTTGGCGCTTTAACGATGGTAATTTTCAAAGCAATAGGTTGTGAGGAATTCTACTTAGCCGACATCAGTCAAATCTTTGAAACAGGCCACTTGTTACTTTGGCATTGCGGTGTGGCAGCACATAACCTTTGGGACCAAAGGTCAGAAAGACATTTGGATACTTACTTTGCAGGGGGTAAAGGTGTAACGGCTGGTTTCGTGTTAAAACCAGGAACTGTAACCCTGGCAAGGCTTGACTACATTAGAAACCATTGGATTTTGTTTGTTTACGAAACCGAAGCAATTCAAACAGATCAGGAACTCAAGGGAACTTATGTGAAAGTGGCGGCGAAAAACCCTGTAAAATTCGTCGAATCGTTGATCGAAAAAGGATTTGCACATCATATCGTGATGGCATACGGTTCTTACTCTTCAACTTTGAAAACGCTGGCACAGTTGAAAGGGTGGGGAGTGTATGATTCAAATTGTTGAAGCTTTCGAAGCAAGTTCTAACGTGAAAATCAAGGATTTTCATGGACACTGCAATATTTCAACAAAAATTTGGAATAAAGTCAAGCTTGCAAAAGATGCCATAAAAAAGATCAAAGACAGTCCATTGACGATATCGATTGAAGGGTCAAGAGAAGCAAATACGTTGATTTTAAAGTTTAAAACCAATAAAAAAGAAGCAATCTTTGGTGGCGGAGAGCAGTACACACATCTGAACCTTGAAGGTAGAAAATTTTTCGTATTTGTTCAAGAACAAGGAGTTGGAAGAGGATATAACCTAATTTCGTTTCTTGCTTGGTTAAAAGGTGTTAGGGGAAATTGGTACTCAACTTACTTTCCTCAACCAGTCTTTTTCTCAACCGCCGGTTATGGGTTGATAGTTAACACATTCGCTTTGACAAAAGTAGATTTCACAGTACCGGGAGAATGGACGATAGAGATTTACGATAGAAAAGCCCAAGTAATTTTTCTTGAAGGAACGTTAAGTCAAATGGTCGAGATGTTCCATAAAATGTATGGTTCTAAACCTTCAATCTACGACTGGATTTTTGGCGTTTGGATAGCAAGCCAAGGAAGTGTAGAGGCTGTCCAAAGGGTTATACAAGTTTGTGAACGACACAAAATACCGCTCACAGCACTTTGGTGCCAAGATTGGTGTGGAAAAAATCCAACAAAATTCGGCAGGCAAGTTTATTGGAATTGGTCCTACGACGAAAAAGATTATCACAATTTACCAGAGTACATAGAAAAGTGGAAGGAAAAAGGGATACATTTCCTTGGTTACATCAACCCATTTTTGATAAAAAATGGGCCACTTTACAAAGAGGCAGCTAATCGTGGTTACTTAGTTAAAACAAAAAACGGAGATCCTTATGACATATACGTAACCACATTCCCAGCCGGGATGATTGATCTGACCAACTCTCAAGCTTACGCGTGGTATAAGGATTTGATCAAAAAGAACATGCTTTCAATAGGCATGAGTGGCTGGATGGCCGACTTTGGGGAATACCTGCCTGTGGACGCAAAATTGGAAAAAGGATCTGGGATGGAATATCACAACGAGTACCCAGTCATTTGGGCAAGGTTGAACAAAGAGGCTGTCGAAGAATCAGGAAAAGATGCTGTTTTCTTCATGAGAGCAGGTTATCTGCAATCAACTCTTTATACCCCAATTCACTGGGCTGGGGATCAAAATGTTGATTGGTCAAAGTCTGATGGATTGCCGTCGGTCATACCAGCTATGATCAGCATGAGCCTTTGTGGGTCCAAATTGGTTCATTTTGATACAGGTGGTTACACTTCACTCTTTTGGTTGAAAAGATCCCCAGAGCTTTTCATGCGCTGGGCAGAGATCGGTGCCTTTTCACCTATAATGAGAACTCATCAAACAAACAGACCCTATAAGAATTTTCAATTCGACGATCCTAGGGTTCTAAACCACTTCTCAAGAATGGCTAGAATTCACTTCGCGTTGAAGGATTATCTCAAAACCGAATTAGAAGAAGCGGTAAAAACAAATAAACCTCTCGTTAGACATTTAGCACTTGATAACCCTGATGACAACGTTTGTTTGAAACTGAAGTATCAATATTTGCTCGGTAGATACCTTCTTGTTGCTCCGGTTATTAAACGTGGTGCAAAAAGTTGGAAGGTATATCTACCCAAGGGAGAATGGATTCATTTGTGGAGCAGAAGAAAGTTCGAGCAAGGTTGGATAGAGATTGAATCACCGCTTGGTTATCCACCCGTTTTTGTAAAAGCCAGTTACGAGAAAGCTGAGGAACTTTTGGCTAAAGTTCGAGATATTTCCTGATATTGTCATAATGTTCCTTTAAAGCTTCTAGTAAAGCTTCTAGGTTTTGTTTGGATATAGATTCGACTATTCTTTTGTGAATGGCAAGTGACCTTTCTTGGTAGGATTTATCCCAAAGATAATCTTTTTTGAGATGAAGCCAAACCTTTGTTTTCATGTAATCGACGAGTTGATTTAAAAAGGAAGATATTATCAAATTGCTGCAACCTTGCGAATAAATTTTGTGGAACCTCACGTCATGCTCAATAACCTGAACTAAATCGCCTTTTTTGAAATTTGTTTCCATGCCATGAACTGCACTCACCATGTCCTGCACCATATCGTAGGAAAAATTTGAGAAAAATCTTTGCGCAATCATCATTTCAAGCATTTGCCTGGCATCCACAAGTTCGTCGATATCATAATCCAAAGAACCGTTTCCAAGGTTCTCGTTTAAGCTGGGAACCTTCACTATGTAATTGCCGCTACCATGTTTGCTTTTGATTATACCGCAGGCTTTTAAATAACTTATCGCCTCACGTATTATTATTCTCGAAACTCCAAATTTTTCTGCCAATGTTCGTTCATTTGGCAACTTATCACCAATTTTCATATTCTCAGTCAATATCATTTTTTTGAGTTCTTCGATAACTTGCTTACTTTTCAAGATGTACCCTCCTGGAAAAAATTTTAACCTATCCATATTCTAAGGTTATCTTTTTACCTAGTCCGCAAAAGAATCTATTTGTTTTATTTGGGTCATACAGCTTATTCGTTTTTTTACGATTATACTAACATAAATGCTAAGCCATTCATTAATAGTTCGTTGAATTAGTAGATATCTTTTCTTTCATAATAAAGTATACTAATCAAAGCTGAGCTAAGGAAAAACACGATCGTCAAGATCAACGCAGTGATGTTGAATTGCCGGGTTTTTACGATTTCAGCTGGATCGAAAAAACCAAAAGGCGTGAAATTGGCAAGAATCTTGAATTTTTCGGTTATTCTTGGTATCACACTAAGAAAGTAAAAACCAAAGATGAAGAATAATATCTGACTGTCAGCACTCGTTCTTTTTCTGCTTACAACAGAAATTAAAAAGCCAACTGCTGCCACAAACATATGTACACCCCAGTACGCGGCGACAAGTTGCAACATGAGTTTGACATCAAATGGCTTGACTTTGTAGGTTTGGAAGTATATGTAGTTCGCCGCAGTTAAGATAAGATCGAACAAGAACAAATATATTGTCACAGCAAGAAATTTTTCAAGGATATATCTTCTTCTTGTTAAAGATCGTGTCAGTATGAATTCTGCTGTCTTGTCATGTTCTTCTTTGCAAACTATCGAAGATGCCAATCGGCCTCCAAAAAAACTCGCAACCAAGAATACAAAAATTTGTCCCTGCAAGGCAAAAAAGTGCAGTATGTCCGAAAAATCTATCTTGTCAAGTCCAAATAGTTTTCTAAACACAGCTGGCAGAAGCTGGAGTTTGGTGGCAAAAAGCCCTTCCTCTCCTGCAAAAGATGGAAAAGCAGAAAAATACACAAATTGCATTCCAACAAGAAACACTGTCCAGAAAAGGAAAGATTTAAAATTCATCTTCAGTTCCCATTTCAATACGTTCATTTCGTTCACCCCCAATTCAGTTTTTGTACAATTCTTCAAAAATTTCTTCAAGCGATACATCCTCAATGATCAAATCTTCGATGTCATACTCTTTCAGCTTTTCCAAAAGATTGTTGATCTTTCCGTTGTAATAGAACTCCTTCATTCCGCTTTGTTCCTTAAAATTAAACACGTTGGCTAAGTTTTTAAGATCAGAACAGTTCGAATTGGATAACATTCTGACTTTTTTCATATTAAAGTATTCACTTGGTTCCTTTATCAGCTGACCTTTCCTTATGAAAATTACCCTATCACACAGTTTTTGAACTTCGGAAAGGTTGTGAGATGAAAAGAAAAAAGTCGCACCACGCTCGGCTCTTTCTTTTCGAATTAGATCATACAGTTGCTTTTGCAATGGATCCAACCCATTCGTGGGCTCGTCAAAAATGTACAACTTTGGACGATGAACAAAAGCTTGAACTATTGCCAACTTCTTTTTGTTTCCGAGCGAAAGGTCTTCTACCTTTTTGTCCATCTCGATCTTCAACATGTCACAGAGAAAGTCAAAATAATCTCTGTCCACATCTTTGTGAAATCTAAGAGCGTATTTCAAAAACTCCTTCACTTTCACACCCGGATAATAGTTCACCTCACCAGGAATGTAACCTACTTGAGAGTTTATGTTTGCGTAGTCTTTTTGTACATCCTTTCCAAAGACGTATACTTTTCCACTTGTAGGCTTCAAAAGCCCAAGGATGATTCTGATCGTTGTCGTCTTTCCCGCACCGTTTGGACCAACAAATCCTACGATTTCACCTTCTTTGACAGAAAAACTGACGTTTTCAATTGCTTTCGTTTTCCCATAATACTTCGTAAGCCCTTTGACCTCGATCACCATGGTTTTTCACCTCCCTTTCTGGTTGCACTGTCTATATTATGACTCAAGAGTCATATGACTGTCAAGTCATATTTTGGAGATGCCATTTTTTACCAGTTCCATCCACTGTTTTCGAACTTCAGATACGTAATCCTTCGAAAGCTCGACAATCTTATTTCCCATTCGTTTAGCCAAATCCATGAAATATCTCTTCAAACTCCAAGTTGCTCCTTCAAGAAAAACAACGATGATTTCTGCGGGAATATCGTTTCTTATGAATCCACTCTTTTGATTCTTAGTAACTATATCGTTGAGCAAAGCTTTTGTCCTTTCTTTGAGCAAACTTTGAATCTCATCTTTGCAGGGTGAATCATCATGGAACGCCGCTTTTTCAAGCAATAAAGATTCATAGGGATTGTTTACAAAGAAATTCCAAGTTGACTCAAAGGATTTTTCCAAAAACTCGAATAGGCTCAACTGTTCGAAATCTATGTTTTCAACCAACTTCAAACTTGCCTTCATCGCTTCATTCACGGCATGAAGGTACATATCCTTCTTGTTCTCGAAATACTGGTACATACTGCCTTTTGCAACTTTGCATTCCTTTGCGACATCTTCTATATCAACTTGTTCGTAGGGTTTGGTTGCAAAATACTTGATCAACGTATTTGTAATCCTATTTCGTTTTTCCTTTGGAAGATTGAAAAAGGTGCTTTTTGGCATTCTTTCACCCCCGGACACACTATATTATGACTCTTCAGTCACGTTATGGTCAACACGAAAGCCAAGGTAAAATCAAAGTGTCGGAGGTGATCTTGTGAAAATTCAACATTACAAAGATGTTCAACCACAGCTTGTGATGGGTGGCAACATCGAGAAAAGAGTTTTGATTGGCTCAGCCGATAAAGCACCGAATTTCACGATGAGACTTTTCACTCTGAAACCAGGCGCAAGTACGCCTTATCATACTCATGAGTGGGAACACGAAATTTTTGTTGTCGAAGGTAAAATAAAAGTTAGATCAAAAGATGGCGAACAAATGATTGAAGCCGGTGGGTTTGTTTTTGTTGAACCAAATGAAGAACATCAGTTTGTCAACGTAAACGAAGGACCTTCTTCATTCATCTGTGTGGTACCCAATTATGGTGAGAAATAGAAAAAGAAGTTCTCTGTGAGATATTGACACAACAATGGAATTTGGAATATGATTGAACATGTGACAAAAAATTTTTTCATCGTTTGAAATATCACCCAAGTCAAAAGAGGAGGTTTTTTCCGAATGGTTAAGATAGCCATAGTAAATTCAAGCAGTTTTGGGAAATATTTTCCCGAACATATAGAGAAGCTCAAAAAGTACGGTGAAGTTGAAAGATTTGAATTTCCGGAAAACATAGATGGAAAAACTTTGGCTGAAAAGCTCAAAGGTTTTTCGATAATAATAGCCAGTGTTAAACCGTATTTCAACAAAGAGTTTTTTGAACATAAAGACAAAACAATATTGATCGCACGCCATGGGATTGGATACGACAACATAGATATAAAGAGTGCAACGGAAAAGAAAGTGATAGTTACAAAAGTTACAGGAACGGTGGAAAGAGAAGCGGTTGCAGAAACAGCTATTGCACTTTTAATGACGGTTATAAGAAGAATTATAGAGGCTTCAACTGCTGTGAAACAAGGCAGATGGAGAGATCGAGCAAAGTTCATGGGATGGGAAATAAAAGGGAAAACCGTTGGAATAATTGGATTTGGAAACATAGGAAGTCGCGTCGGTGAAATATTGAAAAACGGTTTTAACGTTAGACTACTTGCATTTGATCCAAACTTATCTTCAGAGGAAATAAGAAAAAGAGGAGCCGAACCTTGCTCTTTGGAAGAGCTTCTTAGGTCTTCCGACATAATTTCTTTGAACGCTTCTTTGACGAAGGAAAATTACCACATGCTTTCATACCGAGAATTTGAGATGATGAAACAAAATGTGATAATCATCAATACGGCAAGAGGAGAACTCATCGACGAAAAAGCTTTGATGGAATACCTAAACAAAGGAAGAGTCGCAGGAGTAGGAATGGATGTTGTAGAGGGTGAACCTATAGATGAAACTCATCCACTTTTGAAGTATGAAAATGTCGTTATAACACCTCACATTGCAGCTTACACTTACGAATGTTTGAAAGGAATGGGAGATAAAGTCGTCGAAGACGTTGAGAAAGTTATGAACAAGCAAATTCCAAATGAAGTTGTCAACAAAGAAGTTATCGATTTGTTGTTGAGGGAAGGAACATGGAAGATCTAGTGCTTGCACTGGATTTAGGAACTACAAATATAAAAGCGGGAATACTGGATGTAAATGGAAACCTTTTAAAAGTTGAAACAAAAGAACTTTCAGTTGAAAGAGACTCAACTGGCAAAGCAGAGCACAACCCAGATGTTATCTTTGAGTCGGTAATTTCAATTTGTAAAACAGTTGTTCAAGGCTATGAAGAAAGAGTCAAAATAATAGTCCCATCTTCCTATATGTTCGGTTTTGTTCCTTTGGACAAAGATTTCAAGCCACTTACCGGGATAATAACCTTGTTGGACACAAGGTCTCAGGAAACTTTCCACGAGCTTTTGCAAATCGTTGATTACGATCAGCTTTACAACAGAACAGGCTGTCCGCCTTTGTTTTTGTATCCGTTTGCAAAGATATATTGGTTGAAACAAAGAAAACCCGAGATTTTTAAAAACGCCAGGTATTTTCTCTGTTCGAAAAGTTTTATTTGCCTTCTTCTCACCGGTGAAATTTACTCCGACCCAAGTGTTTCATCGTCAACCCAAATGATGAACATTCATAGCTTGAACTGGGATCCATATGCTTTGAGTGTACTTGGGATCGATGAAAGAAACCTTGCAAAAATCGTTCCGGCGGAAAAGGTCGTTGGGCAGATCAGGCCAAAAGTGGCAGAAATGATCGGTTTAGGAAAAGATGTAAAAGTTCTAAACGGTGTGTACGACAGTGGCGCTGTTGCGCTTGGAACAGGAGCTTTGCAGGGATACTATGGGATCATAAACCTTGGTACAACAGCGATGATAAGAGTCGCTTATCCAAAACCCGTTGTGGATAAAGATAAAAGAAAAAGATTTCAAGCTTGTTATCTTTGCAACAACAGATGGTTCATAGGAGGTTCCATAAACAACGCTGGGATAATACTGAAATGGTTCAGAGATAACATTTTCAACCTTCCTTACGACAAGATGTCAGAACTTGCAGCGCAGGACGATTCAAAGGATTTGTTCTTTTTGCCATTCATAACTGGGGAAAGATATCCAGAAATAGGTAACGTTGCCTGTGGTGTATTCTTTGGGTTGAAAAGCCATCACACCAAATTACACATGATCAGAGCAGGTATGGAAGGCGTTGTTTTTTCTTTGAAGTTGGCTTTCGATGCTTTGAAAGAAAATGGAATAGAGGTAAGCGAGCTTAGAGCAGGAGGCGGTGGAACCAACTCGAACGTTTGGATGAACATTTTTGCCAACGTTTTCAACTTACCAGTAAAAATCCCTCAAGCAAAAGAAGCAGCCCTTCTTGGATCCAGTATCCTTGGACATTATGCTCTTGGTCATTACAAAACCTTGGATGAGGCAACAGAAAAACTCGTGAAAATCGAAAAAAGTTATTTGCCTTTACCAGCAGAGGTAGAGTATTACTCAAAAAGATACGAGTTTTTCAAATATTTGGTTTCTTTCATGCGCGAGGCTTACCAAAAACACTTTGAGCTTTTTTCGACAAAATAACTAAAGAAAGGAAAACCTTGCTTGATTCTTTCCGCTTCTTTTTGCAATGTAAAGAAATTGATCTGCTTCTTGCAAAGTTTCCAATGCAGATTGTTTGTTTTTCCCCAGTGCCACACCGCAACTTACCGTACATTTTTCAACGAATGGAAATTTGAAAGATCTCACTTTATCCAAAAGCTCGTTGATAATTTTCACCAAGTTGTTTTCATCCACCTGCGGAAAGATCGCCACAAACTCTTCTCCACCATATCTTCCAACCAAAGCTTTTTCTCTCAACTTTTCTTTTAACAAATTTGCCATGCTTTTGAGAACCTCATCTCCAACAATGTGACCATAGGTATCGTTTATCTTTTTAAAGTCATCGATGTCGAAAATCGCAACTGCATAAGTGTTTCCATCTTTTTTGGAACGAGCGTGAATTTCCTCTAAATTTGCCAACAAAGCTTTCTTGTTGAGCAAGTTCGTCAAACCATCTGTTGAAGATTGCACTGTAAGTTCCTTGACCACGTTCAAAGCGTTGAACAAAAGTCCCAAGCTTTCTTTTGCATCGTTTAAGGCTGAAGTTAAATTGAATATTTCTTCTGGTTCCTCGAAGGCTAAAGCGCCAACTTCGTTTTGAGAGTATTTTACAGTGTAAACAAAAAGATCACTTAAAGGTTCTATTTTGATCGGTTTCAAAGGATAAAAACTCCATTGCGAAGGTTGGATCGGCTTTTCCAAGTGGCAAACAAGTTTTTCCTTTAATTCATCAAAGTTTACCTCTTTTCCAAAGCTGAAGATTCTTCCTTCAACTGGTGAAAGTACCAGCGAGTGCATCGCTGCAAATGGAGAGAAATTCAAAAACAAATCCCTTAATTTTCTAAGAACATATCCTTCATCGCGCACAAAATCTATCAGCTTCAAAATCTCCCTGTTTAGTATTTCGTTTTTCATTTTGCTTTCCAAAATCCAATAGACGTCACGTTTTAGAAAGGATTCTTTTAATCTACAGACAAACTTTTCTTCACTGACAAACTTCAGTATTTCTTCCTCAAGCTGTTGTCTTTGCAACATTTTCGATATGAACCTATCTGCGCCACTTTTCGATGCCCAAAAAGCGCTTATCACATCGTCTGAACCGGTTAGTATCGCTATTCCAACATTTTCAAAGCCTTCTATTGAGCGAAGATACATGCACAAGAGTAGCCCCGATAACCCTGGCATGTTGTAGTCTGTTATCACAACATCTGGCTTTACTTGAAAAGCTAAGTTGATCGCTTCAACGGCATTCTCGGCAAAATGGACATCCAAATCGGATTTCTTCTTCAAAATGTCGTGCAAAATCATTCTCCAAAACTTGCTATCATCTACGACAAGACACCTTTTCACCACTGTAACCCCCCAAAGTTAAAGCGACTATCTTTTAAAAAATTATACATTTCAAAGCATCTTTTCAGCAAAAGCTGCAAGCAATCTCATTTTGTTGAAAGCCCCTTTGATTGACTTTGCCATCTCTTGAGCCACTAAAACAGCTTTTTTCAGACAATCTTCTCTGCTACCACCTTTCAACAAACAGTCGATTAAGATCACGTCGAAAAGATCTCCACAACCAATTGTGTATTTGTATTCCTGTCCATCTCCTTCGACGAAAAGTTCATCCCACTTTGCGCCTTTATAACCCATCTTTACAACATCACACCTTATTTTTTCGCATTCTTGTAAATTGCCTATCGTAACAACGTCTTCTGCAAAAGCTTTTATGGCATCTTCACAAATTCTCCTTGGACCTGCTTCCAAAAAGATTTTCTTATTTCGATGAACTTTCAAAACTTCCACAACCGTTTCAAGCGGTACCTCCGTGTTCACAAAAATGGCATCACAGCTTGAAAGTATTTGGTGGTTTAACTTGACTGGTAAATCGTTTGTCCCACGCTTCACGGCTATTGTTCTTTCGTTGTAAGCAATGTGGATTCCCGTATCCGCCTGACAAATAGCTATGTTAGATACATCGAAATTTTCTTTCTTTAATCTTTCAATTATCATACGCCCTTTGTAATCATCTCCAATATTTGAAAAAAATAGTACATCGTGTCCAAGTTTTTTAAAGCCAAAAGCAACATTTAATCCTGCTCCCCCACAATCTTCGATGATTTCCACAGAGTGTGGTTTTTCACCGTAGATGTAAATATCAAGGAAGATCCCTCCAACAACGCCTATTTTCAATTTCATCACCTCTTTCATGCATTATAATAGCCTTAGGAGGTGATGTTGATGAAAATAAAGTTTGGAAACCTTGCGGACATCATGGTTGGAATTAAGGAAATAGAAGTTGAAGGAAAAAGTTTAACAGAAATTTTTGACAATCTATCCAAAATCGTTGGCAAACGCGTCAGCTTAAAGATCGATACGAAAGAGGAAAACGTGTACCTTGTGGTAGAAGAAAATGGGAAAACGAGGAAAAACTGGGTTGTTGCGCTTTACAACGGCATAAACGTTTTGGATATAGATCCCAACGCCGTGCAAAATGGGGAACTGGTGGTCTTTGTCCCCGTGAGTGGAGGATGATTTTCGAAAGACACATCAAACTTTTTGAAAATTTTGAAAAAATAAGGAATGCATCGGTCTTTGTGGCAGGTGCAGGAGGCTTAGGCTCAACTGTTTTGACGCTTCTAGTTAGAATAGGTGTAGGAACTGTCTACTTTGCCGATTGTGCTGTGATCGACGAACCGGATTTGAATCGTCAAATACTTTACACCTACTTAGATATAGGAAAACCAAAGACTTTCGTTGCAAAGCAAAAGCTAGAAGAAATGAGTCCTTACACAAAAATTCATTCTATCAACGCAAAGCTGGATGAAAATTTTCAACTACCAGATGTGGATTTGGTAATAGATTGTCTTGACAGTTTTCAAGGAAAGTTTCTTTTGGACAAGTTGTGCCACAAATATGGAAAACCCTTGGTTCATGCTGGTGTTGAAGGTTTTCAAGGACAAGTTACAGTTATCATACCAGGCAAAACTTTTTCGCTTAGAGCTTTGTTTCACGGTGCAAAAGATGAGAATCGAACAAGACAGGTTTTTCCTTCCACCGTTCTGGTCGCAGCGAGTTTGGAAGTTTGCGAAGCGGTGAAATTGATCTGTCAAGAAAAAGACTTACTGACAAACAAAATCTTGTTTTTCAATTTGAAGTCAAACTCTTTTGAGGTTGTTGGAATCTAAATTTTGGTGGTGAAAAATTTGAAAAAAGTGCTTGTGACCATTTGGTTTCTAATTGCGGCAAGCCTTTACATCGTTGGGTATGGAAGCTTGGTTTTGCTGTTATCGCTGTTCTTGAGAATTTTCAAAGGTAGGGAAAAAGCCAAAAGCTTTGTCTTCAAACAAATCAAAATCTTTGGAAAAAATGCCTTCAAATGGATGTTTTGTCCCGTAAAAGTGTTTGGTCAGGAAAATTTGAAGGAGAATGAAAACTACTTGGTTGTTCCAAACCACCAAAGCATGATGGATATTCCACTAGTCCTTGGTTACATAGGTCCCATGCCCATGATAGCAAAAAAAGAACTCTCAAAAGTACCCGGAGTCAACTGGTTTGTCAAGTACATGGGTGGCTTGTTTTTGGATAGAAAAAACCCAGCTCAAGGTGCTTTTGTTATAAGGCAAATGGACAGAATTCTGGCAAGAGGAAACTCGTTGCTCGTTTTCCCAGAAGGAACGCGCTCAAAAGATGGAACCGTTGGAAAGTTCAAACCAGCTGTCTTTAAACTTGCGATTCGACACAAAGTGAAAGTTTTACCGGTTTCAATTTGGGGTACAATATTCTTGGTACCAAAAAAGAGTCTTTTCCTCAACCCTGGACCTGTTTCGATGATCATTCATCCTCCGCTGGATCCAACTCAGTTCTCAAACGAAGAAGAATTGGCTCTCAAAGCAGAGGAAATTGTCAGAGCTGGGGTTGAGAAACTTAAAATGCTTGAGGTGGGAGAAAATGAGAAGAGCATGGATAAAGGCTTTGGTTCTTGATAAGATTCACAATTCGCCGGTCGTAATACTTGGAGTCGAAGGGACCTCAAAAGTAGTACCAATATGGATAGGTGCCTGCGAAGCCAACGCTTTGGCTTTGAGCTTAGAAGGCATAGAACTGCCAAGACCTCTCACGCACGACTTGTTGCTCAACATTCTCGATGCGTTGGACGCCAGATTGGAAAGAGTAATCATCCACACCGTTAAAGATAACGTCTACTACGCCACGCTGGTGATAAGAGACCTCACCTTCTCAGATTCAGAAGAGGATGAAGAACCAAGTCACGCTTTAATAGAAATGGACGCAAGGCCTTCAGACTCGTTGGTTCTGGCAGTTAAAAAAGGCATACCAATTTACGTCAGCAACGAGATAGTGGAAGAACACGCGATTGATTTGAACTTGCCGGAAGACACAACGGACGAAGAATTCAGAAAATTCGTCGAAAATTTGGACATAGACAAGTTCAGACAAATGTTGAAAGACGAGCCGAACGAAAAATCAAGCGAAGAAGATGAATAACGAAGAATTCCTTGGAAAGCTCAATGAAAAACTCGCATTGATTTTCACAGACAAAGCAAAAGTGGAATCGGCAATGAAATATAGCCTTTTGTTGCCTGGAAAAAGGCTGAGACCCCTTTTCATAAAAACCGTTTGCGAGGATTTGGGCGGCAACTTGGAATTTGTTTGGATTCCAGCCATCGCAGTTGAGCTGTTTCACACAGGTTCTTTGGTTCACGATGATCTTCCTCAAATCGACGATTCACCGCTGAGAAGGGGGAAACCTTCCTGTCACATTGTGTACGGCAACGATTTCGCTATTCTCGCCGGCGACGGTCTAATGTTGAAAGCTTTTCAAACGTTAAGCCAAGCACATGAAACAACTAAATCTATGCTGTTTGAAAGTTTCTCAAAGGCAACCTTTGACGTTTTGATAGGCGAAGCCTTGGATGTGGAGTACACTGGAACGAAACGAACCTTACCGGAGATAATCGGCATGTACGAGAAAAAAACCGGCGCTTTGTTTGGATTTTGCTTTGCCGCTGGAGCAATAGTAAGTGGCAAATATCATTTGGTTGAAAGACTAGAAAGGATCGGTAGGGTTTTTGGCATATGGTTTCAAATAATCGATGATTTGAAGGATGCTCTCTTATCCGAGGAAGAGGCTGGAAAGACAACAGGACGGGATAAGGCTCTTGGAAAAGTAACCGTTTTAGATTGTCTTGGAATTCAAGAGACCAAAAAGTTTGCCGATAATTTGTTTGAGGGGCTACAAAAAATCTTTGAAAGGTTAGGTTTAAATAAAACCAAATCTCTTGCAAGAAACGTGTATGAGATGGTAAAGTTATGAACAGATTAATTGATTTTTTGCTCAGTTTATTGAAAAAAAGGCTTTTGTTAATAGTAATCTTAGGGACCACGGCGGTGGTCCTATCTGTTGTTTTTGGTTCTTTCATTTTCAAAGCTTTGACAAAACCTAAGAAAGTTGCTGATACAGTTGTGACTTCAACGCAAGAACTTACCATTGTGATTCCCGATGGCGCTTACAGCAAAAGCAAGTTCTTCCAAGTTAAAAGAATTTCACCAAGTGAGCTTCATCCAAGTTTGACTTCCGTTTTT
Organism: Pseudothermotoga thermarum DSM 5069; assembly: GCF_000217815.1. Classification (NCBI taxonomy): domain Bacteria; kingdom Thermotogati; phylum Thermotogota; class Thermotogae; order Thermotogales; family Thermotogaceae; genus Pseudothermotoga; species Pseudothermotoga thermarum. Next base: position 1,768,616 of record NC_015707.1, on the reverse strand, counting down.
GCGTCCAACGTGTACGAAGTTTTTCCATCCGATGGTGTGAACGAATTCGCCATGGAACCGATAACGATAAGATATAGATTACCATCGAACCTTTACCTCGGGGACGAATATGCCAACGTAGCTATTGGTTACATTCCAAATCCCAAAGAACCATTGTATCGAGTTTACGGCGGTGCGTACATACAAACCGACCCTTCAGGGGCATACGTGGAAGCGCAGGTTTTTCACGTTTCAACGATAGGATTGGTTGCATACGTTCCAGAGAAGCAAAAGCTTGGTTTACAACTTATAAAGGAAAATCCAAGATCGATCGAACCTGTTTTGCTCTTGATTCCAGACGTTGACAGAAATTTTCTTGGATTTGTCAGCACCGAGGGAAAACAGCAGATAAACTTTTGGTCTGAACTTTTCCCAGAGCGAACCATAATGTACTACGAATATCCGATAATTTCCACAAAATCGAAAGCTTACATGGATGGGTTTAGACAATTTTCAAGGATAAACGGAATAAACAGCTTTCTGTTTTATGAAGCAAGTAAATTAGCCACAGAATTGATGAGACTGAGCAATTTAGAATTTGACATCGTTGCACACGGAATAGGCGGAATAATAGCTCGTCTTGCCGTGGAAAAATATCCACAGGTTAAAAACGTTAGGAAAATCGTTCTAGTAAGCACACCAAGTGGTGGAACAAACATAGTCAACCCGATATACTTTGGAACGTTCTTTTACGAAAAACCTTCGCAAACTGTCGCCAGAAATTTTGGAACGGAAAGTTCTATAGTCGACGCTGCAAAAGCTCACATTTTGTTCTATCTAGAATCGCTTGGACCTATATATAGGGAAGTACTTCCAAAAGGAACTGCAGTGAATCTTTTGGGTGATAAAAGACAAGATATAGATTATCTATCCATTGTGGGCGATCGACCACCGATGTCCATAAACTTTTCAAAAACAATTCTTGAACAATTTTACCCTGAACTTTCTGTTGGAGATGGTATCGTTACACCACAAAGTGCACGAATACAAAATGCAGACTTTGCCGTTGTGGCAGGATCGTTCCTCGATTGCTATCTTTCAGTTGAGTTTCAAAGCAAAATAAAAGATTTTCTCAAATACGAAAAACCGGTTGTTCCACTTTACAGAAAGGATACTTACCCAGAAAGAGTACCACAAGCTAGAGTAACGGAACGCGTATCGCCACAACCGGTACAAAGCCCACAAAGAGTCATGGTGACAGTTCCAACGAGTTACAACCTTGAAACGATCGCAAGGCTGAAAGAAAGAATGGATGCAACCGGTGTGATAAGTTTGCATCAAGCTGGTTCGACAATTTTGCTGCATCGTATCGATGGGTTGTATTCATCAAGGTTTAGAATTTTCTCTGGAGAAGTGAGATACCCGCACACTGTTGCCGGGAAAATGGGATTTGTGAGCGGATCTAAGGCTTATTTGTTTGATGGAAAAAACTTTACAGAAGTTGGAACGCTATCGATTCCAGGGAACTGTTTAGACATTTTGGTAACTGCAGTGGGAATATATGCTTTAACCAAATCGGATAAAATCAATCTTTTTAGATGGGACAACCGCTGGCAGTTAGTGGGAAGATTCGATGGGGAATACGCAAAATTTGTCGATGCCGATAAACCAACTTTTTTGACCAACCACGAAGTCTACAGGATAACCAACAGTGGCGTGGAGCTTTTGGTACGCACGACAGAGTTAGGTTTAAAGGAAAAATCAACGGATTTAACGTGTTTTTACGAAACAAGCAACTTCATTTTCCTTGGAACAAGGGCGTATTATCTGTTGGTTTACAATAAAACTGATAAATCCTTTAAAATTGTGGCAGAAGGATGGATCGATCCACAGAAAATATTGTCAAGTGGAGATTGGGTTGTAACCGTCGGAACTTCAACGCTTTTGTTCTTCGATGTTAAGAACCAATCTTTCAAAAGTGAGATCCAAAAAATGGAAGGTCAAGTGAAAGACGCTGTAATCGTTGGCAAAGATTTGTACGTTTTGGCTGACAATCGAATCGACGTTTTTACTCTACCGTGAAGAGGTGTTAAAGTGAGAAAGTTTTTACTTTTTACGTTTTTAATCATCTGTGCAGTTGTATCTGCCAATGGTTTGGAATATTACCTTTCAGCTATGAACGCGTACAACAAAGGTATGTACGCGCAAGCCCTTGATTGGTTTGAAAAAGCAATTCAACTTGATCCAAAAATCGAGTCGATTGATCCTCTTGTGAAATTGAGAATGGGAATATGTGCTTTTGCGGTGCGAGACTACCAAAAAGCCAAAGCGTATCTTTCGCCTTACAAAGACAAAGACGTGGTAACAACAAGAATACTTCAAATGATTGATCAAGGAGAACCGTTGACAGACGAGTGGCTCACATGGTTAAGATCACGTTTACCTTCAACGTCTTTTGAACCACGTACAACCACCAAAAAATCCGTACCAATATTGCTTTTGATAGGTATTTTTATCTCGACGTTTTCTGCCACGCTGATGCTGATTTTGTTTGTAAATAAGCTGAGGGCACGAAGGTTGAGCATAGAAAAAGAAATCCCTGTGGAAGAACAGCTTGAAACACAGCTAAACGAAGTAAAACAGCTTCTTGAAGAAGCTGGACAAACGTCAGCTTCCTCGAAAGCTTTAACATCCCAAGATCTTGAAGATCTTGAAAAACTGGAACAAGAACTCAGCAAACTTGTAGAAGAAGTGCTGAAAGAAAGCTCTACAAAAACCGAAGAAAAAGTCACCTTGATCAGCGAGGAAAATCCGTACGAAATTTTGAAAAAACTTGAAGAAAAGCAAACTTACAGCGACGAGGATGCCGAACTGATCTCAAAAACTTTGGAAAAGATCATCAGTAACCAGGAAGAAAGATCACAGAGTTAGGAACGAAAAACTTGTTGTCAACCAAAAATAACTTTCCTTTTTGGCCCAAAACAACCCCTATGAAATCATAGCCAAGACTTTTCAAAACAGTTCCGCAGGTGAAAACATCCGATACAAACACCTCAAAGCCTGTCACATTGATTTCTTCGTATATCCTCAATCTGTTGCCGCTCACAAGCTCGCCGTCCAAAATTACTTGATCTGATTGAACAACAACTGGTATGGATAAATCAGGTGAAAAAATGCTTTTTACCCAACTTATATGCCCAACACATCGTTCTGTTATTCCAACAATCTTTTTCGAAGCAGGATCAACCGCTATGTCACCTGGTTTCGAAGGTGCCGCAACTACAATGTACCAATCTCTAACACCCAGAACAACTGCCGAGGTGAAAGAAAAATGATCTTGCAACTGGATGGTTTCGTAAAGATCTTTTCCTAAGGCTGTTTTTATTCCTTCGGCTATCTTGAAAGCCAAAATACGACTTTTTTCCACAGGGCTTACAAGTGGTCTAAAAATCTGCCAAACAAAATTTGCAACACCGTTTGAAGTTATTATATCCAACACAAACAGCATCGAAAAAACCATTATCAAGGCAAGCAGTCTACTTACATCGTCTTTGGACATTCAATCCACCTGCTGCAACCTCTTCAGAATGTCAACCTTTTCCAGCGCTTTTCCTGCTCCTTTCGCAACACAAGTAAGAGGATCATCTACCTTAACAACTTTTATTCCTGTTTCTTTTTCTATCAATTTGTCTATACCGCGTAAGAGCGATCCTCCACCAACGGTTACAATACCACGTTCAACTATGTCGGTGGCAAGCTCAGGTGGGGTTCTTTCCAAAGTGGACTTAATGCTTTCGATTATTGCCGATACTGGTCCCATCAAAGCTTCTCTGATTTCTCCACCCCTGATGACTATTTTCCTGGGCAACCCAGAGGACAAGTCAATACCAGTTACAACCGTTTCAAGCGAATCGTACTCCGGTTCGGGGTAAACATTTCCTATGTCGATCTTTATTCTTTCAGCGGTTCTTTCGCCAATCGACAATCTATACATCTCACGGATATATTGAACTATGGCTTCATCCATTTCATCTCCAGCTATTCTTATCGAATCCCAAACGACAATGCTACCGAGTGAAATAACCGCAACTTCCGTTGTCCCACCACCGATGTCGACGATCATGTTTCCGTTCGGTTCTTCAACATCCAAATCTATACCAATGGCACTTGCCATTGGTTCTTCTATTAGAAAAACCTTGGAAGCTCCTGCATCTAAACCGGCTTCCAAGATGGCTCGTCTTTCAACGTTCGTTATACCAATAGGTACCCCTATGACGACGCGAGGTCTTAAAAAAGAAATGGAAGGTCTGGTTTTACCTATGAAATATTTCAGCATCGCCAATGCTACATCGTAATCTGCTATAACACCATCGCGTAGTGGTCGAACAGCCATTATGGAAGCGGGGGTTTTACCGAGCATCATCTTTGCCTCAAGACCAACTTTTAAAATTTCTCCAGTTTCAGTGTTTATCGCAACAACAGATGGTTCGTTTATAACTATGCCTTTACCACGAACGTAAACAAGTGTATTAGCAGTTCCAAGATCTATTCCTAAATCTCTTTTAACCATGAACTCAACCTCCATTTGACGTGTCAAGTTAATTCTATCACGCTGGCTTGGTAAAGTGAATTGTATATAATAAATTCGTCACGATAACGAAGGAGTGATTAACCATAGTCACCGGTATAATTCTTGGAATTCTTCTCAGCATAGGCGTGACAGTTTTAATATCGTTATTTTCAGCGGGCAGAGAAATTTTATCGGTGCTTCAGATGGTTAAAAAAGACCGCTTGCTTTTTGCCGCCTTGATGTACACAATTTCCATCATTCTAGATGCGTTGAGAACAAAGCTGCTTTCAAAAGTTGCGAAGACAAAAATCAAATACCCCAAATGCGTTGAGAACACACTGCTTGGACTTTACACCTCAGCGATAACTCCTTTTTCAATGGGAGGTCAACCATTTCAAATCTACCATCTTTTCAAAATGGGAATGTCTCTTGAATCCGCATCGATGGTTGTCGGAATAAAGTTCATAACTTCTTTCACAACAACTTTAGGATTAGTGTTTTTCTTTTTGCTCTTGTACGGGAAGAAGTTGATTTCAACAACAGCTTCCTCGCTCATAATATACGGCGGCATGGTGCTAACTGTGTCAATGTACATGTTCTTCCTGTTACTGATACTCAACAAAGATTTGACTCATCGCATCTTTACGTCAAAATTTATGGTGAAAATTCTATCGATCATTCTTAGAAAAAGAAAAGAACAAGTATTGCAAAAAGCAGTTCAATCGGTATCCAAATACTTTGAACTGATCAATCAACTTTGGAAACAATCGAAAAAAACGGTGTTTTTAAACATCGTAATAACTTTGGGAGAAATCTTTCTTGTTCACACCGTGCCGTACGTTGTTGCTACAAGCCTTAGTTCTTTGAGAATAAGCTATCCACAGTTTTTCGGTGCTATCATCACGATGACAGTAGTTGTTTACTTTGTTCCAACACCGGGATCCTCTGGGGGTGTTGAAGCAGCTTTTTACATGATGTTTCGCAATATGTGCTCACCGGCTGTGGTAAGCGCAACCATATTGCTTTGGCGCTTTCTCACCTTTCATTTGGTAATACTCATAGGTACAATTCTGCTTTCAAAAACGATTTATGAAATCAAATCAAGAGTGCAATCAAAAGAGACAAACCAAACATGATGGAACAAATCAAAACGGCTTTCCATCCGCGCCTGTTATGCCCCTTCATTTTCTCTTCTTCTTTGTTTTTCATGGCCCTTAGCCCCAGTTCAAAGCTCAAAATTGCAAAAAGCAAAACTATTGCTCCAGCGAAAAACAACAAGTTTGAAATCAGTTTCAACATCGAATACACCTCTTAGAAAACATTGTGAATGTTTTGAAAACCTTCACCAAAGGTATACCTTGCCTCACTGACGATTATGAACGCCTTTTTATCAGTCTTTCTTATGAATGAAATCAGTTCTCCAAGTTCTCGGCGTTTTAAAACAATCAAAAGAATTTGTCTATCCTTGCCAGTGTAAGCACCTTTTCCTTCTAAAAACGTCGCACCTCTTTGAAGGTCATAAAGAACAAACCTTGCAATTTCATCGTTTTTCTCCGAAATGACCATCACGAGTGTAGATGTCTCTATACCTTTCATGGCGAAATCTATCATCATTCCGTTCATGATTATCGCAAGTATGGCATACATACCAGTTTTTGCGCCGAACGTCACACCAGCCGTTATACCTATCAAAACATCAACCGTGAGCAAAGTTGTTCCTATTGGAAGTGCGAAAAATCTGTTCAAGATCCTAGCCACTATATCTGTTCCACCGGTTGAAGCGTTTTGCGTAAAGGTTATAGCCATACCAACGGCTGTGATGACCGAACCAAAGAAGACTGCGATGAACATATCTCCAGCGTGGTACTTTGGAATTGGTACAATTCTGTCAAAAAAGTCTATGAAAAATGTCGTCAAAAAGGTGCAATATATCGTCTTTACACTGAAATCAAAACCTACAGTTAAAAAGGCAAGCAAGAACAGTAAAGCGTTGATTATGTACATCCAAATTCCAACGGGAAGTTTAAAATAATGGTGCAAAATTATCGCAAGACCGCTTGCCCCACCTGCCGCTATGTTGTTGGGTATCAAAAACGTCACCACTCCAACAGCAGTTAGAGCCACACCAAGTGAAGCTACTATGTATTCTTTGACGATCACAGATTTCTTCACCAAATCACCTCCTTCGATGATTTCCATCGCAGCGTTTTGCCACCTATTGAATGATATCACAAGAAACAAATTGTGAGATAATCCTTATTGGTATTCAAGAGAAAAATTTTAATGGTTTTTGTTTTGTCTTAAACATATAGGAGGGTTTTTGCATTGGACATCCTTGAGCTTGAAAAAGACCTACACAAAAGGTTGATAATCTTCTCCTCGATTGATGGATTCTTTTTGGGTATTTACGGTGTGCTTTTCAATCTTTTTCTGAAAGAATCCGGATACTCCTCAAGCTTTGTTGGAAAAATTGCCGCTTACAACCTTTGGGGTGGAGCTGTGCTCGGATCTATGCTAGCCATTCTCAGCCAGCGTTTTGCCAAAAAACCCTTGTTTTTCATCTACTACACTTTGAGTGTGTTTTTTGGTTTTTACAGACTCATTGATTTTTCAAGCCCAAACCTTGAAATATGTTCATTTCTTTTTGGAGCGTTCACAGGGATAACAGGGATAATGGTTCATACTTCCGGGGCACAAACAACAGATAAGCAAAGACGCGGAAAGTTTTTGTCGGTAACCTTTGGCATCGGCATGCTTGTGGGAGTCTTATCGAACATGCTTGGTGGTCTTTTTGGTCAACTTGTAGGACTTAGAAACGCCCTTTTGATGGCTTCCTTGCTCAGAACAATGGCAATATTGTCAATCGTGAAAATCAAATTTTCAAAAGTACCTTCAAGACAAAGAAGTATTTTGACCGATGTTCAAAAAAAGGTACTTTTGTATTATCTTCTTTCAACAGCATCAGTTGGATTCGGCGCAGGACTTTTTGTGAACTTTGGCAACGTTATCTTTTACGATTTGTTTGGATTGAACGTTGCTTTGATAGGAATGATACTTTCTATAGCTCAGCTTGCAACTTCAATTGGGGCGATATTTTCAACAATTCTTGCAAAAAGAATTGGCGAAATGAGACTTTTGATAATTTCTTACGTCGTTGTTCCTGCGATGATAGTATCTTTGAGCTTCATAAGAGAACCTATAACTTTCACAACCGTGTATGTTTTGCGCTTTGCCTTCATGAACATGGTCACACCCGTTTTGAACAACGTGGTTTTTTCGTTTTTACCGCTAAACCTTTTATTAGCAACCTCTGGACTGAACAACTTTGTTGGAAGTTCCGCAAGAGCTATTTCCGCAAATCTCTTTAGCGTTTTTTCTAGCCTTCCAAACGGTTACACCCACATATTCACGATAAGTTCTCTTTTTTACATTCTTAATGCCTATTTCATGATCAGAATGTACTGGCAGCTTTCTCAAAAGAAAAGCAGATTATTCAACCTTTCCTCAATTTTCCAAAAATCCCGCACAAAATGAAAACAAAATATATTCTAAATTTCATTGATAACATAAGCCGCAAGCAAAATCAATAGCTGATTGATCATGCAACTTGCCCCAAGTACATCCCCGGTTATTCCTCCTATCTTTTTATTCGAAATCTTTGAAAAACTCATTGAAAAAGCAAAAACAATTAGAACAAAAACAAAGAAGCATTTTTGACAAACAAATACCAACGGAATCGTGAAGAAAAGTGCTAAAACAGCGTATAACTTCCTTGTTGGATAAAGTGAAAAAGCTAGTCCAGTTGTTTTTGCAGGTTTTGAAAACGTCAATAAAACGTTCATTCCCCATCTTCCCAACACTGCTGCAACAAGGAAGAAAACTGGTTCAACTAAACTGGTCAGTTCCCACAGCAGAACAACATAAAGCATCCCAAAAAACACAGCAAAAGGTCCAACATTTCCTTTAGACATTATTTCAAGTCTTTTTTCCTTATTCGACTGATTCAAAAAGCCATCCAGTGTATCCAAAAGCCCATCGAAGTGAAACAAGTCAAAAAGCCAAAAGACCACAACTAAAGCAAAAAATCTTGACAACAAATCACCAAAACTTAGCAAAAACAAATAAATTAACCCGGGAAGATACCCTACGGCTGGAAAAAAGACAACAGAACTTTTCAACGAATCGTCGGAAAAATACCTTTCGGGCAACTTCAGAGGAATTCTTGAAAGAAAGCTCAAAGACAAAAGAAATTTTTCAAAGAACCTCATCTTCCATCGCCTCTTTGTATATCCTAATCGACATTAAAACTTGATCAAAGTCGAATATCTCAAAGCAAACCAACGGAATTTTACAAATATCAAACCAAAGTCGATCCCTGATTAGCTTCAACATTTTCCGGTCGATCGGTAGATGATCCTTTTTCGCCCGTTCGTCAAATCCCATCATGTGAAGTTCGACAATTTTTTCTGGAAGAACTTTTGAATTTTTCACACCAAGAAAATAATGCCCTACGTCGAACGTGATTCTTTCATGTTCGACGAACTTTTCTGTCAAATTTTCGATAGAAACTTTTTTGCTATTCAAAAGCAATTCATCAAGCCCATTCATGGGATGAAGCACGTAATTTAAAATCTTCATCGGGGAATTTTCAAAATACCTAAAAGCCTGCAAAGCCATGAGAGCGTCATCTGTAGGCAAATGAACAGTGTAAAAAAGCCCTTTCGACTGAAGTTCCACAAGGCCGTTCATTTCATCTTCTATCAACTTCTTCGTTTCCTCATCCCAAGCGTAGACCAAAAGTTCCACAAAATCAACCTTGTTGACAACCAACTTCGCGTTTTCGTAGTACGTACCAGCTACAAGCCAAGAAGTACTTCCAAGAAGTTGTTTCATTTTATCCTGACCCCTATTCCACAAACCATTAGATACACTTCGTCGCATCTTTGTGCTATCAAAGAGTTTAACTTTCCAAGTGTTTCAACATACTTTCTAGTAACAAAGTCTGCCGGAATCACCCCAAGGCCAACTTCGTTGGTTACGATCAGCTCCTTTCCACAAAGATTTTCAAGTAAAAGGTTCACATGGCGCTCTATCGTTTCAAAATCATCTTGATATTCAAAAAACAAATTTCCAAGCCATGTTGTTAAACAATCCACAACGATCACATCAAACTGATCTTTTATCCTTGAGATGACCTCATATATCTTTAAAGGTTCTTCAAAGGTTACAAAATCATCCCCTCTTTCTTTTTTGTGTCTTTCGATTCTCTCTTTCATCTCTTTATCAAAGCCAACTCCTGTGGCGATGAAAGCACGCTTTTCAAACTTTTTTGCTATTTCCAAAGCTTTTCTGCTTTTTCCAGATTTTACACCACCGGTTATCAAAATCAAGTTTGATCACTCCCTTTTGATACTCCAGCAGATTCAAAAGTTGCCATCTGTGAAATCATCTTTATGGCAGCTTCGATGATTGAGATAGCCAAGGCTGCCCCTGTACCTTCGCCAAGCCTCATTTCTAAATCCAATATGGGTCTTAACCCCAAGTATTTCAACATAACCTCATGACCTTTGACTTTCGACTTATGACCTGCAAAGACAAAATCTAAAATGTTTTTGTTCATTTCATAGGCAATCAAAAGTGCTGCCGTTGTTGGAAAACCGTCCACAACAACAGGACAACGATTTTCACAGGCTTCAAGTATAAAACCAACCATCTGACCAATGCAGAAACCACCAACTTTTGAAAGCACATCTATTGCATCTTTTCTGTCTGGTTTGTTCACCTCAAGGGCTTGCCTAACCACCTGTTTTTTCCTTTCCAAAGTTTTCTGGTCAATAGGTGTTCCAATGTCAACAACCTCATCCACATCGAATCCAAACGCAGCTGCAATTGCAGCTGCAATCGTTGTATTTCCGATTCCCATATCCCCAACCACCAACAAATCTGCTCCTTGTAATATAGCCGACCTTGCTATTTCCCTTCCGTATTGAATACATTTGACAGCTTCTTCTTTACTCATCGCTGGTCCGAATGCTATGTTTTTAGTAGCGTATCCAACTTTTCGTTTTATCAAAAATGGATGATCTTCAAAATCTGCATCGACACCAGCATCCACGACGAAGACTTTTGCCCCAACATGCTTTGCAAAAACATTGATCGCTGCCCCTCCGTTCAAAAAATTGAAAACCATTTGCTTTGTAACTTCCCTTGGATAAGCCGAAATACTACATTCTGTAACCCCATGATCTGCCGCAAAAACATAAATCCTTTTGTCCTTGAAAAGCTCTGGTATAACCTTTTGCTGTATCAATCCAATCTTTAAAGCAATTCTTTCAAGTTCGCCAAGGCTTCCAACAGGTTTTGTGAGATTGTTCAACCTGTTGATTATCATTTTTTCAAGTTCTTTACGATCCATCTTACTTACCCCCTCAAATCCAAAAGCCAACTTGTTTCAGTTTCAACAATATCCAAAACCTTGAACTGTACAGGCTTTTCGAATATTGGTCCATCATACACAAAAGTATGGTATTCTCCATTTTCTCCACAAATATCAATCCTCAAACTTTTGATGAGTTCAATTGTTTCACAGCTTAAACTTTTACCAAGAAGGACTTTTGCGTGTGGAAATTTTTTTGAAACAGCTACCACTAATGCTTTAAAACCAAGGTCTACAAATTCCTTTAAGATTTTCTCTCTATCTTTTTTCCAAAGTGGTTCAAAAACCCTCACACTTTTCTGCATGCAAACTCTTTCCACCCAATTTCTGTGTTCTTCTAGGTCTATGTCCCCAAAGATCCCTATTCCGCCTTTAGCATAATTGTCCAAAAAGTTTAGAAAAACTTTCTCATAATCATCCCAGGTAGCACATTCAAAATGCCATGGAATTTTCAAACTGCTTGCTTGATTTTTGAAAAGCTCTTTTTTTATTCCATGGGCCCTTGACCTATCGCAGTCTTCATGAAGCATTGTAAAAAGCAAATCGACCTTTCCAAAGGTTTTAATACCGTAGTACAAAGCTAGGCAACTGTCCTTTCCTCCGCTCCAAGAGCAAAAAATCATTTGATCACCTGCCGAATCTCAAAATTCTATCCCTTTTCTTGCCATAACACCCTTTGTGTAGTAATGTTTAACTTCGACCATCTCCGTCACAAGGTCGGCGTAGTCTATCAATTCTTTTGGAGCGTACCTGCCAGTCACCACAACCTCAGTTCTTTCAGAGCGTTTGTTTAAAACCCCTATCAACTCTTGAACGGTGAAAAGATTAAAATAAATCGCTATGTTCGCTTCATCCAAGATAACTAAATCGTACTTTCCGCTCGTAAGCTTCTCTTCAACCTTTTTCAGCCCTTCCCTTGCAAGCTTTACGTCAAGCTCATCCGGCTTTCCTTTGATGAAACACCCTCTTCCAAATTGTTCAAGTTCGATGTTTGGAAAGTACTTGACAATGTCAAGCTCGCTATATTTCATTCCTTTGATGAACTGACCGATGTAAACTTTTAATCCAGCGCACGCAGCTCTGACTGCCAAGCCAAAAGCCGCCGTAGTCTTGCCTTTTCCGTTACCGGTGTAAACATGAACGTAAGCCATTCATCCACCTTCCTTCATAACCAAGAGATTTGATATTTCTTTAAGTTTTTCAAGAAGAAAATCGTTGGCTTGACTATCCTTAATTCCAATTCTTATAAAATCTCCTATCTCGAAACTTCTAGCATCTCTGACAGATATTCGATGTAATCTTAAAAAATCAAGCACTTTGTCAATTTCTTTGACTTTCACCATAAAATAATTTGCATCTGACTTGAAAAAATCGAAACTCGCGAATTTCTTCATCTCGTTTTTGATGTATTTCTTTGTTCTTTTCAAAAAATCTTTCCAATCGTTGGCTAGCAACTTTTCAAGAAACACATAACCTGTTCCACCCACTGCCCAAGGCATTCTTCGAGAAAGGAAAACATTTTTGTATTCGGCGCTTTTGACGTACCCAACTCTAACACCTGGCAAACCAAAACTTTTTGTAAAGGTTCTAAGTCTTATTATCTGCTTTGATACCTTCAAATTATTTTCAAAAGATCTTAATTTTTCTTCATCAACGAAATCCAAAAAGGCTTCGTCGATTATGCATAGAACACCCTTATCAACTAAAGTGTTCAAAAGTTCAGATAGATCAAGAAAAATTCCAGTTGGGTTATTTGGATTCGATGTGATAAAACACATTCTCTTGCCAATCTTTCTGTATTTTTCCACAAGCTTCAGAAGTTTTTCGAAATTTTCAACTTTGTACTCACAATTTTCAACCATTGGTACTTTGACTATTCCAAAGCTTGAAAAACTTGCAACACGAAAGTATTCGTAATAGTTCGGCACAGGTATGAAAACCACACTGTCCTTGAAAAACTCCCATCCGATTATGTGCAAAGCCTCCATAGCACCTGCTACTATCACCGTGTCGTTTCCAAAAGTATTTTGAAAATTTTCTTCCAACCATTCAATGTAAGTGTACCTTCTAAGATCCTCGTTCAACTTGGAAAGATCTTCGAACCATTCTGGCACAAAAGGATTAACGGAAATCGAAAAATCCAAGAAATCCTTCTCTCTAATCCCACCGTGGATCACCATAGTTTAAACCTCCATAGAAAAGCAATCATCGTGAAAAACATAACCAAAACCACGTACTTATAAAGTCTTAACCCTTTCAAAATGTCCTCTTTGGTGGGTTCTCTCCCTTCAAAAGAGTAATAGCCAATTTTTTCAAATTTCACGCCAAGTACACCTGCAAAAGCACTCATGGGATAAGTGGCGTTGATCTTTACAGGACCGTATTTTCGAACATAATTTAGAGCCCTTTTTGGATTGAACAGTAAGATGAAAAAGCAACTGATCCTAGATGGAATGAAGTTTAGAGCATCATCCATTCTCGCGGCGAACTTGCCAAACCATTCGTACCTGTCGTTTCTGTACCCAAACAAAGCATCGTAAGTGTTGACAACCCTGTATAACCAAGCACCTGGAAGACCGAGTAAAATAAAATAAAACCACGGACCTGTTATGGCATCGGACAAATTCTCAGAAAGGCTCTCAAGTGCAGCTGAATAAAGATGCCATTTATCAAGCTTTGAAACATCACGGCTAACTATAAGGGAAACGTTTTTTCTAAGCGCTTCAACATCATCTGTGAAACATCTATGGACGTGCTCGTACAAACCTCTTATTGAAAATGAAAATTTGAACAAGATTATTGACAGCACGATTCTAACTGGATAGGTTAACCTTTGAACCAGCAAAATCAAAGCTAACCACAGCAAAGCTTCAACTATCAAAGCCGACATTCCCAGCACAAAAAGCAAAACTTTGTTGGTCACTTTTTCTCTCGCTTTGTCCAAAAAGCTCCCGATTCTTCCAATGTAGTAAACTGGATGGAGAAGATTTTGAGGCTCGCCGAACAACAAATCTAGCAAAACTGCTCCAAGAAAAACAATCAATTTCTCGTTTATAATTCATCCCTCCAAACTGCAAAGAAAAACCGCTACTTCCAGGGACCGTGGAAGTAGCTTTGATTCTCCAAATCGCAGGTATCCCGGCTCGTGGATCATCCTACTCCTCGCGCCTTCCCAGCCTAAGCCAGTGGCTTTTGCGAGTTTCGTCCCCACTCACGGTCGCGGCCCGGCGCTGGATTTTCACCAGCTTCCCCGCGATTTGGAGCTCTTATTACTTCAGAACAATAATATCATAAATATAGGGGTAATCAGCTATGAAACTAATGATTCTTGGAACAATGTCGAACGTTGGAAAATCTCTTTTCACCGTAGCCTTGTGTAGATATTTTTCAAACCTAGGATACAAAGTAGCCCCATTTAAAGCACAAAACATGTCTCTAAACAGCATTGTATCAGTTGAAGGCGGAGAAATGGCACTTTCTCAGTATATTCAAGCAATTGCCGCAAGAACGGTGCCGTCTGTTTTGATGAATCCAATCCTGTTAAAACCAGACGTACAAGGCATTGAAATCATTGCGAAAGGTAAACCAATTGATTTCGAGAAATCCAACAGAAGATACATGTACGATAAAAAGTTAGAACTTCTCAACATAGTTCTAGAATCTTTCAATGAACTTGCCAAAAGTTATGAAATCGTGATTCTTGAAGGCAGCGGTGGCACAGCTGAGATAAATTTGAAGGAAAGAGAGATCAACAATATCACTCTTGCAAAAATTTTAAACTGTCCTGCCATTCTAATAGCAGACATCAGCAATGGAGGGGCTTTCGCGCAAGTTGCTGGAACATTTGAACTTTTGGATGATGAGGAGCGAGATCTCATCAAAGGTTTTTTGTTTAATAAATTTCATGGCGATCCAACGCTTTTACAAGATTATCCAGAAAAACTTGCTAAGCGCTACAACACGAGGTTTCTCGGGACGGTTACATATATCGAGCACAATTTACCTGAAGAAGATATCTTATCGAAAAAAATAGGTGTTCAAAGCGAGTTAAAAGTCGATATCATAAAACTTCCGCGGTTTTCAAACACCTTTGATTTTGATCCGCTTTTCGAGAATTTCGATGTCGCACTTGTTGAGGAACCTCGAAGTGACACCGATGTGATAATAATCCCAGGTACAAAGTTGCCCATTCACGATCTAAGGTGGTTAAAAAACAAAAAGGATGCAATACTTAAAAGCCTCAAAAACAAAGCCTTTTTAATTGGAATATGTGGTGGTTTTCAAATTTTAGGAGAAAAACTTATAGAATTGGATCAAAACGGTAAAGTTGTAAATCGAGAGGATGGACTCGGTCTGTTACCAATCGAAACAGTTTTTCACCCTTACAAGATCACCTGCTGGCTTACCGGCAAAGAAAATCTTTTCGGAACAATTGTGGAAGGATACGAGATTCACAGGGGAATTTCAACACCGACTAAAGACGTTAAACCTTTTGCTATCATCTTCAAAAAGAACAACGCTCCAACCGAGAATTTTGACGGTGTGATACTCGACAGGATAATTGGTACTTGCTTTCACCACTTGTTCCACAATCATCAGTTTTTTGAAAAGTATTTCACTATGGTTGCAGAAGAGAAGGGAAAAAGTTTAGACGCAATAAAAAGGTATGACCTTGATGCACAAATAGAGCTCATTGCATATCACTTCACGAATAGCATAGATATGGAAAGCATATTCGAGTTAATTCGTTTCACACAATAAAATGAGGGAATAAAAGCCTTTCCCAAGTTTGGTTAGACATAGCTCAATGTGAAAAACGAAGAAATAACGAGAAAAAACGAGAAAAAATAGCCAATTGGTAAATAAAAACGAATGAACTGAAATAAACCGAATTTTTTACCAATAATAGCCGAAAATTATCCCTTGATTTCTACCCAAAACCAGTGTATGCTATAATTAGCACTCGAAGATATAGAGTGATAAAATTACGGAAGCGAAAGGAGGTAGCACCATGAAAGTGATTCCATTGGGTGAAAGATTGTTGATCAAACCAATTAAGGAAGAAAAGAAAACTGAAGGCGGAATAGTTTTGCCTGACTCGGCGAAAGAAAAACCGATGAAAGCAGAAGTTGTTGCTGTTGGAGAAAAGGTAGAGAACATCGATGTTAAGCCTGGGGACAAGGTTATATATTCCAAATATGCTGGTACGGAAATTAAGATTAATGATGTTGATTACATCATTATTGATGCGAATGATATTCTAGCGAAAATCGAAGAGTAAAGGGAGGTGTGAGCGATGCCAAAACTGTTGAAGTTCAATGAAGAAGCTAGAAGAGCTCTTGAGAGAGGTGTTAACAAGGTTGCCGATGCTGTTAGAATAACTCTTGGTCCAAAAGGTAGAAATGTTGTCATCGAAAAAAGCTGGGGTTCTCCAACCATAACAAACGACGGTGTTTCCATAGCAAAGGAAATTGAGCTTGAGGACAAATTTGAAAATCTTGGAGCTCAACTCGTAAAAGAAGTTGCTTCCAAAACCAACGATGTTGCTGGTGACGGTACAACGACAGCGACAGTTCTTGCCCAAGCTATGATCAGAGAAGGTTTGAAAAACGTTGCTGCTGGTGCAAATCCAATTCTTTTGAAAAGAGGTATAGACAAAGCAACGGAAAGAGTTGTGAAATTCATAAAGGAAAAAGCTAAGAAACTTTCTGGTCGTGATGACATTGCTCACGTCGCAGCTATAAGTGCTAACAACCCAGAGATTGGAGAACTGATCGCCGAAGCTATGGACAAAGTTGGAGAAGATGGAGTTATAACAGTCGAAGATTCGAAAACACTTGAAACCTACGTTGAATTCACGGAAGGTATGCAGTTTGATAGAGGATACATTTCACCATACTTTGTTACCGATGCGGAAAAAATGGAAGTAGAACTAAAAGAACCATTCATTTTGATCACCGACAAGAAATTGAGCGCAATCAAACCGTTGATACCAATTCTTGAAAAAGTCGCTCAAACTGGTAAGCCACTTCTTGTCATCGCCGAAGATGTAGAAGGAGAGGCTTTGACAACTCTTGTTTTGAACAAACTAAAAGGAACACTTATGTCTTGTGCCGTCAAAGCTCCTGGTTTCGGTGACAGAAGAAAGGCTATGCTACAAGATATCGCAATTTTGACAGGTGGGACTGTTATAAGCGACGAACTTGGAATAAACTTCGAGGATGTTACACTTGAAGATCTTGGTAGGGCAGATCTTGTAAGAGTCAAGAAAGATGACACAATAATTATCGGTGGAAAAGGAAAACCAGAAGAAATCAAGAAGAGAATCGCCCAGATCAAATCTCAGATTGAACAGACAACTTCTGAGTACGAAAAAGAAACGCTCCAAGAAAGAATGGCTAAACTTGCTGGAGGAGTTGCTGTCATAAAAGTTGGTGCTGCAACTGAAACAGAACTCAAAGAAAAGAAACACAGAATTGAAGACGCATTGAGCGCAACAAGAGCAGCTGTTGAAGAAGGTATCGTACCTGGTGGAGGAGTAACACTGCTTAGAGCAAGAGAAGTTCTCGAGGATCTTATCAAGCAACTTGAAGGAGACGAAAAAGTTGGAGCTATGATTGTATACAAAGCTTTGGAAGCCCCAATTAGACAAATAGCTGAAAATGCTGGTTACGATGGCGCAATCATTGTTGAAAGAGTTCTTGCAAGCAAAGATTTTGGCTTTGGATTCGACGCTCTTAAAGGTGAATTCACCGATATGTTCAAAGCAGGAATCATCGACCCAGCGAAAGTTACAAGAAGTGCGCTGCAGAATGCTGCTTCTATCGCTGGAATGCTCTTGACAACTGAAGTTCTTGTTGTGGAAAAACCTGAAGAAAAGAAAGAGCACACACCACCAATGCCTGAATATTGATGCCTGAAAAAAGATAAAAGGGGGCGTCAAGCCCCCTTATTTTTTATGCTTTGATCAACAGTTGAGATATTTTTCCCTTTCCCAATCTGTCACAGCTATGCTAAAATCGCGCCATTCTCTTCTTTTTAAATCAATTAACTTTTTGAAGATATGATCTCCAAGCACTTCCTTTACAAGTTCTGAATTTCTCGCTTCCTCTATTGCTTCTCTCAAAGAACCAGGAAGTGAATCGATTTTGAACAGGCTTTTTCTTTCCTCACTCATGTGATATATGTTTTCCTCTATCGGAGCCGGAGGTTCTATCTTCTCTTCAATTCCCTTCAAACCAGCCGCAAACAAGACGGCAAAAGCAAGGTAAGCATTGCAAGTAGGATCTGGCGCGCGATACTCGAGCCTTGTCGATTTTCCTCTGGCAGCTGGAATCCTTATGAGAGCCGTTCTGTTCGCCTTGGACCAAGCTATGTTCACAGGGGCTTCGTAACCTGGGACCAAGCGCTTGTAGCTGTTAACAGTTGGATTTGTGACAAGCGTTATTTGTCGAGCGTATTTCAACAAACCTCCGATGAAGTATTTCATTGTTTGCGATAATCCATCGGAAGAATTTGGATCGTAAAATACGTTCTCATCGCCTTTGAAAAGACTCATATGCGTGTGCATTCCAGACCCATTGATGCCAAAGAATGGTTTTGGCATAAAAGTGACGCGCAAGTTGTGTTTTACGGCAATCGTTTTTAAAACAAGCTTTACAGTCTGAACATTGTCAGCTGTGACGAGAACTGGACCATATCGAAAATCAAGTTCGTGTTGGGAAGGAGAAACCTCATGATGAGTTGCCTCAACGTTTATTCCCATAGTTCTCAAAGCAACGGCTGCTTCACTCCTTAAAGATTCCACTTCGTTCAAAGGCAGCAGATCAAAGTAACTTCCCTTGTCTAAAAACTCCGCTTTTGGATATCCCTTTTCATCCCTGGGAAGTATGAAAAACTCAAGTTCTGGACCGGCATAAGGCTCAAATCCCATTTTTCGCGCCTTTTCCACAATTAGTTTCAAACGATATCTTGGATCTCCTTCGAACGGCTCATCGGCTGGCGTGTACACATCGCATATAAGTCTTGCGCTTTTCATACCATCGGTTGACCAAGGAAGAACGGCAAAAGTATTTGGATCTGGTCTAAGGTACATATCGGATTCCTCAATTCTTGCAAATCCTTCGATCGACGATCCATCGAACATTATTCCTCTCTCGAAAGCTCTCTCAAGTTCCTGCGAGGGTATCTCGACATTTTTCAAGTTGCCGTTTATATCGGAAAACTGAAGACGAATGAACAGGATTTTTTCTTCCTTAACGTAGCTTAAAATGTCCTTGTAATCCATACTCACCCCTCCACAGTGAACAACTTATGGCTGTATTTTATTCCACGTTGGTTTAGAAAATGATAAATGACGGTTAATTTCATTTGATCTTCAGTTTCTTCTGCATGATTTTAACAACACTTAGAGCCCTTTCTTTGCTGATTTTGCTAAGTATTTTTTCGTTTACATACGGCAAAACGGGTGAAAAGGTCAAACGATGAAAAACAGTTGCTCCATATTCAGCCAAAGCCTTTAAATGATCTTGAGTTGGATAACCTTTGTGTTGGGCAAAAAGATACTGCGGATAGACTTTGTCAAAACCTTTCATGATTCTGTCTCTTACAACCTTCGCTACGATGGAAGCAGCAGCAACTGCTGCACTTTTAGCATCGCCTTTGACAATGCAAACTCCCTGTTGGACCAAATTCAACCCCTTTCCATCCACAAGCACGAACAAATTTGGTTGATTCAAAGCTTTAAGTGCTCTGTTCATGGCAATTTTTGTGGCGTTTAAGATGTTGTAAATGTCTATCTCCTCAGCTGTTGCCAAACCAATTCCGATCTTTGCCACCTTTTTGATTTCTTCAAAAATCCTTTCCCTTTCACTTGGTGTAAGTTGTTTGGAGTCGAATACCTCCACCTCTTTTTCCAACACAACCGCGGCAGCAACAACCGGACCAGCTATGCATCCTCTACCAGCTTCGTCGACGCCGATTATTTGACCAAAGTGTTTTTTGTAAAACTCATCGAAGAGAAAAAGTTCGTTTTTCATATCATTTATCTGGACCTGTCAACTTAAGAAGGAAAACTGCACTAATAGAAGAAATAGAAGAAATGGAAATAGCCACTTAACTATGTCCTCATCCCTCCTCTTGTACCATAACCTGCTTATGTTAAAACGCCTCAGCCTGTACCTTGTTATCCCTATCACGCTCTCAACAAGACTTCTTTCCCCAAACCTCTCATGCTCGTGTTCCCAATATCCCATATTCTTTTTTCTCGCTTCCCAGTACCATGGCCCTGCTTTGCCTTTCTCTCGTGTCTTACTGACCAACGCATAGATCACTTTCTTCCTCTTAACCTCATTTATGTTCACCTTCATCTTGTCTATAGCTACTACTGCATTGCCTTCTATCTTCTCAGCAAATATCTCTTCTTTCATTCTTGCCCACCATTTCCTCAAGGCTTCATGACTGACTCCAATTATGGCTGCTGCCTTCCTTAATGCAAGTTCATACTTTCGCCTCATGTGGAACTCTTTGTCTTTGAAAAAGGTTTGGTATAATTTGGTATAGGTACTCGGTGATATTTGTTGTTGTAACTTTCATATTCACGGGAACCTCCTTTCGGTGAGAAGGTTGGTTTTTGTTTATTTTATCGTATTTCCCGGCTTAAGTTGACACCTCCTCTCCTTTTTCACAAATTGTAATCATCAAGTTGATTATATCAGCGCATTGATATGCTACAATTCATACGGAAAGGGGGATTCTCTTTGAAACGAAATTGGTTTTTGGTTGTTGTTTTTTTGTTTTCTTTCCCGATTTTTGCGACTACGGTAAAATTTGTCACCGGAGATTTTTACCCACCGTTCATATGGATAAGCGAAAGCGGTGAACCTGTTGGAATAAGCATAGAAATCTTAAAGCTTCTTGAAAAGAAAACAAATCTAACCTTTGACATTGAAGTTTTACCTTTTCATAAAGCTTTGGAGAAAATCCTATCCAACGAAGCTGACATGATCAACTTGATCTTCAAAACAACTGAACGGGAAAAGTACCTTGTTTTTACAGACCCCGTTTTCACGGTAAACGTGAACGTTTATTACAGACAAAACATCGAACTTAAAAACCACTCTGATATAATTGCACACGTTGTTGGGGCTGTGAAAGGCGATGCCTCTGTTGAAATATTCAAAACTTTTTACCCAAAAGCCACGTTGGTTTATTACGAAAATTTCGAGGATTTGATCAAATCTGTCAAAAACAACGAGTTGAACGTTTTTGTGATGGAAGATTTCACGGCAAGATATTACCTTGTTAAGTACGATCTTTTCCACAAATTCAAATCGCTTACGCTTCAATCTCAAACTCTTCACTTCGCTTTTCCTATAGCAAAAAGAGAGCTTGCTACAACGATAAATAAGCTTTTGAAGGACATCAAAAAATCAGAACTTAAAGAAATCACGTCTTTGTTCATACCAACTCGCTTCCATTTTCCAAAGTGGTTACTCTGGCTCATCGTTGTCCTTTTGGTTGCCGTTGCGTCCATCATAGGAATTTTAACAATCTTGAACCACTATCTTAAAAAACTCGTTGAACGGAGAACTGTGGAACTCAAAAAAGCATACGAAGAAATGAAAGCTGCAAATGATGAAATAAAAGCGTTGAACGAACAACTTACGGCGAACAACGCGGAGCTAGAAGCAATGAACCAAGAACTGATCTCACAAAATCAAGAACTCAACGCATTGAACGAAGAGTTATCACAAAAGAACAAAGAACTTGAAAAACTTCATAGTGAAAATGCAAAACTACAAAACTTGATCTTCGACGTACTTGAAATTTTCTCAACTTTGCTTTTGAAAGCCTCGCTCGATGAAGAAGAATTTTTCAAACAAATTTTAAAAAGCCTATCACCTTACGAAGAAAGCGCAAGGGTTATGGGGATTTTATTTGAGGGACCTCCTTTTATAATTTGCTTAAGATATAGTGATGATAACAACGGATCGAGATGTGAAAGATTGAAGAAAGAGTTTTTAACCTACAGAATTTCATCCCTTCAAGAGCTTTCAAATTTTTTGAAAGACCAAGTTGGTTTGGTTTTGAAAGACAACGAAAAATTTTTCGCTGTGAAAATTTCAGCGTTGGTAAGAAACTTTGGCTATCTTTTCTGCGTGATGTTGGATGACAATCAGTTTTTGCAAAGAACTTTCGAAAAGCTTGGAATATCAATCGCATATCTTTTGATTGCAAGAGATTACATCAAAGAAGAGGGTCTGTTTCACAAAAGGCTGATTCTTTTCGCCGTAAGAGCGCTCGAAAGTTATGACAAGTACACAAAAGGTCACTCGGAAAACGTCGCACGTTACAGCTCGATAATAGCCGAAAAAATGGGACTGCCAAGGGAAGACATTAGAAAGTTGTATTGGGCAGGGTTGGTTCACGATATAGGAAAAATCTTTGTACCGCAACATATTTTGAACAAAAACGGATTTTTGGATCCTCAAGAGTACGAGCTGGTAAAACTTCATCCAGTGAAAGGATACGAATGGTTATTGGCTGCTGATCTTCCAGAGATAGCTGTTATAGTAAGGCATCACCATGAAAGATACGATGGCAAAGGCTATCCGGATGGTTTGAAAGGGGAAGATATACCACTTCTTTCAAGAATACTGTGCGTTGCAGACAGTTTCGATGCCATGACAACCGATAGACCGTACAGAAAAGCTTTAACTTTGGATCAAGCCAAAGAAGAACTTTTAAGATGTTCTGGTACGCAATTTGACCCAAAGATTGTGCCAATCGTGCTTGAGATAATAGACGAAGTGCTTGTTAAGGAACGAATTTGATCATCTATAGGCTATCTTGCCCGTGGATTTGTCTATATAGAATTCTTTGACGTTCAATTCTTCTTGAACTTTTAAGCTCTCATAACCTATGATTATCTTGACACCGGGGTGGCAAATCCCTTTCAAGGTTATCTTTGAATTTATCGTGATTCCTTCTAGTCTTCTTATTTGTAAAAGCGTGTTCATAACTCGCTTCAACTTAAAAAGTTGCTTTTCCAAACTGAACCTTTTTTGTTCCAACTCGGAAAGATTTTTCCTGAGTTCTTCCCTTTGTTTAGCTTCCTTCGCTTGAACAAGTTTATACCTTATCTTTTGTTCTTCCTCGGCGATCCTTGCCAAAACTTTTGTGATTTCAAATGCGGCGATTTCGCACTGTTCGTACTTTGATTCCGTTTCGTAGTTTACGCCGCAGGCAACGATTGTTTTTACACCAGCTTTGCTTCCAAGCTCTGTGGCAGTTATGTTTCCTTGGGCTTTGACAACACCTCCTGCTATTATTCCTCTTCCTGCCACAAAAATATCCTTACCACACACCACAATGGAGTTCATTATGTACTCCTCCACCAAAATTTTCCCTTTGCAAAAAATGCGCGCTTCGTTGACGAATTTTGCGGTGAGATCTTTACCAACTTTGATTATTCCCTTGGATCTTCCGAAGATTCCTCCTTTGACCATCAAAGATCCTCCACATTCAACCTCAACCTCTCCCAAGATTCCGTTTATCAAAACATCTTCTCTTGCGACAATTTTAAACGGTCCCTCAGCGTTTCCTCTGATCACAACCGTTCCGTTGAAGTTTATGTTCCCAACCGAATATCCAAGGTCACCGTCGACCACGAAAACTTCTTTGACATGCACTTTTGAATCTTTGAAAATAGGTTGACCAGAGCATGCGGCAAGTATTTCGTTTTTGCTTTCAGACAAATAAACATTTTCACCTACAAAAAGGCTTAAATCGAGATCCTTTGGTTTGGGTACGCTTATGATTTTTCCCGTTACAGTGATTCCATCTTCACCTTCAACGGCTGGTTCCTTTACCGCAAGTAGCTGATCTTTTTCACACGTGAATATCTTGTAAACAGACGCTGGATCTATTCTTCCAGATTCATCCACCTGAGCCATCAAGTATCCTGTTTGGGGAAAGAGAAGCTTTATCTGCGCATCAACAGGTGGTTTTGGTGATTTTCCAAAAGCAACGGGAATCGGTGTGAAGAAATTCTTCTCCTTCAAAGCTTGCTCTATTTTCTGCCTATAGATGCCATATTTTACCCCGGCGTCCATCAAAGCTTTTTCGACTTCTTCCACGGTTGGTAACGATCTTTTCAAACCGGGAACGATGATGATACCAGCCGTCATCTCGTCTTTGGAAATTTCAACCCGAATGATCGGTTGTGCGTATTTTGCTTCAAGTTCAGATAGATCCGGCAACTTAACCTTTTGATGATTCATCGTAATTTGTTCAACTAGTTGTTGTTCAATCTCATCGATGGGAGAAACTTCTGCCACAATTTCAAAAACCGATTCTTTGATGAACCTCACTTTCACTTTTTGGTACCAATCCGGTCCAAATTCCTCGGTAAGCTTATCAAGCAAAGATTTAACAGACCTGGCTTGTATCTGTTTTCTTTCCAAATTTCTTCTCCCTTGGATTTTGATTGAACTTCAGTCAATTATACGACTCTGTTGGCAAAGCAAAGGTTTTATGTGAAAATTAATCTGTGGAGGTGTGAGTTTTGTACAAAGTCTTGATTTGGCTAGTGGTTCTTTTCTGGGGATTGTCCTTCGTTGCAACCAGAATCGTTGTGATGTCAATACCACCGCTTACGGCTGCGCTGATTAGGTTTCTTATCGCCAGTTTTGCGCTTTTTTTGGTGAACAGGAAGATCCCAAAGCTTTTCAACTGGCACACTTTTTTCGCCGGCTTTTGGGGAATTACGATGTATTTTTTCTTTGAAAACAGCGGTTTGGTTTACTCTTATCCAACCAACGCATCTTTGATCGTTTCAAGTGCACCGATACTCTACACGCTTTTCACCCACGTTGTTCAGAAAAAAAGAACCACCTTAATTCAGTATCTTTCCTCGCTCATGGCTTTCTTTGGAGTTGCGATAGTCATACTCAACGGTCGATTTGTTTTAAAGGTTAATCCTATCGGCGATATCCTGCTTCTTGGTGCAGCCGTTGCCTGGGTTTTCTACACCTACCACGTTGAAAAAATGCCACAAGCAGATTCGATCGAAGGTGTTTTTGCCATAACCATTTGGGGCTTTTTAACCTTGATACCTTTTGTGGCTTTTGAGAATAAATCCTCTTTATCTTTCTCTTTACCCGTTGTAGCCGGACTTTTGTACCTTGGAATAGTTTGTTCAGGGATTGCGTACGTTTTTTGGAACATAGGTTTGAAAAGAGTTGGAACGCGGTATACGACCAACACGATATACTTCATTCCTGTTGTAACAAGTGTTGCTGAAACGATTCTTTTGAAAAATCCCCCGAATTTGTACACCATCTTAGGTGGTTGTTTCGTCATACTCGGCTTATGGTTGTTCAACCTGTCTGAAAGCAAAATAATTGTGCAAGCGAATTGCAAAGAAGGTGGAGAAAAATGAAAGTACTTGTGGTTGACTATGGTTCTCAATACACCCAGTTGATAGCACGAGTCGTCAGAGAACTTGGTTATTATAGCCAAGTTGTGCAATACGATGAACAAGTCGATCTTGAAGATGTACAAGCCGTGATACTTTCTGGTGGCCCTGCCAGCGTTTACGAAGAAGATGCACCAAAACTTCCGGATTGGTTTGAAAAATACGAAGGAAAAGTTCTTGGAATATGCTATGGAATGCAACTTGTAGCACATTCACTTGGTGGAAAGGTTGAGCCTGGAGAAAAAGCTGAATACGGTAGGACAACGATAAGACTCATCGAAGATGACCCGATCTTTTTTGGGGTGGAAAAAGAAACCACCGTTTGGATGAGCCATGGAGACCACGTCAAAGTTCTACCAAAAGGTTTCAAAGTTCTGGCAAAATCGACGGATGAAATAATCGCAGCCGCGACCGACGGAAAAAGGTATTGGCTTTTGCAGTTTCATCCAGAGGTACGACACACCTTGCGAGGAAGAGAAATTCTTCACAACTTTCTTTCAAAGATTTGCAATCTTAAACCAAATTGGAACTTGGAGGATTTTGTCAGCAAAAAGATCGAAGAGCTCAGGGAAACTCTGGCTGGAAAAAAAGTCATAGCAGCGCTTTCTGGAGGGGTGGATTCTTCTGTAGCTTGCGTTTTAACCCACAAAGCGATAGGGGAAAATTTGCTCAACGTTTTCGTCGATCATGGGTTTTTGAGAAAGGGTGAAGAAAACGAGGTTCCAAAGGTTTTCAAAGAAATGCTTGGGCTGAATTTGGTGAAAATAAACGCAAGAAAAAGATTTTTGGAAAAGCTTCGTGGAGTAAGCGATCCTGAAAGGAAAAGAAAAATAATAGGGGAAGAATTCATAAGAGTTTTCGAAAAGCAAGCTCAACAGCATGGTGCGACACACTTAGTTCAGGGAACGATCTACTCGGATGTGATAGAGAGCGCAAAATCTGGTAAGAAAACGGCTGCCATCAAAAGTCATCACAACGTTGGTGGACTTCCTGAGAGAATGAATCTACAGATCGTTGAACCTCTGAGAAATCTTTTCAAAGATGAGGTAAGGTTGGTTGGAGAAATCCTTGGGATACCAAGACAAATACTTTACCGCCATCCGTTCCCTGGACCAGGTCTTGCGGTGAGAATCTTAGGAGAGGTCACTGAAGAAAAGCTTGAAATCTTAAAGGAAGCAGACAGAATTTTCATAGAAACTTTAAAGGAAACTGGCTGGTACGAAAAAGTCTGGCAGGCTTTCTGTGTGCTTCTGCCGGTTAGATCTGTTGGAGTCAGGGGTGACAAAAGAGCCTACGACTATGTTCTTGCCCTCAGAGCCGTCGATAGCACGGAAGGCATGACCGCCGATTGGTCGAAAATTCCCCATGAGGTACTAGATCTTGCCGCAAGAAGGATTTTAAACAGCGTCAAAGGAATAGGGAGGGTAGTGTACGACATCAGCTCAAAGCCACCAGCGACTATCGAATGGGAATAGTTTAAAACTTTTTGTTTCAACTTTGATAAGGAATTTCACGATAGGAAACTACGACATGTTGCTCCAGTTTAGAATGAGAGAACTGGGAATAGACGTGTTTTCCATCAGTTTTCTATCGACGATAACAAGTGGAATAGGGAGTCTAGCTTCGCCGTTTTGGGGAGCTTTGAGCGATGAGATGAAAGAGAGAAAGAAAACTTTGATGTTTCCCTTGATCGCAGGTTCTGTTGTATTTTTGTTCTACTCTTTGGTGAAAAAATCGTGGGAATTTTTCTTGGTGGCAGCCGTTTTCACATTTTTGTCTTCAGCCTACGATCCAATAGTCACCGCAATACTCATAGAAAGTTCCATGTTCAAACCAAATGTTGCGATACTTTTGTTGAACGTTTCAGGCTCACTAGGTCTTGCACTGGGTAGACTTTTTGTATCCCCAATCTTAAATTTCACAAGCGTTCTCAACGTCATGATCGTTTTGTACGTGGTATCTTTGATTTCTCTTCTTTTTGTTATGTTAACTCCAAGCATACCTCATCCGCAGTACGAGATAACCAGAACAAACCTTCAGCGAATTTTCTCTGCCATCACTTCAAAAACCGTTTTGAAAAGGAAAAATCTTTGGGCAATGTACCTTGGTTCGTTTTTAAGACAATTTGGAATAGGTGGAACCTTTGCCGCGATAGGTGTTTATTTGAACGAAGTGATTGGGCTTACGAAAAGTCAAACGCTGCTTTTAGCTTCAAGCAACCCTTTCATGCAGATACCATCTCACCTGCTGTTTGGATGGTTGGTATCAAGAATCTCATCAAAAGTTGTTGCAACAACTGGCATGTTTTTGTCTGGCATTGGTGCTTTTTTGTTTGCCATAGCAAAGGTTGAAGATTACACCACTGTTTTGCTCGGTTATGTTGTTTCTGGAATGGGCTTTGGTGCCTTCATAAACGGTGCGGTGAACTTTGTTTCGGAAAACGTTCCTCAAAACAGGAAGGCAGAATTTTTGGGTTTGCTCACCTCTGTTAGAATGTTTGGCAGCTTGTTTGGACCTTTGGCGGCAGGATTGTTGTCAAGCATCTCGTTCAAGTTGATGTTTGTAGTCATGGGATGTGCGATGATCTTCGGCGCGTTGGTTACAGGGATATACTGTGAAAAATAAAGCGCAGGGCTTTAGCCCTGCGCCGTTTTAAAAATCAATTACTTTCACCTTTGTTCTGGTCTTTCTTGCAGCCTGAAGTAATCGGTTCTTTCAGCGTTGGAAGTTAAAGCTTTGTATCTGTGAGCCGCTGTTGAAGCCATTCTTTCCAATATCGCTGAAAGATCACTTGAACTAAGGTGATCTGCCAAAAGACTTTGTAAAAAAGTCGATAGACGGTAATTGCTACCCACATTCAGCTCAAAAAAGATTTGATCTGAAAATGATTTGTCAATCCTTGGATCGATTTTGCTAAGTAAATTCAGCGCAAATTCCACAAAAACTTTTCCAACTTCTTCTGGTCTTTTGACCAGAGAAAGTCTTTCACGATAAGCACTCTCAAGCTCTTTCTCATACTTCACGTAAGAAAGCACTTTCTTTCCTTTTTTCATCAAGCGATCCCCCCTTCAAATACGCCCATTAGTAAATCCAGCCAAACAAAGTGACAAAATCGCAGCCGTTTCAAATCTCAGAATCTTTTTGCCAAGGCTTAAAAGTTTACCTTTTTGCGAAAGCTTTTCAAGTTCCTGTTTTTCAAAATCTCCTTCTGGTCCAACAACAATTGTTACCGGAGCCAGAAAATCCTCTAAGCTTGCTTGCTCTCCTTCTTTGTGAAGTATTACAACCTTCCCTTTTAACTTTTCAAAATCGATATGACCATAAACTGAAAGTCTTGGAAAGAGAAACCTTTCGCATTGCTTTGCCGCTTCTCTTACCACCAGTTCAATCTTTTCTTTCTTTTCGACAAAGGATCTAGACCTTTTGGATTTGTAAACAACAATTTCATCCACACCTATTTCGACGGATTTTTCTACTAACCACCTCAACCTATCCCAATTTTCGCAAGCAACATACAAAGTTATAGGATTTTCCTGCGGTCTTTCTATTAAATTAGACTGCTCAATTAAAGCCGTGGATCTATTTTTACCAATTTCAACCAATTTGCAAATGTAAAGATTTCCCTTACCATCAGTGATTTTCACAACATCCCCTACTTTGTGGCGAACAACTTTTAGGTGATGGGTTTCTCTTTCGTCCAACAAAACGTATTCGCCAGCTAGCTCACCATAGAAAAGGTGAGGCACTCAGCCAAGCACCTCACAACCAACGTAAGGCTGAAGTGCCTTAGGGACATCTATCTTTCCATCTTTTCTTTGATAGTTTTCCATTATCGCAACAAGGGTTCTTCCAACCGCAACTCCAGAACCGTTGAGTGTGTGGACAAAGGCAAGTTTGCCATCTTTTCTTCTATACCTTATGTTCCCTCTTCTTGCTTGAAAGTCTGTGTCATTGCTGCAGGAAGATATCTCCTTGTAAGCGTTGTAACTTGGAAGCCAAACCTCTATGTCGTAAGTCTTGGCGGCACCAAAACCAAGATCTCCTGTGCAAAGCAAAACTACGCGGTATGGAAGTTCGAGTCTTTTCAAAACCTCCTCGGCATGCGAAACCAGCGTTTCGAGGTCTTGAAAAGATCTTTCAGGGGTTGTTAACCAAACAAGTTCTACTTTGTCAAATTGATGCTGCCTTATCATTCCTCTAACATCTTTTCCATAGCTTCCCGCTTCTCTTCTGTAACATGGGGTATACGCTGTGTAAAGGATGGGAAGATCCTCCTCTTCCAAAATTTCGTCCGCCCTCAGTGCAACAAGTGGAACTTCTGCGGTTGGTATCAAGAAAAGATCGTCCATATCACATCTATACATTTCCTCCTCAAATTTTGGGAGCTGTCCTGTTACAGTCAAAGTATTGCGCGTTACAAGATGCGGTACCCAAACTTCTGTATAACCATGCTCTTTGGTGTGAAGATCCAACATGAAGTTTATCAAAGCTCTTTCAAGTTTTGCCAAAGCAGAATACATAACTGTGAAACGTGAGCCACTCAGCTTTGCTGCCCGATCGAAATCCATAAGACCAAGCTTTGGCCCAATTTCCCAATGTGGTAGCGGTTCGAAGTCGAATTTTCTTGGCTCTCCCCATCTTCTAACTTCAACGTTGAAAGTTTCATCCTTTCCAATGGGGACCGAAGAATCGGGTACGTTTGGGATGTACAAAAGTAGGTTTTTGATCTTTGCCTCAATTTGCTTTTGCTCATCTTCAATGGCATCGATTCTTTCACTTATTTGCTTACCTTGAGACGTTAAACTTACAACCTCGTCTTCTTTTCCTGCTGCTTTAGCCTGCGCTACCAGCTTTGATATGTTGTTTCTTTGGGCTCGAAGCTGGTTGAGTTCCGTAGTAAGGGCACGATACTTTTTGTCAAGTTCAAGAACCTCGTCAACCATCTTTGGATCGTAATTTCTGTTTTCCAAAGCTTTCTTGACAAAATCCGGATTTTCCCTTATAAGTTTGATATCTATCATGCACTTCACTCCTCCAACACAAGTTCAACCCTTGCATTTGTTGCAATCATTTTATCATCCGCAGTGGTTATTTGAACACTTTCAGCCCACATTTTTATGTTTTTGTCGCGGTCCACGATCTCCACATCTTTTTCAAGTTTTATAATCCCATTCTTCCTATCGTACGAAAAACTTTTAGCCCTTGCCTCTATTTTACCTTTGATGATCAAAACTTTTTGAAAAGATTCTCCTGAAAAAACGTCGTTTTCAAGATCAATGTTCATCGTGTCGCAAACCAATTCAATGACGTCTTCGCTTTGTTTGTCTTGAACCTTTGCTTGAACCGTTTCTGTTAAAGTTCCTGTTTTAAGCTTTAAATCGTACCTTAGCTTCTCTGCTATAGCTTCGCCGTCTTCAAAAAACACTTTTGCCTTTGTTGCTTCGACTATTCTCCATTCGTTTTGAAGCTTTGTGACGACCATGGTTTCACATTCTAACTTGACTTTGTCGTCTGGAATTTCTACCTTGACGTTTCCCTCGTAGTACGCTCTGTCCTTTTCAGGTTTAACGTAGGCCGAAATTATGTGAACAGTTTTTCCAAAAACAAAGATTGAAGCAAGTATAAACACCAAGACAACGAAAATCCTTCTCATCCTCGATCACCTATTTTCCAAAGGCTATTATCAGCGCAAGAACACCTGCAACCGCTCCAAGCCCACCGAGTAAATAAGCCGTTAAAATGCTGCTTTCCGTGTTTTTCTGCCTGGCTTCAAGTTCGCTGATCCTTTTTTCTAAAGCGCTTATATCCAAAGCCGCCAATCGTTCTTCAAAACTTCTCAGATTGACTGTTGTTTGCTCAATTCTTTTTCTTGTCTCTTCAACCAACTTTTGAAGATCTTCCACCTGCTTTTTGGTGGCATTTATTTCCAAAAGATCGATCGTTTTTTGAAGCATCTCAATCTGCCCTTTCAATCCAAGCAGATTCTGCGTCAAATCGGCAAGTTCTTTTCTTTGAAGTGAAACATCGCTCGCCAAGTTTTTCAAATTCATATCGTACCTGTTCAAAGCACTTGAAAGTTTTTCGTCCATGAGCTTCTCTGCAAGAGAAATTTTCGTATCAACTTCCTTTTTGAGATTCTCAAGCATAACAAGCTGTTCGTCCATCTTTCCTTTCAAAATTGTAACTTCTGATTTCAACGAAGAAAGGTCTTTCGTCGTTGATTCTTGCTTTGCTTCAAGTTGAGACAATTTAGAAACGGTACCTTGAACGATGGATTGAACAGTTTCGTACTGCTTTGCGACAGCTTCTGTCTGCTCTCCAAGATTTTCGACTTGTTTTTGCAACAAGTCAACTCTTGTAAAAAGTTCTCCAATTTTTTGAGCGCTCAACGCCTTTTCAACTTCGGCGACAACTTGCAGAGCAAGCTGTTTCGACATTTCGTCCATTTTTACATTCAAACCATTCAAAGCCGACTCAAGTTGTGCAATTTTTTCTTCTACAACCTTGTAAGCGGATTCTACTCCGATATATTTGATTTTTTGTTCCTCAACACTTTTTTTCAAACCTTCTAATTCTGGTACAACTTCCTCAAGCTTGAAAACCTTTATCAACCTGTACAAATACTGAGCAATGTCAAATCTGGTTGTCAAAAGCCCTCCCCTGAAATTACCGTTCTCATCAAGCTCCATTATTCCCCTTTGAACAACAAAAGAAACCGGCTCGTAAATGTCAAGTATTGGAGAAATGTCTCTGATCCTCACTTCTTGCGCTACCAAGATCAAAGAAACCACCGTCAACAAAGCCAAAACCAACTTTCTCACGAAAAATCACCTCCATTTCATCTAACTACAAGGATCTCTCCTTCGGAGACAAAAACTGAAACACTTTTGTCCGCGACCTTTAAGCTGTACCTTCCAGGTTTCACTGGATAGAATAACACAGGAGTTAGACCAACAAGTTGCAAGTCAAGCATCACTTCAACTACAAGAGTGTGAAAAACGTTCAAATAACCGTATCCTTCCTGTTTAAGGTAAGTCACCGTGCCTGCTTGAAGGTCCACAATTCTTTCAATATCGTTCACCTTAACAACGTACCTTCCTGGTTTAAGATAAACGACAGCCGGAGGACGGTATTCGACGTTTTGCACAACGTATCTTCTTGACTTATCTCCAAGCAATATCAAAGTGGCTACTTCGAAATCTGGTTCTATAACTGTCTGCTGCGAAAGGTTGACAATCCCAGCCCATCTTCTACCAGCCTGCTGTATTTCAACAAAGTGTATTTCACCTGAAAGGCGCAGCTTTCTTGGTCCCTCACCAACGATCATACCATCTACCGTCACGATGGCATTTTGACTTACCACAAATTCAACGTCGTACACCGATGGTTGCAAAACGACATGAATTTCATTCAAACCCTGCTTCGGTTCTATTTCAACAGCCTGTCTTTGATAACCAAGTGCTTCGACGTAGAAGACCTTATCGTTCAGATCAAGAGGACCAAAAACAGAACCTTGAAGTTTTCTTTGATCTTCAAAAACAACAAAAGCATGACTTGGAGTTGTCGTGATCTTCACGTAAGCACAGGGTTGAAGGTTGAACGCAAAGGTTTGATTTTGAATATTGCTCACCTCTATTGTTTGCACCAAATCAAAGTAATTTTCCCTTCTAAGAACTAGGCTGTGTTTCCCAGGCTCAAGTTCAATCTCAACAGGAGTTGTACCCACCCTTCTTCCGTTCACATAGGCTTCCGCAGTTGGGTTGGAAAATATTCTAACCTTTGGGATTTTGGAAAATTTCACGTTTATCTGCACCTTTTCAAAAGCTTCAACTGCTACTTTTTCTTGGTAAACGCAAAAACCTTCCTTTTCAACTCTCAAAGTATACACACCAGGTAAAACATCTATTTGGATCGGTGTTTTCCCAACGAGTTCATCGTTCAAGAAAACTTTCGCATCTTCTTGATCGGATTGAACGAAGATAACCGCTGCTGGAACCATTTGGACATAATAGGTTCCTTCAAGGTCGGTTATCTCAAGCTCTTTTGGAAAATACCCAGGCTTTGAAAGAACCACCTTACTTGGTGCTTGAAGATCCACCTTTGCTAGCCCACTTCTATCAGTTATGGCAAGCAAAACATTGTTTTGCCTTATTTCCACATAAGGAACGTTCGTTTGTATGTAAACAGCAAAGCCTAGGCAAGCTGCCAAAAGCAAAATCAGCGTGAGCTTCTGCACTTTTCCATCGCCTCTTTGAACTGCTGAAGAATTTCGTAAAGCTCTTCGGCTTTCTTTTGTCCAAACTCTTCGATCACTTTTCCTATGAATTGCACCCTGTTTTCGATCACAGCTTCGATAATCTGCTTACCATGCTCAGTTATGGAAATTAGAAAAACTCTTTTGTCTTTACCACGTTCCCTGCTTAAATATTTCATACCCTCAAGCCTTTTCACAATACCACTCAAAGTACTCTTAGCTATGCCAAGGTGTGTACTGAGCTCCGTCATCTTCATAGGCCCGCGAAAGTATAACCTTTGAAGCAAATCAAACTGCGCTGGTGTTATGGGATAATTTTTCAAAACCAGCCTTCCTTCAACCTTGATGATGAAACAAATCTCTCTAATGATCTTCTCGAGATTTTCCCTCATCCTTCCTTCCCCCCTGAAGTTTCAAAACCACCGTAAGTTCACCTTTTGTATCCTTGAACAATTGCAGCGCTTCGCTAACCTTTCCACGGTAAAGCTGCTGAAAAACCTTTGTCATTTCTCTTGCTATGAAAATTTCGTTGTCGCCAATGATCTCAAGTATATCTTTTAACGTTGCCGCGATTCTTATGGGCGCCTCGAAAAACACCAAAACCCCTTTTTTCCCTTTTACCTCCCTTAAAAGTTTTCTTCTCTTTTTTCCACGCGGTAGAAATCCAACAAAATAAACTTTGGATGTATCAAAACCGCAAAGCGCAAGGGCACTTGTTAAAGCGCTTGGCCCTGGCATAACATCAAGCTCTATTCCTTTTCTCCAGCATGCATCCACAAGCAAAGCACCAGGATCCGAAACACATGGCATACCTGAGTCGGTAACAAGACAAATTGTCTTACCCTCGTTGAGCATTTTTAGAATCATCGGAATACTTTTCGTCTCATTGTGAGCACCATAGGAATAAACTGGTTTACCTTCTATTCGGAAAAATTTCAAAAGTTTCATCGTTCTTCTTGTGTCTTCAGCCAAAATCACATCGGCGCTTTTAAGCGCCTTTATAGCTCTTATGGTTATATCCATCATGTTTCCTATCGGGGTTCCAACGATCACAAGCTTACCTGCCAAGTAAACTCATCCTTTCTTTGCCAAGCTTCTAGAAACAGTTTTGAACTAAGCTCAAAATTTTCGGTTTTTCCAAAAAGTTTTTCAAATTCCTTTTCAAGCGCTTCACATAATTTTTCAACCTCAATATACTTATACTCATAAAGCCCCGCCATTTTATCTTTCAAATCCTCTGTTTTCATGCTTAAAATTTTCGCATATTC
The DNA here is from genome assembly GCF_000217815.1 of Pseudothermotoga thermarum DSM 5069. NCBI lineage: Bacteria > Thermotogati > Thermotogota > Thermotogae > Thermotogales > Thermotogaceae > Pseudothermotoga > Pseudothermotoga thermarum. The sequence goes on along the minus strand of NC_015707.1, from coordinate 1,733,630 downwards.
TTTCAAATGTGCTTTCAAAACTATTGATCCATGTTGCAAAATAGCTTTATCCGTTCTTGCCTGCGCACTTCCAACCACTTTTTTGCCATCGATTTTGATCTCGTAAACCGAAGGCGAATCAAAACAAGCTGGTGTATTCGATAAATTTTTGGCCTTTTCAATTTCCACGTTGTATCCCACACTTTTCAAAGCTTTCGAGATACATTCACTTATGACAAGATAGCTTTCCAAAACTGAAACCTTGAAAAGTTCATGGTTTGAAGGAATTACCACGCTGTAAGTCAGCTCGTCCCAGTGTAGAACAGCCCTTCCACCAGTTGGCCTGACAATTACGTCAAATTTCTTTCTTTTTAGATATTCATAATCAATTTGAATTTTTCTTTGATGCCTTCCAAGCGAAAGCGTAGGTCTTGCCCAATCGTAGAATCTCAAAACGGGTTCTTTTGAATTTTCCAAAAGAATCACATCTAAAGCCATATTCAACTTTCCATCAAATCCCCAGGTACGAAGAACCTTCATAGTTACCTCCTTTGCGTAGACTTGACAGTTCTATTTATTAGTTTATCATCTTTGACAAATCTTTACTGTCATAATGGCTTTTTGAGAATTTGATTGTACCTTCTTGGGAACTTTGGATCGGTAGGTCCAACCTTTTCGAAGATTATCAAAGATCTTTTTTCCCCAGTTGCAAGTTGATAGTCTATCACTTCTTTTAGCCTAACGTTCAAAATTCTTTCAATGTTGACACAAGCTTTGTATTCCTCTTTCCAATTTGGACCTTTGTAAAAATACAATAGTCCTCCAACTTTTGCAAACGCAGCACAAAGCTCAAGCAAAATTCTAACTTCTGCCACTGCCCTAGCTGTGACAACATCGAATTTCTCTCTTGCCTGTTTTGCATAATCTTCAGCTCTTGTTGCAACTGTGTTAATATTAGACAAATTAAGTTTCTTTATGGTATCATTTAACCAGAAAATTTTCTTTTTTGAAGAATCTAACAAAGTTGCTTTGATTGGAAAAACAATGACAAGGATCAAACCTGGTATTCCAGCACCAGTTCCAACATCAAGCAGATTTCCAGTGAGAGATTTTATAGGTAACAAAACGTCGGCAACGTGTTTGTGAACAGCTTCGTTGTAATCGTCGATGCTCGTCAGATTCAACGGAGCTTCCAGAAGAAGTCGAAGATATTTGTCGATGGTTTGTAAGGTATCTTGTGAAAGGTGCAAATTATAGGTTTTTTCAAGAATTTCTTTGAGTATCAACTTGAACACCTCGAAGATTTTTGATTTTTGGTTTCACTGAATATCTTACGACAAGGAGGGAGTAACGGTGAAGAATCTGAAGATGTTTTTCAAGGTTTTGATCATCGTGATCGTGAGTTCCACAATTCCATTGCTGCTGACCTTCTTTGTAACAGATCAGCGTCAGAAAAAGGTGATTGGAAATCTTGCAAGAACTGCAGTTATCGATGTGGCTATTGGAAAAGGAAAAGCTTTCGAAGCAAGATTAGAGAACATGGAAATCACACTAAGAACTTTCGCTGTTGGTGGCATTGCGACTCAGTACTATGACGCAGTCCAAAAGGGTGGAAATGTGCAACAAGCACTTGATGATATGGTCAGAAGATTGAAAGAAGTGGTCACAACCTATGGGGCCTTCATACAATCTGCTGCCTTTGGTTTTGACAACGGCGATACGATCACCGACAAAGGAAAACTCAACATTGATGCAAGGCAAACTAATGAATACAAACTAGCAATAGCAAATCCAGGCAGAGTGATCGTCACTGAACCAAAGCAAGAAAGCAGTGATCGAATCTTTTCAGTAGCTGTCAGCGTCAGACACGATGATGGAAGAATCATTGGAGCAGCTTGGATGACGTTAAAAATGAGCGATTTTAAGAAGGAACTTGCTGGAGATCTTGCTGGAAGATCTGATGCCTTTCTTGGCATACTTGGTGACAAAGGTTTAACATATGCGCACAGCATAGCATCTATGGAAGGAAGAGATTTTTCCACCGCAGATTGGTTCGGAAAAGTGAGTTCTTCAAAAGATCAAGTTACTTTGGTTCAGTACGAAGTCGATAAAATCAAACGTACCGTTGCTTACTACAGGACAAAGTACGGTTGGTATGTTTCATACGGTATGCTAGATGAATTTTTGTACGCAAGTGCAAATCAATTATCAAGGCTCTTGTTGATAATGATGATGGCCTTTGTAGCCGCAGGATTGTTCTTAAGCTGGCTTATATCCAGCAACTACATATCTAAGCCACTTCTCAAATTTGTTGATCTTGCGGCAGCTTTGAAACAAGGTGATTTGACGACGGCCTTTGACTTTGACTCCAAAGATGAAATAGGAACGATAGCAAAGTCGATATCAGAATCTACCGCTGCACTTAGAAATGCGATAAGTCAAATCAAAAACCTAACAGGTCAGGTCAACGCTGTGGCTCAAAACCTTGCAAGCGTATCCGAAGAAATGGCTGCATCCAACGAAGAGCTTGCAGCACAGATGGAAAACATAAGCAAAAATGCTCAGAGTGTGTCTGCATCGATCCAAGAAGTGAACTCGGGAATTGAAGAGATAACAGCCAGTGCTCAAAACCTTTCGAAAGCTGCGCAAAATTTGACTGAAAGGTCAGAAAGAGTCAGAGCAGCTGCAGATAAAGGTGAGCAAGCTATAAAGGTAATAGATCAGATGATATCTGTGGTCAAAGTTAGTTCTGACAAGATAGACAAGTCTCTAAGACTTTTGGTGGAAGATGCAAAGAACATAGGTCAAATCGTCGAGACGATCAACAGTATAGCAGAGCAGACAAATTTGTTGGCATTGAACGCAGCGATAGAAGCAGCAAGAGCAGGAGAAGCTGGACGTGGATTTGCGGTGGTTGCGGATGAAATAAGGAAGTTGGCGGAAGAGAGTAAGAATGCAACCCAGAAGATATCTTCCATACTTGGAAGGATTCATGATTCTGCTGAGGTGGCTGCAAAAGATTCACAGGAATCGATAAAACAAGTTGCAGCAACTGTAGAACAATCAGCAGTAGTTAAAGAAGAAATAGCAAATATCTTAAAAGAAATCAAGGAAATAGCTCCAGTGATAGAAAGTATTGCTGCCAATGCAGAGGAACTAAGTGCATCTACAGAGGAAATGAGTAGTGCAATGACAAATGCTACGAACGCGGTTACCGAAATAGCAAGACAAATTGAAGAAGCTACAACAGCTGTAAAACAGCAAGCAGATGCAGGACAGCAAGTGAGCAATCAAAGCGTCGAGCTTTCCAGCTTGGTACAACAACTCTACGCAGAAGTGGAGAAATTCAAAGTGTAAGTTGCATCATTCTGACAATAAAAAAAGCGGGCTTTCGCCCGCTTCTTTATACTTTTTTCAAAACCGTTATTTAGAACTTATCGAGATATCGTCAAAGTATACCGTCGTAACAGGACCTGTTCCTAGTTCAAAGCTGATTTGAACGATTTCGTCAGCTGTTTCAGGATGTGTGTAAGTGAATGTAAACGTCTGCCATTCTTTTGTTAGATTGACCGTTTGAACGAAGTAGTTAATCCAAGGATCGTGGTTTTGAAGGATCTTCACATTTATGGTTCTTGGTGTGTCAGATTTGGCTTTAAAAGAAATCAAATACGTTTTTCCCCTATAAAGGCCTATCCACTGGTTAAACTGAATATGCCATGTCTCAGTTCCCGTGTTTGCCAAATTTATGTAAGCATAACCATCTTTTGTACCGTAATTTGAAACTTTTGCACCGCTGATTCCGTAGGTTCCTGCCTGCCAAATGAACCATTCATCTGGTTGGTTGGCTTGATCGTTGACAATTGGCTCATCAAAGGAACCGTTGTTGATTTCTTCGAACGTCACTTTTGGACCAGCCTTTTTAATTATCAATTCATATTCGCAGTCATTTACTTCGCCAACAACTTTCTCTGGATTCTTATCTTCAAAGACTCTTATATAGTCTATGTACATCCTTTGCGGGAACACTGTGGTTTCGTCAGGATAACCAGGCCAGTATCCTCCAACGGCAACGTTCATGATCAAAAAGAACGGTTGATCGAAAACCCACTCTAAACCAAGTTCTTCTATCTCATCTTTGCTCAACACATGGTAAAGTTGATCATCCACATACCATTCGATCTCATCCTCATCCCATTCGATGGCAAAAACGTGAAAATCTTCTGAAAAATCAGCCACACTTTCAGGAAGTTTGTAAGCCACACCTATACTTGCTCCGCCAGAGTAACCAGGACCGTGCACCGTTCCGTAAACTGTTCTTGTATCATGGCCAAGCATCTCCATGATGTCTATCTCTCCGCACCTTGGCCATCCAACTTGTCCTATGTTGCTTCCAAGCATCCACAGAGCAGGCCAAATACCCTTCCCTTTTGGAAGCTTGGCTCTGATCTCTATTCGCCCGTACTTTATTTCGAATTTTCCTTCGGTGGTCATCCTTGCAGAAGTGTAATCGTAAGTTCCGTATTCATCGGAGGCTCTTTCTTTTCTTGCTTCAATAACAAGACAACCTTGCTCGATAAACGCGTTTCTGTCCGTGTAGTACTGAAGCTCTGCGTTTCCCCAACCTGGAATGCCTTTTGCATGACCGTTACCGATCTCGAAATTCCACAGGCTTGTATCAATTGTCTCATCGTCAAACTCTTGACTCCAAACAAGTTGCCAATCTTCCACTTTGTCCTCGTCCTCCTCGGTGTAAATTTTTTGTTTTTCTTTTCTCTCAACAACGCCAATCATTTCCATGAAGACGTTGTCTATCCAAACTACTCCAACAGCTTTACCAAGTTGAAATTCAAAGCGCGCATTTGTATCACTTTCTTGACGCATGACGAACTCAAATTCGTATGTTTTCCAATCCGTGCCAAGCTCAAAAACTATTCCTCCAGATTCATCGGTGCCAGGATTGTAGGCAACCCAACCTCTACCTGCAGTTCCTCCTATCTTGACACCAATTTTTCTTTTTGACGATGCTTTTGCCGTAAACGATACTTTGTATCTGTGAAACTTCTCAACAGAAATTGGCGATTGCAAAATCTGGACAGACCATGTGTGATTCCCGCCGTTTGTGATCTCAACAACAAGAACCCCATCTTGTACATATGCTTTGCCTTCGCCGCCAGAATTTGTGAAGAAAACCCAGTTTTGCTTGGTGTCTATGGAGCCATCCGGTGCAGGTGGTTCGATGTTCAATCCTGCGATGAAAATCGTTTGATCGAAAGAACCGTTGAAAAGCATGTTCGCTGGTTCACTCAAGCCGTAGGATGTTATCATCAAAAAACATATGAGAAAAAACACACGCCAAGCCCTCTTCATAAAGGTCCCCCTTTAAGGTTTGAATGTTCTTTCCTTTTCTATAGAAAATATCTTGCGCAATCTTATGTCTCTTGACGAAGCTCCAATTCTAATCTCGTATTCTCCTTTCTCGACGAACCATTCATCTTTGACAAAGCTTGCAAGCTCTCTCAACGGTATCTCAAGATTGATCGTTTCAGATTCTCCTGGATTAAGCAACCTTGTTTTATGGAAAGCTTTGAGTTCTTGGAAAGGCTTGTTTATCTTTCCTTTTGGAGCTTTCACGTATACTTGTGAAATCTCTTTGCCAGGGTATTTACCAACGTTGGTCACAACATAAGATATCTTAACCAAATCACCATCAAGTGAGACATTCAGATCCTTGTATTCAAACTTTGTGTAAGACAATCCAAACCCAAATTCGTATGCCGGCTCAACGTTGAAGGTGTCGTAGTATCTGTAGCCAACATAGATATCCTCTTCGTAGACGACTTTCTGTGGGTTATCCACTGGCTCTCCCGGAAAGTTCCAGGATGGAATGTCTTTGTAGTCTTTCGGGAAGGTAGTTGGAAGTTTTCCAGATGGGTTGATTTTGCCAACCAAAGTATCTGCAACTATCCTTCCAGTTTCTTGACCAGCCTGCCAGATCAAAAGAATTCCGTCAACCATGTCCCTCCAACTTGCAATCTCGATTGGACTTCCAATGTTTAAGATCACCAATACTTTCTTTTCAAGCTTGTGAAACTGACTAGAAACTTTTTGAATTAACTCAAATTCATCATCCGATAGATAAAAATCTCCTTTGATCGGTTTTCTATCATATCCTTCGCCAGAAATTCTACTGATAACAATGATTCCAACATCATTTCTCTCGGCAATAACTTTTATTTCATCTTCTGACAAAAAGTTTTCTGGAAGCTTTGGCTTTTCAATCGTTCCCCACAAACCAGCTCTTGGCTTGTACTGCTCTGTTTCCCTCATTTTTGCTATGTAATCTTCGTAGCGTTTCATCAATTGTTCATCAACTTTCAAACCAGCTTCCTTTATTCCATCTAAGATGGAAACAATATACCTTGGATGCGTATCCCCGCTTCCAGTTCCTCCTTTGATGGTTTCAATCTGCCCTGTCCCAAAAAGCGCAAAAGGTGTGGTTTTGTCAAATGGAAGAACATCATTGTTTTTCAAAAGTACAACACCCTCTGCACCTGCTTCGTATGCTATTTTTGCATGCGCGTCAAGATCTGGCTTGTTTGAATAGCTATACTTCCTAAAAGAAGGAGTTTTCAAGAGCACATTCAATATGTTTCTTACGCATTCGTTTAATTCATCTTCGCTCAACTTACCTTCTTTGAGGGCCTGCATGATCTCTTCGATTTCATCTTTTCTTTGAAAGTTTACTTGGTAAGTCTTCCCAGGCATGATCAAGTCGTTGCCAGCTTTGATTTGTTCCACAGGATTGTCGCCGGCATACCAATCGCTCATCACAAAACCTTCAAAACCCCAATCTTCTCTAAGAACCTTTTTCAACAACCACGCGTTTTGCGAGCAATACTTACCGTTGAGTTTGTTATAAGCGCTCATCACCGTCCATGGTTTTGCCTTTTTGATGGCTATTTCAAAGGCTTTCAAATATATTTCCCTTAAAGCCCTTTCCGATACAATTGTGTCGACTTGCATTCTATTTGTTTCCTGTTCGTTTGCCACAAAGTGCTTCACACATGCACCAACACCTTGTGACTGAACTCCCTTGACAAAAGCGGCAGCCATCTCTCCAGAAAGAACAGGATCTTCAGAATAATACTCAAAATTGCGCCCACACAAAGGATTTCTGTGTATGTTCATCGCCGGGGCTAAAAGAATGTCCACACCGTATTCTCTAACCTCTTCACCAACCGCTTGACCAACCTTTTCTAAAAGCTCTTTGTTCCATGTTGAAGCAAGCATTGTTTCAACTGGGAAGGCTGTGGCGTGGTAAGTTTTTTCATCGTTCTCCCTGGTGGGATTTATTCTGAGCCCTGCCGGTCCATCTGCCAGCACAGCTGCAGGCATTCCAAGTCTTGGTATAGGATGTGTTTCACCCGCAGCGCCATGCACTTTTGAAGGAGGATTCCCAAAAAACCCCGGCATGCCAACTCCAACAACCAACTTGACCTTTTCTTCCAAAGTAAGCTTGGAAAGAATTTCATTCACCTCCTTCATCCTTTCGCCTCCTTTTTTCCCGAAAGATCAAAAACACTAAAATAGGTATCGTGAAGATCATAAGAAAAATGTTTAAATAAAATTCTACGGGTCTAAATCCACGCCAAAGATAATAGAGCAAGACCAGTACTTCCAGCACCAACGCCCAAGCAAAAAGTGTTATCAAAGCTTTGGTGAACATCATAGATCTTCCATTTTTTCGTAGAGTTTTGGAATACTTTTCACAAGAATTTTCGCATACTCATGAGATGGTTCAAGAACAATCTTGTCTGGATGTCCTCTCTCAACGATTTCTCCATCTTTCATAACGTAAATATTGTCGGAAACATAGTATGCAAGGCCAAGGTCGTGCGTGATAAAAATAATTGAAGTACCTTGTTCTTCCCTTAATTCTTCCAAGAGCTTGATTATTCCACCCCTGCTGGATGCGTCTATCATCGATGTTGGCTCATCTGCAACGATCAAGAGCGGTTTTAAAATCCAGCATCTTGCGATCATTATCCTTTGCTTTTGCCCGCCGGATATTTGGTGGGGATATTTTCCTAACACATCGTTTGGATCGATTCCAACCCTAAAAAGAGATTCTTTTATGAGCTCAAGAGCTTCTTTCTTGTTGGATGGCTTTTTTTCCAAAAGGTTGATTGCTTGCCAAATGGTTCTTTCAACTGGATAAAAAGGATTGTAACTTGAAAAGGGATCTTGAAACACTGCGTGAACTTTTCTTCTAAACCACAGCACAGATTCCCTATCTTTTATATCTTTCCATATATCCTTGCCTTCAAAGATTATCTCGCCACTTGTCGGTGGAAGAAGCCTTAAGATCATCTTTGCCGTCGTTGTTTTACCTGAGCCACTTTCACCCACCAATGAAACGATTTCTTTTGCTTTCACTTCAAATGAAACATTTTTAACGGCCTCAATCCGCCGTTTTGAAAAAAACCCAAGGGTGAAGATTTTTGTGAGATTTTTTACCACCAACCTATTCATACTACCTCCTCCATGTAAAGCCAACAGGCAACTTTTCTTCCTGGCTCAACCTCTCTCAAAGGAGGTTCGTCCGCTTTACAAATTTCCATTACCTTAGGACATCTTGGATGGAATCTGCAACCAGATGGTGGATTTATCAGATTTGGTGGCGCACCAGGTATAACAGTGATTCCCCTTTTTTTCACTTCCGGCTCAGGAGTTAGAACAGAATTGAACAAAACTTGAGCATAAGGATGAAGTGGTTTTTTCAAAATATCTTCCATCTTAGAAAATTCCACAATCTTTCCAGCGTACATGATGATCATTCTATCTGCAATCTGTCTGACAGTAGCAATATCGTGTGTGATGAACATAATACTCTTCACAATTCCTTGCTTTTTCATCTGCATCAAAACTTTTAGAAATACCTTCTGGTTCACAACATCTAGTGCAGAAGTTGGCTCATCTGCTATCAAAAGACTTGGATTCAGTATGGTCGCGATAGCTATCACTGCTCTTTGCCTCATACCACCGCTAAGTTCAAATGGATATCGCTTCAACCACATTGGTTTTAACCCAACTTCTTCAAACCTCTTTTTAGCTTTATCCAAAAGTTCTTCTACATCTATCTCGTGGGACTGTGCAAGATGCTTAACATAACTTTCCATTTTTATCGTAGGCATTAATGCATTCATTGCCGATTGAGGAATAATTGTTATCTCCTTTCCCCAAAATCTTTTTCTTACCTCTTCTCTGTTCATCGAAGAAATCTCTTCATATTTTCCATTGGCTTTCAAAACAACTCTTCCATCGACGAATTTCAAAGGCTTGACGATGTTCATGAAAACCACGTTTGAAAGCGTGGTCTTCCCACAACCCGATTCCCCAACAACTCCTACAACTTCATCTTCGAATATTTCAAAAGATACTCCATCAACGGCCTTTACACAGATTTTTTCTAATTCATAGTAAGCTCTAACATTCTCAACAGCAAGAAGTACTTCTTTCAAAACTCATTCCTCCCTCAATCTCGGATTAAAAACCTCATCCATAGCGGTACTTATAACCAGCAAAGATGCTGTGATAGCAACAATCGCTACTCCAGGTGGGACAAACCACCACCAAAGCCCTCTTCTGACAGCTTCCATCAAAACGGCCCACTGAAGCATTATGCCAAGGGAAATACCACGCGTTGGACCAAGACCTATCAAGCTCAATCCAGCTTCTCCCATTATTCCTCCATTGATGAACAAAACAAAAGACATAAACGCGTAAGTTGCTATCGAGGGTATAAGATCCTCCACTGCAAGTCTTAAATCTGAATATCCTGCTAGTATTGAGAGATTCACGTAATCTCGCGCCATCAGACTCATAAGTTGTGCTCTTATCGCCCTTGCGTACCACGGCCATTGGAAAAGCCCTAATATAACTGCCACCATCTCTATACTTCGTACCCTAAAATAACTTGCTATGAGTATGGCTATCAAAATAGAAGGTGTGGTTAGCACAATGTTTGTTATAGCCATCAAAGTATCATCAACGATACCTCTTTTAACTGCAGACAAGCTACCAATAACAGTTCCTATCGAAAGAGATATGACGGCAGCCAAAAATCCTACATAAAGAGAAGCTCTTATTCCGTGCAGAAGTTGAGCTAAAATATCTCTCCCATATGTATCAGTACCAAGTGGATGCTCTGAAGAAGGTGGCTTTTCCCAATCCCAAGTCATTTCCATTGGATCAACTTTGTAGAAAACTGGCCCTAAGATACCAAGAAGCAAAAAGAACAGAAAGATGGAAATTCCTACCAAGAACTTTTTGTTTTTGAACAACGGCTTTATCATTATCAAAAACATAGTTTTCAAGCCTCCTGACCTAGTCTTATTCTTGGATCTATCAATGCATATAGAAAATCCACGACAAAGTTAGCAAGGTATACGGAGGCAATAAGTATAACAAATATCCCTTGTATCAACGAATAATCAAGCGTTGTCAAAGCTCTGAAAAGCAAATAGCCTGTACCGGGGTAATTGAAAACGATCTCTGTTATTAAGGCTCCTCCAAGAATCCCACCTAAACTTAGAGCAAGCCCTGTCACCTGTGGAAGCAGTGAGTTTCTAAAAACGTATTTGAAAATCCTCTCATCCTTCATTCCCAAATACTCCGAGAACATGGCATAATCGCTTCCAAGTTCGTATATAACCATCAGCCTCATTCCTATTGCCCAACCACCCATTGCTGACACAACTATGGACAGGAACGGAAGGATATAGTGTTTTGCCACATCAACGAAGAACGACCAGCTTAGACTTGGTATCGTGCCTTGAGAGTAAGCACCCTGAACGGGTAACCAGCCGAGTCTCACTCCAAAGAAAAAGATGAATATCATTCCAAGCCAGTAATATGGAATTTGCGAGACAATAAGTGATGTTGTAAGCACACCCTTGTCTATCCATGAATTTCTTCTAAAGGCTGCCAAAGCGCCTAAACTGTTTCCAAGTATCCATGCCACAACCGTTGCAGGGAGAAGAAGCGCAAGAGTCCAAGGTATAACCGGTATTATTAAATCCACAACCTTTCTGGGATAAAAGGCAATAGAAGTTCCAAGATCTCCTCTCAAAGTTTTTCCAATGAATTCAAAATATTGAACATACCAAGGTTTATCAAGACCAAATTCTTCCATTAATCTTCTCTCAGCAGCTCTGACAGCTTCAGGATTTGCTTGGGCCACTCTGGAAAGATTTCCCAATAATTGAGCCAGTGGATTTCCCGGTATAGCTCTTGGCAGAATAAAAACAATCGTGGTAGCCACTAGATACGTAATGAGAAGAAAGACAAACCTTCGCAGAAGATATTTCATCATGGGCTTTAACGACATTTATCTCTCACTCTCCCTGTTTTGCATATCATCCCCGGGCCTTGCAGCCCGGGGCAAGTGTCACTTTGCGGCTTTTTGAAGATCATTGAAGACCTTTGCGGTTGGTATTCCCATTCCACCTTCATCGACTGTTTTCAGCCAGGTTGGAATTGGCTTTGGATCAGTTTTCTTCGAGATTATGAACAAGGTAGGCCATGTGTCACCATGCCATGGTGCTGGTCTGAACCAAGCCAGGTTGTTTTCGTTTGGCCAGTTGATCCAATATCTGGTCGAATATTCGTACCAGTGAGCAGAGAAGAACGCAGGAATGCTTGGCATATCTCTGTAGATTATCTGCTGGATCTTGAAGTAAGCTTGTTTCCTGACCTCTGGATCAAGTGTTGAAACTGCAGAGTCCAAAAGTTTTACAACCTCGTCGTTGTCATATCTTTGCCAGTCTCCAGCCCATGTGACTTCTCCAACTGGTGCGGAAAGCCTTTTGTCAAGAACAAATCTGTAGATGTTGAACGGATGATCGAAGCTTGGTCCAACACTCCAAGAAATGATGAGATCGAACGTACCTTTTGTCATCCTGTCTGCCCAAACTGAGAAGTCTGGGAATTCGGTTGAAACATCGATTCCTATTGCTCTCAAGTTCTTTGCTATCATTTCGCACATCATCATCCAGTCTGTCCATCCATACGGAACCGAAATTGTGTACGGTCCAAGCCTGGTACCATCTTTTCCAACCCTTATACCGTCTCGTCCTTTCACGTATCCTGCTTCGTCAAGAATCTTGTTGGCTTTGGCAAGATCAAATGGGATTCTTCCATCCGCAGTTCCCCAAGTTTTCTTCGCAAGATCGTAGTCTATGTACTGTTTGTTGGGTTCGAACAAATCGATTACCATCGATGGGTGAGCTTGACTGCCGTAGCCGAAGTAAGCTTTCTGAAGCATTTCGTCATATGGAATAGCATGAGCAATGGCTTTTCTCACGGCTGGATCCTTCAAACCAGGTTTGGTGTTGTTTGCGTACACAAATCCCACACCATCTGGTAAGAAGTAAGGTGATTTGTTGTACCATGTTCCTACTGGCAAGCCTTTCTTTTCCCACAATTCCCAAACACTTGGGATGAACAATCCAGCCCAATCAACGTCTCCTCTCTCAACTGCCAAGCTTGCGCTTGGGTTGTCTTTGTAAATAACGTGTGCTATGTATTTTGGTCCTGGGACTCCAAAGATATCTTTACCCCACCAATTGTCAATTCTTTGGTAGATCAAAATGTTTGGATCGTAATAATATAACTTATAAGGACCGGAGACCACTTGCTCTTCTGGTTTGTCGTTTACCCAATCTCTAATGTTCATCTGTGCTCTGATCTTTTCATAGACATGCTTTGGCATAGGTTGAGCTCCAAGAGAATAACTAAGGAACTGGAAATAGTTGAGATTCTCTTCGTTAGCTTTGAACTCAACTACCTTGCTGTTCACGGCCTTTACATACTTGATGTAAGTGTCCCAATCAACCCCTGGACCAATTCCAAGTTCCTTGGACAATTGCAGGCATACACAAAATCATCGGCCGTAATCGGTGTTCCGTCACTCCATTTTGCTTGCGGTCTGATGTAAATCCTAAGCGTTGTGGAATCCAAGAATTCGTACTTTTCTGCGATGGTTGGGATCCAAGCGTCCCTACCAAGATCGTATTGGAAAGCTGGAAGGTACATGAACTGGTCGGTACCCCATGTACTCTGTGGTGCATACAGGTTCCAAGTGGTTGCAGGTCCCCACAAAGCTCCTGCAACATAGACTGTCTCTTCACGCGGAACTGAAACCTGCGCCATCAAGCTAGATAGAATCAGGAGAATCAACAATACCGCAACAAATTTTCTCATAACAACACCCCCTTAAGATAGAATTGAACTAGTTTACGCTTTTCAAAAAACTTTCGATCGCCAACACATTTCCACCAACTAAAGACGGCGAAACTTCCTTGAAGACGGTGTCCCTTATTATAACTTTAGCGATTTCTTCATCGGTTATCTTTTGCAGTTCTGTTTTCACAAAAAATCCGAATGTTTCCCACAAATTGTTCACAAGTCCACCAAGGATGATCACGCCCGGATTTAAAAAATAAATGATATTTCTCAAAACTACTGCCAAATGGCGCAGATATTCTTCCACCACTTTTTTTACTCCATGATCTCCCAACAGCCACAAATGTAACAAATGATGGAACTTTTCCTTTGGAGTTTTTCCTTTTAACTGAACTAATTTTTCCACTCTTTCAATGAGTTTTGATATTGAAAGAAATTCTTCCACTTCTCTGCTACCATTAAGATCAATTATTACGTGACCTATCTCACCAGCTGCGAAGTTTTCACCACGTGCAATATTTCTGTTCAATGAGATTGCTCCTCCCACACCTTCGCTGAGGTACAAGAAAAACGATGTTTTAGACTTTTTCACATCTTGAGAGAAAAACAACTCAGCCAATAGAGATAAGTTAGAATCATTGTCCGCAAGTATTTCCATACCAAGATCTTCAAATTCTTTGCGAAAATCGATGTGTTTCCAACCAATGTTTGGTGCATGGATTAGGAAAGCTTTTTCATTGTTCACCATACCAGGAAGAGAAAAAACAAGCTTTGGTAACTTCCCGTCTACAACTTGTTGAATTTTTATTGCTTCTTGAAGGGAACTTCTCACCTCCTCTTTGAATTCCTCAAAAACTTTAGGAGTCGAAAACCTTTTCACAACCTTCCATGAACCATTTAGGAACCCCATCGCAACGGTCGTTTCTGAAACTTCAACGTTGAACACAACAGCTGTCATAAAAGATTTTGTTGGAGCAACTATAGTCGCCCTCTTTCGACGAGTTGATATTTCCAACAAACCTTCTTCTATAAGCTCTTCTGTGATTCGCCATACTGCACTTTGAGCTAGCTTTGTTTTTCTAACAATATCCATCCTACTTTGTGAACCGTTTTCTATTAGATATCGAAGGATCATCCTTTTGTTTTCAGACTTCATTGACTTGGGGTTCAACTTTTTCAAGTACAAATTTTTAAGCCTCCTTTTTACTCAGTTAACAGTTTTCTTTTTCATCTTCCTCAGAAAGAATATCATAGTTTCAAAAAAATTAAAAGGTCAATTATTAGCAAAAAAATCCAATTATAGTCGATTAAACCTTATTATCATAAATTATCTCTGGTTTTCATAAGTTTACACAAGTTTTCTTTAGTTTTCTTTATATTATAGCACTATGCTCGTATGTTAACCTAGACATAGAAAAATAAAAAAAGCGGGCAAAAGCCCGCTAAAAGTCCTTAAACTTATTTAAATCAAGTAACTTTTTGTTCCGCCTTCTTGAATTACCGATCAAAGTTCATCAAGTTGGTCAAACAGTGTCAGCAGATATCTTTTTTAAAACTCTTATAAGTTAAGCCAAGTTAACAAGCCTGATAATACACGCCAAAACTTATGGAGGTGTCAACTTAAGCCGGGAAATACGATAAAATAAACAAAAACCAACTCTTCTCACCGAAAGGAGGTTCCCGTAAAGATGAAAGTTACAACAACAAATATCACCGAGTACCTATACCAAATTATACCAAACCTTTTTCAAAGACAAAGAGTTCCACATGAGGCGAAAGTATGAACTTGCATTAAGGAAGGCAGCAGCCATAATTGGAGTCAGTCATGAAGCCTTGAGGAAATGGTGGGCAAGAATGAAAGAAGAGATATTTGCTGAGAAGATAGAAGGCAATGCAGTAGTAGCTGTAGACGAGATGAAGGTGAACATAAACGGTTACTGCTGGTATGTATGGATAGCGTTTGAGGTTAAGAGGAAGAAAGTGATCTATGCGTTGGTCAGCAAAACGCGAGAGAAGGACAAAGCGAGCTTGGTGATGAAGATGGTGAAGAAGAGAGTGACAGGTAAGTTGAGGATAATAACGGACAAAGGGCCATGGTACTGGGAAGCGAGCGAAGAGAATATGGGATATTGGGAACACGAGCATGAGAGGTTTGGGGAGAGGAGTCTTGTTGAGAGCGTGATAGGGATAACGAGGTACAGGCTGAGGCGTTTCAACAGGAACAAGTTATGGTACAAGAGGAGGGATGAGGACATAGTGAAGTGGCTATTTCCATTTCTTCTATTAGTGCAGTTTTCCTTCTTAAGTTGACAGGTCCGATTCCTTAGTTATCATAGATTTAAAACCAAATTTTGATTTGCGCTTCATTAGAACTGTAACCAATGTTTTCCTATCCTTGTCTTTTGGCACTCCGGCAAAATGTAAATGGCATAAAGTTTGAAAATTAAATTCAATATCTTTGCCACTATTGAGTCCGCCGCAGACAAAATCAAGCGCTTTTTCATCTTCCTCGAGGTCAAATTCTCTATTCTTAAGTTCGAATGTTTCTACAAACATTTCCTTTGTAATCCTTTTTTTGAGCAAACTTTCCCACAATCAGACACTCATCAGATTGCCAAGGTACCAATGTATACACAAGCAAGTAAAAACATCGCTTTCAAACGTGGTTTTCATGAACATCTTCAACAAATGTTTTTTGATAATCATCACACTCTTTCTTACAGCAAAACAACGAATTGTTAAACTTTCCGCAACCCTCCACCATAAACTATCTCAAAGTGTTATTTTTCTTAGAAATTTTTGGCTTTATGTAAGTGCCACCTTACCTTTCAAAGTCCAAAATATTTTCCATCCCTCTTAAGTTCGATTGAAACTACATCTAAACCCCTCCTCTTTTTCACCCCGTCTGGTTTCCATCCCTCTTAAGTTCGATTGAAACTCCGTCTCTTATTTCGTATCGCATTTCTGCAAATGTGTTTCCATCCCTCTTAAGTTCGATTGAAACGCGCCACCTTTCGACAGAAAAGTGGCTTGAGCAGAAGTTTCCATCCCTCTTAAGTTCGATTGAAACTGAACATGTTGTCACGATTACTCGCTTGGGATCACTGGTTTCCATCCCTCTTAAGTTCGATTGAAACGGGTAGCGGAGCGGGTAGACATATTTCTGCTCGAAACGTTTCCATCCCTCTTAAGTTCGATTGAAACGTTAGTTGCAAGGGGACTTAAGCCACCGGTGGTTTGGTTTCCATCCCTCTTAAGTTCGATTGAAACCCAGAAGCACACATCTCTTTCAACATTAGGTTCTAGGTTTCCATCCCTCTTAAGTTCGATTGAAACATCGTAATAGCGCAAATGTATTCGAGAGAACACGCAAGTTTCCATCCCTCTTAAGTTCGATTGAAACTTAACGCCGATCAGTACCATAAAGTAAATCAGGTTCAGTTTCCATCCCTCTTAAGTTCGATTGAAACTGTTCCCTCAATGACATGTGCATATGCGGCCACGATTGTTTCCATCCCTCTTAAGTTCGATTGAAACTGTTAAGAAAAAGTAAAATGTTGGAAACGAAATGGTGTTTCCATCCCTCTTAAGTTCGATTGAAACAACGCAGCGGAACGGTAAGGTGTTACATTGTGCCAAGTTTCCATCCCTCTTAAGTTCGATTGAAACACCTTGAGCTTCAATATGGCAAGCTACCAAACACGGGTTTCCATCCCTCTTAAGTTCGATTGAAACATTTAGACCGAAAAGCGGTTCTCTACACCGGCAAGGGTTTCCATCCCTCTTAAGTTCGATTGAAACTTACAAGGGGGTATGATTAATGTCCTCAAAGAAAATCGTTTCCATCCCTCTTAAGTTCGATTGAAACGGTATTCGGAGAAGGAGAAACCGAGCAAATGCCATTGTTTCCATCCCTCTTAAGTTCGATTGAAACCACTATTCGTGGCTGAGCTTCAACAGCATAGGCACGCGTTTCCATCCCTCTTAAGTTCGATTGAAACGGCAAGCTTGTGCCATGTAATATCTTGCAGACAATAGTTTCCATCCCTCTTAAGTTCGATTGAAACTAAAAAAATATTGGCGATAAGTGACAAGGGGCTATGGTTTCCATCCCTCTTAAGTTCGATTGAAACTATACCTTATCTATAACTTGTCAAGTTACAGAATCGTGTTTCCATCCCTCTTAAGTTCGATTGAAACAAGGGAGGCTCACGCCTCCCTTATTTCAATCACATTTGTTTCCATCCCTCTTAAGTTCGATTGAAACGAAGATTATATCGATTTTCCGTGCAGCGCAGACTGGTGTTTCCATCCCTCTTAAGTTCGATTGAAACGAACTTCTTCCTGCAGTTGCTTAATCTCTTGAAAAAGGTTTCCATCCCTCTTAAGTTCGATTGAAACAAAGAATTACGATCCGGAATAACACGTTTTGAACTAGTTTCCATCCCTCTTAAGTTCGATTGAAACCTCTATCTAAGTATTCTAGTTGTGCTACTAAGTCGCCGTTTCCATCCCTCTTAAGTTCGATTGAAACTGTAGGATCTTACGACTTCGTTGAAGAAGAAGTATAGTTTCCATCCCTCTTAAGTTCGATTGAAACGAATGTACAACCTCGAAAAAGCAGTATTTATGCTCCGTTTCCATCCCTCTTAAGTTCGATTGAAACTTACAAGGGGGTATGATTAATGTCCTCAAAAAAAATCGTTTCCATCCCTCTTAAGTTCGATTGAAACATTTGGGTTAATGAAATGTAAAAGGAAGGTTAAAGTGTTTCCATCCCTCTTAAGTTCGATTGAAACGAGTGGGAGTTTTTAGAGGTAATCATGAAGGAACGGGTTTCCATCCCTCTTAAGTTCGATTGAAACTTCTTTAGCCAAAACGAACAAGTACGTATCATAGTCGGTTTCCATCCCTCTTAAGTTCGATTGAAACAAGGTGGCTTTCGGACAATAAGATCGACTACACACATGTTTCCATCCCTCTTAAGTTCGATTGAAACGCCAAGGAATGAGAAGAAAACATTTGAAAAAGGCGTGTTTCCATCCCTCTTAAGTTCGATTGAAACGTGCAGGCTGCAACAAACAATGTTGTGTCTTCTTGAGGTTTCCATCCCTCTTAAGTTCGATTGAAACTTAAATTCATATAAATTTTTTCAAGCGCACTTAGCAGTTTCCATCCCTCTTAAGTTCGATTGAAACACAATTCAATGTGTCCATACACTTCGGTAGGCAACCTGGTTTCCATCCCTCTTAAGTTCGATTGAAACATCGATACCGTATACCTGCCCGGCGCACTATAACCGGTTTCCATCCCTCTTAAGTTCGATTGAAACCATGCCAGCATTTGAGTCTGTTGTATACCAACAAGCGGTTTCCATCCCTCTTAAGTTCGATTGAAACCAGGAGGCAGTAAAGTGGCGTGGAAATTCACGCACATGTTTCCATCCCTCTTAAGTTCGATTGAAACCCTTTGTTTATTATAGCATTTGCTGTTGATTTTGCACAGGTATTCTTGAATCAAAACTATGTTCAGATTTTAGTTGAAAAACAAACATTAGACACGTCTAACAAACAAATTGCAGTAGGTTTGAATAAGCGATTTTAATGTAATGAAGGGGTTCATGTGACAGTTGAAGTCAGGGGTGCACCTCCGGCATTTTTTCCTCTATGTCAGGTTTACCAGAAAAAAGCCTTCCTTAGGGGTTTTTCGTAACATTGAAAGTAGATTCGAAGTTGTTGGAAATTCTTTCAGATTGAAATGAATATTAACTTTTCAAAGACCAAAAATTAAAGTTAAAAGCACAAAACAATTAGCACTTTTTTACAGAATAGAAGCCTTATTCGTAAAAGCAAACAAGGTTCACGGCTTCAATATTACTGAAAAGTTACAAATTGAATTATATTTCAATGATTCCATCTTTCCTTCCAAAACCAGTGGTTTTATCGTACCACAGATCGAGTTGATCGCTAGGAACCACTATTAGCCCATGCTCGACTACAAGGGCGTTTTCAACAAGTCTTTTGTCTATTCTAACATCAACAATGTAAGATGACATTTGCTTATACTTTTTAGATAATTTAGCTAGTTTTTCAAATTTTGTCAAGCTGTTATCTTCGACGATTTGGTTATACTCTTTGCGTAGCTGAATTGCTTCGTCATCATACTCGATGTATACTGCCACTGTTTCACCTTTATCTTCTATGAGTCGAAAACTGGTTGCTATTTCATCGAACATGAGGTTTCTAAGCTTTTCGCAAAGATTTTCTTTATCTTGATTTGATATCAATTTGATTTCTTGAAAGTACTCTTCAACAACACCGTGGAATTGCTGCTCCGAAAAAGTTTTGTTTTTCTCAAGTATTCTACGTGTGACGTCGATGTTTATGGAATCGTAGATGTACTTACTTAAGGCTCTCCTTTCATCTTTGACCGTGAATATATCTGCGATACCAAGCTTTTTTTCAAAATTTCTATTGCACCTTCCAACTGCCTGCACTACGCTATCCATAGGTCCTTCGTCACGAATAACATAATCAAATGACAAATCTACACCAGCTTCAACGACTTGTGTACTTATGCAAATCACGGGTTTTGACAGCGATTTTAGTTTGGATATTCTTTCCAATCTATGCTTTGGAATTACACTTGCGGAAAGATAGTAGATGTCTTTACTTCCTATAGCCTCCCTCAATGCCAAGTAGAGATTTTGTGATTCTCGAATAGTGTTACAAATAACCAGCATCTTTTGCCCTTTGATTAGTTTTTCCTTGGTGAGTTTTGAAAGCTTCTCAGCGAAATCTTCGATAAAGATTTCCCCACAAAAGTTTATTTTTGTTCTATCCAAATCTTTAAAAAGATTTCGATCGGCTAATTCGGTGCAATTGTCCAATATACCTGGCTGTGTAGCAGTCGAAAGAATTATTTTTGTCCCTAATTTACTTAACATGCTAAGCATGATCTTGATTGGCTCCCAATATTTGTAAGGAACTGCTTGCACTTCGTCCAAGATGATTACAGCATTAGAAAGCTTGTGAAGGAATGGTACTTTTCGATTTGTAAATAATGATTCAAACAACGACACGAAAGTAGTAACAACTATTTTAGAGTGCCAATCTTCGATCAAAACCCTCGTTTGCTGTTCGTTTGGCTTGTCATATTCGTATTCTTTGTATTCTGGATCTGCTAGATGGTGATACGGTAACAGTATATTGGCATCGATTTCACTTGAAAATAATCTTTCTATAACCTTTACTGTTTGATCAATGATACTTATAAATGGTAAGCAATAAACAATCAAACCGTTTTCTCCCACAAGTTCAGCAGCTATTCTAAGATTTACAAGTGTTTTTCCAACACCAGTTGGTGCTGTTACAGAAAAAACATTGCCTGCCGCTTTTTTCAATTTTTCTAAGGTGCTTTTGTAGAATCTTTGACGAAGTTCATCAATACTAGTTTTCCGAGGAATTTTTGACACGTAATTATCTATCAAGCTGCCAGTTAGCCCTCCCTCGGGCCAAGAAGGCGCTAAACCATGAAAAGCTGCATCTTCCATATCTGCAGAAGCTAAAAGTGAAAGCAACAAGTGGACAAAAAGGTAATCCCTTTCATCAACTGTGTTGAGCAGAAAGAGCCTCTTTATTTTCTTGATTTCGTTTTCAAGGGATAATTCTAATTCAATCCCTAGTTTCTGCTCAACCCACCTTTTGAATTCATCTGAGATCGTTTTGATTTGGTTTTGAAGTATTTGCATGTGTTCAATTTCAAATGGTCCAAAGTTATCAAGCCTATCGTGATGATGCTTTATCACCAAATATATGAAGGCAGATGTTTTTCCATCAAGTCCAAGTTTTCTTGAAGCTTCAAAGCCGACTATCGCTGAAAGCAGGGCGTGGTTTGTTTCCACGCCCTTTTTTCTTCGTTTTTCAATGTATTCTTGAAAATATGAGGTTGCCTTAGCATAATCGTGGCAATATCCACAAACCTTTAGAATTTTCTCCATTTTCTGCCAGGGCAAATCAAAAAATTCCCAATTTATTAGTTTGCCTTTTTTAAGCATTAAATTTGTTACACTGTCAAGATGGTCAATTAAATATCTATCTTCGTGAGACTTTAGTCGATCCAGCATATTCGTTCGTTCAACTCCTCTATTTCCAAAATGTCTTCGCTGTATTCAAGTATTTGCAAAGCCTTACCATTTTTTTCAACCCAGTACTCTGCAAATTCTAACGGGGTTCTTTTATCGTCCATCCTAAGAACCATTCTTTCACGGATCAGCGCGGTTCCTCTTTCGGGGAACGATTTAGTTCCATCGATTATTTTGACGACGCTGTTGACTAAAGTAGGTAAAGATACTTTTTTTGCTTCAAAAACCCCAACATAACTGAAATCGGCGATGAATTCACTAAGACCAAGGTACGGGGTGAAAACACATTCATGAGAGCGAATTAACTTAACAAGCTCGTCGAATTTTTCGAACTCAGAGATGTAAATTCTATATGCCGGATCTTTTATGATCTCGGCGAGAATCTGCGTTCTTGGGGTGTCTTTATCAGGTTTTGTCTCAACGTAGTTTATCCCAAGCCGGATTTTCTTGATCGGATTCAAAAGTCTTATCGAAATTCTCGCATTGTCAAACTTTCGTAGATACCAGCTTGGTCTGTCGGGTGGATTTTCTATTCCAAGTATTGCTGCTATTATTCCACAAATAGCAGTCCTAGGTGGAAAAGGATAAGTAGTTGAGCTTGTGGTTGTATAAGATCTTCTAAAAAGCGCAAATTTTCCTTTGACATCAAAAACCAAAATCTTCATGTTCATCATCCCATCAGCTGTGCTATATTTTCGAATTTTATTCCAAGTTCTTGTAGTTCTCTTACGATGCATGTTGGAGAATTATTTTTAAGCATTTTTAGTCGCTCATCTATGATCAATTGTACTTTTTCTATTTTATCTTTATTCTTCCCTAAAGCATCCATTAGCATCGTTACATCCAATTGCAAATCGGAAATATCCCTTAGCTCTTTTGGACTTTTTTCTGCCACGAAAGATATATAGCTGTCCAATTCTCCGATGTGAAAGTTTTGCCCTTCTTTGTAGATTATTCTTAAAAGAAGTCTTGGGTTGTGCTCCATTTTCGAGCGAGTGATCAAATTCTTTGTTCCGTTCCACATCGCCTTTAGAAGTTTTTGCATATCTTGTTCTGTCAAATTTGTCTTTTTGGCACTATTCTCGTTGGCCACACCGTAAAAGCATATCAGCGCGTATGGGATCACGTATTCTTCTCTAAAGCTTCTCTGTTCAGCTTTTGCTTCGCTTGTGAAAGCAGCTGTACCTTGCATGAACACGACTTTCACTGGATGAAGGCTCATACCGAATCGAAATTGCACAGGACCTGTGAGATTGATCGATTGCCCTTTTGCTCCCTTTTCTTTCGGTTTGATGGGCATAACTCCGCCAAACAACCGTACGTCGATACACTTCTTTGTTGCGTCTTCTTCGCTTGTTATCTCAAGTTCTTTTGCCCTTTCATCAGGTGTTACCGCTTCTCCGGATACCCAGATAGTTTCACCCATTGCCATTAACTCGTCTCTAATGGTTCTTTTAAGCCTTACGTCGCTTACAATACATCTTTCGGTTTCTTCATCAATCCTTGGTTTGTTCTCTTCCAATGGATCTCCATTGGGATTTGCCCATTTGACATCGTAGAGAAACAGCAGTTCAGAACGATTTCTGATTACTTCATTCAAATTATTCATTCACAGACACCCCCTCAACCTTTCTTTCAAAGTTTTTAAGCAGAAGATTTCTGGGGAAAGTCATGCCAAGAGTAAGAACAAAGTTTAGCAAATCAATACTGGCTTTAACATCTGAAGCTTGCAGGAAATACTTTGATGCCTCGGAGAACAATATTTCATCACTACTTTGGAACGCATCGTACTGCTGCAATTTTTTCCAAGATTCTGTGAGTAAATACTTAATTTGGTTGTAATTCATCTTAAGCCCACCAAGTTTCTTGAGAAAAGGCGACTTTCCCTTTCTTGATTCCTGTACTTCCATAACTCGTTTGACAAGAACACCTGTTAAAAAGACTGCTTTTTTCCAAGGTTCGTCGAAGAACTCTTTGAATTTGTCAAAGAAACTATCGAAAATACCCTCTTCTTGAGGCATTTTCGCACCTCCTTGGGTTGGCCGTAAAACATTTATCGCTGTCAAGTAAAGCAAGTTTCCAAACGCGCTCAGAGCGTCATTTTTGAGATTTTCGGGAAACTGGTGGAAAGTTTGTCTCAATTTTTTCATGATGTACCAAAGAAATCTGTCATAGTTAAACTGATTTTGTGTAAAACAAGCTTCAACGAGGTTGAGATATTCTTTCCTACCTGCCTCATCAGCAGCTGGTTTTCCAAACAAATACCAAAGCTGTTCAAATCCCGGTTTGAAAGAACTTTTCTCCATTGAAATATCCAAACCATTTTCCTCAAAAAGCTTAGAGATACTTTTGGAACATTCATAAAGTTTTCTCAACCTTGTTGGGGAAACTTCGCTTACATGAAGCTCTATTCTCTGTTGACTTTGAGACTGCTTAATGAGCAGAAAATCATAGAGAACATTTTCCCCTTCTTCTGAAAGAATCTCTTCTGCGCTTAATTCCAGTTTTGAAAAATCTCGGAGTGTTTTCGATGCGGTTATTTCAACACTGCCAATCCCTATAGAAGCGATTTTTTCCGTTACAGCTTTGAGTATTTCTGGATCATCTCCAACGATGGATGGGATAATCCAAAGGTTGCTTCCCACAAAGTCAAAGGTTAACTTGTTTTTGATCAAATTTGAGGCATTCTCCAGCAGCAAAAGGCAATTTTCGCATATTGGGAAAACTTTTACAGCTTGCGATTTATCTAAATTTGGACAAAATCCTGGTTTGTCAAAAGTTATAAACTTGAAAACTTGATTGGCACTGGCTGTGACTTTTGTTTTCTTACCGCATGTTGCGCAGATTCCGTCGATTCCAGATTTTGATTTCTCCATAACTCTTTCCACAAAAATTTCCCTTACTATAGGATGATCCTCTGGAAATTTTCCATCAATTATCACGGTGAAGAAACTTGGTTTGTCTTTACCTAAGCTTTCAGAATATTTTTGAAAAGCTTTTTCAGTTATGGCTTCTAGGTTACCGACGATGGTTTCATAAACGTTCTGTAAAGCCGTTTCGTTGAAAAACTCAGCAACTTTTTTAACGACTTTTTTGAAATCATCAACATTAGAACCGCTGATTTTCACAGTTGGACTTTTCCCAGAAACATTTCCTTTTTGGTCGTAAAAAAGCAGCTTTTTCGTTTGATCTATCACAATGACATCCTCAAAAGCATCCCTGCTTATTTTGATCGCAAAGCCCTGTTTCGCAGTTAAGGGTCTGGAAAGGTTTTCAATCAAATCCTTTGGTGGATAAATCTTTGACAGTCTTATAAGTTTATCTATCAAGTGTACCACCTCCAAGTTTTCAAATTATAAGATCGTTCATGCATTTGTCTTGTCCCAAAATTTCGAGTTCGAAGACATCTTCACTTTGGAATATGTAGAATCTGATACTATCGCTATCTTTGACGATTTTTGATAGTTCATGTTTTAATCGCTCAAGATTTCCTCTTGTTATTTGTCCTTCAAAAACCGAGTTTTGTACCCAGTTTAGATACTTCCTACAAATTTTTAAAGCTTTTGCGACTCTTTCAACTTCTATGTCATAACAAACTATTACGTACATCTTTATCCCTCGAAAATATACGGTTTGTACTCCTCATCTTCCATCAAATGTTTTTCTATTTTATAAATTTCCATTCTTATCAGGCTTCTATAAGAAACGTTTCGTTTTAGACTTCGATGGTAAACAGTTTCTTTAAGTCTATCTTCAAAGGCTCGAATGAAAGTTTGTCTTGCTTTTTCTTTTAAAACAAGTCCGTTGACAATTGGTTCAAAATCATTTTTCTTTATTTGTTTTCTATTTACAAGAGCAAAGATCAACCTATCAACAATGACTGGCTTGAAAATCTCAGCAACATCTAGGTTTAATGTGAATCTGCGATTATTCGTTGTATGAAGATAACCTATCCTTGGATCTAGGTGTGTTTTGTATATTTCCGAAAGAACAGAAGTATACAACAACGAGTTTCCAAAGCTAATCATTGCATTCAATTCGTTTTCAGGAGGCTGTCTTGTCCTTCTTTCAAACACAAAATCTGATCCTTGAAGGATTTTGTCAAAGCAGGAATAATAGATTTCCTTTACATTACCTTCGATAGCCATTAATTGCTCAATTGAATCACACTTGTCTATTAACGATAGATGTTCCTGAATTTTCTTAATCTCTGATTCAAGATTCTCGTTTCGGGATTTAAGAACGTTTATCGCGTTCTTAATGGCGCCGAACACAAATTTTTTTGCCAGGTTTAACCTTTTTGCGGGGTTAAGATAAAATTCAGCCTGCTTTAAGATCACATAGCCGCTGTTCAGATGTTCACGAGGATAGAAAGTACCTACGTAGTACCCATAGTAATTGAAAAAGTGAACAACAATACTCTTTTCGGTGAGAAATTCAAGAGCTCTTTTATTGATATCAACTTCGCCAAAGATCTTTATTTCAGAGACATTTTCAACTGGAATGTACTTGCTGCCTTGTTCTGTTTCCAAAACAAGGGTTTCGTTCTTTCTTCTCAAAAAACCGCTTGAGAAAATGTACACCGGTTCCAAAGGTTACCACCTCATGACCAGCAGAATTCTTCAAAGCCACATTTCGTGCAAAAGCTGGTTCGCTTCTTTGGAGGAATCTTTTCAATCTTTGATAATTCCTCAAGCTCTTCAATGGCTGTATAAAGCTCTTTAAGGTTTTCTTCTGTAAGTTCCACGTTGATCTGTTTTTTTTCTTTGGGTATCAATATTTTCCCAACTGCTTTTATTCCCCTTTTTCGTAATTCGCTAAGATAGAATAACAATTGTAACTTTGCTCCTTTAAGATACCGAGAAGATTTCTTGATTTCGCCGACAATTGTCAAACCTCCGGATTCCCAGACAAGATCTATTTTCATACCTGGTAAGGTAATTTCTCTGATAGCTTTATCCTTATATGACTCAGAATGTATGAGTCTTCCGATCACGAGGTATTCGTTCGCTTGGTCTGGCTCAACATTTCTCTGCATCAACCAAGCTTGCCTTTTACAAACTGTGTAGCTGAGCAAGGATGAACCTGTTACCATACGCTCACCTCAATACAAAAAGCAATATAAAGGTTGTGGTTTTTATTGGGTGCGGATATCCCCCCACGGCTAAGAATCTCGTTCATGAAAATTATACCAAAAAGTTAATTTTGCAAAAAATCGACTTGGAAATACTCCAACATCGTCACTTAGGTTACGCAAAAGTTGTCATCACCACCTATGATAAAATATGAAAGGGGATGCTTTTGAGGCTGAAAATTTCCTTTTCTGCCTATCCCTGCTCAATACCTTTAAACTACAACTACCATCTGGCTGCTTTCATATACAAGCGCTTGAAAATAGCAGACGAAGCTCTCGCCAGTATTCTGCACGAATCAGGATACGGCGGTTTCAAACTTTTCACGTTTTCACAACTTTTTTTGACTATGTACACTGTTAACAAAGATGTTTTGATATTGAAAGAAGGTTGCAAGGGAACTTGGTTTGTCAGTTCGATCAACGACGATTTTTTGAAGGCTTTCATGAGTTCTCTTTTGCAAAAACCATATTTGGAAATTTGCGGCGAGAATTTCGAGATCGTTGAAATTGAGGTACCAACAAACATCGAATTTTCAAGTAGGATGAAGTTCAAAATGCTTTCACCAATGGTTTTGAGCATCCCGGTGGAATTCAAAGGTAAGTTATCGCATAAATATTTGGTACCAAGTGATCCAGAGTACCAAAATGCGTTTGAAAGAAATCTGAAAAAGAAATTTATGGCGATATATGGCAAAGAATCTACAGGCAGTGTGAAGATTTATCCAGATTGGGAATATATTTCCTCAAGAAGTAAAATTACCAAGCTTATTCAAATAAAAGATACATTCATCAAAGCCTGCCTGTTTCCATTTGAAGTTGAAGGTGATGTTGAACTGATCAAGATAGGTTATGAGGCCGGCTTTGGTGAAAAAAACGCTATGGGGTTTGGAATGGTTGAGTGCGTTTGATTTAAAGTCGAAAGCGGGGGTAAAGTCTTTTTGATATTCATAATTCAGCCCTCATTTTTTCCAAAGCGATTCTTAATTCAGGAAGTTGAGAAGTAATAATTCTCCAGACTATTTGCAAATCCACCACAAAATATCCATGAACAATTATGTTTCTTAATCCTACAACTCTTTTCCACGGTATTTCAGAAAACCTGCTACGGATATTTTCTGGAATTTTGGATGCAGCTTCCCCAATAATTTCAAGATTCCTTAATACTGCATCAACTACGATATCCTGTTTAGAGAATTCTTCATAACTTCCTATCCCCTTGCAGTATTTTTCTATTTTCTCAATAGCGTTAAGCATATCTTCAACGAAGAGTTTTACATTTCTTTTAGACATACACAATATCCTTTCTTATAGACTCCCACAAAGCTGGTTTGCTCATCAGCGCATTCTTAGTAAGAACATCAACCTTTAATCCCAACAAGTTTTCAAGCTCTTCGCATAAATCCACAAACTCCCATCCTATGGGTCTTTCAAATTCCAATAGAATATCTATATCGCTCTTTGATGTTTCGTCCCCTCTTGCAAAAGAACCAAATATCGCTATCTCTTTAATTCCATACTTTTCCTGCAATCTTTTTTTGTTTTCAGCAAGAATTCTTTTAATGTCTTCCAATTTCACACTTTTCTTACCAGTAGCTCTCATAATACCCTACCTTTCTTTTAAAGCAATCCTTATTATGTTTTCAATTTACTGCTGCAAAACAGGGGTTCGGATAATTTAGTGCCCGACATTTGCCGTCAATGAAAAACGATGACCAAAAAATATCTTACAACAACCTCGTCATTCACACGCAATTGCTTAATAGCGACACAGGTATTTCGATTAAACAGAAAGAACATCTTTCTCAAAAACATGTTCATTGGCAGAAATAGGTTCGAAAAGATCGAAAAGTTTCAACAGAAAAGAGAAAACGGTGTTTTTTCGATCCTCCCCAGGCACAGAGTCCACCTTGAATCTCTCGTTAAAGCCTGTCTTTTTCCGTTCGAAGTGGAAGACGATGTTGATTGATCAAAATAGGATACGAAGGCGGTTTTGGTGAAAAGAACTCTACGAAGATTTTGGATGGTTGAGAATGTTTGCTGGGTAGATACCAATTTATTTATAGCATTCCTCAACCTAAGTTGGCTCGCCTTAGTTGTTCTATCAACTTTTCAAGCATGTCTTTAATTCCCAGATTTTCTGCTGACTTCTGAAGATATTCAAAATCCAGGTTCTCGGCTTGTATCTTCGCTACTCCCAAAGCATCCCGAAATTGCTTTTCAGATTCCCCAATTTTTGCCCACAAAAGCTTCGAAAGTATTGTATCTTCGGGTGATGCAAAAAAGCATTTTCTACCTGCAAATGTATAAGCCCTCCGCCTCTCAAATTCCATATCAAAATGAGCACCTTGCTTTTTTACGATGAAATCTATCTTAAACCCCGTCTCATAATGGATCAAGTTAAAAATGCTTTTCCGCTCGAAAGCATCTCTTACCATATCTAAATCCACGTAAAAACTGTTTTTTATTTCATCTATGAATTTTTTCAAATTTTCAAAATTTGCAGAAATCACGATATCTGCATCAAATGTGGTTCGTGGCACACCATGAATATTGCTCGCAAGTGAACCAGTTATCATGTACTCTATGTTATTCCTCTCAAGCTTTTCTAACACTTCTTTTAAGATTTCCTCAATACTCATGGTTTAATCTCCTTGAATTGAGGATATACTTTCTTGAAAAGTTCTTCACCCAGCAAAATCTTTATAACTGCAAACTTAACTTCTTCGTCGCTGTACTCAGGATGACGATTTCTCACGCCTTCTTTGAGTAATTTTATCGTGTTTTCAGTCAGTTCGATTGACATCTTCAAACGTTTTTCAGGAGGCATTTTCCTTAGAATTTCAATTTGAGCTTTTTCCAGCTCAGTTGGGGTATCTAAGTTTTTCATCAGCAATTTCCCCCTTAAGTTAGTTGACCAACAAGTGGAAATCCAAGCGTAAAGAGTAAAGTCGTTTAAACTGTCAAGTGGCTCTTACTGTAAGACATTATAACCAATTTTCTTGCAGCCCAACAACTTTGATTCTTCAAGTAAAATCAGTAAAATATATGTAGTAAAATGTATGTTAAAAGGAGGTGAATTAAAGTGGTTGAAAAACAGAAAAGTCAACCAAGAGTTGTAAGAGCCCCGCGCGGAAGCCAGCTTACCTGTAAAAGCTGGCAAACTGAAGCAGCTATGAGGATGCTCATGAACAACCTTGATCCAGAGGTTGCAAGAGATCCGATGAATTTGATCGTTTACGGTGGTAGTGGAAAAGCGGCAAGAAACTGGGAATGTTTTGACAAGATAGTTGAAACGTTAAAGGTTTTGGAAAACGACGAAACTTTGTTGATTCAAAGTGGAAAACCTGTTGCCGTTTTCAAAACCCACGAATGGGCTCCAAGGGTGTTAATAGCCAACTCGCTTTTGGTTCCAAAGTGGGCGACATGGGAATATTTCAGAGAACTTGAAGAACGTGGTTTGATAATGTTCGGCCAAATGACTGCTGGAAGCTGGATATACATAGGAACACAGGGAATCTTGCAGGGAACTTACGAAACATTCCATGCAGTTGCAAACAAATACTTTGGTGGAACGTTGAGAGGCAGGTTTGTCCTAACGGCAGGGCTTGGAGAAATGGGTGGAGCTCAGCCTTTGGCGGTTACAATGAACGACGGAGTGATTCTCGCTGTAGAAGTTGACAAAAGAATGATAGACCGACGCTTGAAAACAGGCTATCTTGACACATGGACTGACAATTTAGACGAAGCTTTAAAAATGGTGAAGGAAGCGATGAAAAAAGGTAAACCACTGTCAATAGGTTTGCTTGGCAACGCAGCAGAGATACATCCAAAGCTTGTTAAGATGGGAATTATTCCAGATGTGGTGACAGATCAAACGGCTGCGCACGATCCGCTGAACGGTTATGTTCCAAAGGGAATAAGCTTCGAGGAAGCTTTGGAACTTAGAAAGAAAAATCCACAGGAATATTTGAGAATGGTTTACGATTCAGTTGTTGACCATGTGAACGCGATACTTGAAATGAAAAGACAGGGAGCAAAGGTATTTGAGTATGGAAACAACATCAGAAGGCTTGCGTATGACCACGGTGTGAAGGATGCGTTTGAAATACCAGGTTATGTACCAGAGTACATAAGAGATCTGTTCTGCCAAGGTAAAGGACCGTTCAGATGGGTGGCTTTGTCTGGGGATCCTCAAGACATATACGAAACAGACAAAAAGGTTTTGGAACTGTTCCCAGAGGACGAACATTTGAGAAAATGGATAACAATGGCTCAACAAAAGGTGAAGTTCCAGGGATTACCTGCAAGGATATGCTGGCTTGGACAAGGAGAAAGAACTTTGATGGGACTTGCTATGAACGAAATGGTCAAGAAAGGTCAGCTTAAGGCCCCAATAGTCATAGGTAGAGATCATCACGATACAGGTTCAGTTGCTTCGCCATACAGGGAGACGGAAGCGATGAAAGACGGTAGCGATGCAATAGCAGATTGGCCAATTCTAAACGCTTTGCTG
This sequence comes from Pseudothermotoga thermarum DSM 5069, assembly GCF_000217815.1. NCBI lineage: Bacteria > Thermotogati > Thermotogota > Thermotogae > Thermotogales > Thermotogaceae > Pseudothermotoga > Pseudothermotoga thermarum. Next base: position 1,702,616 of record NC_015707.1, on the reverse strand, counting down.
AACACGGCAAGCGGTGCAACTTGGGTTTCGGTGCACCACGGAGGAGGAGTTGGCATAGGTTATTCGATCCACGCCGGAATGGTGATTGTTGCAGATGGCACAGAGCTTGCAAGGCAAAAACTTGAAAAAGTTCTTACGAACGATTCTGGTTTGGGGGTCATAAGACACCTTGACGCAGGCTATGAAATAGCTCGGGAAACGGCTAAGAAAAAAGGTTTGAGATATCCTATGGCAGAGTAGAAACAATTTTTCACCCATAAATCGGCAGCAGTCTGCCAAAACCATGAGAGGAGGGAACGTCCGTGGAGAGGACGAGGGCTGCGTTGAAGTTTTTATTTTTCAGTGCTGTAGGCATTTTTATGTTCTTCATTCCAATCAAGTTGAACAACACATCATCGATTCCTTTGGATCACATCGTCACATGGATTAGGAACAATCTCACACAGGTTGCCATCGTTTATGGACTATTGGTGACAATCATTGGAGCCGTATTCCCGTGGATCACTAAAATCTACAAAAAGTCAAAGACCGAGTTTGTTTTTGCGATTCTCAAAATTCTTGGCGCGGTCATCGCAGTTCTCGTGTATTTCAAAGCTGGTCCCAGTTGGATGATGAGGCCAGACATTGGACCGTTTTTGCTCAACAGACTGGTTGTTCCGGTTGGATTAATTGTTCCAATTGGTTCTGTTTTTCTGGCTTTCTTGGTTGGATATGGATTGATGGAGTTTACAGGTTCTTTCCTAAGACCAGTCATGAGAACGGTTTTCAAAACGCCTGGCAGGTCAGCAATCGACGCTGTTGCCTCGTTCGTTGGTAGCTACTCTATAGCACTTCTGATAACCAACAAAGTTTTCAAAGAAGGCAAATACACAATCCGTGAAGCAGCAATAATAGCAACAGGATTTTCAACGGTATCTGCCACCTTCATGATCATCGTCGCAAGGACTTTGAAACTCATGGATATGTGGAACAAGTTCTTCTGGTCCACACTTTTTGTGACCTTTGTTGTCACCGCAATAACGGCAAGGCTTTGGCCTCTTTCCAAGAAAAAGGATGATTACATTGGCACACCGAATCCAGAACACGAGATCCGTGGGAATCTGTTTGCAGTGGCGTGGAACGAAGCACTTGCAACAGCTTCAAAAGCACCGGGACTTTTGCAGGGAATCTGGCAAAACTTGAAAGCAGGTTTTCGAATGGCTTTGACGATACTTCCAACAATCATGTCCGTAGGTTTCATAGGTTTGGTTCTGGCCACTTATACACCTGTTTTTGATGCAATTGCTTGGATATTCTATCCGTTCACAGCACTTTTAAGATTGCCTGAAGCTTTCTTGGTTGCAAAGGCTTCTGCTGTTGAAATTGCAGAGATGTTCCTGCCAGCATTGCTAACTGTTAACGCTTCTTTGATCAGCAGATTCGTCGTTGGAGTTGTTTCAATATCCGCAATACTGTTCTTCTCTGCATCTATTCCGTGTATTCTCTCCACAGAAATTCCGATAACAATCCCAGAGCTTTTGATTATCTGGATTGAAAGAACCATACTCTCCTTGATAATTGCAACAGCTGTGGCATGGATAATCCTGTGAAAAAGGCAGCCGCGAGGCTGCCTTTCACTTTAACCAATTTCTTTTCCCTTTGTTTCCACCCCAAAGATCGTCACCACAACACCAGCTAAGATTGGCAAAATCGCAAGAATCGAAAAAATTTGAAGCAAAGAAGCATTTCTTTGAAGCATGAATCCGCCGTACTGTGGAGCCAATATTCCTGCTATTCTTGCTATGACCCCAGCCAAACCGTTTCCAGAACCTCTGATGGATGTTGGATACAATTCAGGAGTGTAGGCGTACACAAGCCCCCACACACCAAGTGTGAAGAAAGAAAGAACCAAGGCGATCACGACAAGCGATATGGTACCAGTTACATATGCCCAAAGGATGGCACTCAATCCCATTCCAAAGAAATAAATTGCCAAAGAAGTTTTCCTTCCAAGTCTTTCGATGAAATAAGCTGCAGAGAGATAACCAGGAAGTTGTGCGACCATCATGAAAAAGGTGTACCAAAGCGATTTTGTAGCCTCAATTCCTTGTTGTGCAAAGATCTTAGGTGCCCAAGTGAACAGTGTATAATAAACAAAGCTCACCACAAACCAAGCGGTCCATATCACCAAGGTTATCTTTAAGTAATCCTTTGAAAGAACTGATATAACTGGACTTTTTGTAGTTTTTGGAACAGTTATCTGTTGGTCTATTTTCACTTTCAAAACCTTTTCCAAACCTTCTTTACCTTTCTTCAAAAAAGCAAACTTTGGAGATTCTGAAATCACAAGAAAGATTGGAAGTAACGCAAAACCAACCGCGAAAATCCAATAACTCCATCTCCAACCAAGACTTTGCAAGGTCAAGACGCTGAACAAACCTATCAATATGCTTCCAACCGCCCAACTTGCTTCCAAAATCACCAAATATTTCCCACGAATCTGTTTTCCTGTGAATTCAGAAAGATATGCGTTGACCGAAGGCATAAGACCACCATATCCTATTCCAGCAAGAACTCTGAAGAAAAAGTATTGCGAAGGCGAATTTGAAAATCCCGACAAGGTTGTAAAACCAATCGTGAACAGAAGGTACACAACGTTTGAGATCTTTCTTCCAAACAAATCTGCCAGAAATCCCACCGACAATGCTCCGATAAGCATACCTATAAACGTTGCGCTTGAAAGACTTGCGCCTTGCTGCGGGGTTAATTTCCATTCTTGAAGCATCGAAGGAAGTGTGAAAGACATCACCATAACTCCAGCAGCATCGAACATCCAAGCGATGGATATTATCAACAAAAGCATTCTTTGTTTTTTGATTGTAACAACTTTTTCAACAAGCTCGTCCAAAGTCATCTTTTCACCTCCTGATTTTTGCTTTCACATATATTTTTCCAAAACTTTGTTACACTTCAACTGATGAAAAATTTGTGATTTAATATAAGGGAAATCTGAAAAAGGCAGTTGGAGATTGTGAGGTGGATAGTAAAGCACGTTCCTCAGGAGCAAGTTGATCTTTTATCGCAGCAGCTTGGTATAAGTGAATTTCTCGCAAAGCTTTTGATAAACCGAGGCCTAACCGATCATGAGCAAGTCATACGTTTTTTGAATCCAACCAAGCAAGATCTTCATGATCCAAACTTGCTGTTGGACATGGACAAAGCGTGCGAACTTTTGCTCCATGCAAGGGAGCAAAAATTTCCCGTACTTGTTTATGGCGACTACGATGTGGATGGCATAACCGGTACTGCAGTACTTGAGGAATTTTTGCTTTCGAATGGTTGGCTTGCCTTTCACTACATACCAAAGCGTTTGGACGAAGGATACGGGGTACAGCCGGAAGTGGTAAAGCAGTTTGTGCAAAGCGGTGGAAGGTTGATAATCACCGTTGACTGCGGTATAACCGCCGTTGAATCAGTTAATTTGGCAAACTCGCTTGGATGCAAAGTTATCATAACTGATCATCACGAGGTAGGACCAGTTTTACCAGCCGCTGAAGCCATAATAAATCCAAAAAGACCAAACGATCCTTATCCCTTCAAAGATCTGGCTGGAACCGGCGTTGCCTTCAAATTAGTTTGTGCCCTTGCAGAAAGGCTTGGCTTACCGCTTGAATATGTATTCGAATACCTTGATCTTGTTGCACTTGGAACTGTGGCTGATATGGTAAAACTAATCGATGAAAATAGATTTATAGTCAAAAAAGGCCTTGAAATGATGAAAAAAACAAAAAGACCAGGACTTGATGTGCTTTTGTTCCGCCTTGGTATAGATGAACCTGATTCGAGGGATATAGGTTATCGAGTTGCACCAAAGTTGAACGCCGCCGGCAGGCTTGATTATGCCGAAGATGCCTATAGACTTTTGGCTGTCAAAGATAGACAAACCGCGATGGACTTGGTTAATCTTTTGTTCGAGTACAACACAGCTCGACAAGAAATCGAAAGTGAAATTTACTCCATGGCAGTTGAACAAATAGAAGAGCTTGAGCTTCACAAAAACTCGATCATAGCAGTTTGTGGTGAAAACTGGCACGTTGGAGTACTTGGCATAGTTGCAACCAAACTCTGTCAAAGATACGGAAAACCTGTGCTTGTAATTTCGGTTGGAGAAGATGAGGCACGTGGTTCAGCCAGAAGCCCTGAAAATATAAACTTGATCGAAATTCTTCAACCTTTCTCAAGCTACTTCAAAGAATTTGGAGGTCATCCTTTTGCCGTTGGGTTCACGATAGATTTGAGCATTTTAGATTCTTTCATCGAAAGCTTGAAAGATTATCAAATACCGATTGCGGAAAGTTCTGACACAATTGAAATAGACTGTGAGGTTGATTTGAGTCAAATCGATCAAAATTTGGTTGAGCAACTTAAGATACTTGAACCGTTTGGAAATGGTAATCCAGAACCAGTTTTTATCTTGAAAAATGCAGTCATTGAAAACCCAAAAACCTTTGGTCAAGGCGAATCCAACGCAAAGTTTTTCGTGACTGACGGTGTTAAAAAATTTGAAGCTTTAGGATTTGGTCTTGGACATCTTTTTGAAAAATCCCATTTGAATGGATCTTTAAAAGGCGACTTGGTTTTCACGATAAAGAAAAACGGGGAACAATTGTCCTTGAACGTTTTGGACCTTGTCCTTGACTTACAAGAAAGCGGTTTGACAAAACAGAATAAAAGGCCATCGATCAGCCACAAATGGTTGCAGCTTGAAGAGATTCTTGCAAACTTAAAAGGTCGCGAATTTTTTGCAGTGGACATAAGAACGAGAAATTTCATATACAAATGGCTCGCCGAAAACGATAAAAGAAAAATCATGATCGTTTCGCCGAACAACATTATCGCTTTGCAAACTTACCAAAGCCTTCTGAGGTATGTCGATAGCACCTTGGATTTTCTCAACTCTTTGAACAAAGTACCGTCGCAAAGAATGGGATTTTCAACTGTTGTGTATTTTGTCGAACAGTTTGAAAAGTTTCTTCAAATGTACGATTTGGTGATTGTAAACGAACTTGCACTTTTCAAGACTTTTTCAAAAAACCAGTACGTTTCAAAATTCTTGCAGTTGGTAAAGGACAACCCAACCAAGTTTGCCGCCGTGAGTGTAAAATTTTCCGAGGATTTGTACGATTTTGCAGTGGATTTGGGATTTTATCTGACTTATCAAAGGATCATTAAGCCGACCTTTGGACTGGTTGAAGTTCCTTCTTTGGAAACAGTTTTGGATGAAGCCTGTTGCTTTCTGTTTTCATCGAAATCAAAACTAGCCGATTTTTACAAAAAAGTATCCCACGTTTGGAAAGCCTCAGATCTGATTGTTTACACGCACAACTTAAAGCCGCAACAGAAAGCCTTGGTGTTGAATCAAATAAAGAAAAGAAAATTCAAAAAGCTTTTGTGTGTGACCAACACCGATGGGATACCTGCCATGCTTTGGCAGGACGCTGAAATAGCAATTGGAGATGTTCCACTCAGCCTTTTTGAAATCATGGACAGTCTTTCTTTCGACGGATCAAGTCAAATAGTGGATCTTTGTTTTGATCTGAAAGATGTGGAGATCAGAGAACAAGAATTGAAAGAACTTTTCCCAACGAAAGAATACATTGGACAAATTTTGAAAATGTTCAAAAACGAAGAAATAGATGAAAATAAATTCATCGAAACACTTGTTGAAAACAACTTTTTGAAGAATTCTGCTTACGGAAAGGTTTTGATATCCGTGATGAAAGAGCTTGGAGCGGTTGTAAAGGATGGAAAAATAGATTTAAGCAAAGTAGATCTTTCAAAGCACTCTCTTAGAATGGCAGAGGGACAACTCGACACAGCTTACTTTGAAAGCGTGACAAAGTGGTACCTTCTTCAAAAAGCGAAGGGAATTTGCAAAGCTTTGATGAATCCAAAAGTGGTGATTTAATGATCGCAGCAATAGATTATGGAAAAGCAAGATGTGGCGTGGCAATCGGCGAAAGAATTCCATCAAAGGTTTTCACAGTACCTCCTGAAAAAATAAAAGAAGAGCTTTCAAAATACAACCTTGAAGCCATTGTCGTTGGATTACCACTTTCGATGAGTGGAAGATACTCCTTGCAGACTTTTGAAGTTGTGGGATTTGCAGAAAGGCTTCAAAAAGAACTGAATAAAAAGGTTTACATGATAGACGAAAGGTTGACGAGCGAGCTGTTCAAAGGAAAGGAAAACGTTGACGAACTTGTTGCCGTACAGCTCTTTCAGGAATTTACGTCTTCGAAGATAACTTTGTATCAAATCAAACCTGCCAAGAAGTTGCCAGAGGATATTTTGGAAACAATCAAAATTTTTCAAGGTAAAATTCTTTTGGCGGAAATTTCCGATGTTAATGCTGCTGGTAACAACACAACAATTTTCCAGACAGATCCGTACTACGCTTATTTGTTTCACAAAGCAGGTTTTTTTGTCGAAAGAAGCTGGAAAGAACTGGAAAAACTCTCACCTTTTGATATGATTGTTGTCGAAGGAGATTGCAATAAATTCAAAACTTTTCTTTCAAAAGGTGGAAAATTAGTGTGCCTGTAGCTCAATAGGATAGAGCGCCGGACTCCGGATCCGGAGGTTGCGGGTTCGATTCCCGCCAGGCACACCAAATCTTTAAAGGGAGGTATCAGCGGTGCCAAAAGGTGATTTAGGGATAGATCTTGGTACAGCAAGTTTCATCGTTTATCAAAGGGGTAAAGGTATTGTCATCTTTGAGCCATCGGTCGTTGCAGTGGCCGTAAAAACTGGTGAAATAGTTGCCATAGGCGAAGAAGCCAAAAAAATGATAGGTAAAACCCCTGAGTACTACAAAGCGATAAAGCCGATGAAAGATGGCGTGATAGCTGACTACAAAACCATAGAAGCTGTCATAAAAGAATTCATCAAAAGGACCGTCAAAGGATCGTTCTTGTTCAAACCAGAACTTGTGATAGGAATACCAACCAAAGCAACAAGCGTTGAAAGAAGGGCGGTTTTTGAAGCGGCTTTGAACGCTGGAGCAAGGAGGGTCCACGTCGTCTCAGAACCGTTGGCTGCGGCAATAGGTGCAGGAATCGATGTTACCAAATCCGAGGGAAGCATGGTTGTGGACATAGGTGGAGGAACAACCGATATAGCGGTGATAAGTCTTGGAGGAGTTGTGGTTGGGGATTCGATAAAAATCGCAGGAGATGCCATGGATGAAGCCATCGTTCGTTATGTGAGAAAAAAATATGGTCTTGTCATAGGCGAGCCAACCGCCGAACAAGTGAAGATAAAAATAGGAAAAGTACACCCAGACATGGAAACATATGAAATGGAAATCAAAGGAAGAGATGCCGTAACAGGACTTCCAAGAACCGATAAAATCACGTCCGAAGACGTTATGGAAACATTGCAACCTTTGGTAGGTACCATTTTGGCAAGGATAAAAGCTGTACTTGAAAAAACCCCGCCGGAGCTTGCGGCGGACATAATAAACAACGGAATAATTTTAACAGGTGGAGGAGCATTGCTTAGGGGCCTGGACAAACTTATGGCAGAAGAGCTTGGTGTGAAAGTTGTGGTAGCCGAAGATCCGTTGACCTGTGTTGCAAGAGGAACAGGAATTCTTTTGGATGATGAAAATTTGCTGAAGGTGGTAGCCGTTTCTTACACGAGGTGATGAAATGATAAGAGGTATCTACACGGCAGCAATGGGAATGCTACTGGATATCAGCAAACTCGATGCAGCATCAAACAACCTTGCAAACGTTGAAAGCGCAGGGTACAAAAAAGATAGGTTGGCCTTTAGAGCCTATCACGAAAGGGAAATTTACGTGCTTCCCAACAAAAGACAACCGATAGGAACACTCGCTTATAGTGCCGTTTTGGACCACGTGTACCCAGATTTTTCCCAAGGAACTGTTCAATACACCGGAAATCTCTTGGACTTGGCGATAGAAGGGGAAGGATTTTTTGCGGTTGAAAGAAACGGAGAGATTTTTTACACCAGGGCTGGCAATTTCAAATTGGATGCTGAAGGTTTTCTTGTCAACGCCGATGGACTTAGAGTTCTTGATATCAACAATCAACCTATAAGGTTTGAAAATGGTTATTCAATCGATGAACAAGGATATGTTAGAAATTCTTTAAACCAACCAGTAACAAGAATCGCCGTCTATTCCTTCGAAAACGTAAGATATCTGAGGAAGTTTGGTTATACTCTCTTTCAACCGACTCAAGAAAGTGGTGAACCGTTTGCCGCCGAAAATTTTAGGATTTTGCCAGGATATGTCGAATTATCAAATGTCAACGCTGTGAGGGAAATGGTTACGCTCATTGAAGCGCAAAGACACTTTGAAATAGCCCAAAAAGCCGTGATAGTTCAAGACGAACTTGTTGCAAAATTAATCTCTCAGGTGGGAACGTTGAGGTAGGAGGCGATTTGAGATGATGGTTTCGCTTTATTCGGCGGCAACGGGAATGTGGGCTCAGCAGTACAAATTGGATATAGTTTCAAACAACTTGGCGAACGTTGATACAACCGGTTATAAAAAAGTTCGAGCGGAGTTCCAAGACCTGATCTACCAGTATTACAAAAATGCAGGAGCTCCAACAGCCGTCGATTCAACCATACCGACGGGAATTTACACCGGCCATGGAACCAGGCTGAGTGCCACCACAAGGATATTCACCATAGGAAACATCGAGCACACTGGTAACGCTTTGGACCTTGCGATAATGGGAGATGGGTTTTTCCAAATTCAGCTTCAAGACGGAAGGATTGCCTACACCCGTGATGGCGCATTCAAGATAGACAGTGAAGGAAGAATTGTCACCGCAAATGGTCTTGCCCTTGTTCCAAACATAGTTGTTCCACAGGATGCGGTGGCGATAAACATTTCTCCAGATGGTATCTTTTCAGTTGAAATGCAGGATGGAACGATTCAAAACCTTGGGACGATTACCCTGGTACGCTTTGTAAACCCAGCTGGCTTGAAAGCAATTGGAGATAACTTGTTCGTTGAAACAACCGCTTCAGGGGCTCCAATAGAAGGTGTACCAAACCAAGATGGATTTGGAGCCATACAACAAGGTTATCTTGAAAAATCAAACGTCGATGTGGTTAAAGAAATGGTTGATATGATCATTGCTCAGCGTGCTTACGAACTGAATGCAAGGACAATTCAGACTGCCGACAACATGCTTGGAACAGTAAGCACGCTGAAGAGATAATTCTAAAGTAGGTGAACGATGATGAGAAGGTCGAGTTTGCTCGCCCTTCTCATTTTTATTTTCTGTGTAGCCTTTTCCTCCCAAATAGAAGATTCCATTAAAAAAGCTGTCGAAGATTATCTTGTTTCCAACTTTGGAAACTCGATAAAAATTCTTTCCTTCGATATAAATACCAACCTCGAAAACGTGGACGACTTTGAGATACTTTCGCACTTTGTCAACAGGGATGATGTAAGAATACTTCTAAAACTTTTGAATAACGGCAAAATCTTGGGATATTGCCGGGTCAATTTGAAAGTAGTCGATTACAGGAAAGTGGTGGTTGCAAGAAGAATAATAAAAAGCGGACAAGTAATTCAACCTGAGGATGTAAAAATAGTTGAGTTAAACGTCTTTGGAAAAAGAGGAAATTTTGCGGAGAAAATGGAAGACGTGGTGGGAAAAGTAAGCAGAAAAATGTTTCGAGAAGATGAACCAATCGATCTTTTCTACGTTGTTCAACCGCCGGACGTCAAAGCTGGGGAAATATTAACAGCTGTAGTTCAACTCGATGGTCTAATCGTCACGGCTTTGGTCAGACTCATGCACGATGCTTACTTTGGAGACGTTGTGAGAGCCAGAAACTTATCGACGGGATTTTTGATCCAAGGAATCTTGGGAACTGACTATAAAATCTACGTTTCAGGGAGCTGAGAAGATGAGAAAAATTCTGATTCTAACGCTAACAATATTTCTGATTGGAGTACTGAATGCCACATCGCTTTGGAACAGTTCAAACAACAGCGCGTTCAAAAACATCTTTGCGGACAAAAAAGCCCGCAAAATTGGTGACATAGTAACAATTATCGTAAGAGAAACTCCCACCTTCAACTCCGCAAGCGAGTACGATTCACTTGCAAAAGCTCTTGTCAACTTTATCACGGGTGCTGTTAAAGGAATAACCCAATTTGATCTCTCACAGTTTATACCGATCAACCCCAACACAATGCAAAAGCATTCTGCAAAACTCAGCAACAACGTTAGTTTCACCATATCAGCAACAGTTGTGGATGTACAGGACAACAAGCTGGTTTTTGAGGGAAGCAAGAAAATAAAGGTTCAAGATCAGCTGAGCGAAATCATAATTCGTGGAACTGCTAGATACGAAGACATAGATGCGAACAACACAATTGAAGCTTCCAAGCTTGCGGATAGTCAAATATGGATAAACGGTCGGCTGGTCTTCAGCCAAAAACCTGGCCAAGAGTCTTGGCTGGATTACGTTTTAACAGTCCTTGCAAGGTTTTTCTTGTGAGGTGAGGAATGTGAGAAAATACCTTGCGGTCTTTTTGTTGATAATAGCTGTTTTTTCCTTCGCAACAACGAGGATAAAGGATATCGCAACTTTTAGGGGAGCAAGGGATAATCAACTTTTTGGTGTAGGTATCGTCGTTGGATTGAATGGAACAGGAGATTCTGGAAACGTCAGCTCCCAACTTTTGACTAACGTTTTGAGGACTTTCAACATCACGATAAATCCCAACGATTTTAAATCAAGAAACGCCGCCTTGGTAATGGTTGTTGCCGATATTCCACCGTTTTACAAAGAAGGAATGAGATTGGACGTTGTGGTTGCATCAATAGGCGATGCAAAATCTCTTGAAGGCGGTGTGCTTTTGCAAACACCACTTTACGGTGCCGATGGAAACGTCTACGCCGTTGCACAGGGAAATGTGAGCTTGGGCGGGGCGAATGTGAAAGTTTCAGCCAACCTTCAAACTAAAAATAGAATAGTTGGTTACATACCAAATGGAGCCATTGTGGAAAGAGAGATTCCATTTGAATTTGTGAACGCTAACACCGTGACGTTGCTTATCTCAAAACCAGATTTCACCACGGCTGCCAGGGTTGCCGAGGCGATAAACAGAACTTTTGAAAGAAGAATAGCAAAGGCAATTGATGGAGCAACGGTTAAAATCGAGGTACCATCTGCATTTGAAGACGATGTTGTCACCTTTCTTGCTTTAGTTGAGGAAATTGAAGTAACTGTCGATATGCCGGCAAGAGTGGTCGTAAACGAAAGAACTGGTACTGTCGTTTTCGGTGGAAACGTTAAAATTCTTGATTTCACGCTGTCCTACGGTGTATTCAACATAACGGTCAGAAATGGAAAAGTCGTTGCAGACAAGGAAACAGAAGCAACGGTCGCTAATTTGATAAACGCTTTAAAAAGCCTTGGTGCATCGCCGCAGGATATAATTGCCATCCTTCAAACGATGCACAAGGCAGGCGTTTTACTCGCCGATTTGGTGGTGATGTAAGTTGATTTACGGTGTAGACTTGCCTTCAGGTTCAAGCAAAGATAAGCTTTGGAATGCATGTAGCGAATTCGTTGGAACGATCTTTTACGACATTTTCAAAAAGATGTACCATTCCATTCCAAAGTCCAACCTCTTGCCGGAATCTTCAGGTGAAAGATGGTTCAAAGAAATGCTATTTTACGAGTATTCAAAAGTAGTGGCTAGAGAAAATCTAAAACCATTGGTGAACATGATCTACCAAAACCTTGCAAAGAAAGGTTATGGAAGTTAGCTTGTGCTCACTTTTTGTTTGAGTTGTTGGACAAGTTCGTGTTCTAAAAGTTTTGTTATGATTTCGTCCAAATCTCCGTCCAGGATTTCTTGGAGTCTGTAAGAAGTGTAGTTGATCCTGTGATCGGTTACACGATTTTGCGGGAAGTTGTACGTTCTTATCTTTTCGCTTCTTTCCGCCGTACCAATTTGGCTTTTCCTTTGTTGAGAAAGCTCTTTGTTTATTTCCATTTGTTTCAACTCGTAAAGTTTGGAGCGAAGAATTGCAAATGCCCTTTCGCGGTTTTGATGCTGCGATCTTTCCGATTGACATGTCACAATTATGCCAGTTGGTATGTGGGTGATTCTAACGGCAGATTCAGTTTTGTTGACATACTGTCCACCGTGTCCTGAGGCTTTACAAGTTTCAATCTTTAGATCCTTCGGATCTATTACCACTTCAACTTCACTCACTTCTGGCAAGACCGCAACCGTAGCGGTCGATGTGTGTATTCTTCCAGAGGATTCGGTTATCGGTACCCTTTGGACCCTGTGAACACCACTTTCAAGTCTTAAAATTTTGTACGCAGATTTTCCTGTTATCGAAAGCACTATTTCTTTGAATCCACCTAACCCTGTGTCGTGAAAATCCAAAACTTCGACTTTCCAACCTTTTCTTTCAGCATACCTGCTGTACATTCTGAAAAGATCGGCGGCGAACAAAGCCGCCTCTTCTCCGCCGGTTCCAGCACGGATTTCCATGATCACATTGTTGTGTTCTTCCGTTGGCAAAAGAAGAGAGATCAGCTGAGAGAGGAGCGTTTCATAATTGGCCTTTGCCTTAATTAACTCTGATTCAAGTGAGGGATCTTCGTTCAACGCTTCCTGCCAAAATTCGATTTCTTCCTCGCATTGTTTCAGCTTATCATAAGTTTCAAGAATTTCCTTTATCTTTGAATATTCAACGGCCAAACTCTTGATTTGATCCGATGTCAATTTCGGATCACTTAACTGAATTTCTATTTTTGCCAGTTTTTCTTTCAGTTCATTTACTGCACTTTCAACAACTTCGATCATCCTATCTTTCTCCTCATCTCCTCAGGGTTTCTAGCGTACTCGTAAACCTGAGATTTGTCTATCAAACCATTTACGTAGGCTTTGAACAGAGCATCGTCAAACAACACCATACCCTGCTTGGCACTGGTTTGCATTATAGATTCTATCTGATGCAGTTTGTTTTCGCGTATCAAGTTCTTTACCGCTGGGGTACCAACCAAAATCTCAAGGATTGGCACCATACCTTTTCCATCAGCTCTTCTTAAAAGCCTTTGGTATATAACCGCCACCAAAGTATTGGCAAGCTGAAGCGCCACTTGCTTTTGTTGATGAGGTGGAAAAACATCTATAATTCTTTCCGGTGCAGTTGCGGCACTGTTTGTGTGTATCGTACTGAGCACCAAATGACCTGTTTCTGCAGCTGTGAGAGCCAAAGCCATCGTTTCAAGGTCTCGCATTTCTCCAACGAGTATCACATCCGGATCCTGTCTGAGGGCATACTTTAGTCCATCGTAAAAACTCTTTGTGTCCTGACCTAGTTCTCTTTGGTGAACTACAGACTTTTTGTTCGTAAAAACGTACTCTATGGGATCTTCTATAGTGATTATGTGATACGGGTAATTGGAGTTTATATGGTCGATAATAGCAGCCAAAGTTGTGGATTTACCACTCCCAGTTGGCCCTGCAACGAGTATGAGCCCCGAATCGCGCTCGGCGAATTCTTTTAAAATGGAAGGCAAACCAAGTTCTTCGAAGGTCCGTATTCTTTTGGTTATCAAACGAAGTGCCAATGCAGGCTTTCTGCGTTCGTAATAAAGGTTGCCACGTACCCTTATTTCTTCTCCAACATCAAACGCAAAGTCTATTTCTTTTTTGTTCTCAAGGGCGTGAAAATCTATGCGTTCAAAAAGTCTTTCGATGCTGTCCAAAAGGTCTTTTTCAGTTATAACAGGATAATTCCTTTGAAGTTCAAGTAATCCATTTATACGGTAAACTGGATGACAACCGACGGACAAATGAACATCCGATGCCTTCTTGTTGAAGGCATCGGATACCAAAGCAAATATGTCCAACATACCTTCATCCCTCTGAGCTTAGAACCTCAACGCACCTTGGACAAGCTTTTGGAAATCTTGGGTCAAAACCGGCCATTGGATGGTATTTCCAGCATCTTTCACATTTTTGTCCGTCTGCCTTGTCAACTTCAACTTTTATCAAAGATGTGCCACCATCTTTGGTAAACTTAACTTGAGAAACGATCAAGAATTCTTCCAAAATCTGTGAATATTTTTCCAAAAGCTCATAATAATCCTTCGAAGCAATCTTGATCGTCACTTTTGCATCGAGTGAATGACCTATCAAATCGTTTTGCCTTGCTTCTTCCAACTTTTTCAAAACGACGTCTCTTACTTCCATCAACTTGTCAAAGTCAGCTAGAAGTTTTTCATCAACCCATTCTGGGTGGTATTTTGGCCATGTTTCTGCGAAAATCGTTTCGAACTTTTTGCCACGGAAATGTTCATAAGCTTCTTCGCAGGTAAAGGTGAGTATTGGAGCCAGCATTATCAACACCGATTTCAAAATCTCGTACAAAACCGTTTGTGCAGACTTTCTTTTCAAAGAGTTTTTGCCTTCCACGTACAACCTATCTTTGATTATGTCAAGGTAAACTGAACTGAGTTCCACTGAACAATACTTCACCAATATGTTGTAAGCCCTTGAAAATTCGTAATCTTCGTAGGCATCTGTGACCGATTTTACAATCTGTTGAAGTCTTCCCAAAGCCCATTTGTCTATCGGCAGAAGTTTTTCGTAAGGTACAGCCTGCTTTTCGTCGAAATCGTTGAGGTTGGCCAAAAGATATCTTATCGTGTTCCTAAGTTTTTTGTAAACCTCAACTTGTTGAAGGATTATTTTTTCAGAAATCCTTATATCGTTGAAATAGTCGCTGCTGGCAAGCCACAGCCTCAACACGTCTGCGCCGTACTTTGAGCATATCTCCAATGGATCGACGACGTTGCCCAAAGATTTGCTCATCTTTTTGCCTTCTTCATCTTTTATAAAGCCGTGAGTTAGAACAATTTTGTACGGTGCAACACCATGTTTTACGACGGAAAGCACTATCGAAGAGTTGAACCATCCTCGATGCTGATCGCTTCCTTCAAGGTACATGTCTGCTGGGAAAGAAAGATCAGGTCTGTTGTTCAAAACAGCTTCAAAGGATGCACCTGAATCAATCCAAACGTCCAAAGTATCCATCATTTTGGAAAAGTTCCTTGAACCACAGTTTGGACAAACAAAACCAGGAGGAAGCAGTTGTTCTTCTTCCAATTCAAACCAAGCGTTTGTTCCTTTCTCTTTCACAATTTCTGCAAAATGCCTTACAGTTTGCGGTGTCAGAGAAACGTGTCCGCAATCTTTACATTTGAACGCGGGGATTGGGACTCCCCAAACTCTCTGCCTTGAGATGCACCAATCAGGCCTTTCTTCGATCATCGCACTGATGCGGTTTTTACCCCAATCTGGAACCCACTTGACCTTTTCTATCTGCTCAAGAATCCTTTTTCTCAAGTTGTTCCTATCTATGGAGATAAACCACTGATCCGTTGCCCTGAATATCACAGGATTTTTGCAGCGCCAGCAATGAGGATAAGAGTGTGAAACACTTGAAGCTTTCAGCAGTGCACCAATTTTTCTGAGGTCTTCGATTATAACATCGTTTGCCTCAACGATGTTCATTCCTGAATATTTTCCAGCCTCAGGTGTGAAGTTTCCAGCTTCGTCGACCGGAGAAAGTACCTCCAATCCATGGATCAAATAACCGTACTCGTAGTCTTCTTCACCATGTCCAGGTGCTATGTGGACACAACCAGTACCAGTCTCCATGTCGACGTAATCGGCGGTTATTATGCGCGAAGTTCTTTCGTACAGCGGATGTAAAGCCAGCTTTCCATTCAACTCTTTTCCATTGAATTTTTCAACCACCTTGTATTCGTTGATGCCAAGCTCTTTCATCATACTTTGAAGTAGCTTTTCCGCAACGATCCAAATTTCCCCGTTAACCTCAACTTTCACGTAGGTGTGATCTGGATGCACTGCAACACCAGTGTTTCCAGGCAAAGTCCAAGGTGTCGTAGTCCAAATGACGATGTATTCGTTTTCAGAATCCTTCATTTTGAACTTGACATAGATCGATGGGGAAACGTGATCATAGTACTCTATTTCAGCTTGTGCCAAAGCTGTTTGACAGTTCATACACCAAAGGACTGGCTTTCTTGCCCTGTAAATGTATCCATCCTCAACGAGTTTTTCAAACACTTCGTAAATCTTGTATTCATAATCTGGTGTTAGCGTGGCATAGTAGTTTTCCCAGTCTCCAATTACACCAAGCCTTTGAAATTGCTTCTTTTGCATTTCAATTTGAGATTTTGCAAATTCCTCACAGGCTTTTCTTATCTGAATTGCAGACATTGTTTTTGCTTTTTCCCCAAGCATAGTCGTAACTTTATGCTCGATTGGAAGACCGTGCGTGTCCCAACCAGGTACGTATGGCGATTTGTAACCTTGAAAGATTTTGTACTTGACTACGATATCCTTCAAAATCTTGTTCGAAGCAGTACCTATGTGTATTGCTCCGTTGGCGTATGGCGGACCATCATGAAGAATGAAAGTGGGGCAATTCTCTCTTTGCTTAAGCAAATAGCGATACACATCGATCTTTTTCCATTTTTCCAAAATTCTTGGTTCTTTTTCAACCAAATTTGCCCGCATTGGAAAATCGGTACTTGGCAGGTTAAGTGTATCCTTGTATTCCAAGGTCATATACCTCCTTACATACTCAAAAGTTTTGTCACAGTTCTCTTGAGTTCTTCAAGATCGGGTGATTTAACAATATAAGCATCGGCAGCCCACGATGCAAGATCGTATTTGTAGTGACTGTATGCGGTGAGCAAGATTATCTTTATCCTTGGAAATTTCTGCCTCAAGGTGCCTGCAAGCTCTATGCCATTCATCCCAGGCATCTCGATATCTATGGTCACCAAATCGAAGCTTTTCTCCTGCAGTTTCTTCAAAGCTTCCTCAGCGTTTGAAGCAGTTTCAACTATATGTCCCATATCCTGAAGTTCTTCACTGATGAGCAACCTTACGTTTTCCTCATCCTCAACGACCAATATCTTTGCTTGTTTTTCCATCCTCTCCCTCCTTTTCAACGGGTAATTCGAAGAAAAATTCTGTACCGTTCAACCTTGGTTCAACCCAGATCCTTCCACCATGTTCATCTTCCACTATTTTTTTGCAAATTGGAAGTCCAAGGCCTGTTCCATAGGTTTTCGTCGTAAAGAATGGTGTGAAAAGCTTTCTTGCAACCTCATCTTTTATTGGTTCACCTGTGTTGAAAACGGATGTTATAACTTTGCCTTGCTCATAAAATGTTCTCACGACAACTTTACCATTTTCAGGCGAAGCTTCTATGGCATTCTGTATCAAGTTTATCAGTACTCTCTTTATCCTGTTTCTATCGGCAAAAATTTCAGGAATTGGTGATGGTTGAAATTCTATCGTGATTCCTTGCTTTGAAGCTTTTTCGTTCATCAAAACTATGACCTCGTTTATCAGTTCGTTTAACTGAAATTTTACACGATCGATCTTTACCGAAGTTTTACTGAAATCGAGTATTTCGTTGACAATTTCTTGCAAATGCTCAATCTCCCTTGACAATATTTCCAAATACTTTTCTCGTGCAACAGGATCGGAGATGTTCTTCTTCAATCTGTTCAAAAATCCACCAAGAACCGTTATGGGATTTCTCAACTCGTGTGCCACCCTTGCCGCAACTTCTCCAAGCAATATCAATTTTTCCTTGCTTTTTCTTTCCTGTTCCATTTTATATTGTTCGGTGACATCGTCCAAGGTTACTATTACACCCATCAAAGTTTCTCCGTAATTTTCCCACATTGGTGAATATTTAACGTCAAAGTACCTTTCACCCGCAACTGTTTCAACCATGTAGTTCGATAAAGAAATTGGTTCTCCAGTCTCAAAAACTTTCATTGCCACCCCAAAAAGATCCTGATACGCAGGTCCAAATTCGTCGTAGGTGCGTCCAATGACAGCTTCTCTTGGAAGACCGAATATCGATTCAACCATTTTATTGCATTCGATTATTTTTCCACTTTTATCCAAAACTACAACGGCTGTACTCAAATTTTGAAGGATACTTTCGCTGAATTTTCTAAGATAATCGATCATGTTTTTCTGCTGTTCAAGGCTTTCAGTTTTCTTTCTAAGTTCCTCGTAGTTCATCGCGTTCTCTATGGCTAAGCCTGCGCTGTCTGCAATCAATCTGAGTATTTCAATGTCAGTTTGCGTTATAGAAGCTTTGGTGAACTTGTTGTCCAGTATCACAACGCCTATGGTGTCCCACTTTCCAATCAACGGAACAACGACAAATTCATCGACGTCAAGCAATCTGAGCAAATCTTTTATGGAATTTTTCAAAGTTTCGGCAAGTTCTGGTGTTACGTGAATTAATTTTCTTCTTAGAACCACTCTTTCAAAAATCGGATGTTCTTTGTAAAAGAAAAGCTTTCCTGCTATTCTTTCCGTTAAACCTTTCGAAACGTCCAACATCATGGCTTCCTCTCTCAGATACTGCGATAGATCACCATAGTTCAAAGCCCTGCGCTCGGCTTCTTTCCAAATTTGTTCGATGTTGTCGGTTTCCAGCGGTCCAAGCCAAAACTTTCCCTCAAGTGCATCAATTTTTCTATTCCTTATAAGCAGCATCGCTCTGTTGAACCCAAGGCTTCTTCCAGATGTTAAACCCAAAAGCAGAATTTTGTACACATTGGTAAGATCGTAGCTTGACCGCATTGCGTTGCTTATTGCATGAACTAAATCCATTTTCTTAAGGTAGATTCTCTGCTCTTCGATAAGCTTTTCGTAATCCTGAGTATACTTTTTGAGTGTTTCAATCTGCTTTGCCAGATTTTGTTGATAGATCAACCTTGAAAAAGCCAATGAAAATCTTCTGGCAGCTTCCTTTAAGATCTGTAAATCAGTTTGATCAAAGCTATAACTTGGTCTATAACCTTTTGGTTGAATTTTGTTCACCACAATAAGCAATCCAAGAAGTTTATCTTCAAGGTTTACAGGAGTGGCAACCATTGACTTGCATTCAAAGCTTATGAAATCTATCTTGGGTTTTGTTTGCAAAATCCCATCTGGCTCTTTTGCAATTTTTCCAACAAGTGGATGGGATGAAGGCAACATGCTGGTCAAAAGCTGGCCTTTATCCACACCGTAACCACAGCTGAAGACATAATTATCATCTTCTTTTTCGAAGAACATTACAACCTCTGCTTTCAATATTTGGGCGATTTGATTTGTAAACTGCTCCTTAAGCTCCAAAGGATTGTTGCAACCATAGAAGAGTTCCGTCAAAAAAGTCATATTTCTATAGCGCTCACAGTCGTCGAGAATCTGAAAATACCTTTGAACCCAATCAAGTGAAATTGAAAGCTCTTCAAGAATGTCTTCTACTTTTGTGCCCTTTGGCTTGTACAAAACGACCACACCCAAAAGTTTACCGGGAAGCTTTAAATCGTAAACTTCTCTATTTTCATCTGCCTGCAACTCTTTGATGGAAACTTTTGTTGTACCTGTCAAAGATTCATCCCTTGTAGTTCCAACCAGCCTTAATTCGTCTTTTTTATTTTCAAACAAGAAAATATCGCAACCTTCGGCCTGGCAGATTTGGCGAATTTCCTCTGCCACCTTGCACATTGCTTTTGAACTGTAACCATTTTCGAAAAAGTCGAAAACCAAGTTGAAAAATCTCACAGATTTAACCTCCTAAATTCTTCCAAAGCATGTTCTACATGTGTCCCTTCCCAATACAACCTTCCGCAAACAGGACATTCGTAAAACTCATTCCTTATTTGTTGAACATAAAGTGGAACTTTTTGCTTGACTTTTTCTGGATTTGCCAAAATCAATTCGGCATTGCACAAACTACACCTTGTCATTCTATCAGCATTTTTCAAATCCAAAACTTTCGAAAGTTCAACCAACTGTTGTCTCCATGAGTCTGACTTTAAAAGCAAACTTCTTATCCCTTGCTTTAAAGCTTTCATGTGAAGTTCTCTATTCCTTGTGATCAAAATTCTACCTGTTTCGAAACACAATTTCAAAATCTCATCTTCCTCTATTTGCGAAAGATAAAGGGTGTCAAAACCAAGAAGTCTTAGCTTCTTTGCCAATTTTCCAAGCATCCTGTCGGCAAAAAACATCATAAACCGACTCTCCTTATTATATAATTATAGTCGCACTATAATATTTTCATGAGGTGATTCAATTTGTGTGATACACTTGTTGCCCTAAAGAACTCCACGAAGAATGGTTCTGTGATTTTTGCAAAAAACAGCGATAGAGAAAAAGATGAACCACATGTGATCGTTTATGTCCCACGCAAGAGACACCCAAAAGGTTCAAAGCTGAAATGCACTTATATAGAAATTGAACAAGTTGAAGAAACCTATGAATGCATTTTGTTCAAACCCTCGTGGATCTGGGGAGCGGAAATGGGTGTCAACGAATACGGAGTTGTTATAGGAAACGAAGCCGTTTTCACCATTGAAAAACAAGGACCAGATGCTTTGCTTGGTATGGATATTCTGCGCATAGCTTTGGAAAGAAGCAAGAATGCATTAGAAGCAGTTAAAGTTTGTATCAAAATGCTTGAAATCTATGGACAAGGTGGAAAATGTGGCTATACGAAAAATCTTAGGTATCACAACAGCTTTTTGATCGCAGATTTCAACTCGGCTTATGTTCTTGAAACTGCGGGAAAGTTTTGGACTGTGAAGAAGGTTCAAGATGTTTGGTCCATATCAAATTCTCTAAGCTTGAGAGATGATTATGATTTTTCAAGTTTCACGCACAACAGTGATCTTGAACCACTTTCAAAACCTAGTCAAAAAGTCGATTTTAAACTCAGATTTGAAAATAAACTCATAACCGCAATCGCACAAGGAGATTTTCGAAGGAAAATAACTTTTGAATTTTTAAAGCAAAACCAAGGAACACTAACAATAGAAGATTTTATGAAAATACTTTGCCATCATTACAATCTAAAGAGTTTGAATTTCTTCAACGGTTCAATGAAAAACATATGCATGCACCACGGTAGTTTGATTTCAAGCGAAACAACTGGTAGTATGATCGTTGAACTCAAAGATGGAAACATAGAGATCTGGGCAACGGGTTCTCCCTTGCCTTGTTTGTCTGTGTACAAACCGATATGGTTCGTTGGAAAAGAATTGCTTTGGAAAGAGGAAGAACAAAAGGAAGCGATAATCTACTGGATCAAAGAAAGGGAGAAAATCTATCGTGCACTGAAAGACAGCAGAGAAAGAGAAAAATACATCAAAAATAAAGATGAACTTGAGAAACAACTGTTGATGAAAGCAAAAACGGCTTTGACGGACGAGGAAAGACTAAACGTAATGAAAATGGCTTGGGAAAAGTAGATTTTATGTCTTAAAAAAAGCAGAGCCATTTGGCTCTGCAAAGAGAAGTTTGCATTTATACAAATTGTTTCAAATGTTTCAAGCCAATTGTCAAACCTTTTTTTGCTTTATCAACAGTTCCAACCCACACTGGATCTTCATGCTCAATGCTGATGACAAAATCATAGCCAATCTTTTTAAGCGCTTTTATAAATTCTTGCCAATCTATTTCACCAAAACCAGGTAACCTGTAAGTCCACCAACTCTTGCCGTGGAAATTTGTTCCAAAGTGTCCAAAGATTCCTTGATCGGTCAAAAGCTCATGGTTTATTTCTGTATCCTTTGCGTGAACATGAAAGATTCTGTCTTTGAATTCATCGAGCACTTTGATGTAATCAATTCCCAACCAGTGGAGATGAGATGGATCCAGGTTAATTCCAAAGGAATCTGGTGTTATCCTAAAAATCTCGCGCCAAAGTTGCGGAGAATAGAATATGTTTCCTATCTTTTCTTCCTGCTGCCAACCAACCATTGGACAATTTTCTATCATCAACTTGACATTCTTGCTTTCTGCATAAGCAATGATTGGTTTGAAAACCTTTTCAAATTCCTTGATGTTCTCCTCCACGCCTTTTCTGATATCCCTTCCTATAAAAGTTCCAACTAGTTCAACACCAAGCATACTAGCCGCGTCTATGACTTTCTTTAAATGTTCGTTGATTGTTTTTCTTTTCTCTTCATTAGCATCCAAGTTGTTGTCATAATAAGCCAAAGATGAAATGATAAGACCATACTTTTCAAAAAGCGCTTTTATTTCCTCCGCCTTACTTTTTGTTAATCCTTCAACATTTATGGTTGTTGACGAAAAATCTCTTTCATTCACAAGTGGCCAGGCTGCTACTTCTAATGCTTCAAAACCTACGCTTGCAGCCCATGGCACTATCTCTTCAAGCTTTGTATTTCCTAAAGCAACCGTTAAAAATCCTATCTTCATTACAGCACCTCCAAAAAGCGGGGGAGATTATCCCCCGCTTTTATTCTTTCAAATTAGAACACGGAATCTGGGAAGTAATACAAATGAGCATTTTCTCTTGTAACCATTTCCGTTGCAAGGATTATCTTTCTCGGAATACCTCTTTGGTAGAATCCGTTCAGCGATTCTCCACGAAGAGCCATAACAGCCAAGTTAATTGCCGTAGCTATCATGTTTGGTGGATAAGTGAAGTTGACTTCTATCAGTGGATCGCCATCCATGATTCTTTTGACCATGTTCTTTTCGCATGCACCACCAACCAAAACTATATCCTTTGCTCTACCAGCTTGTTGCAGGGCTAGCAAGACTCCATAAAGCATATCGTCATCACCGGTCCATACAGCGTCGATCTTGGGGAACTTGGTAAGCAACGTTTGCATGACTTCAAAGGCTTTTTCTCTGTTCCAATATCCAGGTTGCTGAGCTATTATCTTAATATCAGGATAAGGTGCAAGAGCATCCTTGAAAGCTTTGACTCTTTCTTCGTTGATTGGTGAGGGTATTCCTTCAATGATGACCACATTACCTTTACCCTTCAGCTTTTCTGCGATGTACTTTGGAGGTGTCAACTTAAGCCGGGAAATACGATAAAATAAACGGGAACCAACTCTTCTCACCGAAAGGAGGTTCCCGTGAATATGAAAGTTACAACAACAAATATCACCGAGTACCTATACCAAATTATACCAAACCTTTTTCAAAGACAAAGAGTTCCACATGAGGCGAAAGTATGAACTTGCATTAAGGAAGGCAGCAGCCATAATTGGAGTCAGTCATGAAGCCTTGAGGAAATGGTGGACAAGGATGAATGCTGAGAAGATAGAAGGCAAAGCAGTAGTAGCTATAGACGAGATGAAGGTGAACATAAATGAGGTTAAGAGGAAGAAAGTGATCTATGCGTTGGTCAGTAAGACACGAGAGAAAGGCAAAGCAGGGCCATGGTACTGGGAAGCGAGAAAAAAGAATATGGGATATTGGGAACACGAGCATGAGAGGTTTGGGGAAAGAAGTCTTGTTGAGAGTGTGATAGGGATAAAAAGGTACAGGCTGAGGCGTTTTAACATAAGCAGGTTATGGTACAAGAGGAGGGATGAGGACATAGTTAAGTGGCTATTTCCATTTCTTCTATTAGTGCAGTTTTCCTTCTTAAGTTGACAGGTCCTTCGTTGGAAAATAATTATCGAGTGTAATTCCAAAGCCATAGTAAAATTTATTCTGTGGTGAGGTGACCCGATTTGAACAAAGAAGATTTCGTTGACAAGGTCAAAATATTTGTCAAAGGCGGAGATGGCGGAAACGGCGCTGTCAGTTTTAGAAGGGAAAAGTATGTGCCAAAAGGTGGTCCGGACGGCGGAGACGGCGGGGATGGCGGTTTTGTCATCCTGAGAGCCAACGCCAACCTTTCCACTTTGCTTAACTTCAAATACCAAAGAAAGTTCATCGCTCCGAGCGGCGAAAACGGCAAAGGAAAAAAGATGGCTGGTAAAAACGGCGAGGATTTGATAATAGATGTTCCTGTTGGAACTGTCGTTCGCGATGCTGAAACCGGAGAAATTTTAGCAGACCTTGATAAAGACGGCATGATGGTTTGTGTTGCAAGAGGTGGAAAAGGCGGCAGGGGCAACGTTCACTTTGCCAACAGTGTTTTAAGAGCCCCGATGATAGCCGAAAACGGAGATGAAGGAGAAAGCCGCTGGCTTGAACTTGAACTTAAACTTCTTGCCGACGTTGGACTAGTTGGTTTTCCAAACGTTGGAAAATCTTCTTTAATTGCAGCGATGAGCAACGCAAAACCAAAGATAGCGCCATATCCATTCACAACACTTGTTCCAAACCTTGGTGTTGTGAAAATAGACGAACTTAACGAATTCGTCCTAGCCGACATCCCAGGTTTGATCGAAGGTGCGCACAAAGGCTTGGGCTTGGGTAATTTGTTCTTGCGCCACATCGAAAGATGCGGAGTCTTGGCACACGTTGTGGACATTGCGGAAACTGAAGGAAGATCATTTTTGAAGGATTACGATACTATCATGGATGAACTTGCAAAATACAGCGAAGAACTTGTCAAAAAAGCCTTAATCGTTGTTGCCAACAAAATAGATCTTCTTGAGGAAGACGAAGTGATAAAACGCGTTAAGGAACTTGAAAAACATTCACAAAAAGAAGTGATACCAGTTTCTGCCTTGGCGAGGATTAACATAGATACTTTGAAGAGAAGGCTTTATCAACTCGTTGGTGAAAGCAGATTGGCAAGAAAACCAAAAGAAGCCCCGCCTTTTGAAAAACCAAAACCAATTCGTAGGAAAATAGAGGAAAAATTTGATTATGAAATTAGAAAGGTCGAAGACGGCTTTGAAGTTTACGGTGAAGCGATAGAAAAATGGCTAAACAGATATCCAATAGAAAACAAGCACGCCATGGCGCGCTTCTTAGAACTTTTGGAAAAGAACCATCTGAGCGAAAGACTCAAGCAAATGGGTGCAAAGGACGGTGATACAGTTTACATCTATGGCTATGCTTTCGAATACCACGAGTAGGATAGGGCTCTTTGGTGGAACTTTCAACCCACCGCACGTCGGTCATATAATCATTGCACAATATGCTGTTGAGGAACTTGAGTTGGATCTTCTCTACGTGATTCCAACTTATAAACCTTGGCACAAATCCGAAATGTTGGCGCCCTTTGAAACAAGGTTTAACTGGTGTAAGGTGTGTTTTGAGAATGAAAAGATAAAGATCAGCGATTTTGAAAAAGTTCGCGGGGAAACGTCGTATTCGATATACGTTATAGAACATTTTGCAAATCTTCATCAAACTAAACCTTTCTTCATAGTTGGAGAAGACTGTCTTTCATACATAGAGAAATGGTACCGCTACAACGAACTTTTCGAAAAAAGCCATTTTGTTGTCTATCCAAGGTATTGCAATCGACCGTATGAGCAACATGCCAAAACAGCCCTTGGAAAACTTTACGAAACGATAATATTCCTGAACGCGCCTTTGGTACAAATTTCCTCAACTGAGATAAGGGAAAGGATAAAGAAAAATAAATCCATCAAGGGTATGGTTCATCCACAGATAGAAAAAGAGGTGATAGATTATTTCAAGCAATTTTGAATACCCTGGAAAGATTGGGCTTGCACCGATGGCAGGAATAACATCTAGACCTTTTAGAAAAATCTGCTCCCTCTGGGGAGCAGAATTTTCATATACTGAAATGATAAGCGCTGAAAGCGTGCTAAGGGCTTTCAAAGTGGTTCAAAAGATGCTACCAGATGAGGAAGAAAAAAACGTGGCAGTACAACTTTTTGGAAACGATCCAAATCGAATGGCTCAAGCAGCAAAAGTTGTAGAACCCTTTGCTTGTTGGATAAACATCAACGCAGCTTGTCCTGCGAAAAAAGTTTTGAAAAAAGGCAGCGGTGGTGCGCTGCTCAAAGACCTTGAGAGACTGAAAGCGATAATCTCTGCAGTCAAGAATGCTGTGCAAAGACCTGTGACTGTCAAAGTAAGAATAGGCTTTGAAGAGAATGAACTTGAAAAGATCATGCAAGTTTGCATTGATGCAGGAGCAGACGGTGTAGAAGTTCATGGAAGAACCGTTGAACAAGGCTACGGTGGAAAAGCCATTTGGGATTTAAAACTTGACCAGTACGAAGTTGCGACTGTCATAAGCGGGGACATTTACGAGCCACAGGATGTGGAAAAAGCTTTGTCAATTTCAGGTGCACAAGCTGTTTTGATAGCCAGGGGAGCTTTGAGAAAACCTTGGATTTTTGCCCAACTTAAAGGAAAAAACCCCACGGTTGAAGAGATCAAAAACATGTTTTTACTGCATCTGAAAATGCTGATCGACCTTGAGGGTCCAAGGAGTTTTTACAAACTAAGGCAATTCGTTGCAGGCTACACCCACGGAATGCCCGGCGCAAGGATGTTCAGAGAAAGGTTCATGCTGGCAAACAGTCCAGAAGAACAACAGCAATTGATCAATGAGTTTTTTAATCAACTTTTAATGAACAACCAGGAAAATGAAGTTGTCAAACCAATTGAAGAACTATCCAAGGAGGTGTAGTGCAAATGAAGAAAGCATTCATCTTAGCAATCTTGATTTTGAGTGTGGGAATTTTTGCCTATGTGAATCCTGGTTATGAAAGCCCGATAGTGGCTGTTGTGGAATACGCCGCACCCGCAGTCGTGAAAATCGAAGCGGTGAAACAAACCACATCGCCCTTCTATGATCCGTTCTTTGAAGAATTTTTCAGAAGATGGTTTGGTTACTCACCATTTGGAGGTCAGCAGACAACAAGCCTTGGCTCAGGTTTCATCTTTGACAAGGAAGGTTATATTCTCACAAACGAACATGTGGTAAGCGGTGCAAGAGAGATCACAGTTACCCTGCTGGATGGATCCACATACAAAGCCGAATACATAGGTGGAGACGCTGAACTTGACATTGCGGTGATAAAGATCAACCCAGATAAGGAACTACATGCCCTTGAATTTGGCGATTCTGATGCTGTGAAAATAGGTGAATGGGTAATAGCAATTGGAAACCCACTTGGTTTCCAACATACGGTGACAATAGGTGTTGTCAGCGCAACAGGTAGAAGAATTCCAAAACCAGATGGTTCTGGTTACTACACAAACTTGATTCAAACGGATGCTGCGATTAACCCTGGAAACAGCGGTGGACCGCTTTTGAACATCCACGGGCAAGTCATTGGTATCAACACGGCTATTGTCAACCCACAGCAAGGTATCAATCTTGGATTTGCAATACCTATCAACACAGTGAAAAGATTCTTAGATCAACTTGTGGCAACTGGAAAGGTTCAAAAGGCTTACCTTGGTGTAAGAGTTAAAACCGTAACTCCAGAACTTGCGAAAGCAATGGGACTGAAAGTTGACAAAGGTGTGCTAGTTGTTCAAGTTCTGGAGAATTCTCCAGCCCAAAGAGCAGGACTTAAAGAAAACGACGTCATAGTTAGGTTTGACGGAAGTTCAGTAACATCCGATTCGGAATTTGTCAGTTTGATAAGAAGTCATGCTCCAGGCGACACAGTGACACTTGTTGTAAACCGTGGTGGAAAAGAATTGACAATACCAGTCACACTTGGAAGTGCAACCGAAGAAATACCAACAGCGACAGTTCAAGCAAGAGAATTCGCAGGTCTTGTGGTTGACGAGATAACCAACGCAGACAGGGAAAACTATAGGATCCCAACATCGGTTAACGGTGTAATCGTTAGACAGGTCAAGCAGTCTTCGCAGATTCAGGTTGGTGATGTCATTTATCAAATTGCGGTCAGTGGAAGAACTTACGAAATCAATTCAGTAAAGGATTGGAACAGCGTGGTGGACAGAATCAAGCAAGGCGATTTTGTAGCATTCTTCGTCTATCGAAGAGGTACGAAGATGATTTACAGTTTCACTTATCGATGAGAAATTGCGGCTGGTTCATACCAGCCGCAATCGTCTAAAAGGGTGGTGGTATGAAAGGTAAATGGTTTTTACTGATTTTGGCAGCATTAGTTGTAGTGGCTCTGTTGGCGTCGTGTGGTGGAGTATCACCAAGGGTAAAACCAGCATATTGGCACAATATAGGCGAAATCATTGCCAAGAATGCCGACAATGAAGCCAAAGAGATTGCAAATGCTAACTACGGCAACAAACGGACAATCTTTCTATGGTACGATTATGATGCCACACCGACTGGATACAGCGCTCGTGAAGGTTGGCTGACTGGCTCGCTAACGGGTGTCCAAGATAAGGACGTGTACCTAAACAATGTGTTCAAGGGTAATTATAGCGATCCTAGCAATATTCAAGGTATCATATCTGCTATCGGAAGTGATTTAAAAGACTCTCCGGCAAGTTCTAACTTAACGATGTATCTAAGGTCAGAAGACGGTGTATTCTGGAGTTTAGTGATAGGTGTTGGAACTGAAACAAAGCAAGCTGGTGGAACATACGTTTTTGTGGTATTTAATCCAGATCCCGTTTTTCCAAACGTTCCTCTATACAAAGTCGAAGATGTTCAAGTGGAGGCGAATTGGAAAAACATTAATATTAACCCTTGGAAAAACAAGCTGCCTGCTGCGCACAAAGGTTATGCACTTTTCGAGATCTCATTATCTGAATCTGTATATAAAATCGTTGATGCCCTGGTTTTGAATCCTCGTTGGTATTGGTAAGCAAACAGAAAGGGGGCTCTCTGAAATGAAAAAGTCCTTGATTGTTTTCCTGGTAATTTCACTTGTGGCTGTCAGTTTCGCGGAGATAAACCTGAGAAATATCATAATCGTTCCCAAACCGTCGGATCTTGAGGTTAAAGTCTGGCTGAATAAGCCCGAAGGTTCTGTATATCAAATCGACGAAAAAATCGAAATATTTTTCAGGGTGAACAAGAGTTGTTATGTTTCAATTTATAGCATCGGTGCCGATGGAAAAATCACGTTACTTTTCCCAAATAGGTTTGATCAAAATAACTATGTAATGCCAAATGTGAACTACAAGATTCCAACATCGGACAAGTACTTTTTGAAGGTTGCCCCTCCAGAGGGTAAAGCGTTCGTCCAAATAATAGCCAGTACAAGTTTCATACCAATACTTCAACAACTAAAAGATCTTGGTACACGTCAGCTTTTTCCAATCTTGAGCGAAGAAGGAGAAAGGTATATTCAGCAACAAATAATCCCATATCTGACTGGTAACTGGGTTAGCGACGTAACTTACTACTACGTCGGCAGAACTCCAAGAACTGGCACTGTGAGGCTTGAATCCGTACCAACCGGTGCATATGTTTATGTCGATGGAAGATACGTTGGCAGAACTCCACAAACAGTGACGCTGGATGAAGGCTCACATTTTGCCACTTTCTACCACGACGGTCGGACGATTACAGAGACGTTCACAGTTGTAGCGGGTAGGACTATAACTGTCACCGCAGTATTCCAAAGAACAACGATAGACGTCAGATCAACCCCAACTGAAGCTCAAGTCTTTCTCGATGGCGTTTTCATCGGTCTAACACCGCTTCAAACGGAAGTAACACCTGGTCAGCATACTTTGCTCATCACAAAGGAAGGCTATACACCTTTCCAGCAAACCTTTACGATTGTGGCAGGTGAAACAAGAATTTTCAACGTAACATTGACACGGGCAACGGCTACCTTGAGAATCTTCACCAACCCAACGGGAGCACAGATTTACATCGATGGAAGATACGTTGGAACAGCTCCTTCAAATGGTTTGTCGGTAACGGTTGATGCAGGGACAAGAACTATAACCGCAAGACTTCCAGACTACGAAGATGCCATGACAACAGTTACAATCAATCCTGGCGAAACAAGAACTGTCACTTTGACTTTAAGACCAATTCCAAGAACAGGTGTTTTGAACATTTTCACCACTCCGGTTGGTGCCTCAATCTTCATAGATGGTAGGTACGTTGGTACCACCACGGACCGTGGTTTGTCTGTCACAGTCGACGCAGGTGTTCGAGAAGTGAAGGCAACTTATCCAGATTACGAGGATAAAGTTATCAGTGTAGAGGTAAGAGCTGGAGAGACAAAGAGAATAGATTTGGTACTTGAACCTATAATAAGAACTTCAAGCGTTAGCATAAATTCAACCCCATCAGCTGCTTTGGTTTACGTGAACGGTTATTTGAGAGGTATAACACCTTTGAGAATTGATCTTGAATATGGAACATATGAAATAGTTTTGATCAAGGGAGGATACTACGCCGAAGTTTTCACCTTGGTTGTGGATAGACCGTCGATAACTATCTCAAGAACTTTAAGACCTATTCCATAGGCAAAAAGGGGCGCGCTTTGCGCCCCTTTTATTCTTTGACATTCACTATTGAAGCACCTACAATTCCTTCTAAAAACCTTTTTTCAAACTCAGAGCGATTTAGATTTCTCACCTTAACCAAAACTTCGTACTCCTCGGGAGATATCTCGTACGTTGCCACAGAAATCAAATCCCCACCGCATTGGTACATCAAATAGAGTATTTTGGAAAGAATTCCAGGTACATTTTGCAACCTGAAAACGTATCTGATGCCACTTTGTCTTGCTCCAAGCATTGTTATGAAAACTTTGAAAATATCGGTTTCTGTTATTATACCGACAAGTTTGCCTTCTTTTAAAACAACTAGCGATCCTATTTTGTTGTCTGCCATCAACTTGGCAGCTTCTTCTATTGGCGTGTCTGGATGAACGTGAATTACCTCTCTTTTCATGATTTGTTTAACCTTTAACTTGCTGAGCAAGCTTGTCATTTCCCACATATCAAGCGTTGTTGCCTGCGAAGGGGAAGCTTTGAAAAGGTCTTTTTCAGTTATTATCCCAACAACCTCTCCATTTTCTTTAACGACGGGAAGTCTTCTCACGTTTTTTTGTCTCATCAAATCCATGGCATCGAAGAAAGAAGCTTCTGGCGATATTGTAACAACGTTCTTCGTCATCACGTCTTTTACAAACATCTGATCACCTCAAGGTTATTCTACAACAAAAGGGGACCTTTGTGGTCCCCTTTTAGATTTTAATCCTAGTAAGTAATTCTTATTGACTTCCGCCAGCACCCATCAGCAAACCAAGAAGACCAAGCACAACACCTGCTGCACCAGCTATTACACCTATTAAAGCCATGTTGTAGGTATCGTTGATCTTTTTGGAAAGATCAACTGTTGCTGCTTCAACATCGGTCTTCCATGGTTTTGCATCCACGGTTTTCTTAACTGCTGCGACTTCGGATTCAACATTTGAAACTCTTTGGTTTATGTTGACAATTTGTCCAGATATAGTTCCAACGTTTTCTTCAAGTCTTGTGATTTTCCTTGTCGCATCGGTTGCCGCTGCAACATCTCTTTTCAGCTTTTCAACATCTGTGGCCAAAGAGGCAACTTGTCCTTCCAAAACTGAAAGTCTTGCATCAAGCTGTTTTGTGGATGTATCAAGTGCTTTTCTCAAAGTGTCAACATCTGTTGCTAATTTTGCCTCAAGTGAAGCCACCCTTGTTTCGAGGTTTGAAACGCTTGTCCTCAAGACCGTAAGTGCTTGCAAATTGGCTTCAAGGGTTTCAACCCTCTTTGTCAAAGCCGATACGCTTGCTTTGACTTCATCGACGTTCTTGTTCACGTTGTTGATGGATGCTTGAAGTTGAGACAAAACTTGAGCCGAAACTTGTGCTTGCAAATCGGCTACGGATTTTTCAACCGCTGCAACTTTTGCGGAAAGCTGGTTGAAGTTTGTGGAAAGTTGATTGTAAAGAGTCATTACTTTATTTTCTGAAGCAGCTATCATTGTCGGAACATCTTTCTTCAACTGTCCAATTTCAACCACCGTGGTCTTCAAGTTGGCAATTTCTGCTAGAACGGTTTGAAGTACTTGATCTGTCGCAGCTATCTGTTCGCTTTGTCTTTGAGTTCTATTAATAGCGGTGCTAACAAGATCCTCCACCGTTGACAATCTTCTGAGTATCCCTTGAACGTCTCCAGCTGCTGCACTCTTTTCAATTTGAGTGGCTAAATAATCAAGAAGTTTTTTCAAAGCCACCGCAACCTGATACCTCGTCATGGGGTTGTTACCCTGAAAAGTGCCATCCGGCATACCTGAAATGATACCGAGTTTTGCAAGTTGTGTAACCGCTTCATATGCCCAGTGGTTAACAGGTACATCACTAAAAGCCTGTGCGTACAAAACAGCTGCAACAACAAGTAGAACTACTGCTAAAAAGACCTTCTTCACCTATACCACCTCCACAAAGTGTGATTTCTGTCGATATTCTACCACAGGATCCAATTCTTAGACAGTCCCAAACAGTTTCTTGTTTTTCCTAACTCTCAGAGTTGCAAACTTTTCCTAAAGTGGTATAATTTAGACTGAAATAGTCTAAATTTTGAGGTGATAAAAATGGAATTAGCCTTTGTGAACGTTGATTTCTTCACAGCATTAGCCCACGGTCTTTTGGCTTTTTTTAGCCCATGTGTTATACCTCTTGTTCCTTCTTTTGTTGCCCTTGTTTTATCTGAGAAAGGTACAAAGAGTTTTTTTAGAATTCTTGGTTTCTTTATGGGTCTGTCTGGAACATTTTCGGTTCTTGGGGCAATTGGTGGATCTTTTGGAATGCTTTTTGATAGAACAATCACTAGATACATAGCAGGTTCTTTGATACTTGCCATGGGAATAGTTTTTCTTTTGCAACTACAGCTTTTCAAGGTAAAAGTTTTCAATCTTTACAAATTCAAATCCGGTGGTTTTCTAAGTGGTTTAATCGTTGGAGTTGGAATCGGTCTAATTTGGATACCGTGTACAAGTCCCATTTTGGCTTCAATTTTGATCCTCGCTTCAACAAAAGGAACTGCTTTAAAAGGAGCGTGGCTTCTGTTTGTTTACTCGATGGGAATTTCTATCCCGTTTCTAACCGTTGGTGGATTGGTTTCAAGATGGTTTTCCAAAGTTACCTTCGGAAAACCACTATGGGAAAAGATCGTGAAAATCGCCGCTTTTTTGCTCCTGTCAACAGTTGGTCTTTTGATACTCTTTGGGATTTATCTTTAAAGGAGGTTAAAGTATGAAAAAAGTTTTTGGTGTGATTTTCGTTGTACTTTCAGTGATTACGTTTTCAAAAACCATATTGTTTGACGACGTCGATGTTGCAGCAAATCTTGCAAGAATTGAACAGAAAAAACTTGCCATAGTTTTTACGACAGCCACTTGTCCATACTGTGTTAAGCTGAAAAACGAAACTTTGAAGGATAAAACCGTTGAACAATTGATAAAGGCAAACTTTGTATTCGTCGAAGTCATGTACGATTCTTCGAGGAAAACAACTGTCTTTGGCAGACAAATGAGCTATTCAGAGCTATTTTCCTATTTTTCGGTAAGAGGAGTTCCAACCACTTGGTTTTTGGATCAAAATGCAAAACCAATTGTTTCTCTTCCTGGATATGCACCTGCAGCTACCTTCGCACAGGTTTTGAGATACGTCTACCAAGAAATCAAAGAGGATTTTCAAAGTTACTCGAGAAAGAAAGACGATTTCGTTGGAGAAGTAAAGTTAATCGAGGTTTCAGAAGAGGAAGCTCAATACGTTTTAAAGCACGACCCAAATGCTGTTTTTGTGGAATCGATGCCAAGTGAGGTTGATATTTTCAAAGTTCACGTGACAAAAGATGAAGTACTTGCGAAAAAGCTAAGCGAAACTGGTGTGTTCAGAGTATTGCTGGCAAAATAATTCACGCTTGTTTTTGCTTTTCTTTTTCAGCTTTCTTCATCAAAACAAGCGATAAAAATAGTATAACTACTGTCAAAATCGCTACAACAACCAAAACCGCTGTTTCTGAGAAGGCATTGATTGTTTCTTGCATGTCCCTTGTGTACAAATAATAAATCCAACCAACAGCTTCAACGGCAAGGATGAAAGATCCACAGATTGCACCAATCACCGCAACTATCGTAGAACTTTTTCTTATGGCAAGCAATCCCCCAATGACACCTATTACTGCGGAAAATCCAAGCAGTATGGCAAACCAATTCTCTTGGATAAACGAATTTAACTTCGATGTCAATTCAAAGTTTTTAAAGATCATATCCACCACAAAGTAAGTTACTGCTCCAAAAACAAAAAAGCCAACTAAAAACACGAATATTTTGTAAAGCAAATACAAAACAATGGCACCGATCAACCCTGCGATTATCAAAGCTATTAAGTAATTATTAGAAACCCAGTTTTTAATCTTATCAAATCTTTCGATGAGTATCGGCAATAAAACATATCCCCCAAGAATAAAGCCAAAAAAGCTAATAGCAACCCTTTCCACATATTTTGCTGCAAAAACCAAAAAGAAAGCTATTGGTACGAGTATGTACCAAAGATCCAAAACGTACAAAAGTTGATTTCCAAGATCTCCCATAAGCTTTTCCTCCTTGAGATATTATAATATTTGAATTAGGAGGTGTCAACTTAAGCCGGGAAAGATAAAATAAACGGGAACCAACTCTTCTCACCGAAAGGAGGTTCCCGTAAAGATGAAAGTTACAACAACAAATATCACCGAGTACCTATACCAAATTATACCAAACCTTTTTCAAAGACAAAGAGTTCCACATGAGGCGAAAGTATGAACTTGCATTAAGGAAGGCAGCAGCCATAATTGGAGTCAGTCATGAAGCCTTGAGGAAATGGTGGACGAGGATGAATGCTGAGAAGATAGAAGGCAATGCAGTAGTAGCTATAGACGAGATGAAGGTGAACATAAATGAGGTTAAGAGGAAGAAAGTGATCTATGCGTTGGTCAGTAAGACACGAGAGAAAGGCAAAGCAGAGACTTAGGGTGAATTTTGTGTCTGGACAAAATACCTCAGTTGAAACATCTGGTTCAGCTCATACATACATCCCTTTACCCTCATTATCCCGTTCCTCCATTTTGTCTCCCTCAGGTTCTTCCTGTGCAAATATACGCTTAACTCCAATAGCTCAACACTCCCAAAATATCCCCCACTTTTAATCCTTACTCGCTCTATCTTGCTGTTTATGCTCTCCACCGCATTCGTCGTGTATATGTATCCCCTCAATTCCTCAGGATATTTCGTATATGCCACGTATTTCTCTTTCTTACCCTCCAAATATCTCACAAAACTCGGATACTCCTCTTTGTACTTCTCAAGCAGCTTCCCCATCTTCCCTAATGCCTCTTCATAGCTGAGTTTCTTCAATTCGTCCAACCCTTCCTTGAACCCCTTCGCATCCTCTCGCTTCATTTGCCTATCCGCATTCCTCTTCAAATGCTTCACACAAAGCTGGTGATCCGCTAATGGATATACCATCCTTATTATCTCCCCTAAGCCACTTAAATCGTCGCTTACTACTACCATCACCCTCTTCAAGCCACGTCTCACCAAATCCTCAAATACCTTCCCCCATTCCACCCTGCTCTCCTTACCCAAATACGTGTACAAACCGTATATGTCCTTCTTCCCCTCCATGTCTATCCCCAATACTATGTAGCATACCCCATACCTTACTTTCCCTTCTTCCCTTATCTCACTGTGGTAACCATCTATTATTAGCGCAAATGCCTCACTCGGTAGCTCCCTCTCCTTGAACCATCTCAATTCTTCCTTCAACCCTTCCTTTATCCTCTCAAGCTCCTTCTCCGAGTATGGTAACCCTAACCTCTTCAAAACACTCATTATCTCAGACTCCGAAAACCCACTCGCTATCATCGATTCCAATAACTTAACATACGATTCGTCCAGCCTCTTGTACTTTTCCTTCAATAAATGTGGCCTAAAACCGCCTTTCCTCGTCCTCGGTACTTCAAGTTCCAAAATTCCATACGTGCTGTAAAGATCCCTTTCATACTTCCCGTTCCCTTTGTCCCCTTCCTCAGTCTCAAGATATATCTTTCTCTCTGAAAGCATTATCGTGTTCAAAAGCCTTTCAAACAAATCTGCAAGTGTTTCCCTTTGCTTTTGATCAGAATCATCCGCATATTCCTTAAGCAACATCTCTAAAGACCTTTTCTTGACTTGTTCAAAGTATTCCCTGTCTTCCAGAAATTTGTTCGACATGCCCGACACCTCCTTATTGTACAATAATCTTACCACCAGACACAAAATTATCCGAACTCCCGTATTATGAGAGTTATGAGTTTAGCGAAAGTGCGTAGAAGACTGTCTAAAAATTCGGGGAGCATTACATAATAATCACAAGTGGTCAACAACAAACAAGATACTACGGAAGTTATTATGACAATCCGACATACATAGTGATTTATAATGAACAAGGAGAGAGAGTAGCTGGAGCGTGGTTTGATGAAAATGAAAAAGAAAGAACAGAGACGTGTTTCGACATAATAGAGACTGGAGAAAGGGAGTTTATACTGGTAGGAACGGTAATGATAGTTGAATACAATAAGAAAGATTCCTACGACAGTTACGTGAGAGTGGGAAGTTTCATAACAAAAGTAAAAGTAAATAACTAAAAACCAGCGGGACTTTATGTCCCGCTTTTTTATACCATTTTCTTTAGGTTAGCCATTTCGATAGCGGTTAATCCAGCTTCCCAGCCCTTATTTCCCGCTTTCGTTCCCGCCCGTTCAATTGCTTGTTCTATCGTATCGGTTGTCAGAACTCCAAAGATTACTGGGGTTTCACTTTCAAGTGATACGGTTGCTATTCCTTTTGATACTTCATTTGCCACATAATCAAAATGTGGTGTTGCTCCTCGAATAACCGCACCTAAACAGATTATCGCATCGTATTTTTTCTTTTTTGCAAGAAGTTTCGCTGTTAAAGGTATCTCGAAACTACCTGGTACGTAATAAACTTCGATATCTTCTTCTTTAGTTCCGTGTCTTTTTAGACAATCTAAAGCACCTTCAAGTAGTCTTTCTGTGATAAAAGAGTTGAAACGCGAAACGATAATACCAAACTTCAGTCCTTCTCCGTTGAGTTTTCCTTCGTAGATTTTCATAAAGTTCTTTCCTCCTTTTAGAAAGTTGTCAAGTTATCATTTTAACCTAAATCTTCAAGTAAATGACCAAGTTTTGATTTTTTTTGTTTTTAGATAAAACTCGTTATGCCTATTTGGTGGCAGAGCGATAGGGACTCTTTCTACAATTTCTATTCCGTAGCCCGAAAGTCCGGCTATCTTTTTGGGATTGTTAGTCAAAAGTTTTATTTTGGAAATTCCCAAATCTTTCAATATCTGTGCTCCGATACCATAATCTCTTAAGTCTGGTGGAAATCCAAGTTTCACGTTGGCTTCAACTGTATCGTAGCCTTCCTCTTGTAATTTGTAAGCTTTAAGTTTGTTAACAAGGCCTATACCGCGTCCTTCTTGTCTCATATAGAGAAGAACTCCAGTACCATACTCGTCTATCATCTCCAAAGCTTTGTGAAGTTGTGGTCCACAATCACAACGTCTTGAACCAAAAACATCACCTGTTAAACATTCAGAATGGACTCTGACAAGCGGGATTTTGTCTGATTTTAAATTACCTTTTACTAAAGCTAAATGTGTATCTTTTGTTATGATATCTTCGTAAGCGATAATTTGGAACTCTCCGTAATCTGTTGGGAGATAAGCCTCTGCAACTTTTTTGATCAAACTTTCAGTTTTTCTTCTATATTCTATAATCTGAGCTACCGATGTGATTTTCAAATTGAATTTTTTGGCAATCTCCAAAAGTTGTGGTAACCTTGCCATAGTTCCATCTTCGTTCATTATTTCGCATATCACAGCCGATGGAAAGAGCCCTGCGATCTTAGCAAGGTCAACACCTGCTTCTGTGTGACCTGCTCTTCTAAGAACTCCACCCTCTTTTGCAATCAAAGGAAAAACGTGCCCAGGTCTTTTGAAATCTTTATGGGTACTTTTTGGATCGATTATAGCCTTTATCGTCTGTGCTCTTTCAAAAGCTGAAATGCCTGTCTTTGTTGATATATGATCGACCGAAACAGTAAAAGCAGTTTCGAAAGAATCTTCACTCTTTGGAACCATCAAATCTAATTTAAGTTTTTCGGCTGTGTCTTTAGTTATCGCAACGCAAACTAATCCTCTTCCGTATTTCGTCATAAAGTTTATGTGTTCGGGTGTGACTTTTTCTGAAGCGACAACAAAATCTCCTTCGTTTTCTCTGTCTTCATCGTCAACGATGATCACTATCTCACCGTTTTTGAACGCTTGAATGACATCTTCAAAATTTGAAAACATTTTAAAATTCCCCCTTCACAAAGCCGTTTTCAATTAAAAGTGTGTAAATATCTTTCTTTTCTTTCAAAAAGTTTTCAACGTACCTACCGATTATGTCTGTCTCCACATTCACAAAATCACCAACTCTTTTGTACTTAAGATTTGTCACCTCAAAAGTGTGAGGAATTATCGCAACAACGAAAGAAGAACTTTTCGTTTCCTGAATTGTTAGGCTTATTCCATCAACAGCTATTGAACCTTTGGGGACAATGTATCTCATACAAGCGTTTTCAACGGAAATTTCTACCAAGTACCCGAAAGATTTTTCAATATTTACAATTTTTCCGATACAGTCGATATGTCCCTGAACTATGTGACCATCAAACCTTCCGTCTGCTTTTAGACTTCGTTCTAAATTCACAAAATCTCCTATTTTCAAAAATTTAAAAGTTGTATTTTCAAAAGTTTTAGGCATTATATCAGCAATAAAAAAGTCTCTTCCTATCTCAGTTACGGTGAGACATACTCCATTTACCGCAATGCTTTGACCTATTCTTGTTTCTTCCAAAACTGTTGAGCATTTAATAACTATTTTCCAGTTTTCACCGCTTCTTGTTAAGCTTACTATCTTTCCAACTTCTTCTATTATTCCTGTAAACATTTCTATTCCTCCAATTTTTTAAGTTGTTTTGGATAGAGTTCAAGTAATAAATCTTCCCCTATTTTTTTCACTGACTCAAGACTAAATTTCTGTGACTTAGAAATATCTTCCAGCCCAAGTTCAGAAAAAACACTTTTTGAATCAGCACCAAAAATTTTTGGAGCGATAAACAGGTAAATTTTGTCAAAGAGCGATTCTTTAAGAAAAGAAGTGAGCAAAGTCGGTCCAGCTTCGACCATAACGCTCGTTATCTTTTTTTCACCTAAGATTTTGAGAGCAGATTCTAAATCGACTATTCCATTCTTTTCATTGGTAATGATTACTTCTACACCTTTTGAGCGAAGTTCTTCTAACTTTTCTTTGTCAGCTAAAGCCGTTGTTAAAATGATAACTTTACTTGGATCTTCTAAAACTTTTGCTGAAAGTGGAATTTTGAGTTTTGAGTCAAGGATAATTCTGAGAGGCTGTTTGTACACTTTCTTAAGTCGAACGTTCAATTGTGGGTCGTCTTTGAGAATAGTTCCAATACCAGTGAGAACGGCATCGTATTCCATTCTAAGTTTGTGGACGTATTCTCGAGATTTTTCTGAAGTTATCCACTTAGACTCACCATTTTTGAGTGCGATTTTTCCATCAAGCGTCTGTGCGATTTTAAGAGCAACGAACGGAATTTTTGTAGTTATGTATTTAAAAAACTTTTCGTTGAGTTTCTTTGCTTTTTCTTCCAAAACCCCACAGACCACTTCTATTCCTGCGTTTTTGAGTTTTTCGACACCCTTCCCGTTAACCAAAGGATTAGGATCTAAAGTTGCGATAACGACCTTTCTTATCCCAGAACGTATAATCGCATCGGCACAAGGTGGGGTTCTGCCATAGTGAGAGCAAGGTTCTAAAGTTACGTACATCTCGCAGTTTTGTGCTTGAAAGTTTAGTTTTGAAAGTGCGTTGATTTCTGCGTGAGGTTGTCCAGCTTTTTTGTGATACCCTGTTGCTAAGATTTTTCCGTCCTTTACTATCACAGCTCCAACCATCGGGTTTGGTGAAGTTGTGTATTTACCTTTCTTTGCAAGTTTCAAAGCTAAGGACATATACTTAAATTCGTTCATAGAAAAAGCCTTTGTAAAAAAATACCTACCTGAAAAAGTCTTCAGGGAGGTAGAAATTATCTACAATTTTCCGTCTTCTCCCATCCGGACTTTAACCGTCGGCTCTGGATTTTCACCAGATCAACCCTTCTTTCGAAGGGCTCGCGGGCTTAGGACAAGAACTTGTCCATCACCGCCGGTCGGGAATTCCACCCTGCCCTGAAGACGCTTAAAAAATATTCAATTTTTAGAATATTTCTAAAGAGAAATCCACATATTTTATTTCGCTCGTTAGCCTTCCGATTGAGATAACGTCTATATCATCCGAGAGATATTCTACCATATTTTCTTCATTTATTCCACCCGAAATTTCAATTATCACAT
The DNA here is from genome assembly GCF_000217815.1 of Pseudothermotoga thermarum DSM 5069. Taxonomy (NCBI): domain Bacteria; kingdom Thermotogati; phylum Thermotogota; class Thermotogae; order Thermotogales; family Thermotogaceae; genus Pseudothermotoga; species Pseudothermotoga thermarum. The sequence continues at coordinate 1,662,390 of NC_015707.1, read as the reverse complement.
CTCGTTCTTTTTTCAACTTTTTAGCAAGTTCTTTCGCTTTTTCTGGTGTAAAATTTGTCAAGCATTATAATATCTGCTCCTGCTCTTAAGGCTTCAAAAGATTCTTCTTCACTTTCGGCTTCGACTTCGATCTTTTTTGTGAACGGAATATTTTTTTTTCACTTCTTCAACGGCTTTAGAAATAGAACCGTAGATTTTCTTGTGGTTGTCTTTTATCATCACCGTTTCTGATAAGTTTAACCTGTGTGTATCTCCACCACCATGTATGATTGCGAGTTTTTGAAGTTCACCCGCTAATGGTAATGTTTTTCTTGTTGCAGCAATTTTCGTTTTGTAACTGTAATGCTCCCCGAATTTTTAGACAGTCTTCTACGCACTTTCGCTAAACTCATAGCTCTCATAATACTCCCTCGGACTCTTGTATCCCAAACTGCTGTGTGGATAACTCCCGTTGTAAAATCCTTCAAACTCCTCCGTCTTCTTCACCAATTCCATATAACTCATCTCCCCCTCTGCCCATACCACCTCCTCCTTGTACGTCCTAAAATACCGCTCCGTTAGTGCACTCCCCTTCAGATTGTTGTACCTCGTAAATACCTGCTTTATCCCTAAAACCCCGCACTCCTCCATGAATCCCCTGCTCGTAGGCTGACTACCATTGTCGCTTACCAACACCACCACTCCTCCCTTTACTCCTGCTTTGTAACCTTTGTTTACTGCCTTGTCCAATGCTTCCTTCCTCTCTCCTACCTCGTACCCCTACCACTGAACCTAATACTTCCCTCGTGTACCAGTCCACTACCGCTATGTAACTCACCCATCCCATATCCACCGTCAGTACCTTCGTCATGTCTATCCCTAATACTTCCCTCGGTTTGCTCGGCTTTATTAGTTCCGTCTCACCCCTCCTTGCTTTCCTTGGGAGTTCGAATAATTTTGTGTCTGGTGGTAAGATTATTGTACAATAAGGAGGTGTCGGGCATGTCGAACAAATTTCTGGAAGACAGGGAATACTTTGAACAAGTCAAGAAAAGGTCTTTAGAGATGTTGCTTAAGGAATATGCGGATGATTCTGATCAAAAGCAAAGGGAAACACTTGCAGATTTGTTTGAAAGGCTTTTGAACGCGATAATGCTTTCAGAGAGAAAGATATATCTTGAGACTGAGGAAGGGGACAAAGGGAACGGGAAGTATGAAAGGGATCTTTACAGCACGTATGGAATTTTGGAACTTGAAGTACCGAGGACGAGGAAAGGCGGTTTTAGGCCACATTTATTGAAGGAAAAGTACAAGAGGCTGGACGAATCGTATGTTAAGTTATTGGAATCGATGATAGCGAGTGGGTTTTCGGAGTCTGAGATAATGAGTGTTTTGAAGAGGTTAGGCTTACCATACTCGGAGAAGGAGCTTGAGAGGATAAAGGAAGGGTTGAAGGAAGAATTGAGATGGTTCAAGGAGAGGGAGCTACCGAGTGAGGCATTTGCGCTAATAATAGATGGTTACCACAGTGAGATAAGGGAAGAAGGGAAAGTAAGGTATGGGGTATGCTACATAGTATTGGGGATAGACATGGAGGGGAAGAAGGACATATACGGTTTGTACACGTATTTGGGTAAGGAGAGCAGGGTGGAATGGGGGAAGGTATTTGAGGATTTGGTGAGACGTGGCTTGAAGAGGGTGATGGTAGTAGTAAGCGACGATTTAAGTGGCTTAGGGGAGATAATAAGGATGGTATATCCATTAGCGGATCACCAGCTTTGTGTGAAGCATTTGAAGAGGAATGCGGATAGGCAAATGAAGCGAGAGGATGCGAAGGGGTTCAAGGAAGGGTTGGACGAATTGAAGAAACTCAGCTATGAAGAGGCATTAGGGAAGATGGGTAAGTTGCTTGAGAAGTACAAAGAGGAGTATCCGAGTTTTGTGAGATATTTGGAGGGTAAGAAAGAGAAATACGTGGCATATACGAAATATCCTGAGGAATTGAGGGGATACATATACACGACGAATGCGGTGGAGAGCATAAACAGCAAGATAGAGCGAGTAAGGATTAAAAGTGGGGGATATTTTGGGAGTGTTGAGCTATTGGAGTTAAGCGTATATTTGCACAGGAAGAACCTGAGGGAGACAAAATGGAGGAACGGGATAATGAGGGTAAAGGGATGTATGTATGAGCTGAACCAGATGTTTCAACTGAGGTATTTTGTCCAGACACAAAATTCACCCTAAGTCTCATCACCAAGCTCGCTTTGTCCTTCTCTCGCGTTTTGCTGACCAACGCATAGATCACTTTCTTCCTCTTAACCTCATTTATGTTCACCTTCATCTCGTCTATAGCTACTACTGCATTGCCTTCTATCTTCTCAGCAAATATCTCTTCTTTCATCCTTGTCCACCATTTCCTCAAGGCTTCATGACTGACTCCAATTATGGCTGCTGCCTTCCTTAATGCAAGTTCATACTTTCGCCTCATGTGGAACTCTTTGTCTTTGAAAAAGGTTTGGTATAATTTGGTATAGGTACTCGGTGATATTTGTTGTTGTAACTTTCATCTTTACGGGAACCTCCTTTCGGTGAGAAGAGTTGGTTCCCGTTTATTTTATCGTATTCCCCGGCTTAAGTTGACACCTCCATGTCAATGAGGAAGAGTAATTTGATGCAACGTATTAGATAAAAAATCAATGTCCGTATATATTCTCGAAAGAGGAGGGGGAATGAATGTACGAATGGGAGAATCCTCAATTTGTAAGTGCTGGTACAGAAAAACCACATGCAACTTTCATTCCTTATTTTGATTTCAAAAACTTTACTTGGAAGTATCCTAAGGATTTCTTAACTTTGAGCGGAAAATGGAAATTTTACTTTGCCGAAAATCCCTTCAAGTTACCTGACGGTTTCTACAACGAAAATTTCGACGATTCAACCTGGAATGACATAGAAGTTCCATCCAATTGGGAATTTCAAGGTTACGATAAACCAATTTACACCAATGTTGTTTACCCTTTCAAGGTAAATCCGCCGTATGCTCCAAAGGATTACAATCCGACTGGTATTTACAGGAAAGAATTTTTCATACCAGATGAATGGCTAAGTAAAGAGATCTTTCTTCATTTTGAAGGAGTCAGGTCCTTTTTGAAGCTTTGGATAAATGGAAAAGAGGTCGGTTTCAGTAAAGACAGTTGCACTCCTGCTGAATTTAGAATCACCAAGTTTGTAAAAGCAGGAAAGAACGTTATCACTGCGATGGTTTTGAAATGGTGTGATGCAAGTTATCTTGAAGACCAAGACATGTGGTGGTTTGCCGGAATATACAGAGATGTCTATCTTTACTCACTTCCAAAAGCTCACATCTGGGATATTTTCCTCAAGACCGATTTCGACGAAAACTACGAAAATGCGAAGCTTTTCGTCGATGTAGAGCTGAGAAATCTATCGACGACTTCTTACAGCGATAAGCTTGTTTTAACCTTGGTAGGTCCTAATGATCAACAAATCAATCTGTGCGTCGAAACAGTTCAACTTGAAGCCGGTTCAAGTAGAACCTTGAGTTTTACCTTCGACGTTGAAAAACCAGTCAAATGGTCTTGTGAAACTCCGAATCTTTATGTACTTTTAGCCAAATTCGGTGAAGATGAAAAAAAGGTCAACTTTGGTTTTAGAAAAATCGAAATAAAAGATGGAAAGCTTTGGATAAACGGAAAAACTTTCTACATCAAAGGTGTCAACAGACACGAATTTGATCCGGATAGAGGACATGCCGTCACAGTTGAAAGAATGATTCAGGATATAAAACTCATGAAGCAAGCCAACATCAACACAGTAAGAACTTCTCATTATCCAAACCAAACTCGCTGGTACGACTTGTGTGACTATTTTGGACTTTACGTTATAGATGAAGCAAACATCGAATCTCATGGTATTGGTTGGGCCCCTGAAGTTACACTGGCAAAGAAAGAAGAATGGAGACAAGCACATCTTGACAGGGTAAGAAGAATGGTGGAAAGGGACAAAAACCATCCTTCGGTTATCTTCTGGTCCCTTGGAAATGAAGCTGGAGATGGGGAAAATTTTGAGCAGGCGGCACTTTGGATAAAATCGTATGACAACACAAGACCAATTCACTATTGTTCGCATGGTACAGCCGGATTTGCGAACGGCTATCATTTAGATGTGGTTTCAACCATGTATCCTCCTATTGAAAAGATTATCAACTATTCCCTTTCAAACCCCAAGCGACCTCTCTTGATATGCGAATACGCACATGCTATGGGAAACAGCGTTGGCAATTTGAAAGATTATTGGGACGTCATAGAAACCCATCCAAACCTTTGTGGTGGTTGTATTTGGGACTGGGTTGATCAGGGAATAAGAAAGTACGATTCCAAGGGCAGATCTTTCTGGGCTTACGGCGGGGACTTTGGAGATGAACCAAACGATGGGAACTTTTGTTGCAATGGGATCGTTTTGCCTGATCGAACAGTCGAACCTGAATATTATGAGGTAAAGAAAGTTTATCAATACATAAAAATACGAAAGATCTGTAACAACATCTATGAAGTAGAAAACAACTATAGTTTCACCAACCTCGATCAATTTGAAGGAAAATGGACTCTTCGAGCTGATGGAGAAATTGTTGAGCAAGGAACTTTCACGCTAAATTTACCTGCGGGAGAAAAAGCCACTTTGAAACTTCCAATCAATAAAATGTTTGACGATCGAGAGTATTTCTTGGAAATAAGCTTTGTTTTGAAGAAAAATACATCTTGGGCTGAGAAAGATCACGTTGTTGCATGGGAACAATTCAAGATCAAATCAGGAAGCTTTTATTATGCCAAATCAACTGGATCTTTCAAAGTTTTGGAAGACGGCAATTCTTACACAGTCAATGGTGAAAACTTCCAAGTTGTTTTCTCGAAATTCACTGGAACCTTGCAACAGTTGAATTACTTTGGAAAGGATCTTCTCTTAAGCCCAGTTGTTCCTAACTTCTGGCGAGTACCCATTGACAACGATATTGGCAACAAAATGCCAGAAAGACTTGCAATTTGGAAAAAAGCCACTTACGAAAGAAAGCTTCATAGACTCATCACAAGGCAAGAGAAAGATCGTTTTACACTCTGCAGTGAATACCAACTTCCTGCTGGCTCATGGGATTATTTAACCTTTTCAATTTTTCCAAACGGCGAAATATTGATCGATCATATTATAATTCCTGGTGAAAATCTTCCAGAGCTTCCAAGATTTGGCCTTCAGTTTAAAGTTCTGAAAGATTTGAAAAACGTTGTTTGGTACGGTAGAGGTCCTCATGAAACTTACTGGGACAGAAAACACAGTGGATTATTTGCTCTTCACAGTGGTAAATCAAATTCTCTTGTTCACTATTATGTCAGGCCTCAAGAAACCGGAAACAGAAGTGATGTTAGATACTTCAAACTCTTTGATGAAAATCAACTTGGTTTCATGGTTTGTGGATTTCCAACGATTGATTTTTCCATATGGCCATTCTCCATGGAGGATTTGGAAAATGCGAAACACATCAACGAGCTTGAAGAAAGGGACTTTCTTACTGTCAACATAGACTACAAACAAACTGGAGTTGGAGGAGACGACAGTTGGGGAGCAAAACCCCACAAAGAGTACACACTTTTTGCAAAACCTTACAGTTATCGTTTTGTTATAAAACCTCTTTCAAAAGATGTGAATTTTAGGCATCTACCTGCTTTTGAAGAAGACTTTGATGTTGAATTAAAGCTTCCAAGAGTGTCCTACAGACAAAATGAAAATGTTCAAGTAATAATTCATGTGGAAAACAACTCCATAGTTTCTTTTGAGAAACCAATTTTGTTGTACCTTGATGATTCTTTAGTTGAAGCAAAACACGCTGTAGTTCCTCCATTCCAAAAGTCTGACTTTATCTTTTATTTCAAAATCGAAGGAAAAGGAACCCACATAGTTCGTACCAATTTGACTGAAGCAAGGTCAGTCTACATCGTTTGAACTTAAATTACTAGCATAATTTGGCCTTATTTTTGACCGCAAAGTTATCAACAAGATGAGGCTGAAAAAAATCAGCTTAAGGCCGTTGCATTCAAAATATTTGGCGAAAAACTAAGAAAAAACGAGCAATCATGAGAAAAAAGCCGTATTTAAAAGAATAAGGCAAATAATTTTGGTATTTTGTGTATAATCGTTATAATTCTTTCTTGACTAGAAAAAATTAATCCTTTATCATTCTTTAATAGGATTGACAATTTGCTGCCTTTTACCCGTGGGGGTGCTTAGATGAAAAAGCTGATTTTCGCCATCACATTGTTGCTTATAGTCTTTACTGTGATAATCAAAGGAGGACCACAGCCCATGTCGTCACAGATACCATCCCTTAAGGATGTTTTTTTGCAGGATTTCAAAATAGGAGTAGCTTTACCAGTTAGAGTTTTCAGCAATTCGATGGATGTGGAGTTAATTACGAAGCACTTTAACAGTATGACGGCTGAGAACGAGATGAAACCAGAGAGTATATTGAGAAGGGATGCGAGTGGGAAGATTTACTATGATTTTACGGTTGCAGACAGGTACATAGAGTTTGCGCAGAAACATGGGATGGTTGTTAGGGGTCATACACTTGTTTGGCACAGTCAGACGCCGGAGTGGTTTTTCAAGGATGAGAAGGGCAATTTATTGAGCAGGGAAGCGATGATAGAGAGGATGCGGGAGTACATACACACAGTTGTAGGCAGGTATAGAGGCAAGGTGTATGCGTGGGATGTGGTGAACGAGGCGGTGGATGAGAATCAGCCTGATGGTTTGAGGAGGAGTTTGTGGTATCAGGTTATAGGGCCGGATTACATAGAGCTTGCCTTCAAATTTGCTCACGAAGCAGATCCAGACGCCTTACTCTTCTACAACGATTACAACGAATTTTTCCCCAAAAAGCGAGACATCATCTTCAAATTGGTAAAAGAAATGAGAGAAAAGGGTGTACCGATTCATGGTATTGGCATGCAGCAACATTTAACTCTTGCAGATAACGTAGGTTGGATTGATATTGCTATTCAAAAATTCAAGACCATTTCAGGTATACAAATTCACATAACTGAGCTTGATGTTAGTGTTTACAAATCACGCAGTCCATCTATTATCTATCAAACGCCACCCTTGGAGGTGCTCAAGGAGCAAGCGGAATTTTACCGCAAGTTGTTCGAAATCTATAGGAAACACACTGACGTCATAACCAACGTTACCTTCTGGGGTTTGAAAGATGACTATTCGTGGCTAAGGTTTTTCTTTGGTCGTAGAAACGATTGGCCGCTTTTATTTGACGAAAATTATCAACCCAAACCAGCTTTTTGGAGTGTAATAGAATCAGTTTCCAAGTAAATAGGGAGGGGGGTTAGCAGATGCAAAGGGTATTAAAGCTTGTTACAGTACTGTTGATCATCTCCAACGTGGTTCTTGCTGCCGTTGTAGCAAATTACGATTTTGAGACAACTTATGGAGATTGGCGTGGGCGAGGTGCTGCAAGCATAGCCTTAAGTGATGCTGTCGCACATGGCGGATCGAAATCCTTGTACGTCTCCGGTAGAACGGCAGGTTGGCACGGGGCTTCACTTGATTTGACGGCAGTTTTAAAGCCAACTCGTCAGTACAAATTTGAGGGATGGGTTTATCAAAATTCTGGATCAGATCAAGTTATGATAATTACTATGCAAAGAACTTACTCTGGTGAATCTAGAGGATGGGACAGAATTGCGCAAGTTGTCGCGCCAAGCGGTAAGTGGACGAAAATCGAAGGAACTTACACGGTGAGAGCTTCAGCTGATGAGCTGTTGTTCTACTTTGAATCGGAAAATGCAACGCTTGATTTCTACATTGACGACGTTTTGATCGTTGATCTAACGGGTGCGATGATCTTTGACTTTGAAAAAGATCTTGGCAACTGGCAAAATCGTGGTGCTGCGAAAATTGAACTGAGCAGTGCAGTTGCCCACAGTGGATCGAAATCGCTCTATATTTCCGGTAGAACCAGCGGATGGCATGGTGCCCAACTTGTCTTGACTGATATTTTGAAACCCACTCGCCAATACAAATTCGAAGGATGGGTCTATCAGAACTCTGGCTCAGATCAACCAATAATTATAACCATGCAAAGAGTTTACGCTGGTGAATCCAGAGGTTGGGACAGAATTGCAACTGTCACAGCGCCAAGCGGAAAATGGGTGAAAATCGAGGGAGTCTACACCGTTAGAGCACCAGCGGAAGAACTTGTCTTTTACTTCGAATCCGACAATGCCACATTGGATTTCTATGTAGACGATGTGATGATAATCGATCTATCAGCTCCTGTTGGAGAGGCAGCTGCTCAATTTGAATTTGTAGCAAAATTTGAGGACAATCTCAACGGCTTTGCGCCCTTTGGAAGGGCAGAACTTTCCAGAACAGATGTGGTTGCAAGCGAAGGAAAATACTCGCTGAAAATTTCAGGCAGGGCTTTACTGTATGACGGTTGTATTGTCGATATGACGAAATTCGCAAAAGACTTGGTAGATTCCAACATGATGGTCATAGCTAACGTATACCACGACTGTGATGAACCAAAACCGTTCGCATTTTTACTTTACACCAAAACCAAAAAAGCTGAAAATTATTCGTACATAGGCTACAAAATCGCCATGCCAAAAACTTGGTCAACCGCTGTTGGATACTTCAATCTAAAAGCTGACGACTATGAAAAAGTAGCTATTCTAATAGTCTCACCAAATGCTGTGGACTATAACTTTTACATCGATAACTTCCAAGTCCTTGGTCGACAAAAAGCTGCTCAAGTCAAAATCCCACCTGATTTTGGACCTGTTGCTTTGAAAGAACTGTTTGCAGAACACTTCAAAATTGGTGTCGCTCTACCAGTTAGAGTTTTCAGCAATTCGATGGATGTGGAGTTAATTACGAAGCACTTTAACAGTATGACGGCTGAGAACGAGATGAAACCAGAGAGTATATTGAGAAGGGATGCGAGTGGGAAGATTTACTATGATTTTACGGTTGCAGACAGGTACATAGAGTTTGCGCAGAAACATGGGATGGTTGTTAGGGGTCATACACTTGTTTGGCACAGTCAGACGCCGGAGTGGTTTTTCAAGGATGAGAAGGGCAATTTATTGAGCAGGGAAGCGATGATAGAGAGGATGCGGGAGTACATACACACAGTTGTAGGCAGGTATAGAGGCAAGGTGTATGCGTGGGATGTGGTGAACGAGGCGGTGGATGAGAATCAGCCTGATGGTTTGAGGAGGAGTTTGTGGTATCAGGTTATAGGGCCGGATTACATAGAGCTTGCCTTCAAATTTGCTCACGAAGCAGATCCAGATGCCTTGCTCTTCTACAACGATTACAACGAATACCATCAAAAGAAAAGAGATGTCATTTACAACATGGTGAAGAACATGAAAGAAAAAGGAATACCCATTCATGGTATAGGTATGCAGCAGCACATCAACATCGGAACAAGCATTGAACAAATAGAGCAAGCGATTGCGTTATATGCCACTATACCTGGCATTGTGATTGAGATAACTGAACTTGACGTCAACATTTACAGAGACAATGCCACAAAGTATGAAATCCCACCAATCGATCTTTTGATCCAGCAAGCCAACTTTTATCGCAGGCTCTTTGAAGTATACAAAAAGTACAGTGATGTCATAAACAACGTTACTTTCTGGGGATTGAAAGACGATTACTCTTGGCTCAGAGGATATCCTGTTAGAAGAAACAACTGGCCATTGCTTTTTGACGAAAATTACAATGCAAAGCTTGCTTACTGGGCGCTTGTTAAACCAGAATTGATTCCCGCATCTTCAAAGGAAGGATCTATAGTCCCTGGTGAAGCGATAATAGCTGGAACAATGGATGATTCATTCTTGCAATCGCCTCCAATCAAAATAGTTGTCGATGGTAACGATAAATTGATTGCACGAGTAATATGGGGCGAAGATAAACTGTACATCTACGCCGATGTGTACGACGCAACTCGAAATCCCGACAAAGATGGTGTTGCAATCTTCGTTGACCCCAAAAACTTCAAAGCTCCTTTCCTCCACGATCAAGCAGCTTACGTGATCTTTTGGTACAACAGGGAAATTGAAAAAAGTGAAAACGTCGAAGTAGAAAGATTCCTTGGACCAGCTTACAGAAGATATTCTGTTGAAGCGGCCATCTCAATGCCTGGTGTGAAATTCTCCCGCGACCAATTGATAGGCTTTGACATAGCCGTCATCGACGATGGAAAATGGTACAGCTGGTCTGATACGACGAATCAGCAAAAGTTCTCCACACTCGCTTACGGTACGTTGAAACTGGAGGGTATCAAAACGGGTAAAGCCATGTACGGCACACCGGTGATAGATGGAGAAATAGACGATATCTGGAACAAAGCCGAGGAACTTGAAACAGACGTCGTCGTGATGGGTTCGTTGCAAAATGCCTCTGCAAAGTTTAGAGTATTGTGGGATGAAGAATATCTGTACGTACTTGCAATTGTAAAAGATCCTGTTTTGAACAAAGACAACTCCAACGCTTGGGAACAGGATTCCATTGAGATATTCATCAGTGAAACCAACCACAAGACACCACCGTACCGTGATGGTGATGGACAGTTCAGAGTGAACTTTACCAACCAGCAATCCTTCGGAACAGGAGCAAGTGCCGCAAGATTCAAAACGGCAACCAAGATAGTCGAAGGTGGCTACCTAGTTGAAGCTGCAGTAAAATGGAGCGTTATAAAACCACAAGCTGGCATGACCATAGGCTTTGACTTCCAGGTGAACGACGCAAATGCCCAAGGAAGAAGAGTTGGAATCTTGAAATGGTGTGATCCAACGGACAACACATGGCAGAACATGTCAAAGGTTGGCAATTTGATCCTAACAAAATAAGATTTGATCACAAATCCAAAAAGAGCGGGCGCAAAGCCCGCTCTTTTCTTCACAACAAGCTAAAATCATCCTTGCTGAAAAACTTTTTCGTATATCATTCCAACTAACTTTTGGTAAGCTGGATTAGATAAAATGTCAACATCCCTTGGTTTTGGAAGCTGAACGTGAAAAATTTGCACAATCTTTGCTGGTCTGTTTGAAAATAGAACCACTCTGTCTGCAAGGAACACCGCTTCTTCGACACTGTGAGTCACAAAAATAGTTGTGATTTTTTCTTTTTCCAAAAATTGCGAAAAGTAAATCTGCAGTTTTCTTCTGTTTTGCGCATCCAAAGAAATAAATGGTTCATCTGCAAGCAAAAGTTTTGAACCACTCACAAGTGCTCTTGCCAAGGATAATCTTTGTCTCATTCCTCCTGAAAGCTGATAAACGTTTTTAAAAGCCCACTCCTTCAACCCAACTTTTTCAAGGTATTCCATGGCAATTTTTCTTGCTTCCTTTTTCGGTATACCCTTTAAAAACAAAGGTAGCGCAACGTTATCAAGACAGTTCAACCAATCGAAAAGAGAATCTGTCTGTGGCATGTAACCTATATCTTTTTCTTCAACTTGTATCTTTCCAGTGTAAGGAACAAGCCCTAATATCGCTTTCAAAAAACTTGTTTTACCGCATCCAGATGGTCCGACTATTGCAACAATTTCGCCTTTTTCAACTTCAAGGTCAACTCTTTCAACTGCCAAAAACCCATCGTAACTTACCGATAAATGTTCTACTTTCAGGGCAAGAACTCGTTCGTGTAAGCTTTGTCTATATCCAGTTCTCCAACCAATCCATTCTCTTTCATCCACTGATAAAGCCTCCTCCAAACCTTTGGATCTTGATAACCCCACCTGGGAGCATCTTCGATGTACTTGGTTGAAAGGAATTTTTGCGATTCTATCACAAGTTTTTCATCCAATTCTGGAGCATATTTCAGCAATATTTTTGCAGATTCAACAGGATTTTCAACAGCGTAAAGGTAACCTTTTTGAACAGCCCTCAGAAATTTTCTCACAAGTTCAGGAGATTCTTGAACGATTTTCTCGCTGGTTATTATCACCGGGGTGTAGTAGTCAAAAACCTCGTCAATATCCTTCAAAAACACGAAATCAACTTCCACTCCTTGAACTTTCGCACCTATAACTTCCCAACCATAATAGACCCATTGGAAATCGAAAACCCTTTGTCTCAAGCCAGTGACAAAATCAAGCTGACCAACATCTTGTATCTTTATCTTGTTTGGATCAATACCATATTTTTTTGCAATGGTTTTCAGAATTGCCACTTCAAGCTCTGTTCCCCATCCACCGTAAGTTTTTCCTTCCCAATCTTTTGGAGAGCTCATCGTACCTTTTAACCATGCAAAACCGCTGGTGTTGTGTTGAATTATCGCAGCGATTGAAACAATTGGAAGTCCCTCAGCTCTTGCATAGGTGACAAACTCTTGAAAACTTATTCCAAATTCACCATTTCCGGCTGCAACTAGTTGCTCGGTGCTTAGTTTAAGAGGTTGAACTATTGAAACTTCCAAGTTTTCCTCTTTGAAATATCCCTTTTCAAGTGCAACATAAAGTCCAGTGTGGTTTGTGTTGGGATACCAATCTAGTATCACCGTCACCTTCTGACCAAAAATTAAAAGTGAAAAAATCAACATCGAAATTGCCAAAAATTTTTTCATCCTCTCATACCTCCTTCACCTCTGTATGCCCATGGGGCTATTTTTCTTGAAATCCTATCGATTATGAAGAACAAAACTAGGGTGATGATTATCGTCAAAGTGACAACAACGAAAACCCGATCAACCCTAAAACTGTTCAAAGCTCTTATTGTATAAACACCAAGACCAGCTTGGGCTCCCATCCATTCAGCCAAAATTGCGGCCGTAAAAGCGTAAGTTACAGCTATTTTCAAACCGGAAAAAATGTGTGGCAAAGTATGCGGGATATACAAAAACCTCAATCTTTGATACCATTTTGCTTTATAAGCCTTCAAAAGTTCAAGTTTTTGTGGATCAACAGTTTTTAAAGCTTCGTAGGTGTTGATCGCTATTGGGAAAAAGCAAAGAAAAGCCACAGTTCCAATTTTTGCGGATATTCCAAATCCAAACCAGATCACTATAAGCGGTGCGATAACGGTAATCGGTATAGTCTGAGTTATGACAATCAGAGGCAGTAAAATTTTAGCTACGATCTTGACCAAGTACATCAAAATCGCCGAAAAAACCCCAACACAAAGCGCTATGAAAAGCCCGCTAACAGCTTCGTAAAGTGTTATCTTGAGGTGGTTCAAAATAACGCTTCTTTGCGCTAAAAGTTCGCTCAATATCCTTGTTGGCTTTGGGAGAATGTAACTTGGAACAGGCGCATACTGCCAAAGTAAAACTAAAGCTATGGCAAAAATTATTTCAACGATAATTCCTGATTTTTTCATCGATAGTTACACCTTCTCTCTTCATATCGAAGGAGGCTTGAAGAACAAACCTTTCACAATCATCCTGCATCTCAAGTCCAATCTTTTTAATCAACTCGACGATTTCCTCAAACTCTCCTTCCACCGTGGTTTCACTTGGTCCAACCAAATACTTCAATCCAGAGTTTTTGATGATGTTTATCGCTTCGTCCACAAGGGCATAAACCGTTGCAGTGTCGCTTGCTACAAGCGGCAAAAACTTGATCGAACAAGTGATCTTCGCCACCTTTTATCCCTCCCAAAAAAAGAAAACCTGCCATGCCGGCAGGTTACTGTGTTTCAAGCTTCCCTGCGCCGGCATTACCCGGATCAGGTTCAAAGGGTCGAGGGCTTCCGCCCTCCTCTCAGCCCCGGACTAGGAGCTCCCCCGCTTGTTGATATTCACTTTTTTCCATCGATATTATATCATATTCTCGATGTCATAAATGGAGGGACAGAAATGAAAAAAACATTGCTTATTCTTTTAACCTTGTCTATCTTTCTGTGGGTTGGATTCATCTTTTACTTTTCATCTCAGTCTCCTGTGAATTCAGAAAAACAGGCAACCAACTTCTACAGATTTTTGCAAAAGCTCGATGAAACTTTGGATTTCACAAAAACAAACCTTTACGTTAGGCTTCGAAGTTTTTTGGAAAAAGCTTGGTTTCCAAACAAAGTGCCAAAAACAAGTGATCTTGTTCGAAAAACAGCCCATTTTGGACTTTATTTTGTACTTGGCATTGCTTGCTTTTTCTTTGGACTTTTGTACAACAAAAAGATTCTTTCCGCGATAGCTTACGGCATCGGCTTACCAACGATAATAGCCGTCTTTGACGAGTACAATCAAAAATTCTACCACCGCGGCTCTTCTTTGGACGATGTGATAATCGATATGACCGGTGCTGCGTTTGGGGTGCTGTTGTCGTTGATTGTTTATTCAATCTTTGTGATCATCAAAAGTGTTAAACTGAGAAAACGTCGGCTGGAAGTTTCAACTAATGAGGACGATCTGTCATCGTTTCGTTGATGAGGAGCGGTCTCGGTTAGTATCACGAGGATTTGGTATAATCCAAGCTGAAGCATTTTCGTGAAGAGTTGCGGTCATCGAAAAGACGAAAAAATGTTATTTTACTTTTTGTCCTGAACTGCAGGACTGCTACATAAAAGTGAAAGTTTGCAGGTTCAGGTGATAAAGTGTGTCGACTAAAAACAAACAAATATAAAGTGGCTAAAATAGGCATCTTTGGTTCTTTTGCAAGAGGGGAACGAAAGAACAGAAGCGATGTCGACTTGCTCGTTGAATTTGAAGAAGTCCCAAATCTGCTGGAAGTAATATCCTTGGAAATGTATCTGAGATCACCTTTAGGGAGGTAGAAGTTGTAAGGAAAGAAGGGATTAGAAAAGAACTGATAGAAGGAATTCTCAGGGAAGTGATATATCTGTGAAAAGGCATTTTAAGTTGTTTCTGAGGGATATCTTGGAAGCAATGGAAAAAATTGAGAATTCTACAAGAGAAATAGGCTACTCAGAGTTCACGAGGGACGAAATGTTAAAAACCTTCGTCGCATGGCAAATTCAATTTCTCAAGAATCATGTTCAGATACTCAGCCAGATTTGTAAGCGACAGATTTCTCTTCCCAATCTCAAAATTCTTCTCCACGATTCTACTTAGTTCTACTTTGTTCGAAAGAACATCAGTCACCTCTTGTGCGGTCTTGCGTAATCTTTCCTTTGGCACCGTCCAAAAGCCTTCATGATCAAGCGAGGCATAATCACCCAAGGAGAAAAACTCAAAACCGAGTGGTTTTATATCCGTTATGTAAACAGGATACTCAAAAACGACCAATGGTTTCTTCGCAAAGACAGCTTCGATCAACTGGTTCCCCCACCCTTCTGCCACAGACGTGTAGGTGACCAAATCTGCATTTGCATACATGTCCCACAGTGAGTAATACTTTCTTCCATTGGTAAATCTTTCTGTTCTAACCAGATCAAAGGCAAAGTGGGTTTTAAAGGGCATCGATTCTGCTTTTTCTGCCAATCTTTTGTAGTAATCAATTGATTCATCTTCGTAGAAATTCGCAATGACAAAATTCACTTGCTTTTGCGAAATCTGCTGTAACTCTTTGGCAAAATCCATTGCTATCTCGATAGCTTTTCTTGGAACGATTCTGGTGGCATGAAGAACAAACAGACTATCTTTATCTATTCCAAGAACATCTCTGAGATCGTTGTTGTATTCATCCAAAACCCATGGATCTTGGTCAAAATCAAAGACATTTGGAACGACAATAGAATTGATACCCTTTCTTTTGAAAAGTTCTTCTTGAGCGATTTTGTTTATCGTCAAATTCAGCTCTATCTCTTTCGGGGGAAAGTATTTCTCGAGTATTTTCACAACAAAGCCAAAGGTCGGCGTCGAATACCTTGGTCTTTCCCAGTAGAAGTCATGGTTGTGAGAAACTGTTTTTATACCATTTTTTCTTGTGAAATTGAAAACAGCCACAGCACCAGCTAAATTGAATCCAAGCGAAAAGATGTTGTTGACAAAGATCAAATCCAACTGAGGAATCTTTTCCTCAAGCTCTCTTTCTATTTGGGCTACATAATCGTTGAAATACTCAACGAATACTTGCTCTGAGACTTGAAGTTTTTCAAAAGCATTTCTGTGAATCCAAAGATTTCTCTCATTTTTCATACTCAGCGACTCAACCCGAAAGCCTTCTACATTTCCAAAATCACCTGCGATATAGAAAACAGTATGTCCCATCTTCTCCAAAACTTTTTTGAATTTTTCCATCTCAAGAGAAACTCCATCGGTGAAACCCGCTCTAAAATGACACAGACCGATTTTCATTCTTCTCCACCTTCGTATTTTTTGGGCTTCAGAACCTGCGATAGTTCCTCAAGATGCTTTTTCTTAGAGGCAAAAATCTTGTTCAGAACCATCCGAAACACGATCTCCACCACGGCTATTTCTCCAAGATTTCCTCTCAAAAACTCGTATTTCTCAAACCTTGCCACTGGACTGTACAAAGTGATCTCCGCCACTTTCGAGAGCGGTGAATTTATCCCCGCTGTAATGGCAACAGTCTTTGCTCCCACATCTCTTGCAACCTGCGTTGATTTCACGGTATCTCTGATATTTCCGCTATGGCTAACCGAAATGACCAGATCGTGTTCATTCAATCCTGTGGCTACGGTAACCTGCATGTGTGGATCGTTGTAGCAAAAAGCTGGAATTCCCAGAACTGAAAGCAACAAACTTCCATACTCCGCTGCGACAGAAGACAGACCCACACCGAAGAAAATGACTTTTCTGCTTGATATAATCAAATCGCTGACTTTGTCCAATGCCTTTTCATCAAGAGTCCTTCCAAGCCTTTCCACAAGCGACTTTATTTCCGCAATATATTCGTTCAAAGTCTCCGATTCTGAATACTCCTCTGATGCCCTCATACCGCTTATCTGCTTCGTTAGCTCGATCTTGAAATCCTGATATCCATCAAATCCCAGTTTTCTCACAAATCTGAAGATCGACGTCTCGCTGACTTGTACTATTTTCGAAAATTCCGTGATGGAATAGTGGATAACATCATCGGGCTTCTCAAGAACATAGCTTGCAACTTTTTTCTCCGTTTCACTCAACCTATCGTAGATACCAAGTATTTGATCGAGTATCAACCTTACCACCTCTTGGCATATTCAGTTTTCTTTGTCTTGAACACCTCAAGCTGAGCCTCGATTACTTTCTCTGCTTGTTCGCTTGTCAGATCGAACGTCTCTTCCACAAATCCAGCCACCCTTGCAAAGTAAAACGGCAGCAAATTCATAACTATATCCTCGTCTTTGTTTTTTCTGTACAAAACAAGCGACTCAAAGACAACCTCTGCCCATTCTTCTGCTGTTAATTTACCCGTCGATAATATCTTACCTGTAATTGCCTTTGGAATGTAGTCCAAAGAGTGTAGTCTTTCCGCCAAATTTTGTTTTGCTCTGTTCTTCAAATTTTCCAGATCTATGACGATCTCTTCAACCTTTTCTTGAACCTGACTTCCGTAAACGTCAGTTTGCTCAATTTCGTTGAATTTATCCAGTTTGTCCAAATGCAAGGCAACCAAATCGAACAGAGTTCGAACCACTTGCAAAAACATTCCAACAAGGTGCTTCCCAGGATCTTTCACATCGTGAACCTTCGCACCGAGAGCTGCCTGAACAGGTTTCTTCGACGACTCAACGACTGCCGTAACACTCATCCATATATCGATACCAAACTTTGCAACATCCGTTTCCCAGACGTTCTTGGATAGATAAACATCTATCAGTTCTTTTCCAACTCCAAAATCCCCTCCTATTGGCTGTCTAATCTTTTTGCCAAAGAGAACTGATATCAAAGGATAGCAAATGTTGTTTGTGATCGTCCCATCGTATTTATGCCTCACATAAAGTGGAGTAACATAACTCGTTTTTCCACTAAGGATAGGATTTGCCAACCTCTCAATCCACCAGGGTTTAACACTTCTCAAATCCGAATCCAGCATCACGAAAACTTTTGCGTTGGCTTTGTGAGCAAATTCAAACAGCGCTCTGATCGCACTTCCTTTACCCGGTATTCCTTTGTAAACCAAAGAATGCTTTGGAATATTCAATGTATTTGCCTTCATGAAAGCTTCTCTTGTACCATCGTTCGAGCCTCCATCAGAGTTGACAACTGTACCTTTTAAGCCAAGCTCAGTTATTCCCCTTGCCGCTTGTTCTGCAACGTACGCTATCGTCTCGGCATTGTTGAAACTTGGGATACCCACTACGATATCGCAGTTTTCAATTTCAGGAAGATCGTTGTAGTATTTCACGCTATTCCCTCCTTCATATAAGAGTTCAGCAGCTCATATTTTTGTTTTTCAATTCAAGTCGAAGTAGCAATTAAAAAAGCGCTTTTTCATAATTCGACCCTCTCCTCGGTTAGCGGATCGAAGAAATGGAATTTCGTTGCATCAAAATACACCGTGAGCTCTTCACCCTCTTTCGGAGAAATGTTGTACGGAATTTTCACCACAACGTGTTTATTGTCGCCTATTGAAAGATGAAGAATCGTTTCTGACATGAGTTTTTCCACAAAGTAGACAGTTCCCTTAACAGGAAGACCATGTTTTGTTTTCTCCAAAGTTATGTGTTCCGGCCTGATTCCAAGGATTATTTCCTTTAACGCAAGATTCTTCTGCAAAACTATCTCAATTCCATAACCTGACAACTTGCCATTCTCCACTCTCATTTTGAGAAAATTCATCTGGGGAGAGCCGACAAACCCGGCGACGAAAAGTGTTTTTGGTTTTAGATATATTTCATCCGGTGTGCCGTACTGCACAATCTTTCCAGCGTTCATCACGGCAATTTTGTCTCCCATCGTCATGGCTTCAGTCTGATCATGTGTAACGTATATCGTGGTAACCTTGACTTCTTCATGGAGCTTCTTCAACTCACTTCTCATCTTCACCCTCAGCAAAGCATCCAAATTCGAAAGTGGTTCGTCCATCAGCAAGACTTTTGGTGTTAAGACAATGGCTCTTGCAACTGCAATTCTCTGTCGTTGCCCACCTGACAATTGCGCAGGATAACGATTCAGCAGTTGTGATATATCCAGCAACGAGGCAACCCAGTTCAACCGCTTTTCTATCTCTTTTTTCGATATTTTTTTCAACTTCATTGGATAGGTTATGTTATCTTTGACCTTCATATGTGGCCAAAGTGCGTAACTCTGAAAGACCATCGAAACATTCCTGTCTTTGGGTTGAAGTGTTGTAACTTCAACATCGTCAAAGAAAATTCTCCCTGATGTTACTTTCTCAAGTCCAGCTATGCAGCGAAGCAAAGTCGTTTTACCGCAACCAGAAGGCCCAAGCAAGACCACAAAAGCCCCATCTTCAATCGTTATGTCAACACCGTCCAAAGCTTTCACTCTATCGAAATACTTGCTCAAATTCTCAACTACAACCTTTGCCAAGTTGATCCCTCCTATTTCAAAGATATGCCCCAAAGGGTTATCAGGTATTTCCTTATGAAGAAAATGAACAGCAAAGCTGGCACAGCCATTATTGTTCCGGCTGCATATTTGAAATAATCCGGTGAAGCCATGGCAGTGGCGAGTATGTGTGCCGGCAGCGTTCTGTTCTGCAGTGAAAGAACGGATGCGGCAAATATCTCGTTCCATGACATGATGAAGGCGTATATTGCAGAAGCCGCCAAACCAGGCAGCGCCAAAGGCATTGTTATCCTCAAGAATGCACCAAACCTCGTCAAGCCGAAGATCATCCCTGCCTCTTCGTATTCCACAAAAACACCGGAGAAAACACTTGAGGTTATTAGAATGACAAAAGGAAGCATCATCGCAGCATGTGCCAACGCAACTCCAAATGGACTGTCAACCAAACCCATCCTCAAATACAACACAACAAGCGGTATAGCTATCACTATCAAAGGTATAGATCTTGTGAAAAGCATGGTAAGTATTATGAAATTCTTGCCTTTGAAACGATACCTTGCCAAAGCATATCCTGCTGGTATACCGATCGCAAAAGATATAGCTATAGCTGTGAAAGCAACTTGGAAACTTATCAATGTCGCACGCCATCCACCAAGGTTAACAAGTAGTTTGTAAATATGATCAAATGTCAACTTTGACGGGAATATTCTGTCAAAAGAATACAGTTCCGAAGCAGGTGTCATGGACCCCACAAAGGTTATGAACATCGGTCCGAGAAACCACAGAGAAACTACCACGAACACCAGTGCATACAGAAGGGCTTTCATGTTTTGCCCCCCTCTTCGATATGTTTCGATTTAATCGTCATCACATAGAAATAACCTACAAGGAAAGTTACAAAGGCTATGATCAAAGCATAAACACTCGATATATTTCTATCGTTTCTCAACAGCCACCAATAGTAAGTTTCCCCGGCAAGCACCGGTATGTTCCTCCCAGACAACAACCACACAACGCCGAAAATCTGGAAGGCAAACAACGTTCTTATCAACAGTGCCGAGAGAATAGCTGGTTTCAAAAGAGGTAGAGTAATCTTGCTCAACCTCTGCCATGCAGAAAATCCAAAGACCTGGCCAGCTTCAATGTACTCTTGATTTATCGATTGCAAACCGGCAAGGAGTATCACAAAAACCAAAGGAGTCGCACGCCAAACCTCTGTCATTACAATCACGAAGAATTCCCTGCTTCTGAAAAGCCAACCAAAAAAGTAAATTGGTCTATCTATTAAATTCATCCCAAGCAGTATTCTGTTCAGATACCCATTGGGAGCAAAAATCGAATAACTTATCAGACCTGCCGTAACGTCGCTCAATGCTAAGGGAGCCGCTATTATGTAAAGCAGGGTGGTGTAACCTTTCAATTTCTTGTTCACAAGCAACGCAAGAAAAAGAGCGATTACAAACTGAATCGGAATAACCACTGCCGCAAGCAAAATCGTGTTCTTCAAAGCGTCCCAAAAAGCTTTCGAAGAGAAAACCAGCCTGAAGTTCTCGAAAATTCCCTTCTCATTTGAAAAGGCGAGTTTGAAAGCCTCCACAATTGGAAGACCTATGAATACCAAAAGATACACAAGAGCTGGAAGGATCAAAAGAAATGGAATGATATTCTCCTTCTTCACAATTTCACCGCCTTTTACCTTGGAAAAACCCCAGGTGTTCAACACCACCTGGGGTAGACGATTTCTTACGGAAGCTCGATGTTCAAATCGGCGAATATCTTCTTCAACTTTGTCCCGAGTTCTTTGATAACTCTTGAAGGATCTTCCTTGTTGAATACAATTCTTGTGAAAGCGTCTCTGTACGTCTCGTTGAATTCTCCACCCTTGGCTCCAAGACTTGGGATAAAGGCAACTATTGAATCTGGGGCATCGGCTTGTTTTATAACACCTTCTGCAAGAATTCTGAGTGCTCCCTCTGGAATAACCCCTTCTGCTTCCTTCACAACTGGGAAGAAACCAACGTTTTCAAGAACGGCAAGCTGGGTTTGTGGGCTTGTCAGAAATTCGATGACTTTGATTGGAAGCTCTGGATCAGCCTTTCTGGGTATTGCAAGTCCTGCCAAAACAACGATGTATCCTCTGCCAGCCGGACCTCTTGGAGAAGGAGCTATGACAAAATCATTAGGTCTTTCAACGATTGCAGATTTGAGTCTTGCGGTGTGATCCCAGGCTATCATGACCTCGTTTCTAAGAAGCGGTTGATCCATGCTATCCCAGGTTGTGGCTGCTGGATGCACATAGTTGAAAAGTTCCTTCATAAAGCTCCACATAGGTAAAGCTTTCTGTGAATCGAATTCCTTCACCTGATATCCCGTATAAGATGGATAGATGTAACCGTGCAGGAACCTGTGCCAAAGACCCCTTGGACCTAAAGGAAAACCAAGTTGTGGCATTCTTGTCGCAGTCTGCAAGTTCTTTGCCCATTCGAGCAGCGCTTCATAGGTCCATTTCTCCGTGCCGTTGAGAACATCTTCCTTAGTTAATCCTGATGGTAGATAATCAAAAGCCTTCTTGTTGATGGCAAACACATATGTCGCCTGCATCCACGGGATGAAAATCTTCTGATTGTTGTAGTAACTGTAATCTTCCAAACTCTTAAGGAAGGTTCTGCCAACAAATTCCACGTTCGAAAGGTCCATCAGCAAACCCTGAGCAGCCAAGTTCACCAAACCACTTTGCAGATCTCCAACCAGGTTCAGCGAGACTTTTCCTGCCCTATCTTCAGCCTCAACCCTCGAGAGAAGATCGGCATACTCGAAGTTCAAAAACTCCACAGCTATTCCAGAGGTCTTCGAGAATTCAGCAAGTGTTCTGATCATGAATTCTCTTTCTGCTGCGGGTGTCAGCTGCGTCGAACCGAAGGTGACTTTTCCAAAGGCATAGAGTACAGTCGCAACCAGCAAAAGCATTACCAATAACCTCTTCATACAAACACCTCCCCATAGTATATGGTGAAAATGTTTTTCTTGTTATTGATATTACTATAAAATTTTTTTCATGTCAAGATATGGCAACGAAAGCTTAAAAGATTTATTCATTACGCAGTTTTCATCAATCGTGTCAAGAAATCTCATCACAACCTGAATCCGAGATTAATCCGTCAACAAAAAGGTGAAATTCACAGTGATTTACGCGTACCTTATACTAAATAGATGGGTGAACAGTCCGTGGAAGAACAATTCAACCAAATCGCAGATCAATACGATCAATGGTTTGAAACAGAACAAGGAAAAGTTGTAAAAGAGCTTGAACTAAAAGCTCTTCTTGAAATTTTGGGAGATTTGCAAGGAAAAACTTTGCTTGAAGTGGGCATAGGTACGGGGCTTTTTGCGATGGAGTTTAGAAAGCTTGGCGCCAAAGTCTATGGTATAGATCCAGCCGAAAAGATGCTTGAAATAGCAAGATCAAGAGGCTTTGAAGTAAAATTTGGCTACGGCGAGCAAATTCCCTATCCCGACAACAGCTTTGATATAACTCTTTCCATGACCTCAATGGAAAATTCTAAGTCTCCCGAGAAGTTTCTGCAAGAGATGGTCAGGGTAACAAAGCCAAATGGAAAGGTAGTTGTCGCGGTGTTAAATCTCTTCTCCCTTTACGGTATCGTGAGAAAGATCAAGGGTTTGTTTAACAAAGATGATTTGTTCAGAGAAATGCATTTTTACACGTATTGGGAACTCAACAGATTGATGAAAAAATATCTCTGCGATGTATCGACAAATTCCTCTGTATTCTTTGGACCGTTTGCACCAAAGTTCATCTTAAAAAATGCGCACAAGTTTGAAAATTTTGGAAGAAAATATCTAAAACCCTTCGGCGCATTACTCGTATCGGCAGGAAGAAAATGCTGATCGCAGAGAGACTGCCAGTCAAAAGTTGTACTACTTCTACCCTTCGGGAGCACCGTATCAATTTTATACGAAGGAGGTTGCTCAAAGGTGCATAAGATATGCCGAGTCAATACACTCAAAGGGTTGTCGAGACCCTTAAACCTCGTTGTGTAATTTTGTTTGGTTCCTTTGCGCGCGGGGATGTCAACGAGGGCTCAGATGTGGATATAATTGTGATTGCCGATTTTAAAGAAAACTTTTTGGACAGGGTTAAACTTCTTTTGGATTTGAACGATGGTATAGGAATACCCGTCGAGCCTTTGGGATACACACCTGAAGAATTTCAAGAAATGCGAGACCGGCAGAATCCATTCATTCTTGAAGTGATCGAAACAGGTAAAATCCTTTACGGTGAACTTTAAAAGATTTTCAGTGGAATCTCAACGCTTATTCCACCGCCGATGGAAAACTTTTCACCGGCAACCATTGCAAAAAAGTTGAAAAACTTGTATTTTCCCTCTATACTAAATCCAAGAATGTCTTTTGCCTTTGATTCATCCACATGGGGATATTCAGTATAAAAATCGTTTGGACCTTTTCTAAGCCAAAAGATGTTTCCACTCAAGAAAAGTTGATCGTTGAAAAACGATACAGAGAAATTCAAAATCTGCGCATCTGGTCCAAAGGCAAAACCAATTGGATAGTCCACGATGATCCTAGAAGGAGGGTAGTTGCAAAGATACACGACCCTGTTGTAAAACTTCAAGTACGGCAAAAAGGAGTTGTACATCAGTGGAGTTGTTTTTGCATATTCAACACTTAGCAAAAATTTTCCAAAACCTGTTTCAAAAGCCTTTCTTGCCCCAAAATTGTAACCGTACGCGGTTGGTTTGCTTTCATCTTCAGTAGCTTCAAATACAAACTCATCCAATGCAAATTCTCCGTGAATTTCAAAACCTTTTATGAGCACCCAAGAAAAATCCAAACTCCCCATTGTGTTAGTATAACCTTCGTTGAAGTTGTTGTGCCAAATTGCAAATGGACTTAAAACAAACAAATCTGGATATTTCCCACCAACTATCGTAAGCTCGCCGATGCCAAATCTAAGATTATCCTTCAAAGGGAAATCCAACCTGTGTGCGATCAAAGTTTTAACTTTTTCAAAGTATGGCGAGATTGGATCGGCGTTCACGGGGATAAAACTTGTTTGTCTTTCCCATTCCTCCTTTGTCAAAACAGGGTTTATCGAAACAACGCTGAAAACATATCTAACAGGTTTTTCACCCAAAGACAGTGTGAAATTGTCAAAGTAAGGGCTAACATCTGAAAGGGCAACTGGAAAATCGGAACTTGACCAACGAAGTTTTGTTCTACCAAACAGTATGAAAAACTCATCTTTGAGATAAACGCCGTATCCTTTGTAAGGAAAATTCGTATCCAAAGCTACAAATGGATTTTCATAGATTGGTAAATTAGTTGGGGAAATCAAATGAAAAAATGCATAGTTGTTTTTCATTTGAAGGCTGATTAAAGTATAAAAACTTCCAAAGTTTAAATCCAACCTAAATTCAGCCAAATACGGTGTCTTTTCAAAAACGTAAAAATTCTCCCACGGTGGTGTTGAGATCACAAACCAGCCGGTTTTAATTGGTTCTGCCTTTTCGAAAACTTGAAAGGAAGGATTGAATCGCAGCATTAAACTGTTAGTCTGTTCTCGTTGTTCAACCACAGGTAACATACCTGGTAAAGCCACTTGGTTTTTAAGATGATCAAAAACCATCTGGTGGTTCAAATCAAATACCAAAGCTGCATCAACCACAACCACGTAAAACATCAAGAGCATATACATAAGACATACCACCGAAATCGATCTACTCATCACTTTCACCCAACAGAAATTGTATCTCAAAACGCCGTTGCTTTTTCCCAATCACTTGGTAAAATAGTCATGGTCGGATAAATGAATCATACATAAAAGGTGTGTGCAATGCGAAAACGACGACTAATATTGCTTTTGCTGGTGCTGACAATAATCATACTCTTTCTCACGGCGAGATGGTTGCGTGCTGTGTGAATAAGTTAAAGCTGATTGGGGTGAACAGAGTGCACAAGAAGTTGATCGTATTGTTCCTGCTGACGGTATCTTTACTCGGTTTGGCTTACACCGTTCGAGTTGGCGACACATTGAGGATCGAAATTTACCCAGAGAACCAAACCTTCACACGAACTGTGAAAGTTCTTTGGGACGGAACAATACCTTATCCATACCTTGGAAATTATCCTGCCGCTGGGAAAACTGTTGAACAAATAAAAACAGACCTTGAAGCACATGTGAGAAAATACCTACGTGATTTTTCAATGACAGTTTACGTAATTGAATACGCACCAATGTATGTTTTTATTCAGGGCGCTTTGAACCGACCTTTTGACATATCCTTCAAACCTCAGGTAACTCTTTCAGAACTAATTCTGCGCTTGCAGCTTTCAAAAGACGACCCTGTTGATTTTTCCAATGTGAAAGTCATCAGAAATGGAAAAGTGATGAATTTCAACCTTCTTCCACTTTTTTACGAAGGCAAACTTGAACAAGACATAATCCTTCAAGAAGGCGATGCGATTCATTTGCCTCCTTTGGTTTATCCTCAGCTTGTGCAAGTCACAGGTGCTTACAGTTTGATTGAGCGCTACACTCCCGATCTTACTTTAAGAGCTTTGCTTGCGAAACTTGGAACGCTCAACAAAAACACTGCGGTGGTTGAATCAGCTAGGCTTTACATCGATGGAAAAGTGTTAACGATCGACTTGGAAAAGGTAATAGCTGGTTTAGAAGACTATAAACTTTCACCTGGTTCACATCTTTATATTCCCCAACGCGAAGACAGATATGCCTACATAGTTGGATACGTTACAAATCCAGGTCAAAAAACTTTTCTACCTGATGAACCGATGAACCTTTCCACCTTGCTTGCCAAAGCTCAGGGAATAGCAAACGACGATAAAAAATCCGTCGAATCGGTTGTTATAACTCTTCCAAACGGTGAAAAGAAGGTCTTTGATCGTTCGATTTTGGACAGAGCAAGCGATGTAGCAATAGAAATAGGATCAATTGTGGAGATCAAAAGATACGAGGAATTCTACGTTTACGTTCAAGGCTTTGCCAAGCAGACCGGAAAAATTTTCCTACTTGCCGACGAACCAAAAACCCTTCGAACACTTCTTTTGAAAATTGGACTGACCAATGAAGAAGTTGAAAACGAAGGAACAGTGTTTATAAACAACAAAGAATCTGTCAACGTGAAAGACGTACTTTTTGGAAACAAAGACATCCCATTGAACATCGCAGACAGCGTACATGTGTTTTATGAACCTTTCAGAGTATCTATCGTAGGACCTGTTGGAAGTGGTCTTAAAACGCTCAGCTACAAAGAACCAAGAACACTTTCATACTTATTCAAATCCCTTGGAATATCCGAACCGAAAACCATAGAGAAGATAGTACTTTTAAGAGACGGAAAAATCTTTGCCGAAAGAACACCGGATCAACTCATCTTCAAAGAAAACGACGTTGATTTAAACCGCGACGATACATTGATAGTTCACTCAAGCCTTGCCAACGCTGTATACGTTGTTGGAGACTATGCATCCTACGTAACCTTTGGATACAACGAAGAGATAACTTTGCAGAGGATTTTCTCAAAGATAGGTTTAAACGATTACCGCAGAATAGAAGAAGTCCAGATCAACGGTGAAAAGTTAGATCCTTGGTCCGACGTGGCTGTACCAAAGGCTAGCCTTGTTAAGATAACCTTGAAAAAACCAATCTACGTGGTGGTTTCTGGCTTTGTTCCAAACACAGGTCGTGTTCAGTTTGAATACTATGAAAAAGCCGATCTGATAAACCTTTTTGGAAAAATCGGTGGGTTGATCATCGATCCAACTCAATATTACATCTCCGACAAGGTTTTGGTTATAAGAAATGGGAAAGTTGTGGAAAGCTTTGATGCATTTGACCTTGCAGAGGCAAAGGCTAACTATCAACTTCAAGACGGTGATTTTGTCTACGTTACCTTCAAAGAGCCCAACCACGTTTATGTCTTTGGAAGGGGTGTTCCAAACGGTTTGTTCAGATTCACGCACGTTGAGCCTTTCGATTTGAAAAATCTTGTAGCAAAACTTGGTGGAATACCTTCTGGCGTGAGCAGAAAAATTCAAATGTTTAATGGTGAAAAATTCACAACAATCGAATGGTCAGAGGACACGAACTTTCAACTTCAAAACGGAACAACTTTGATCTTTGAGCAAGATACGGAAAGCTTTGTTTACGTCATCGATCAAAATGGTTCACCAAGTTTGATATACATCGACCCTCAGCGTGGAACAATGACTCTTTATGAAATTCTGACAAAATTGAACGTTGATAGGGCATACAGAACGGTTCAACTCATACGTGACCTGCAAACTCATGAGATCGATATAACCGATTTTGAAAAAACCCGTGGATTTGTGGTAAGACCCGGCGATGTTGTCAAAGTGGTTGGCGTTCCACAAAACCTTGCTTACGTGCTTGGTGAGGTGAATTCGCCAGGTGTTGTGCCTCTCACAGAGAAAATGACTGTTGTACAAGCTTTGATCAGCAAAGGAGGATTCACTGCAAAAGCAGCACCGAACAACGTGTATCTATTCAAAGGAGGACTTTCCGATCCAAATCCACAGAAACTCGATTTGACTGGGCTTGCAAGGGGAAGACAAGTTGCAGTTGATCCAATCCTCAGCCCTGGCGATGTCATCTTCGTGCCGGACAATCCTTTTGTCACAGCACTGGATATATTACCAGTCGTGAACGCGATATTAAACACCATAATCACCGTCCGCACAGTAATTCGATAACCAATCAGGAGGTTAGAACATGAACCAAGAATACATCGATGAAATCAGTTTATCTGAAATATTCAAAATACTTTGGAAAAGAAAGAAAACGGTTATATCGATCTTTCTGCTTGTGTTTTTTGCCACCTTGGTCTATTTATTGGTTTTCTACAAACCAAAATACGAAGCCTATGCGACGATAAGAATTCCCGCTCCTTCCAGAAGCTCGATCAGCCTTCCTTCTGAGCTTGGTGCTTTGGTTGGGCTACCTGAAACAGGTTCTAGTACTGCAGATCAAATAGCCTTGCTCAAAAGTCGTCGTGTACTTGAACCAACTATAAAGGAATCTGGTTTGTACGAATACTATCTGAATCGCATAGAAAAAGAAGAAGATAAGAAACGCTTCACTCCTGACTTGTTGGTTAGTTCTGTGCTAAAAGAAATGAAAATCGAAATGCTGGAGAAAAGTTCTAACGTAATGAAAATCTCCTTTGCTCACGAATCACCCGAGCTTGCACATACTTTTCTATCAAAACTTGTGAAGAACTTTATTCGAACAGTTGAAGAGCTAACAAAAGATCAAAACGTTGCGACCAAAGAGTACATAGAAACTGTTTTACCAACCATTGAGAGAGAACTTACACAACTTGAGTTACAACTAAGTAGTTTTGTAAAAGAAACAAGTTACAATCCTTCCGAAGAGGCGAAAATGCTTGTCAACACCTACTTTAACTTGGAACAGAGAATAGCTGAAGTACAAACTTCCATCGAAGCTGCCAAAGCAACGATCAACTTCACAAACCAAAAACTCAAAGAAATGAACGTCAAAATCAACCTTCCAGAGAATATATCAAGTCCGGTCATCGATCAACTCAAAAGCCAGCTTGCATCTGCTCAAGTTGAGCTGCAAGTTCTCAAAGAAAAATACAGTGAAAACTCATACGAAGTAAAAATGCAAGAAGCTCGCGTTAGAGAACTTGAAAGCAAATTGAAAGAAGAAATAACAAAAACGCTTTCTGCACGTGTGACAACTGGAAACCCACTTTATGATTCTATGCTTCAAAGGTTAATCAACGCCACAGCTGAACTTGAAACCCTTCGAATAAACTACAACGCGCTTTTGACGCGAAAACAAAACCTGGAGCAAAGGTTATCTCAACTTCCAGACTTTGAACAACGTCTTGCAAGACTCAGACTGGAATACCAAATCAAACAAGCAACTTATGCTATGCTCAAACAAAAACTAGCTGAAGTCAACCTAACCCTTGCTGGTTACAGCACCTTTGTTCCAGTTGTGGTGGATGAGCCAAGAATACCAGTTAAACCTGCAGGACTTGGAAAGAAAATAATCCTTGCACTTGCAGGTGTTGCAGGACTTTTCTTGGGAATCGTCGCCGGGCTTTTGAGAGATATCAGCGACAAATACATCCGAGACGAACTTGACCTGAGAAATTACACCGTTCCGATTTTGGATGCGTCAAAACCAAGCGAACTGGCAATTCTTGTTGGAAAGAACATTGCAGCAGGTAAAAAGAAATTAATCTTAGCATCCTTGAATGACTATGATGTTGACATTCTTGCAAAAAGAATACCTACGCTTTTAAACGGAAAAATTAAAGTTGTAGACGAAGATACAACTGTTTCATTTGATACTTCCCAACCTGTTTTGATCAAAGTTCCCAATTTCTTGGACAGCGCCGTTGAAGTTGAAAAATTGTCAGGTTCGGTGGTATATTTAGTTTTAGAAAAAGGGAAAGTCACGAAGGAAAGCTTAAGAAAATTCGTCGAGTTGACAAATGAACTTTGCGAAATTTCCGCAATAATATTGGTTTGAAAGGCCGGGGGTATTTCAAATGCTTTCTTTTTTAGACTTAACCTTAATAGCAGCTTGGAATATCTTCCATAATGGGAATATATGGCAAGATATTTGGCTTGCCGGGTTGATAAGTTTATTTTTGTATTCAATGCGAGTGTATGAAAAAGAGCAGTTAAAAATTTCAAAACAACTTTCTCGAACCGCGGTAGCGGTTTTTTTATCGATGATAGCTTATTTGCTTTTCAAACTGATCTTTCGCTACACCATTTTGTGGAATCTTCTTTTGTCTGATGTGCTATTTTGTTTTGTCATACTCGTTCCTTTGAGAATAGGATTTTTGAAAATGATTTTTTCAAGAAAGAGAAAATACTATCTTGTTTGTAGTGAGCCGTTGATGAACGGTTTTATCAACGAGCTGGAGCAAGAAGGTTCAATAGAAATAGAAAAAGTTTCAACCGTTCCACAGGGAAAATCAAATATACTGTTCGCTTCAGAAGCAACATTGAAACTGCTTGATGGAAAAGGATCTTACCAATTGTTGCTGCCTAAGCTTGTGGAAAAGCATCTTAAAAGAATCCCGCTTGAACTTGTAGAGGCATATCCAAACTACTACAAAACTGCCTTTGACAAAAACCACGACACGTTGACAAAAAGGATTTTAGACATAGCTGTAGCCATATTGGCGTTGGTGGTGCTTTCCCCAGTTATGCTTGCGGTTGCACTTGCGATATACTTTGAAGATGGCAAGCCAATAATATTCAAGCAAGAACGAA
The DNA here is from genome assembly GCF_000217815.1 of Pseudothermotoga thermarum DSM 5069. Classification (NCBI taxonomy): domain Bacteria; kingdom Thermotogati; phylum Thermotogota; class Thermotogae; order Thermotogales; family Thermotogaceae; genus Pseudothermotoga; species Pseudothermotoga thermarum. The sequence continues at coordinate 1,631,655 of NC_015707.1, read as the reverse complement.
TTGGAAAAGATGGCAAGAAATTCATAATTTACAAATTTCGAAGCATGCGCAACGTTGCGACGATAACACCAAAGTTCGCAGACCAAGAACAAGATAGAATAACAAAGGTAGGTAGGATAATTCGAAAACTTCGTTTTGACGAGATACCACAGTTTATAAACGTATTGAAAGGTGATATGAGCATCGTTGGACCAAGACCTGAGCAGATAAGCTTTCATCGGGAATTATCAAGACAGATACCTCTTTTTGATCTAAGACTTCGTTGTAAGCCAGGTATTACTGGTTGGGCGCAGGTGAACTATCAATATGCTTCGAACAAAGAAGAATACAAAAAGAAACTCGAGTATGATCTGTGGTATATCAAAAATGGCAACAGCTGGATCGATATAAAAGTAATGCTTCAAACACTTGAAACAATAATCTTTAAGAAAGGTGCAAAGTGATGAAAAAAGTCTTACAAGTTATCACGCGCTCGGACTGGGCTGGTGGGCAAAAAGTTCTTTACACATTGGTTTATGGATTAAAGAAATATTATCCCAATGAATTTGAAATAGAAGTTGCTTGTGGACCTGAGAATGGAATGTTAATACCAGAACTTGAAAAGATTGGGGTCAAAGTGCACGTTGTGAAAAATCTTGTCAGAGAAATATCTTTGCTGAAGGATATTAAAGCATTTTTTGAACTTCGAAGGATTATAAAATCTGGTGGATACGATATAGTTCATCTGCATTCTTCAAAAGCTGGGATCATTGGAAGGCTTGCCGCCAAATGCTGTGGTGTAAAAAAGATAATCTACACAGTCCACGGCTGGTGGGGAATAGAGCAATACTCTGGCTTAAAGCGAAAAATACTTATTTTAGCAGAAAGATTTGCTTCAAAACTTTGCGACAAAATAGTTTTACTTTGTACAAACGATTTGAACAAGGCAAAAAAGTGGAAGATTGGTAAAGAAAAACAATACGTAATAATCCCAAATACCATAATTCCGCCTGAAAAAGTTGAAAAAGGCAAGTTAAGAAAAGAACTTAATTTGCCTGAAAACGTTAAAATCATAGGAAACGTTGCAAGATTGGACAGACAAAAAAACCCAATAAGATTTTTAAATATAGCCGAAAAAGTTTTAAAGCAACGAAATGATGTCGTTTTTGTTTGGATAGGCGGAAATGTTGTGGAAGATGAATATAGTAAGTATGTACAAAATTATTTAAAAGCTCATCCAGAATTTGAGGGAAAACTGTTTTTCCTTGGATTTAGAAAAGATGCTCCAGAGCTTATGGCTGATTTTGATATATTTTTACTTACATCTGACAGCGAAGGTTTTCCGTTGGTATTGCTTGAAGCAATGCACCATGGTGTAGTACCAATTGTCACAAAAAACGGTTGTCAGAGCGATATTATAAAACATGGGGAGAACGGGTATTTGTACGAGAAAGAGGAGGAGGCAGTTGGACAAATCTTAAATCTGCTCGAAGATTTTGCTAAGAATCCAGATGTGCGCGAAAAAGTAAAACAAACGACAAGTGCTTACTCTGTCAGAAGATTTGTTGATAACTATCGTATCCAATATGAATCATAATTTTGGAGGAAGAAAATGGCACCGTACGTAATTGTATATGTATTAATTCTGTTGACATTCAACAACGAATGATTTTCGTTAGTTTTTCTTGCAGTTATGCATCAAGTGTTGCAGCGATTGTTACAAGGAGCGGGTGTCAGAGTAATTTTATAAATTACTGGAAGAATGGATATCGGTGCGATCATATTGACAACGTGACTAGATTTGTATTGAGCGTTCTAGGATTAGTTATAAAAAATACCTAATTTTCAATTGACTTTGATCTTGCTTATGGAAATGGTTAAGTTGTATAATGTTTAGTACGATTATTAGAAATTTGTGGAGGAATTAGCTATGTTAATCATATTTGCCGAAATTTTGATTTTGTTCTTTTTTCTTAAGAAACAACGATTCATACATAGAAACTTATTGCTATTTATTTCCCTTCTTCTTCAAGCTGTGATTCTTACTTTATATAGAGTAGAACTAACCTCAATATGGAATAGACAAGTATACTGGAGCGATGCCGAGTATTACTGGAACGGAATCCTTCAGTTACTTGATGGAAATATGGGAGGATTTAATAATTTTGGATACATTCTTTATGGTGCTTTGATACAAATGACTTCCCCATTTAAAAGTGTATTTTGGAACAACTTGTCCAATTTACTTATTCTTGACCTGAGTTTTGTAATAGGTCTTGAGATTTTAAGAGATGAATTCCTTGGAAAAAAAGTACCAACTTACGTATACCTTACTACAATTTTAAATCCCTTAGTAATATATTCACTTCTAAGAAATCTCAAGGATGTCTTGTTTTTGTTCTTAACAATTTTATCTGTTTACATTTACTTCATTTATTTTAAACGAAGAAGATCCTTACCTTCTCAAGTTGTCTTCTTCACATTATACTTGATATTCTTTATTACTTCCTTAGTTAGCGTAAGGCCCTGGGGATTTATAATACCTTTCTTAGTTTTGTTCGTACATTTTTTCAGGTTGATTAGTGTTCAACGCTTAGGAATGAAACTTGCACTCGTAGTGCTTCTATTGATCCTAATCTATGTTTTTATTTCTCTATATCTCAAAAATATTATCATTTGGCTTGAGGCTAGAGAAAATCTTCTAGAGAAAGGATACAGTGAATACAAGAAACTGGGAGTTTTGGGATATTTTCTAGGAGTCTTCAGGTTGATTCTTGGTCCAGGCCCTATAAGATCGATGTTTGGCTCACAAAGGTATTTTCAATTTTATACTTACATTGGGAACGTGTGTTCATCGATTGGCTCATTGTTATGGTATTTTACTTTGCCCATCTACGTAATCAACTTAAAAAGTATCCCAAAGATTACCGGTAGATTTCCAAGTAGAATTTTTTCTCTTCTTATATTAGCTCTTTTTGTCGTTATTTACGTATATTTTTATTACGGTTCAACCGAACTTCGCTTTAGGGGAGTCATCTATGTTTTAACATCTATTTCATTATTAATTCCTTCTGAGAGAGTAATCAATTCGAACTTTAAATCATCAAATTTGATATCTGTATATGCTCTAACGCTTTTGTTTCTAACTATTCCGGCAATATTTCTTTCAATCTGATCTGAAACTTTGGAATTGATAAAAATGAGTAAAAATTAGTATTACATCAAGGAGGTGTCAACTTAAGCTGGGAAATACGATAAAATAAACAAAAACCAACTCTTCTCACCGAAAGGAAGTTCCCGTAAGGATGGAAGTATCTGCATGGTTTTGTGCTTTTATGGACTTGCATTAAGGAAGGCAGCAGCCATAATTGGAATTAGGCATGAAGCTCTGAGGAAAAGATATTTGCTGAGAGGTTTGGGGGAAAGTGTTGTTGAGAATGTGATAGGGATAGCAAGTTACAGGTTGGTGACATAGTGAAAGGCTGTTTCCATTTCTTATTAGTGCAGTTTTCCTTCTTATGTTGACAGGTCCGGTTCGTTTTTATTATATCTGATACTTTACACGCTATTAAAATTCATTTCAAGGATTGCTTTTACTCGACGCTTACAATACACGAAGAGTATTTCGGTGGGAGTAAAAAATATTTATAACAGCTCCTAATGTATATATTTCCTGCTTTTATAAACAATCTGAAGGTATGAAGCAATTTGCATATAATCAGTAGTTTCGTATGTTGAAATAGAACATGCAGAATTTAAAGACTCTGATGGGAGAAGTTGTGTTAAGAAATGCAAAACTATTAGGGGTGAATATTATGAACATGAAAAAAGGAATAGCAATTATGTATCAAAACGAGCTTTTATCAAATTCGTTAATGTTCAAACTTACAAAAACATTTTCGCAAATGGGCTATAAGGTATACGTGGTGGGGGTTTCGGAGTCTGCCACAAGCGGCGTAATTCGTAAAGAAGTTCCACTAGATAATGTAACTTATTTTGAAATATCATCAAGAATAAAGCATGGTTTAGGACTGCAAAATTTTTGGGGAATATTTTCTTACGTATTCAAAGCGTACAATGTGCTAAGGTCCGTAAGAAACGAGATTCAGATTATATATTCAATAGATTTTCTTATGACATTTGTTGCTTTCTTATTTTCCTGTGTTTATAGTCAAAAATATAAATACGTCTATCACATAGCAGACAAATTCACATCAGCATACAAAGTTCCGAGAATCCTCAAACCGATTTTTGATTTTATGGATATTCTTATTATGAAGAGAGCCACAAAGATAATCGTAGTCGATGATAAAAGAATTGAGGAAATACCAAAACAATTTAGGCATAAAGTTGAGATCATCTACAATACGCCTGAAGATATCTTCGCCAATGAAACAGTAACACCAGAAAGCAATTTTAATAAATCAGAGAGGCTCAAAATAGCTTATTTTGGATTACTTTCTGAAGACAGATTTATAAAACAAATCGTCGAAGTAGTGATGCAAGATGAGGATCTTGAGCTTCATATAGGTGGCTTCGGAGTCTTGGAAGAATTTGTTCTAAATGCATCAAAAAAATGTGAGCGGGTAGTCTTTTATGGAAAGCTTTCTTATGAGCAAGTGTTGAAATACAGTAAAGCTTGTGATCTTTTGGTTGCAATCTATGATCCGAAAATTCCGAATAACAGACGCGCTTCTCCTAACAAACTTTACGAAGCAATGATGCTTGGCAAACCAATAATAGTCGGGAAAGATATGGGACTACAGCATATTGTAGAAAAAGAAAAAATAGGTTTAATTGTAAACTACGATGCAGATTCCTTTAAACAAGCCATTTTAATTCTGAAAAGCAACAGGCAATTACTGACTGAATTTTCCCGAAATGCTAGAAAACTTTATGAAGAAAAATACTCGTGGAAGCTGATGGAAATTAGATTGAAAAAAATTCTTGAAGATCTATACTGTAAATGAAGGAGAGATTTCCCATGGAAAAGGCAAGAAAAATAATGATTGGAATTCTGCCATTTTTCCTAGACAAATATGGTTATCTTGTAAAAGCGTACGAAAAATTAGGCTATGAGGTAGTCGTACTGGCTTCTGATTTGTATGGAACCAATAAAAAAGTAAACGAAAGATATAATGCTAAAATAATTGGTCTTCCAAAGAATCCATTCTTTAAGACTCTAAAGGTTTTTTGGAGCTTGCTGAAAGAAAAACCGGACTACTTAGAAATATATGATTATTCTGTTCTAACTTTCCCAATAATTATTTTTTCAAAGATTCTTGGAATAAACACTTCAATTGTTATAATAGGTTGGGAACTTTATCGAAACGATCCATTTGCTAATAGAAGAAAGAATTTGATTCAACGTTTAAAGGATAACCTAAAAAGATTGTTAACTTGGAAAGCGTTACATTTTGTTGATTTAATCATTGTAAAAGAGTTTCACAGTTTACAAATAATACTGAAACAGAAAAAATTAGAAAACAAAACTATTTTCCAACCAAACTGTATACCATTACCGGAATGGGAAACTATAAAGCGTATTTCTGAGAGAGAAATTCACATTCTTTGGTTAAATCGAATACATAGAGTAAAGAAAGCAAAGGATTTGGTTACAGCTATTGGTTTCTTCGAAGAACAGTATCAGCACGTCTACGGAAACAAACCGAACGTTAGAGTAAAAATTGTGGGATTTAATGTGTTAAACCGGACACCTTCAATGGATCCTGAGTATGAATATGAGGTTCTAAAAGCTGTAGAAGAACATAATAAGAAGTTTTCGACAAAAATTGAGGTATTACCATTTACAGATAATCCTCATGAATTCTATAGAAACAGTAAGATATTCGTCCTCATAAGCGAGATTGTTTTTCTGAATTACGCGCTTTTAGAGGCAATGTCTTATGGGATGATTCCGATAATTTCAAAAGGGGAGGGATATGAGAAAGTAATTTTGGAAAATTACAATGGCTTCACATTTGAATACGGAAATGTTGAAGAACTAGCCAGAAAAATCTTTCAAGTTTTGACTTTGCCTTCGGATCTTGCTGAAAAAATATCTGAAAATGCTTATAATACAGTAAAGGAAAACTTTTCGATAGAAACTTGGGTAAAAAATGTTATGAAAGCGCGTATAGAGACGCAAAGACAGCATTAGTTGATAAGCAAAGGGGAAAACAAAAATGAGAGTTCTTTCCTTAGTTGGTGCGCGCCCACAATTCATCAAAGAAGCCGTTGTTCAAGAAGAATTGCAAAAAGCTGGTATTCAAGAGATCTTGGTTCACTCAGGACAGCATTACGACTACAACATGTCAGATGTGTTTTTCGAAGTACTAAGGATGAAAGAACCAGATTACAATCTCAACGTTGGTTCAGGACTGCATGGAGAAGTTACGGGGAAAATAATGATCGAATTTGAAAAAGTTGTTCTTAAAGAAAAACCTGATGTAATTCTTGTCTATGGAGATACAAACACAACACTTGCAGGTGCGCTTGTTGGGGCAAAACTAAAGATTCCTGTTGCGCATGTTGAAGCAGGTATAAGGCAAAAACCAAAGGATATGCCAGAGGAGATAAACAGAGTTGTCACAGACCATGTTAGTAAATTGTTATTCTGTCCATCACAGCTTGCTGTGAAAAATCTTGAGAAAGAAGGAATAACTGAAGGAGTTTACTTTGTTGGAGATGTGATGTACGATTTATTTTTGAAGATGAAACCGTTTTTTGATTATTCAGTCTTAGGAGAATACGGTTTAAAAGAAAATGAATACATAGTTTGCACAATTCACAGGGATTTCAACACAGACAACAGAGAGAATCTCGAGGCTATAGTTGAGAATTTGAACAAGATATCGAAGCAGATGCAGATTGTATTTCCGGTACATCCAAGGACGAAGAAGATGCTTGAAAAGTTTGGGCTTATGGGTAGGATAGAAAAAGGAGTTTTGTTGTTAGAGCCGTTGGATTATTTGAAGATGATGGGGTTGGTGGAGAAGAGCAGTTTGGTGATAACAGACAGTGGTGGGTTGCAGAAAGAGGCGTATTTTTGTGGCAAGCGTGCAATAGTTGTGATGCCAGACACAGGTTGGAGAGAGCTTGTGGAAATTGGGTGGAATAGGCTTTCAAGTTGTGGTGATATCTATAAGGTTTTTCTAAGCATTCTAACAAAGAAAATTGAACATTTTTCAGATGTCTATGGAAATGGAGAATCGGCAAAAAGAATTGTTGAAATCTTGCTAAAGATGTGAGTTTTGTGGCTTGACTTGGAAAAAAGGGGAAGGCAAATGAAAATTTTGTTCATAACAAATTTATTTCCAATGAAAAGGAAGCATTCAACGTTTGGTGCAAGCTTTATAGAAAAAAGACTGATTGTTTACAAGCAAACATTTGGAGTAGATTATGATGTTGTTATTACATGGTTTAAAAGCTCTTGGACAGTCAACATGTTGCGAAAAATCTTGAGAAAACATACATTGGTACCTACAGATATTGCTGGTAAGACACCAATTGTATGCGATTACACAGAAGGGTTAATTGAAGTTATTAAAAGGCGAATTGGAAGAAATTACGAAAAACAAATTAGTGTCTTAGAGGAATTTTTATTGTCTCGTATAAATCTTCGATCATATGACTTAATTTATGCTCATGGGATGTACGAAGGATTACCTGCCGGAATAATTGCCATGAGGTTGAGCAAAAAAATTCGAAAACCATATGTTGTTCATCTGCATGGTAGCGATATAAATTATTGTATGCCAAAAAATATCAACTTATACTTGCAAGTTTTGGAAAATGCCTCAAAGTGCGTTTTCGTTAGCAATAAACTTCTTGAAAAAGCAAAATCCATGGGATATTCAGGAAAAAACGCTGTTGTGACTGGAAACGGATATGATCCAAATGTTTTTAAACCAATGGATAAAAATCAGTTAAGGCGGGAATTTGGAATATACAACTCTGAGGCAAAATACGTGGGCTTTGTTGGCAGCCTTAGTTTAGTAAAGAGGGCAGATAAACTTCCTGAGATTTTCAGATACATTGCTAATGAAGGAAAAAACGTAAAGTTTATCATTGTGGGAGATGGGCCACTTAGGAAAAAGATAGAGAAAGAAATGAAAGGACTAGATTATATAATCACCGGAATAGTTCCACACGAAGAAGTTGCAAAATGGATGAATACAATGGATGTGATGATATTGCCAAGTAGAAATGAGGGATTTGGAGCCGTTTTGATTGAAGCACAAGCGTGCGGTGTTATAACAATTGGAAGTAAGGTGGGGGGAATCCCTGAAGCGATAGGTTTTGAGGATTTAGTTGTTCCTGAGGGGGAAAATTTTGAAAAAAGATTTGCTGAAAAGGTTGTGGAAATTTTGAAAAATGGATATAATATATCAAGGCTCATTGATCATGCGCAAAATTACACGTGGAAAAAAATAGTAGAAATGGAGTACCAGGTTTGTGAAAGAACGGTTCAGAATAATCGAAGTGAATTAAATTAAAAGGAGGCAAATAAATATGGATAAGATAAGAAGAATTGACCTTGTTTCTGCAGATGCGCCGGTTGAACCAATAATAGGAGGAAAGCATGCACATATAAAAATTTTGGAAAATAGACTTGGTCAAATAGGGATTTCCATAAATAGAATATATTATCATAACACATTTTTGGAACGCGTAATTTCAAGACTCATTCGAGCATTTTTTAATTACACAAAATATGGAAAACATATAATAAACAACCAAATAAAATTCTTCAGTAAACAAATATGTTCAGGGGAAATTACTCACTGTCACGATGTAACTTCAACATTTGTTGATAGTAATAATATCATTTTGACGGTTCACGGATACCTTGCCAATGAGTTTTTTGATTACGCAAGATTAGATAAATCAAAGTATAAGGACTTATACAATTGGTTGACTGAAATTGAACAAAGAGGATATACTAAAGCTAAAAAGATAATAGCAGTTGATACACGAATAGCAAATTATATTATTGAAAAATTCAAAGTCCCAAAGGAAAAAGTAGTAGTAATGTATAACTTTATAGACGAGAACTTATTTAAGCCTGTAAATTATCAAGAGAAAGAAGCTTTAAGGAAAAAATATAAAATACCTAAGGATGCGTTTGTCGTGCTTGTACCCAGAAGATTTGTGCCAAAAAATGGTGTCATATATGCTGCTGAAGCATTTGCAAAAATAAAGGATAATTCCTTTTTCTTCATATTTGCCGGAAGAGGAGCGCTAAAAAAAGAGATACTCAAAATAATGCGAGAAAACGACAATTATGCAATTATTGAAAATGTTGGGTATGGAAAAGTCCAAGAGCTATACCAATTATCTGATGTAATATTAGTTCCATCAATCACCTCGACAGACGTTGAAGAAGCAACATCATTATCTGCATTGGAAGGTATGGCTTGCGAAAAAATTGTTGTCGCAACAAATGTTGGGGGATTGAAAGAAATTGTAAAGCACCTGGATACAGGTGTGGTTATCTCGCAAAAAAGTTCGAAAGATATCATTGATGCAATAATATATTGTAAAGAAAACTACGAAACGCTTTTCCATGTGCGATCTAACGCTCGCAAATATGTGCTGAAAAATCATAGTTCTGAAGTCTATGTAGCTAAACTACTCGAGGTATATTCTTCTGTTATATAGATTTTGTTCATTAATTAAGATGGGAAACCATCAATAAAATTGGCATTCTAACTTCAAGTTACAATGGCCCATTTCATAACTAAAATGCTCGAGAGCATATATAGAAAATAAATAAAATACCAAAATTTGATTAACAATGCTTCAATAAGCAACACAGAAGAAAAAATACCTTTTTTAAAAGATAAACAAATAATTTGCTTAAAAAATGATTCAAATATGAGTCAATTAATATGACTTTATAAAGTATTATAGTTTATTGCTAATGATAGGTTTGCAGACGATATCCTTGAAACAATAGAGGAAACGTCCAAGAAAACAATATTAATGTTATTCATTAGTTCAATGTCAAATCCAATAAGTGAGATTTTTGTGTTCGAGGAAGTATTTTTGAGAAACATATCTCATCCCTTAAGAAATAAGAAATCAAGTTAGGTGACTTAAACTGCAGAATGCGATAAGATTAATGAAAAACCAAAACTTTGTGATTTAATGGATTTATACTGAGAAAGGCAGCACTTAAGATTTGAGACAAGCCATGAAGCTTTGTAAAGATGAAGATAAACATAAATGATTCCAGTTGGTATATTTATTATTGATGAGCAAGATGCGTAAAAAGAATAACAGGTAGGCTGAGAACAGACAAAGGCCTTTATTATTGGAAAGCAAGAGGATACTTTGTAACATAGATATGAGAGGATACAGAAGCTAGTTTTTCTTTTCTTTATATTACTTGCGTGGTTTTTTTAAGTTGACAGGCCCACTGTGAGGTGAATAGTGTAGAAATATTCTAACTTCACATAGTTCTTAAAAATTAATAATATGCAAACCAAAGGAATGATTCAAAAGTGGGATTTGATTATAAAAAAAATTTTATAAAAAGTTATTTTGCATTTTCAGCGGGAACATGGGTAAGTTTTTTCTTATCATTCATTCAGGTTCCCACTGTGACAAGAATAATTTCCCCAGAAGAATTCGGAAAAAGCACCACTTTTCAAATGTTGTTAGGATTTCTCTTTCCACTTTGTTTGTTCTCCACGCATAATGCTTTCATACGGCATTATTACGCAAAAGATGAAAATGAAAAAAGCACACTTCTTTGGACATCGATTTCTCTGCCGCTGGCTTTGGTATCAGTCACCTGGATATTTTTGATAGTCTTAGAGAAAAAAGTAAATAGTTTTGTAGCTGGAAATTCCCAGGGAAAGGTTCCGGCTTTACTTGGAATAGCTTTATTTCTCTCAGTATTTCAGCTATACAACGAAACTCTTTTAAGGCTCGAAAACAAAGGAAAATACTATTCACTTGTGCAAATTTCCAAAAGTCTTAGCAACTTTTTGATAATAATCGTTTTAACATTTCTTGGTTTACGAACGTACGAGACGCTGATATTGGCAACATTAGGTTCCGTGTTCATGGGACTTTTAATTGGCTTACCATTCAAAGCAAAATATTGGCTTAAGCCAAAGTTTGATTCTAAAGAATTTGTTAACATAGTGAAATATTCTGCCCCATTGGTATTTGCATCCCTTTCATATCAAGCTTTAATATTTACGGATAGATTTATGTTAAGACTCTTTACCACCTTTGAAGAAGTTGGTTTCTATTCAGCAAGTTATAAATTAGTTTCACTTACAACACTTATAACTGCTGGATATTCAAATTTTTGGGGCCCATATGCCCTTAGGTTGTACCACGAGAACGCTGAAAATAATAAACAGATCTTCAGAAAAATGTTTAACTTTGTCGCATTTGGAATGATAACTGTGTCAATAGTCTTTATTTCTGCAAAGGATATAGTCTTTCTACTATTAGGTTCAACTTACAGAACTGCCGCACAAATTTCTCCTTTTCTTCTTCTTTATCCGACACTTATCATGATGGCATTTACAGTTGCGCGAGGTATTGAATTTGCAAAAAAAACACATTGGTTCATTGTATCTGACTTCTCTGCTTTGATTGCAAACGTTTTTGGAAATTTAGCACTTATACCACTCTTTGGTGCCAAAGGCGCAGCAATTTCAACAGGTCTGTCAATGATAATAGTTTTTGCAATAGAAGGCTGGGCATCCAACAAGTTTTATCCTGTTGGATATGACTTTAAAAGAGCGTATCTTTCAATTTCTATCTTAGTCTTTGTTGCTTTCGTGAACACTTTCTTTAACACTTTCTCTGGAGTAACTTCTGGGTTAATTGGTTTAGGTTTGGTGGTACTTATCTACAAAGATGTATTTTCAATGCTCCTACGTGATGTCAGAAAGTTAAAGAAATATCTGCTTTCGAGGTTGAAAGAAATGATAAACCAATAAAAACCTCACACTTTTCAAAGCAAACGACGATATCGCAAAAAATTTTCATGCTTGCCAAAGTTTTTGCCAATTTGGTGGTTAAAGTTGCCAATTTTGTTGATGTTTGAGCTATTTTAAGCAAAAGCTTTTAGCCATTTTAAGGATAATCAACCTTTATGATATTTCAATTATCCCACAGCAAGAAGATCTTTAAGCTTTTTATGATGTATGGCAAAACCCCCGCAGCGCGGGGGTAGTTTTGGTCTATTATTGGTTTTGATAGAGATAATCCAAAATCTCGTCGTCCTCACAAAGGGTGTATTCAATTTTTCTGTTGATCAAAAACGTAAACGGTGCTTCTTTACATCAAGGTGGATTGGAACCAGTCAGTTGTAATGTTTCTTGAAATTTTAGGCAGTTTTTCATGCGCTTTACCTCAACACATACCACTCATAGTACTCTCTGGGCTGGTAAGATCCTTCTTTTTGGACTGAGACACTTGGTGATGTAGAATATAAATAGAATGTTGCTCAGTGATTAATCATTCAAGAAACGACAATAGGGAGCTGCCAACTTAAGTCGGGAAATACGATAAAATAAACGGGAACCAACTCTTCACACGGAAAGAAGGTTCCCGATTAGTATTGGGAACACGAGCACGAGAGTTTGTGGAGAATAGTCTTGTTGAGAGCGTGATAGGGATAACGACGTACAGGTTGCGACGTTTTAACATAAGCAGGTTATGGTTTCCTCTTTGATCGGTGCAGTTTTCCCTTCTTAAGTTGACAGGTTCGAGAGAACATCTTATTCGGGAGTTACAGAAAAGTTGTGCCCAATCTAAAGGGTGCATCAGAGATTAAGTCAAGTAAAACAATTCAAGCGCGGCACATAGCTACGCTTGCTTTTTCTTTTTGGGCGATTGAGTTTTATTAAACATCGTTTGATATTACTTGTTATGAAAGGGATAGGAGGTTTTTTGAAGAAAGTAAACTCGCTTTTTTTGGAAGCCTTAAAGTATGTATAACCAAAGTTTTGGTACGATGTGTTTGATATTTCGCATCTAAGAAAAGAAGCTGTTCCGTCTGTTCTTGAAAGTGCTAAGGGGGTAACTGTCTTTGTTTCAACGCCTGGGAAAAGGCTATATGAAGTGATAGAAGAACGTTCAAAGGTAGATGTCTTTGAATCCTACATTTTGATGCTTGGGGTTCAGAAGCTGTCGAAAAACTGAACGAAATTTTCGACAAAAAGCTTCGAAAACAATTTGGAAAAGGTACGATGAGATTTTCGCCAGGGTATGGGGATATCGATGTGAGGCCAAGCAAGTATTTTGTGAAAAAACCCTTTGGTAATGTCCTTTTTAGGCATAAATCACTTCCTTCAATACGACATCGCGCATTCTTGGTTTTAGAGCAGATTTTGTGACAAGATCAACCTTTCTGCCAAAAAGGTCTTCAAGGTAGAATTTTAGATTCATAAAATTGTCGAATGTTTTCATACCAATTTGAAAGTCAACTAAGATATCTATATCGCTGTTACGATTGTTCGCCTTTCTTGCGAAAGAACCGAAAACTCCTATCTCAGATACACCAAAACTTTCAATTAAATACGCTTTCTCTTTTCCGTTAGAATTTCTTCTAAAGACAAAGGTGTTACAACTTTTCTACTCATCTTCTCACCATCTTCTAAACAATTTTACCAAAAAAGTGGAACGTATGATAGAATTATTTCTGCAGCTACAAAAATCTAGAAAGGCTATATCTTAACAGATGCGGATATACTCCTTGCAGACGACCTCAGCTTGTCTTCTATTTTCTCAAAGCTTCATAATTGACTCGTAAGCAAATTCTTTTTTCCCGTGGTATTTTTTTGTCGTTGAAAAAGGTTTGGTTCTCGTTTATTTTATCGTATTTCCCAGCTTAAGTTAACATTTCCGGTGTAGTCAGAAGGTGATAGAGGATAGCAAGGTGGTGAATGAGATGATAACAAACTTTGAAAAGCCGATAATGGAAGCAATGAAGAAACGAAAGAAAATAGGCATTCAAAAGGGTGTAGAAAAAGGCATCAAAACAATGGTAATTGAGTTGTTAGAAGAAAAATTTGGAGAAATACTTGAAGAATACATAAAAAATTGAACAAAGTAAACAAAGATACGTTGATGAAGATAGGTAAGAGTATATTTGTCATAGAGAAAATTGGGGACTTGGATGAGCATTTGGGAGTATGAGAAATTAGGGTGAATTTTGTGCTGAAAATTTCAAAAAGGTCTACCGTGAGTACTGCAGGAAGAACGGTTTGGTCTTACCTGAAGAGGTTGTCGCAATAAGGAACAAACTACATTGAAAAAACCCCCCGCCTCGCGCGGGGGTGATTTTACATTTGCTTTTGACAGAGGCTGTCTAGCACATCTTCGTCTTCAAGATAAATGCAATCGATTTTTCTTTGTTTTAAGAAGGTGAAGGGACTTTCTTTGCACCATGGAGGATTTCCTCCAGCAAGCATGTGTTTGAGCTTTTGTGTAACAATAGTTTTCATATAGGCTTTGAAAGGTCCTTTAGCTGGATCGTGCATCTTGTAAGCGTAGATGAAAAGATAACGAATCGATTGAATTAGATCGTCGTAAGATGTTATTCTGTGCCTGTGTTTTTGCCAAGTGGTTTTTGCAAGTTTGAACAAGAATGGGGAGAACTTTTCGAAAGCTTCTTCTAAAGTTTGTGGTTTTTCGTACGTCATTGCGCTTTCCTCCAAATCGTTTTGTTCAAGCTGTCCACTATTCTGTCGATTGCAAAGTCCAGCATGAATTCAAAGATTGGCTCAGGCACCGGAAGTTTGATACCATAAGTTTTAACGATTGAATGAACCATTTCCTTGACTTCCTTTTTCTTGTTCTCCCCATCCTTTGGCCTTTCAACGAGAAAGATCCCAAGGTACACCAATTTCCCCACGAAACTCAAAGTTTCAAGAGTTGTCACCAGTTTCCCCTCCTTTTGGTTTTTCGAACGGCGCCGTCCATAAATATAGTATACATATGTATATGAACAAAGTAAAGAGTCATTTGGTGGAAGAAAAATGTTGGTACGTTAACTCAAAAAATCCTTAACAATCAAAGCCGGCTTTTTTCAAGGAGGGTTTTAGAAAAAACGCGTCCAATATATAGTATACTGATGAAGTTTTGGTGCAGCTATTCAAGTGCTTCAATTTTTGTGAAAAATAAAGAAAGATAATAACATCCAAGATAACCTTGCGGCGCTTGTAAAGACAATTTGAATTACTGGGTATTCTGTTTTATCAATTCCAAAAATGCTTCTACAACTTTCGGATCAAACTGTGTTCCGCTGTTTTTCTTAAGCTCTTCAACTGCTTGTTCAACCGTCATTGCCTTCCTGTACGGCCTATCCGATGTCATCGCATCAAAAGCATCTATCACGCACAAGATCCTTGATTCTATCGGTATCTCTTCTCCCTTCAAACCTTCTGGATATCCATTTCCATCATACCTTTCATGATGATACTTCACTATCCTTGCTATCTCTTCAAGTCCTCCCATCTTCAACAACTCTGCCCCTATCACTGGATGAACTTTCACCTTTTCGTACTCTTCCTTCGTCAACGTCCCTGGTTTGTTCAATATGTCTTTGTCAACGGCAAGCTTACCTATGTCATGCACCAATGCAGCCCAACCAACCAGCTCTGCTTTTTCTCTGTCCAAACCAAGCTTTAAAGCCAGTTGTTTTGAAAACTCCGCCAACCTCTTGGCATGTTCTGCTGTGTGTGATTCGTGCAACCTCAAAGTTTCCAGCAAAACATTTATAACCTTCTTGCTGAACTCTTCTTTTTCTTTCAAATACTCTCTTACCTCAAGAAGTATTCTCAACAGCTTTGCCAGTGTGTTGAGTGCTTCAATCTGGGGGATAGTTAAATTTTCTGACCTGTTCACAACCAGTGAGAAATCTTTTCCCAACTTAAAGCGCAAAGAATTTTCATCGTTCTTAGCAGCCTTGACTATTTCCACATCTTCTCGATCAAGCGCTATCTTTATCAACGATTTTATTTGATCTTCCAGCTCTTCATCTTCACAAATTATGACGTTTGAAATTTTGTCCAAAGAATCTGTAAACCTTTCCAGCGACTTTTCCAGTTGACCAAGTACCTTTTCCAACTCTTCGTTCACAGCCTTCAACTCTTCAGATTGCGCTTCAAGTTCTTCGTTTGTCGCTGTCAGTTGCTGGTTCATCGCTCTTATCTCTTCAGAACTTGCTTCTAACTCTTTCAACGCTTCGTTCAGCTCTTTCGTCCTTTTCCTCACGGCTGATTCAAGAGTTCTGTTCCACAACCAAAGCAAAAAACCAGCTGCACCAAGACCAATCAAAAGCCATACCAACCACTTTGGGATAAACCTTTTTTCAACGACGGTGCCAAGGTATCTTCCAAGTAGTTCATTGTAGGCTTTCTCATCGCTTTTCAGTTCTGCAAGGTATTCGTCTATTTGTTGAATCAAAGTTGGTGTTTTTTCGGAGTCTTTTGGGAAAGCAAACCGAAGCTCGACAGGCGAGAAAACAACAGTTCCTATTTGAAGATCGTACTTTGAAGCATTGAGAACAGCAAAGATCCTACTTACAACCGTTACATCGGCGTTGCCTTCTTTGACCAACTTAAGACCGTGTCCATAATCTAAGACTTCGATATATTCCGCCGTAAGATTGAATTCAGTAAGCATTTTTCGCAAAGCGGTAGCGTACACATCTCGAGGTACCACAGCAATTCTTTTCTTATCGAGCTGAAACAAGCTGGTCACAACCTGGCGTGAACAAACAACTCCCCAGTTCAGCAACAAAGCATGATTGTTGAACGCGTAAAGTTTTGCTCTTTCTTCGGTATATGCTATTGAAGTCATTATGTCTATTTCTTTTTTCAAGAGTTTGTCGAGTAAGTTTGCAAAACTGTCGTACACATATTCTACGTTCCAGTCGTACTTTTGCGCCATCTTTTCGATAGCCTCAACGTACAAACCCATTGGTTTACCATCGACCAAATCAACTTGCGGAGGATTGCTGTAGATCCCCACTTTAACATGTATGGAAAGAACAAAACAATTGATAGCCAGCAACATAAGAATGACAGTTGTTCTTTTCATACGCTCTCCCCACATTAAGTCTGCAACAGCGGTGTTTGAATGCTTTAGGAATGAATTTTGACAATTCCATTATAGCATCGATTGCATGACTAAACGAAAATCTGCATATGTTAAAATCTTTTTGGCTGTTACAAGGGAGTGTACGAATTTGAGTAGAGATCTAACACAAGGCAGTTTGACAAGAAATCTTTTCTACATGGCTTTTCCCACGATGGGAGGTTTTGCACTTCAGGCTTTGTACGATATTGTGGACATGTTTTGGATCGGACAAGTATCTGCAAAAGCGATTGCTGGCGTGGCAGTTTTTTCGTCGGTTTTCTGGTTAATTGAAGTTTTGAACGAAATAATAGGTGTAAGTTCTGTATCGCTGATCTCACAAAACTACGGTGCAAAGAACTATGAAAGAACAAACAGAATCGTTGAACAAACATTGGTTTTCAAAGCTTTCGTTGCGCTGATTGCTTCCGGTTTGTTGATAGTCTTTCTCCCACCTTTGATGAGGTTTTTCAGCAAGGATCAAGAAGTTGTCAACTATGGGCTTCAATATGGTTATTGGCGAAGCTTTTTTATGCCGATCTTCTTTATGACCTATTCTACCTACACAGCCATGCGGCAGACGGGAGAGTCTCGTTTACCGACGATAATAATGGGAACAAGTGCGATTTTGAACGTTTTTCTTGATCCGATTTTCATCTTTGACGATGTACCGTTTCTTGGTATCAGTGGTTTCGGAATGGGAGTAGCTGGAGCAGCCGTGGCAACTGTTTTGTGCACCGTCGTTGCCTTTGTATGGGGATTTTTGGTGCTTTTGAAGGGAATCGGACCTGTGAAGATATCCATCAAAGGATTGTTCAAACTTGATAGAGAAATCGACGTCAAGCTTATTACCATAGGACTACCAAGTGGTTTTGAGATGCTACTTAGAAGTGCTTCAAATGCTGTTTTGGTAAAAATCCTTGGATTCTACGGTGCAAACACACTGGCAGCGGCAGGAGTTGTGAGCAGATTAGTTGGTCTTTCCTTTATTCCCTTGATGGGTTTTTCGATGGGCGCAAGTGCGATTGTAGGGCAAAACCTTGGTGCCAACAAAGTCGAAAGGGCAGAGAAAACCGTCTGGCTTGCCGCAGTTTATGGTTCACTCTTTGTTCTAGGTTTTATCGTGCTCGCTAACATTTCTCCGAAAACTATCATAGGTTTGTTTTTGCATGAATCTGAAGCTATTACTGAAGGGATTGCGGCTGTGAGGATTGGTTCTTGGTCAATGCTCTTTGCCTCGTTTGCCATCTCGATGATGAGCGCATTCTTTGGTTCTGGTAACACCTTACCGGCGATGTTTGCAAGTGTTGTTGGAAGATGGTTTGCTCAACTGCCATATCTTGTTTTAGTTGCGCTTGTTCTTAAACTGCCAAGCAATTACATCTGGTATTCTTTCATAATCGCCGAAATCGCCGAGTTGCTGTATGCTTATTTTGTTTTCTCGAAGGGTAAGTGGAAGCAATATAGAGTGAGTTAAAATATTTGTGTCATTAAAACAAACTGGGGGGATTAATTTGTCCAGCGTGAAAATAGTCTTCCTCGGCGCAGGAAGTGTACGGTACACATTGCAACTGTTTTTAGACATCTGCAAAACCAAAGAACTTTGGGAAAGTTATGTGTGTCTCATGGACATTGATTCTGAAAAACTCGCAGCCGTGCACAACTTGGCTGAAAGAGCAATGAACGAGATTGGAGCAGATTTGAGAATCGAAAGCACAACGAGTTTGGAAAAAGCCCTTGAGGGAGCCGACTTCATAGTCAACACAGTTCTTGCAAAAGGTGAAGGAGAAGAGGATGGATACACACAATACGAGATTATGCGGCAAGTTGGTGAAAAACATGGTTATTACCGTGGAATTGATAGCCAAGAATTCAACATGGTGTCTGATTACTACACAATCACGAATTTCAACCAGTTGAATACCTCACTTGAAATAGCCAAAGCAGTTGAAAGGATTTGCCCGAATGCTTATTTGATGCAAACTGCAAATCCTGTTATGGAAATAACTCAAATTGTGCTTAGAAGTACGAAAACAAAGATCATTGGTTTCTGTCATGGTTTTGCGCATGTTAAGGATGTTTTTGAAGCACTTGGGTTGGAGTTTGAAAAAGTCGACTGGCAGGTTGCTGGTATCAACCACGGAATATGGTTGAACAGATTTCGCTACAATGGTGAGGATGCATATAAACTATTTGACAAATGGATTGAAGAAAAATCCAGCCAGTGGGAGCCAAAAAGCCCTTGGGATGTTCAACTAAGTCCTGCAGCCATCGATATGTACAAATTTTATGGAATGCTGCCGATAGGAGACACGGTGAGAAACGGAAGTTGGAAATACCATTACAATTTGGAGACCAAGAAAAAGTGGTACGGAAAGTTCGGTGGGATAGACAACGAAGTTGAAAGACCGAAATTTTACGAGGAATTGAGAGCTTTACGAAAAAAGTTGTTGGCACTTGCACAGGACAAAACTGTTAAATTGTCGCAAGTCTTTCCGGAAGAATTTAGACTTGACAAATTAAGTGGGGAACAACAGATTCCATTTATAAACGCTTTGGTGAACAACAAACCGGCAAGATTGTTTTTAAACATTCTCAACAACGGTATCATTCCAGAGTTACCAAACGATGTGGTGGTTGAAGTTCCGTGTATCATCGATGCAAGCGGGATACATCCAGAAAAAATCGATCCACCTTTGACTTCAAGGATAATCAAGTATTTCCTCATGCCAAGAATAATGAGAATGGAAATGGCTGTTGAAGCGTTCTTGACTGGGGACAAGAAGGTTCTTGAAGAATTTTTGATTAGAGATCCTAGAACAAAGTCATACGAACAAGTCAAAGCAGTTCTGGACGAGATAATGAACCTTCCATTCAACAAAAAGATGAAGGAACATTACAAGTGGGAATGAAGGAAGATAAGGTTGAGCCCGGTCTAAACCGGGCTTTTGATTTATATTATAGTTTTGAACGGCATAAAGGATTAGCTCATTTTCCTCAAATTTTTTGATATGGTAATAAACTTTCTTATTCTCTCTATTTCGTCGAGTATATCAAGTAGTACAAATTCGCAATGTCTTTTTTTAGACATAAATCACTTTATTCAATACGACATCACGCATTCTTGGTTTTAGAGCGGATTTTGTGACAAGATCGACCTTAAACTCCTATCTCAGATACACCAAAAGTTTCAATTAAATACGATTTCTCTTTTCTCAAAATTGTTAGAGTTTCTTCTAAAGACAAGGGTGTTACAACTTTTCTACTCATCTTCTCACCACCTGTTAAATAATTTTACGACAAAAGCGGAACATATGATAGAATTATTCTAACAACAATTTATTTTGCAAAAGGGATTTCGGTGAAAAGATCTGAATTCAAAAATCTTCTTCAAGAAAGAGTTCTCTTTTTAGACGGTGCTTATGGAACTGAGTTTTTCAAAAGTGAATACAAAATAGATTTGATTGAATTTTTGAATATCAAAGAGCCTTCTGCAGTTGCAAAAATCCAGAAAGAATATATCTTAGCAGGTGCGGATATACTCCTTATAAACGCCTTCAGTGCGAACAGATTGAAACTAAGAGCACACGGATATGAAGAAAGAAATAAACATATCGGCTCGGCTGTGAAAATAGCAAAATCAGTTGCAAATGGAAAGCTTGTCTTTGGTGGTATCTTTTCACTGTGCGTGATTGATCTTCAAAAGAAGAAATGATTTGGTCTTTCTTTAACTGGTGCAGTTTTCCTTCTTAAGTTGACAGGTTCGATTGCCATTCGCACAAAGATTATGTCGTTTTGTAACATTCCCTGAATTCACAAGCAGGTTTTCATACGTTTTCCTTCAACGTTGCTGCTCGTAGTGTTTTCTTGAACTGTTGTACTCCAAACCTCTGCTGCGTATCCCAGTGGAAGTCTTTATCTTTTTCTTGATCTGACAAAACCAGTGATGTATAATGTGAGTGGAATGTTTCTCATCGGTTAATCATTCAAAACAAGAAACGAAAAAAGCAACAATCGATTGTGGCATCAAAAGGAGTGATGAATATGAAGACTGTTGAAGAAATAAAAAGCATCCTTGCATCACATAAACAAGAGTTGAAGGAAAAGTATGGTGTCAAAGAGATCGGTATCTTTGGGTCGTATGTGAGAAATGAGGCATCAATAGGAAGCGACGTCGATATACTTGTAGAATTTGAGGATGATGCAAATATCGATTTAATAAAATTCGTGAACATGGAAAACTACTTAAGCGAACTTCTCGGACTAAAGGTTGATTTGGTTGAAAAGTCGTCGCTTAAACCGCGGATAGGTGAGCGAATATTGAAGGAAGTAATTATGCTATGAGAAGAACTGTGTTAGATTACATCGAAGATATCATCTTGCATATGGACAAAGCCTTAATGTTTGTCGAAAATGTGACCTTTGAAGAATTCAAAAGCGACGATAAGACCATTTTCGCTGTGGTAAGAGCACTTGAGATTATTGGCGAAGCGGTCAAGCATATTCCTGAAGATGTTAGAAACACCTATCCTGAAATCCCATGGAAAGACATAGCTGGAATGAGAGACAAATTGATTCACGCGTATTTTGGGGTGAATATCAAGATTGTATGGAATACCGTTAAACAAAGAATACCTCAGTTAAAACCTCTTTTTGAAAGAGTTTTAGAACAGCTAAGAAGCCAAAATAATTCATAAAACTGGATAGATTTTTCACGGTTTGTCCTTGCCAATCTTTAATCTATATTCTTGAAGCAGCAAAAGAAGAGATAGTTTTGTGATATCTGAAACAGTTAGAAGATGGTTGATAAAAGCTTTAAAGGACTATTACGTTGCTTAGAAAACTTTTGATGAAGAAGAATTGACCGATAGTTTGGCGTAGAAAGGTGACCGAAATGAAGATATACATTTTCCCCACGCTTGAGGAAACTTCGAAAGCTGCGGCACAAATGGCGGCTGAACTTTTGAAGAGGCGTATCAAAGAAAATGGCAAAGCTGTATTTGTAGCAGCAACCGGTGCTTCCCAGCTTGTTTTCCTTGATTGCTTGTGCCATCAGAAAGGAATCGATTGGTCAAAAACGGTGATGTTTCACTTGGATGAGTACATTGGAATAGATGAAACACATCCTGCAAGTTTTAGGTACTATCTGCGCAAAAACTTGGTTGAAAAAGTTCATCCAGGGGAAGTTCATTGGATTCAGGGAGATTCTATAAATCCAGCTGGTGAGTGTCAAAGGCTAAGCGAGATTATCTCAAAATATCACATAGATGTGGCTTTTGTAGGAATTGGGGAAAATGGTCACTTAGCCTTTAACGATCCACCTGCAGATTTTGAAACAAGTCAACCGTACATAGTTGTAGAACTTGATCAAACTTGCAGGCTTCAACAGGTTAAAGAAGGCTGGTTCAAATCTTTAGATGATGTTCCAAGAAAAGCCATAACCATGTCGATAAAGCAAATTCTAACAGCAAGCGCTATAATAGCCGTTGTTCCAGAAAAGAGAAAGGCTCTGGCTGTAAAAAAAGCTCTTGAAGGGCCTATTTCTCCAGACTGTCCGGCATCGATATTGCGAACTCATCAAAACTGCCATTTGTTCTTGGATGCAGATTCTTCAAGTTTGTTGAACATAGCTTGGTTAAAACAACAGTACAATATTTTCGTGGCAAACAGTTGAGGTAGATTCATTCTTTCCAATCAAGAAGTCTTTTTTCACCTTCAAGTTTTCTAATTTCTGTTACGTCTTGGACAACCTCTACTGTTCCAAGGTATTTTCCATGAGCATCTTTGACCGGGAAATATCTTATGTGTATAAATCTTCCGTTCATCTGTATCCAAAATTCCGCAACGTTTTTCTCTCCCATCTTGAAGGCTTCAAGTATCTTGTTGACGATATGAACACTTTTTGGTGGATGGCATTGCTGAACCGCTCGACCAATTATGGAAGGATTTCTACCAAAGATCCTGTGCCGAGCTGTGAAGAATTTAACTCTGTCGTTTTTATCAATGAAAGTTATGTCGAACGGGAGAGTGTTTAAAAGAGCTTTTAATTCTTCGAGCGATAGGTATCCAACTTCCAAAGGCAGATCATTTTCGCTTACTTTAAAGGGTTCTTGTTGTAATGATAAGCCAGCTGAGGATAAAGCGGCTTGAACCTGTGGTGGTAAGTTGGCAAGTTGCTTCTCGGTCAACTTGGGTTCCACTTGATATGGATAAATTGGTTTTGCATCTGATTTCCATTCATCCTTTGGTAAGATCTTGTAATATCCTATGTCCTTTTCCTGAAGTTTTATTGCAACCCATTCTCCTTCTTCAAGCAAAGCTAAAAGCGTTGGATAGAAAATGTTGTTTTCTCTGAAGACCATGTCGACTATAGCCGAGGAAAGCTGATAGGCCTTTTGCTTTAAAAGATCAAAGAAGCTTTCAGATGGATTTTCAACGTTTTTGTGAAGAAATTCAGCAAACAGTTTTATCGAAGCTCTGATTTCGTCGTGTTTCGTCCAAAGCACCGTTGGTACCGCTGTGATCCCACGTCGTTCGATGTGTGGAAAAATTATCATTTCCTCGCGCGTGTAATGAGTTTTACCTATTTGCTCAAGTTGTTTTAATTGTTTAACAAGTTGATCGTAAAGCATTGATCTTTGTGTAGAATCTTGCGTGGATGAATAAGCGACTGCCAGCATATTGAAAACTTCGGCATCCTTAACTATCTCTAAGTTTTCCAGATAAAGCGTTTTCACTGGATGACCATCTGGCAACGCTTCAAATTGTTTGCTGGCATGTGAAACAGCTTTTCTGAAAAGCTCAACGTGTACGTCGCACATTTTTGCAATTTCTTTCACCGTGATTCCTTCTTTAAGTAATTCTTGTTCGATGAGCGGAATTTCAAGTGGGGAAATACTTGAAAGGAAGTTTTCAAACTCCTTTTTGACCGCTTCCAGATCTTCTCCAGCATGAAGGCGCTTCAAAAATTCTTTAATCATCTTCTTTTTGTATTCGCTGTTTTGCAGAAACTCACTCATATTCTTACCTCCTTTCAATTCAATGATAGAATCTGTTCGAATGACTTTCTGTAACATCGGTTACAAAAAAGCCGGTGCTTAAAGCACCGGCTGTAAATGCATTTTTAAAAGGACCTATTTTGCTGCAACTGGTTTTGGAAAACTTAGTGTATGCAATCCAAGAAGTTTCATGATAGTTTTGGCAACGTCGGTGTTGTCCATAAAGCCAACAAATTGTTCTGCACCAGGTCCAAAGGCAAAAACAGGCACAGGCGCAGCAGTGTGATCGTGTGTTGTCCAACCGATTCTCAATTTCTTGCTGACGACTTCGCTTAGCGCATAAGACTTGTTAGAAGCATTCTTGACGTAGTTGAATTCGTCCTGAGATATCTCAACACCGAAGAATTCCATAGCTTGCCCCTTAAATGTTTCGTAGTCGTCGAGCTTCACCTTGCTCAGGAAATAATCAGCTGTTCCTTTAACTTTTCTTGCTTTTTCAACCTCAATAGTATATCCACCGTTTGAGAGAGAAAGTCCTCCAGTTTCATGATCACCAGTGACAACAACCAATGTGTTGCCGTTCCTTGCAGCAAAATCGAGCGCAACTTTTACAGCGTTGTCAAATTCGATCATTTCTTTCCATGTCCAGAAAACGTCGTTTGCGTGGCAAGCCCAATCGATTTGAGAGCCTTCAACCATCAAGATGAATGGTTCACCACTGGAAGAAAGAATTTCCAAAGCTTTTGCAACCATTTCGTCCAAAGTTGGCTGTTCGCCCGATCTAACTGGCACTGCATCCAAATGACTTGGTGCAAACAACGCCAAAAGCTTGTCGGATTTGACTGATTGAAGTTCAGACTTTTTGGTCACATAGGTGTACCCTCTTGCTTTCATCTGCTCGATCAAATTCTTTCCATCCGTTCTTCTTCCACCTGCATCGGTTGGTAAGAACCAAGCGTATCCCCCACCCATTATGACGTCAACCTTTGAATTTGCAAGTTGTTCTGCCAATGTGAATTCATCATCTCTGTTTGTAACATGACCATAGAATGCAGCTGGGGTTGCGTGAGTGACCCTGCAGGTTACAACAATACCAGTTTTAAAACCACGTTCTGCCGCAAGTTCAATCATGCTTGGAACTGGTTCTCCATTTGGAAGGACTCCTATGGCTCTGTTTAAAGTTTTAAAACCACTTGCAAGTGCCGTACCAGCTGGAGCTGAATCGGTGACCCAAGAATCGTACGAATAGGTTGTAGTTAGACCGGTGTACGGCATCTTCATGATGTTGAGAATTTTGCCTTCAAGGATACTTGCCAGAAGAATTTGGTTTGCCGCCATCCCATCGCCAATCATGTAGATAACGTTGAGTGCGAAGACACTGAAGCACAGACTAACCAGCAAAAGAACCGCCAAAAACTTCCTCACAGTACCCACCTCCTTACATTTGGATTCACTGAAATTAGGACCTGTCAACTTAAGAAGGAAAACTGTACTAATAGAAGAAATGGAAATAGCCACTTCACTATGTCCTCATCCCTCCTCTTGTACCATAACCTGCTTATGTTAAAACGCCTCAGCCTGTACCTCGTTATCCCTATCACGCTCTCAACAAGACTTCTTTCCCCAAACCTCTCATGCTCGTGTTCCCAATATCCCATATTCTTTTTTCTCGCTTCCCAGTACCATGGCCCTGTGGAGAGCATAAACAGCAAGATAGAGCGAGTAAGGATAAAAAGTGGGGGATATTTTGGGAGTGTTGAGCTATTGGAGTTAAGCGTATATTTGCACAGGAAGAACCTGAGGGAGACAAAATGGAGGAACGGGATAATGAGGGTAAAGGGATGTATGTATGAGCTGAACCAGATGTTTCAACTGAGGTATTTTGTCCAGACACAAAATTCACCCTAAGTCTCATCACCAAGCTCGCTTTGTCCTTCTCTCGCGTTTTGCTGACCAACGCATAGATCACTTTCTTCCTCTTAACCTCATTTATGTTCACCTTCATCTCGTCTATAGCTACTACTGCATTGCCTTCTATCTTCTCAGCAAATATCTCTTCTTTCATCCTTGTCCACCATTTCCTCAAGGCTTCATGACTGACTCCAATTATGGCTGCTGCCTTCCTTAATGCAAGTTCATACTTTCGCCTCATGTGGAACTCTTTGTCTTTGAAAAAGGTTTGGTATAATTTGGTATAGGTACTCGGTGATATATGTTGTTGTAACTTTCATCTTTACGGGAACCTCCTTTCGGTGAGAAGGTTGGTTCCCGTTTATTTTATCTTATTCCCCAGCTTAAGTTGACACCTCCAATTATAGAATAGACGGTTTTAAATCAGCTTGTAAACTGGCAAAGCTTGTTTTACAATTTTTTTCAAAGGATTTTAGAATTCGAATTATCACAGTGTTTGAGTCAGCTGAAAAATTGCTTCAATAACGCTTTTCAAAGTGTATGCAATCAATCCTGCTGCGGCGGGTACTTGAGTCCAACCGGCAACGATTTTGTACACAAGTTTTGGGTTGCTTAATCTTTCGCCTTTTGCATACCCTGCGCCGATCACACTTCCAACTATGGCCTGAGTGGCAGAGATTGGTATACCAACCAAGCTAAAAATCCAAACGGTAAAAGCTTGACCTAGAATGGCAATCATTGATGAAAAGTGGTCCAACTCTATTATACCCTTTCCCACAGTCATCATAACCCTTTTGCTGAAAGTTAAAAATCCAAAAGCTATACTCAAACCTCCTAGCAAAGCAGCTTGTGGAATGGTGAGCAAATTCCCAACGAAAACACCTGTCACGTTTGCAACGTTGTTCGCCCCAAGCGAATAAACACCGTATATACCTGCAACCCAAGTCAAAATTCTTATAGTTAAATCTTGATACTGGACTTTTTTGATTTTTCTAAAGATTTCAGAAAGAAAAACGTAGATTAAATAAGCGACCAACATAGCAGCAAGGGGTGTTAATATCCAAGCGGCAAAGAATTTTATCAAAGAAAACCAGTTGAAACTCAAAAAACCTTGATTTTTAACACTAATACCAATTATCCCACCAAGAATAGCTTGCGAAACTGATGCAGGAAGCTTAAGCCAAGTCATTGTGGTGACGACAACTGCGCCAGCAAACAACGCACAAGCAGCGTCCAGTGTGGAAAAATTTGCAAGCGTACCTATGTTCTTCAAGCCAGGTGCACCACCAACAACTGCTCCAATGACGATGAATATAGAACCAACAACTACCGCTTTGCGGTAGCTTATCATACCGCTTCCAATGGATGGACCAAAGCTTGCCGCTGGAGCACTTGCTCCAAGTGACCAACCGAAGAAAATGGCGGGTAAAAGGTAAAGTATTGCCAAGGTCATCACCCCATGTCACAAGCTGCGTCACGTAAGGTTATTTTACTTCAAAATCACATAAAGTTTGCAGTACTTTCTTGTTTATATCGATGAAAAGGTTTTATACTGATCTGTAACAAAAAATGTGCTAATATATGTTCAGACCAAGTTTTATCGGCGATGGAGTCCGCCGTAAAATGCCGTAAGGCTGATGACTCCTACCCAATTTTTCGGTAGGAGTTTTTTTCTTAAAAGAGGAAAAATGCAAGCAAGAAGTATAGCCGAATCAAAGGCTTTAGAGTGGTTGGAAAACAAAGAACCAGAGTGCCCTGTGTGTGGAATGGTGAACAACGCAATTGAAGGTTTGTTCAATTCCATTTTGTATGAACTGGTCAACGATCCTGTTGTTAGAGCACAACTTAGAGAAGGAATTTGTCAAAGGCATGCGGACTTGTTTGTTGATTTTTTTGTCCAAGCACCCAGAACACGGTATACTTGGTATATCGATAATCTACGAAGATTTGCTCTCGACAAGAATTGATCAACTTAGAACGGATCAACCATTGCCAAAAAAATGTTTCTTTTGCCAATACGAAGAAAGTAAAACTGTTTTTTGTTTGGATCATTTCCTTGCGGTTCAAAAAACTTTGCCTACTCACAACGCAGACAAATTAAAAACTATACAGCTTGGGAAACTTCAAAACCTGAAAGAACAACTAACGGAAGTCATTAGAAAACACGATTACAAAAACAAAGAATCCATTGGGTTGGAAGCAAAAGCCTATAGATATGTTGCAAAATTGATAGCAAACTTGAATACGTCGTTTGGGAGGATGAAAACATGGCAACTTTGGAAAAATTCGCGCGAAAGATAATAGAAAACGTGTCGAAAGTCATCGTTGGAAAAGAAGACGTGATTAAAAAAATTCTTGCGGCGATGTTGAGCGATGGGCATGTACTGTTGAACGATGTGCCTGGTGTAGGTAAAACCATGCTTGCAAGGTCTTTGGCTGCCTCAATTAACTTGTCGTTCAACAGAATTCAATGTACACCTGATCTTTTGCCAAGCGATGTGACAGGTTTAAACATCTTGGATACAAAGCAAAACGAATTTGTTTTCAAAAAAGGGCCGATTTTCACAGATATTATTTTGGTGGACGAGATAAACCGCGCAACTCCAAGGACACAGTCGGCTTTGCTTCAAGCGATGGCTGAAAAACAGGTTACGGTCGATGGTGTAACCTATCATCTTTCACCGCACTTTTTCGTGATAGCAACGCAAAACCCAATCGAGTTTGAAGGTACTTTTCCATTACCGGAAGCCCAACTTGACAGGTTTGCCATCTGTTTGTCCGTAGGCTATCCAGAAAAGGACCAAGAAATAGAGATGTTAAAAAGGTTGAAAAAAGTCCATCCTATAGAAACGATTGGTCCTGTTTGCGATGTTCAAGAACTTCAGCAAGCGAAAGAAGAGGTTAAAAATGTCTACGTGGACGAATCGATCTTGGATTACATAATAAGGATTGTCAAACGTACCCGAAACCACGAAGATTTAGCCCTTGGAGCTAGTCCTCGCGGCGCGATAGCTTTGATGCAGCTTTCAAGGGCTATAGCAGCGATGAACGGAAGAAATTACGTTTTACCCGATGATGTGAAGAGTATAGCGATTGATGTTCTTGCACACAGGATAATACTAAAACCCGAAGCAAGGTTGATGAGAAAAACCAAGCAAGATGTTTTAAATGAGATTCTTCAAACGGAGGAGGCTCCTGTGAAAGGTGAAGCTTGAGCTAAAGCGAATCAGCAGTTCTTTGGAACCGCTTGTCGGAATAACTGTTTTGTGTGCTGTTTGGAACGTATTTACCCTTAACGTATTTTCGCTGCTCGGTCTTGTTTTTTGTGGGTTTCTTTGGCTTGAATATTTCAACGCCAAAAGAATTCTCAGTTTGCTCATCATAGAACGTTATCCATCGAAGGCCAGGCTTTTCACCAACGAAGATCTTTTGATAAAGCACATTTTTGTTTCTCCGTTTGCAAACGTTCAAATAACTGTTAACTCACAAGTGAAGGTGGCGGATTTTTTGACTCACACCGTTCTTGAAAGGGAGATTCACTTAAAGAAAGACGAGCCAATCGAGGTGGTTTCAAAAATCTCTTTTGCAACGCGTGGTAAAAAACAACTGGCTGATTTGTTCGTAGTTTATGAACATCCGCTTTTATTTTTCAAAATTTGGGCTTTTTACGAAGCACAGCAGGAAGTGCTTGTTCTCCCAAAAATAATGCACCTTGAAAGCTTCCCTTCGCGTTTGAGAGAGCTTATTCCTGGAAGAGTATGTGATTTCAAGCTTTTGGAAGATCCAACGCAAATCAGAGGAGTTAGGGAATATTCAAAAGAACCGATCAACAGAATTCACTGGAAAGTTTCCGCAAAATTTGGAAAATTGTACGCAAAGGAACTGGACTATACTGCCATCAGCAGGAATTTGATATACGTCGATTTGAATTTGTCCAAAGAAATTTTTGCAAAAAACGTTTGGGCTCAAATAAGAGTCCACTACGAAGAGGATGCTGTTTTGGTTGCTTCTTCGATTTTGTATCTACTCACAAAAACAGGAAACCTAGTGGATTTGATAGTCGTTGGAAAAGAGGTTTTAAAGCGCGATTACAAACCAACGTCCGACTGGGTAAGCGCAGTGGAACTTTTGGCAATGGCAAAAGGAGATGAAAATGGACCACAACTTGCAGATGAACTGGAAAAGGATTTGGAAAGGTTGAATCCTTCAACAACTTTGACGATCATTTCCATGTATCTTACAGATTCTGTACTGCCACTTTTGATCAAGGCAAAGGCAAAGTGTGCAAGGGTTATGGTTTTTCTGATCCCATACGGTTTTAGAGATCCAAGGTACAAACCTGCTAGAACATACGAGATGTATCCACTTGATATGCAAAGACTTTTTGAAAAAGCCAAGATTCTTCAAAAGGAGCAAATAATAGTTAGGATTGTTAGACCAAATCAAACTGTTCAGGAGGTTTTCGATGAGATCGAAGGTTTTTGAGCAGGTGTCAAAAGGTTTTTTGGTTGGTTTGTTTACGTTTTACTTTGCGACCAATCTGTTTCCGATCTGGGCTTCGCTGGTGGTGGCGCTGACGGCCTCTTTTGTGACTGTGGTAAATTGGGAAAACAGCGGTTGCTCAACGGTTTTTGCTATACCGTTCGTAATGGCTAGCGTTATCTTTACGGTTGGTATATTGAAATACGATTTCACAACGGCTTTGTTGATGTGTTTTTCAGCGATTTTAATTTTGCTTGTCTACAACGCAGAAAGGTTTGTTTCCGTTTTGGCCATGATAGGTTTGGGATTGTATCTGACCTTTGCAAGTTCGCATTCTCCCATTGTTGATGCTTTGATCTTCACA
The DNA here is from genome assembly GCF_000217815.1 of Pseudothermotoga thermarum DSM 5069. Taxonomy (NCBI): domain Bacteria; kingdom Thermotogati; phylum Thermotogota; class Thermotogae; order Thermotogales; family Thermotogaceae; genus Pseudothermotoga; species Pseudothermotoga thermarum. Next base: position 1,600,806 of record NC_015707.1, on the reverse strand, counting down.
TTACTTGTTTTAAGTTGGTATTTAATCAAAGTGAAGCGATTAAACGTTAAGACCTTACTTTGGATCTTGATCGCCTCAACACTAGTGATAATCCTCGCCTCGGACGTGAACCTTTATCCATTTAGAACTTTTTTGAGCAGTTTAACTTCAAGCAAGCAGGCAAAAGAACAAAGGTTGCAGGTTGAAAAAGAAACATCTTTTGGTGGTGAATCAATTTCACAACAACCAGTTGAGACGAAGCAAACTTGGTTGAACAAAATCATTGAGAAAATATGGATACCTTTGATCTTGCTTCTTTCGGCGATCTTTCTCTTCACTTTTTCGATAACAAATTTTGGGATCAAAGGGACTTTTAAAATGCTACTACTTGGTGCTCTGCTATTTACAGCCTTTGTTGCGGTAACTTCGATGGTTTTACGATCTGTAAAGCCAAAGTTTGATTTGCCACCGCTTGGTCAAGCGTATTCGATCAGTCTTGAGGGTGAACAAATTGTCGAAAGAAAGGTTGTTGAAAGACATGAAAGCGTTGAAAAAGTTTCCGAAAAAACGCACTACAATCTCGCTTTGTTCTTAGATTTCTTAACCTTGATAATCCTTGCTTTCATGACCGTTTTGATCGTGCTGTACATCTTAAAAGTTCGACAGCAACTGCTTGTGCCAAAGCAAGAAAAAGTTCAAGAAGAAAAGATACCTCAAGACGTGGAACTTTATCCTTTGGACAAAATACCTGATTTTGAGCCGACTGAAAAATTTGTCAAATCAGCTTATTGGTGGCTTAGAAGAAAGTATTTTTCAAACCTTCACCATTTAACACCAAGAGAATTGCTAATGGTTACAAATCTGAACATCCCGGCGTTCGAGGAGCTAACGTTTATTTATGAAAAGGTAAGGTACGCTGGAAAACCGATTTTAGAGGATGAAGCAAAAAGGTTCTATTTGGATCTACTTGAAATAGTGAATGAAATAGAAAAACAAAGCGTTGCTCAGACACACCAAGAAAATTTGCAGGGGGCTTAAAGCCCCCCGAATGTTCATTCGTAAACATACCTTTGTGAAGAATCGTAGTCTTCTATAATTCCGTTCAAGACGTTTTGGATGTATTCGATCACAACGTTGTCCAAAGCCAAACCTGTGTCATACCCTGTGAGTTGCTTGAAGACAACATAGCCATCTCCACCAAGTGCTAGGTAGTTGTTGGTGGCAACGATGTAGGTTTTCTCTGGATCGATGGGCTGGCCTTTCACTTTGGCTTCTACTAATTTTCCACCAACGCTTTTGAAAGTTAAACCAGAAACTTGAGGCCATGCGCCTTGCCCAGGTTTTACCGTGCAAGCATATTCAAGGATCTTCAAAAGACCTTCACCTTTCATTTGGAAGACGTAAAGCGTGTTTCTGAACGGAAGGACAGTTAGAACATCTCTAATACTTATCTTTCCTGGTTTTATAGATGCTCTGATGCCTCCACCGTTCATTATTGCGACATCGGCGTTGGCCCTCCAAGCCATGGCGTCGGCTATCAAGTTTGCAAGGTTGGTGCTCTTGGATCTGACGTTTGCCCTTTCGCCGTCGAGTACAATCTTGGTTTCGCCGATAACGGTATCAAGTTTTTCCGAACCAAGGGCTTTGAAGTAGCCAAGCACGGTCTTTACGTAGAAATGCTCCTCAACATCGCTTGTAACCGGTATGGCTTTCCAACTCCATGAAACGATTTTCCCATCTTCAATCTCAAGGTCGAGTCTTCCAACAACCTTACCCCATTCCCACGCTTGGACGATGATCGTGCTGTTCACAACCATTGCCTCTTCCATCTTTGTGTGGCTGTGTCCATCAATTATAACGTCGATTCCATCCACTTCTTCCGCAAGTTTGATGCTTGTCGTGGCATCCGGATATCTTCCAGGGACGATTCCAAGGTGCGCAAGGGCTATGACAACGTCGGCTTTTTCGCGAAGCTGCGGGACAAGCTTTTTGCTTGTTTCAACGGCACTCAAGAAAGTCGCGCCGTTTAGATGAATTGGTTGAAGCACCAACGTGTCTTCCGTCGTCAAGCCAAAAATTGCAACTTTCAAATCTGGAAATTCCTTGATGATGTAAGGCTCCGGTTTGACAATTTCCTCAGGATCAACAAAGTTTGCGCTCAAGAAAGGAAAGTTTGCAAGCTTCATCTGGCGTGCAAGTTGCTGTTTTGGTTTGTTGAACTCGTGGTTGCCAAGAACCAAAGCATCCAGTTTCATCAAGTTGAACGCAACTATATCTGGAGCAGCGTCAAGAAGGTCAGATTCTGGTACTCCCGTGTTGAAATCACCTGCGTGTAAGAAAATCACATAACCCCCTTGAGATTCCACTTCTTTTCGTACTTGCTCAATGATGGTTGCAATTGCTGCAAAACCACCAATTTTTTGATTGTTTGGATCATCGAATCTCCACGCTCTTCCATGGGTATCGTTAATGTGAAGAATAGTAAGTTTCGCAGCAAATGACAGAATGACAAGTATTAACAAAAGAAATACAAGTAGTCTTTTCATTTTACCACCTCCATAGGAATTATAACTTGTGTTGTTAAACAAAGTTCAATGAAATTTATATGTTTTTACATGAATTTAATTCTTATCCGATGCAATTTAGGATCTTCGTGTCTTATTTGATAAAATAACTACAAAGGAGGTGGCAAGCATGCAAAACACAATTCTTTATGATGATGGTGTTCACAAGTTTGTCCACTTGGCATGGGAAGAAAAAGAAGAAGAAGGAATTGTTCAAACAAATCAATATTTGATAATTGATTCGGACGAAGGATTTCTTCTTGATCCAGGTGGAGCGCATGTTTTTCCAAGAGTTTTAGCGAATGTTTCGGAGTTGATAGAACCAAGTAAGATCAAATATATCTTTTTCACACATCAAGATCCTGATGTAACATCTGGTATAACTCTGTGGTTATCGATAGCAGAAAAGGCAAACATCTATATTTCTGCATTGTGGACGAGATTTTTACCGCATTTTGGTGTGTATGATCAAAAGAGAGTAGTCGCAATTCCCGATAAAGGTGAAAGAATCCGATTGAAAAGTGGTACAGAAATTGAGTTCATACCTTCGCATTATCTTCACGCTACAGGTAATTTCACTTTGTATGATCCAAGAGCTAAAATACTTTTCTCTGGAGACATCGGTGTTTGTGTTTTTCCAAAAGGTGGAAGGTACCTGTTCGTTGAGGACTTCAACCAACATGTAAAATTGATGGAAGCTTTTCATCGAAGATACATGACATCCAATACGGCAATTAGAAAGTGGTTATCGATAGTTGAGAAAAAGGAAATAAATATTGTTGCACCACAACATGGAGCAATTTTTAAGGATAAAAATGTGAAACTACTTTTCGACTGGCTAAGAAATCTAAAATGTGGTCTTGACATAATAGACGAAATATATGGTAGGTGAAAACCATGGATAAAGAAACCTACGAAAAATTGGTTTCATCTTTTTATGGTCAGAATTTAATGATCTCTTTCATGCACCAATTAGATGAAGCATTGCTTTCAAGAGTTCGTGAAGTAGTTGAAAAAGTTAAAAACCTTGAAGAAAGATTTGAAAAACTACGAGATTCCGTTGAAACTTTAACTGAAACATTCGAAAAGGAAGGACAACAGTTACTTTCAGCGGTTGAAAAGAACAAAACTGTTGTCAATGACATACTTGAACAATTGAAACAATCAGGCACCGATATTTCTCGAATCAGTGGAACTGTGCAAAAAGCCTTGGAAGAAACTTCAAAGACGATCTTGCGCTTTAGTGATATTCAAGCAATGGTAAAGGATATCGAAAAAATAGCAAAACAAACCAATTTGCTTGCTTTAAATGCTTCTATTGAATCTGCAAGGGCAGGGGAATACGGTAGAGGTTTTGCTGTGGTTGCCGCGGAGATACAAAAACTAGCAAATGAATCGAATTTGATAACAAAAAGAATCACTGATGAGATGAACAATTTAGCTGTAGCTGTAGGCGAATCGGCAAAGAGTATAAAAATGGTTGGAGAAATTTTTGCCACTTTGCAAAACTCATTGACAAAACTTTTTGATGGCATACAAGAAAACATAAACCTTTTATCTCAGACTCTTCAAGTTCTAACATCAACCAGCAAACAACTTGATCAGCAACAACAAGTCTTTCAAGATGCAGAATTTTTGCTGAAGATGGTTACTGAAAAATTCAAAACTCTCACAAGAGTGATAACAGCTGTGGTGAATGCACAACTTGAGCTGAAGAATTTAAAGCTTTAGTTAATTTTTGCAAGCTTTTCATTGTTTAAAGATAATGGTAAAATATTTTTAGGAGGTGGTTAAATGCCCCTTTCAAATCACATTCAAAGTGCGGATTGGAAAGCGGAAAAACATGTACCTGTGATTGAATGCGCTGACGTCGTCAAGGCAAACGAATGGTTTGAGGTGAAAGTTTCAGTTGGAAAAGAAATACCACATCCAAACACAACTGAACATCACATCAAGTGGATTAAGTTGTTCTTCATGCCGGAGGGAGAAAAGTTTATCTACGACGTTGCCACTTTTGAATTCAACGTTCATGGGGAATCTGTCGCTGGTGCAAACCAAGGAAGCGTTTGGACCCACTCTGCAGCTGTTACATGGATGAAGGTTACAAAACCTGGAACTCTTTATGCCCTTGCATACTGCAACATACACGGTCTTTGGGAAAGCAGCAAGCAGATAAAAGTTGAATAAAAAAAGGTGCCGGTTCTCCGGCACCTTTTTCAAGGAGGAAAGACTATGAGGCCAATAGAAATCAGGCCTGGAATCTATTGGGTTGGTGTCAACGACAGATTGACACAACTTTTTGAAGGTTTGTGGCCGATAGGAGCCGAGGGGGTTTCATACAATTCGTATCTAATCACAGATGAAAAAAACGTCTTGATAGACCTTGCCAAAGCTGTTAAAACCGATGAATTTTTCGATCAAATTGAGGAAATAATACCGATATCCAAGCTTGATTATGTAGTTATAAACCACATGGAGCCAGATCACACGGGAGTTTTGAGTCTTTTCAAAAGGATGGCTCCGAATGCGACGATTTTGATAAGCGATAAGGGTTTGAAAATGCTTCAAGCTTACTATCACATTGATTCCAACGTGAAGGTTGTGAAAGACGGAGAAGAACTTTCCTTGGGGAAAAAGAATCTGAAATTTTTCTACACTCCTTTTGTCCACTGGCCAGAAACGATGATGACTTATGAAACTACAAACAAGATACTTTTCTCATGCGATGGTTTTGGTGGATACGGTGCTTTGCGTGGGACAATCTTCGACGACGAGTGTCAGGACAAGGAGTTTTACATCAAGGAAATGCTCAGATATTATGCGAACATCGTGGCAACGTTTAGCAGGAACGTTTTAAAAGCAATAGAAAAGCTTCAAAGTCTTGAAATCGAGATCGTTGCACCTTCGCACGGTTTGATCTGGAGAAAAGAACCTTCAATGGTTATCAACCTTTACAAACAATGGGCGGAGTACGCTTTAAAACCTGCTGAAAAAGCCGTGACTTTAATATACGGTTCAATGTATGGCAACACCGAAAGAGTAATGAGCAGTATTTTGAATGGTTTGACCAAATCGGGAGTCCCAGTTGAAGTTTACAACGTCACTGAAACTCATGTCAGCTATATCCTTGCTTCGCTTTGGAAAAACAGAGGTGTGGTCATAGGTGCCCCGACTTACGAAGGTTCGTTGTTCCCACCAATGGAAGATGTTTTGAGAATAGCATCGGTTAAGCATGTTCAAAACAAAACTACGATGGTTTTTGGAAGTTACGGCTGGAGCGGTGGAGCTTCAAGAAGGATAAAAGAAATCGTGGAACCTTTGAAATGGGAAATAGTTGAAATCTTTGACTTTCAAGGAGGTCCAACTGAGGAGACACTTAAGAAGGCAGAGGAGCTTGGATACAGCTTTGGTAAAAGGATCCTTGAACAAGAGTGAGCATCTTAGCAAAGCTTGTGAACCACCGGTAATCCCGGTGGTTTTTCTATTGTACTAAAAAGATATAATGTACGTCGGCCAAAACAGCACGCAAAAACCAAACCAGATTCTCTGGTTTTTCATTCCAGACTGCAGTCCATAAATATAGTATACGGCGACTGAAAACCGGAAATCGATTCTTAACCTTGGAAAGCAAAGACAACTAGCCTTGACAGCTGTGGTAGTATTGTTCAAGGATGGGGGCGTATCAATGAAAAATCTTTCTGGTTTTAACAGTAATTGCTTTGAAGGTTTTCACGTTGAAGAAGAGAAAACAATTCAAAATGGCATACAGTACAAGATCAAAGATATTGGTTGTTTGAGAATCTACTTCAAGAAAGACGGTACAGTTTCCATCGATACTTCCCAGATAAAACCAGAGTACAGAGCCAATTTCTTGAAAGCACTTGGGGTGAACTTACGGAAGATAGATGGAACTTCTTGGCAGGAATTGAAACAAACTGTGTTGAAATACCAAGGAGAAGTTCGTTCACTCGATAGTGTTGAGATTGCCAAGACCACTGGTCTAACGTTGATTTACGATGGGAACACTTTGACTGTTCTAAGGCTCAGCAGTAAAACTCCAAAGGAAATTCTTCAAAAAATCGAAAACTCAACATCGGCTCCTGCAGATACCCTTTCTTTGCTTGAATCGCTTGCGGCTCTGGAAGAAAACAGGGCTTTGGAGATCGCTCAAAAACTTTGCAGCTGTGAAGAAAAAACGGTTGACAAAGCTTTACAAAGGTGGGTGCTTGCTCAGAACATCGTCGATCCAAAGTACATTCTTCCAGCTATTGGTTCCGATGAAGCAGGCAAGGGAGATCTTTTTGGACCAATCGTTGTTGCAGCTGTGTACGTTGGATTCAAACAGTATGATAAGTTGTCAAAGCTTGGAATAAAGGATTCAAAGTCTATCAGCGACAAGAAAATTCTTGAATTTTCCAAGATCATTTCTGAAGTTTGTCCTTGCAGTGTTTGTACGATAGAACCTTCTAGCTTGAAAAAAGGGCAAACGAACCTTCAACTTGAAAGAAAGCATTTTGAATGTATTTCGAAATTGCTTGAAGAAACAGATTCACTCATAATTGTGTTCGACGATTTTGGAGCAAAAAATTTGACCAACGCTTTCTTTGGAAGAAAAGTTTTTGGATTCAAAAACGGTGAAAGAAACCTTGCCGTTGCAAGTGCCTCTGTGGTTGCAAGGGCTGAATTTTTGAAACATCTGCAAAGTCTTTCTGAAAAATATGGGCTTGAAATTCCAGCAGGAAGTTCAGAAAAAGCCGTTCAAGCTGCAAAAAGATTCATAAATAAATTTGGCTTAGAAGAGTTTAAAAAGATCTCCAAAACAACTTTCTCGAACGTTGAGAGGTTAATCAACAGCTGAGTTGTGATACTTACACTCTTTGCTGAAGGGGCATTTTTCACACCTTGGATTTCTTGGAAGACAGATGTTTCTTCCAAAGTTCACCATGGCAACGTTTATTGGACCCCAGAGCCTTTTGGGAAGAACTTTGGAAAGCTCTTCCTCAGTTTGCTCTGGTGTTTTGGTTTTCACAAAACCTAGTCTGTTGGAGATCCTGTGAACGTGTGTATCGACGGCTATGGCTGGTATGGAGAAACCTTGGAAAAGGACTATGTTGGCGGTTTTTCTTCCAACACCAGGTAGTTTCAACAGTTCGTCCAAATCACTTGGAACTTTGCCGTTGTATTTTTCAAGAATTATTTTTGAAACTTCGATAATCCTTTCGGCTTTCTGACGGTACATGCCGGAAGGTTTTATCAAATCGTAGATTTCCTCGGGTTTGGCTTTTGCCAGGGATTCAACGTTTGGATATTTGGAAAACAAATTTTGTGATGCAACCAATGTATTCTCATCTCTGGTTCTTTGACTTAAGATCGTGGATATCAAAATCTTAAAGGGATCTTTCTCATCAAAATCGTGGTAGAACATTTCGATTATTTTTTCGGCGATTGAAACGATTTGAGACCTTGTCAAATTTACACCTCCGCAAAATTTATTGTACAATGAATAAAGGAGGTGCATGAGGTGAAAAAAGTTCAAAAATTGATTGAAAAAATGAACGAAATGGATCTAGATTTGGTGCTGATATACAGCGTTGAAAATTCAAGCAAACCCTCAACTTACTATTTGTCCGGTTTTACCGGTTCCTTCAGTTGCCTTGTCATAGCCAAGGAAAAACAGTACATCATAACAGATTCGCGTTATTTCGAACAGGCAAAAAGTCAAACGAGTTTTGAACTTGTTGAGTTCAGAGGTCCAGACTTCATAGGTACGATAGCTTCAGTTGTAAGGCAATTCAATCCAAGGAAAATTGGATTGGAATTTCAAAGGATCAGCCACGCCACTTTCTTGAAGATCTCGGAAAAAATCGAGAGTGAATTTGTTCCGATAGATCAAATTTTAAGTGAGATGAGAATGATCAAAGATGAAGAAGAAATAGCAAACATCAAAAAGGCAGTTGAAATAAGCGAAAAGGCTTTGCAGAAGACTTTGGAAATTGTAAAAGAGGGTGTCAGTGAGAAAGACATTGCGGCAGAACTCGAATACAACATGAAAAAACTTGGAGCCGATGGAACAGCTTTTGAAACCATAGTCCTCACAGGTCCAAGAACTTCTCTGCCACACGGTCGACCAACGACTAGAAAGCTTGGCAAGAACGAACCGATACTCTTTGACTTCGGTGCACAGGTTAACGGATACTGTGCTGATATCACCAGAACCTTCTTTTACGGCAACCCAAGCGAGGAATTTTTGAAAGTATATCAAACAGTTTACGAGGCACAAACTTTGGCCCTTGAAAAAGGCAGCGCAAAGTTGAGTGGAAAAGAGTTAGACGCAATCGCAAGGGAAAGAATTAACCAAAGTGGATATGGTCAGTTCTTTGGGCACGGACTTGGTCACGGTTTGGGCTTGGAAGTTCATGAAGAACCAAGGGTTAACAGTTTGAACGAAAAACCCTTGCCGGTAAACAGCGTTGTAACGATTGAACCTGGGATTTATCTTGAAGGAATATTCGGTGTTAGAATAGAAGAAGACGTTGTGGTGAAAGAAGACAAGCTTGAAAGACTTACAACTTTCCAAAGAGAGTTAATAATTTTACGCTAATGGAGGTGATCTGCGTGATAGAAGTTGGTGACCTCAGGAAAGGTATGATAATACTCGTCGATGGGGAACCTTACAGGGTTATCGATGTTAACAAACACCACATGGCCATGGGAAGGGGAATAATAAGAACGAAGTTGAAGAGCGTGAAAACAGGTCTTGTAAGAGATCAAAACTTCAACAGTGGAGACAAGGTTGAAGAAGCCGATCTAACCTTCAAACCAGCTCAGTATTTGTACAAAGATGGTGATCACTACTACTTCATGTGTTTAGACGACTATGAACAGTACAGTTTGAGCGAAGAAGAACTTGAGGATGCAAAATGGTATTTGGTTGAAAACATGGAATTGAACCTGGTTTTCCTCGAAGGACAAGTCATCGGAGTGCAGCTTCCAAACGTTGTGACCTTGAAGGTTGTGGAAACAGAACCAGCTTTCAAAGGTGACACAGTTTCTGGAAGTGGTAAACCTGCCATTTTGGAAACAGGTTTAAGAATCACCGTTCCGTTCTTCGTTGAAGCAGGTGAATACGTTAAGGTTGACACACGTACTGGCGAGTACGTTGAAAGGGCATAAGGAGGTGAGTGTATGGATTTCAAAGGCACGATAGACATTTCCGACAACGCTTTGAGAGAAATCGCGGTTCGAAGTATATCTTCCGTCTTGGAGATAACCGACGAACGGAAGATAAAAAAGCTTAGAAAATCTGTCGAAATCGAGAGATCCCCGGAGGATAACGTCATCGTCAACGCAAAATTGACGCTTCCATATGGTAAGCCGTTGACAGAGCTGGCAAAAAGCGTTATGGAAAAGGTCAAATTCGATATCGAAAGAATGACGGGTCTTCAGGTGTTGGCTGTGAACATCACCGTGGAGGACATAGAAGAAGGAGAAGTGAGCATAGAAGAGGAAAAAGAAGATTCGCAGAAGGAGTGAGATCTTTCGTGGGACGTCGCAGAAAAATGAGGGATTTAGTCTTCAAAGTCCTTTTCCAAAGCGAATTTCGTGAGGATGAAATAGATGAAATCTTAAAAGAACTGCTCAGCAAGGAGAATTCAGATTCTTTGAAAGCAGATGTTGAAAGGTACGTTGCAAATATAAAAGAAAAGAAAAAGTTGATAGATGAAAAAATATCTTCTTGTCTTGAAAATTGGGAGCTCGATAGATTATCCACCGTTGACAAATGTTTGCTCAGGCTTGGAACCTATGAACTTTTGTACGAAGCAGATGTTCCCATAGAAGTTACGCTTGACGAAATGATAGAGCTTGCAAAAAAGTATGGAACGGAAGACAGTGGCAGGTTTGTAAACGGGGTTTTGGACAAGATAGCCAAAACTTATGCACCTGCAGAAAAATTCTTGCTTTAGTGAATAGGGGGTGAACATCATGCTGAGTGATATTGAAATAGCAAGAACTGCAAAACTTAAACCAATAAACGAGATAGCAAAGGAACTTGGATTGAAAGAAGAGGATTTAAAAAACTACGGAAAATACATTGCCAAAGTTTCGCACAAATTAGCAGAATCGCTTCCTCAGAAGGGAAAACTTATCATCGTCACCGCGATGACTCCAACCCCAGCAGGTGAAGGGAAAACAACTACAAGTATAAGCTTATCCATGGCTTTGAACAAGCTAGGTTATAAATCCATAGTTACCCTGAGAGAGCCGTCTTTGGGACCTGTTTTTGGTATAAAAGGTGGAGCAGCCGGTGGAGGTTATGCGCAGGTTTTACCTATGGAGGATATAAACTTACACTTCACCGGAGACATTCATGCCGTTTCGGCTGCCCACAATTTAATATCGGCTATGATAGATTCTCACATTCGTTTCGACAACGAGTTGAACATAGATGTTACAAGAATAACTTGGCCAAGAACGATTGACATGAACGACCGAGCACTCAGAGAGATTGTGATAGGACTTGGAGGACATGCCAACGGCTATCCAAGACAAGACAGGTTTGTCATAACCGCCGCATCCGAGATCATGGCAATATTGTGTTTGTCGAAAGACTTGATGGACTTGAAAAAACGTGTTGGAAACGTTGTGGTTGGATGGTCTAAAGATGGAAAACCTGTTACAGTTCACGAGCTTGGAATAGAAGGTGCAGTGGCCGTTTTGCTCAAAGATGCAATCAATCCAAACCTTGTTCAAACCATAGAAAATACCCCTGCTTTCGTTCACGGTGGACCTTTTGCGAACATTGCCCATGGAACAAATTCCATAATCGCAACAAAACTTGCCTTGGGACTGGCAGAGTACGTCGTTACGGAAACTGGTTTTGGATCGGATCTTGGAGCGGAAAAATTCTTCGATTTTGTTGCACCGACGGCCGGATTTAAACCCGCAGTAGCGGTGATCGTTGCAACAATCAGAGCCATGAAGTACCACGGTGGTATGCCATTGAAAGACATTTCTCAAGAGAATCTTCAAGCACTTGAAAAGGGTATGGAAAATTTAAAGGTGCACATTGAAAACGTCAAAAAGTACGGTTTGCCAGTTGTTGTTGCTTTGAACAGGTTTGCATCGGATACAGACAGGGAGATTTCTTATGTTCTAGAGGCTGTAAAAAGTTTTGGGGCAGAAGTGGCTTTGAACGAAGGGTTTGCAAAGGGAAGTGAAGGTGCTTTGGACCTTGCAAGAAAAGTTGTGGAAGTGACAGATGAATCCAAGTTTAAGCCACTTGTTGATCTTGGTCTTCCTGTGAAAGAAAAGTTGCAAATTCTAGCAAGAGAAATATATCGAGCAAAAGAAGTTGTTTTCACCAAAGAAGCTTTGGAGGATTTGAAAAAATTGGAAAAGGTTGGTTATGGAAACTTACCCGTTATAGTCGCTAAAACTCAGTATTCTCTTTCTGACGATCCGACAAAGTTAGGTGCTCCAAAAGATCACACCTTTACGGTTAGAGAATTTTTACTTTCGGCTGGTGCAGGTTTTGTCGTTGCAGTCAGTGGTGAGATAATGCTGATGCCCGGTTTGAACAAAAGACCAAACGCTTTGAACATAGACATCGATGAAAATGGAAACATAGTAGGACTTTCGTGAGGTGCTTGCACAATGCTTATAGATTGCAAAAGCTTGGCAAAAAAGATAGAAGAAGAAACAGTTGAGCTTTTGAAAAACAGCAAAAAACAAGCCAAATTGGTAAGTTATGCTTTAAATCCAGATCCTTCAACTGTTTCTTACTTAAAAAGCCAGCAGAAAAAAGCGCAAACGCTTGGAATTGAGTATGTGATGAAGATATTTGACAATTCACAAGAACTTGTGGAAAACCTCAAGAAAGATTCTCAAGACGAAACGGTGCATGGAATATTCGTTGCACATCCACTGCCAAAAGACATTGACGAGCTGTCGGTAGTTTCTTTGATAAACCCCGAAAAGGATATCGAAGGTAGAAATCCGGTGAATTTGGGAAGGCTTTTCTTTGGAATAGAAGACTTTGCACCTTGCACGGCTGCCGCGGTGGTTGAGATATTAACAAGTACCACCAGCTTAGAAGGAAAAAAGGCTGTCATCGTTGGCCGAAGTGTGACCGTTGGCCAACCTGTGGCTGTAATGCTTTTGAGAAAAGACAGAAGTGCGACGGTGACAGTGTGTCACACCAAAACGAAAAATTTGGTCGAATTGACAAAAAGTGCGGATATCGTCGTAGTTGCCGTTGGAAAGCCATATTTTCTAACGCCTGAAATGGTCAAAGAAGAGGCTGTTGTGGTGGATGTGGGAATAAACGTGGTTGAAGGTAAAGTAGTTGGAGATGTACATCCTGATGTGGAAAAGAAGGCTTTTCTAACACCCGTTCCAGGCGGGGTGGGAGTTGTGACCACTTCCATACTCATGTACAGAGTTGCGAGGAATGCTTTCAGGGGTGGTTAAGGTTGAGAATTTTAAGTGGTATTAGACCAACGGGAAAGCCTCACATAGGAAATTACGTTGGAGCTTTGAAGAATTGGAAAAAATTGCAGGATGAAGGGCATGAATGTTTTTACTTTGTAGCCGACTGGCACGCCTTGACGACGAATTACTCTGAAACCAGCGAGCTTAAAAAGCTCACAAAGGATGTGGTTAGATCTTTTCTGGCTTGTGGGTTGGATCCAAACAAGTCGGTTCTCTTTGTCCAGTCGGCAATCAAGGAACACGCTGAGCTTGCTTTGCTGTTTTCCATGATAGTTCCCGTTTCGTGGTTGGAAAGAGTTCCGACTTACAAGGAGATGAAACAAGAACTTTCGAACAAAGATTTGTCAAACACTGGTTTTCTTTTCTACCCAGTTCTTCAAGCTGCAGATATACTCATATACCTTGCCGAGGGAGTTCCAGTTGGACAAGATCAGGTTTACCACATCGAGCTAACAAGGGAAATAGCAAGAAGATTCAACTATTTCTACGGTGAAACCTTCCCAGAACCGCAGGCGCTGCTCTCGGTTGTACCAAAACTTCCTGGAACAGATGGTAGAAAGATGAGCAAAAGCTACGGCAACATAATCCCACTTGAATTTGACGCCGTCAGCTTGGAAAAGATGATTTTGCCAATGGTAACAGATCCGGCAAGAAAAAGAAGAACTGATCCTGGTAATCCTGAAAACTGCCCGGTTTGGGAATATCATAAAGCTTTTGGAATAAGCGAAGAAGAGAGTCAATGGGTGATCGAGGGTTGTACGCAGGCTAAAATCGGTTGTGTTGATTGTAAAAGGTTGTTGCTAAAGAATATGAAACGTGAACTAGAACCGATTTGGCAAAGGTATGCAGAGATAGACAAAGATCCAAGGTACGTTGACGACGTCATTTACAGCGGAAATGAAAAAGCAAGAGAAGTCGCCAGAAAAACGATGCAAATTGTTCGTGAGAGAATGAACCTTTTATTTTAATCTCGAGGTGATTTTTTGGAGTTAGTATTCCACCTACCAGTCTTCGAAGGACCTTTGGATTTACTTTTATACTTGGTTAGAAAGCGTAAGATAAACATACGCGATATTTCCATTTCCCAGCTTGCAGATGAGTTTATCCAGTACGTAGAGCAGATGAGAAAACTTGACATGCACATAACTTCAGATTTTTTGGTGATGGCTTCGCAACTAATGGAAATCAAGTCTAAATACTTGCTTCCATCTTTGAGCAAAAAAGAAGCAGAAAAACTTCAACAACAAGAAGAGGAAATTTATCGAAGAATAGAACTTTATGAGAAAATAAAAAACCTTGCTGAAGATTTGAACGAAAGGCTTGAAAGATTTTCAGGCAGAAAAGTGGTGAGGCTTTCGGGCTTGCCGTTTATACACGAGGAAAAGTTGAAAAAAATCATAAAGTCAGTACTCGAAGAGATTAGACTTAGAACGAATGTCTACAAAATTAGACGCCAAGCCTTCACCGTTGATCAAGCCGTGGAAGATATAGAGAAAATCATTTTGGAAAAAGTCGAAATTGAATTAAAAGATTTGTTGACGATGTGTGTTTCCAAATACCAAGTCATCGTGTACGTGCTTGCTGTACTCGAACTTTTGTATTTGAAACGCTTACTACTGGTTGAAAAAGGCGATGGTTACATTCTAAGGAGGAATGATCTTGAACCTTAAAGCTGCGGCTGAGGCGATAATATTTGCCTCAAAGGGAATAACGTTGGAAAAACTTGCTAAGATTTTGAGGATTACAACCGAGGAAACTGAAAAAATCTTGAATGAACTTGCCGATGAATACAATTTGCCAGATCACGGTGTGGAGCTTAAAAGATTGGGAGACGTTTATCGGTTCTACACAAAGGCAGAATACGCACAACTTGTACAGAGCGTTGGAAAATCCATCTACACAAAGCTTTCCGTATCTCAACTGGAAATCGTTGCCATAATCATGATAAACGGTCCTTCGACTTTACAACAAATAAGCGAGATCAGGGGAAAAGATTCTTCAGCGCTCGTCAGATCGCTGCACAAAATGGGAGTTTTAACCAGAAAAAGGTACAAAAACTCTTACATTTACAATCTTTCTCAAAGGTTCAAGGAACTTCTGATGATAGAAGAAGTGCCCGGCGATATTGCCGAGCACCTTCAAACAGCTACACCTTCACCTTCTTCTTCTGAGGAGTGACGAATTCACATACTCCTCGTGGACAACTTTTTGCGCCGATGTGAGCAAGGAAATCGCTTTCGAAGTTTTGAAGTATCGAAAGCAAAGGAACGTTTATACTTTGACCTAGACCGCAAAGTGAGGCTTCCTGGGTAACCTTGGCAATTTCTTTCAAAGTCTCAAGATCTTCTTTTTTACCCTGTCCTTTGCTCATTCTCTCAAGTATCTGCACAGCCAACCTTGTTCCTTCCCTGCACGGTGTGCACTTACCGCAGGATTCGTGTTCAAAGAACTGCATCGTGTTGAGAGCCACGTCGACGGGGCATACATCTTCACTCATCGCCAGTATAACGCCAGAACCAATTGAAACACCGTACTTTGCAAAGGAATCGTAGTCCAATGGGACATCGAGTTTATCAACGCCAATGAAGGTACCTGCCGTTCCACCAGTTTGAACCATGTAAAGCTCTTTGCCTCCAACCAATCCTCCTCCGAATCGGTAAATCAAATCCCTAACGGTTGTACCCATTGGAACCTCGACGATACCGCGTCTCACAACGTTTCCAACGAGTGAATAAACTTTTGTTCCAGGGGAATTTGGTGTTCCAAAGGATTTGAACCAATCAGGACCGTTGAGTATTATCATCGGGATGTTGGCAAAAGTTTCAACGTTGTTTATGACTGTTGGTTTTCCGAAAAGACCATGGGTTGGAGGATACGGTGGTTTCAACCTTGGTCTGCCTGCTTTCCCCTCAATTGATTCAAGCAGAGCGGTTTCTTCACCACAAACGTACGCACCAGCGCCCAGCCTTACGGTTAGATCGAAGGAAAAGTCTGTTCCTAAAATGTTCTTGCCAAGAAATCCATATTCATAAGCATCCTGAATGGCTTTCTGTATGTTTTCCACCGATCCGTAGTACTCTCCTCTGATGTAGATGTAACCTTTGGTTGCTCCAACGGCGTATCCGCATATGACCATGGCTTCTATAACCGAATGTGGGTCTCCTTCCATTATCAACCTATCTTTGAAGGTTCCTGGTTCGCCTTCGTCAGCGTTGCAGATAACGTATTTTTGGTCTGCTTTTGCTTTGGCTGTGAACTCCCACTTTAAACCGGTTGGAAAACCTGCCCCACCGCGTCCCCTCAAACCGGACGCTTTTACAACCTCTATGACTTCGTGTGGTTTCATCTGGGTCAAAACTTTGTGCAGAGCAAAATAACCATCCCTTGCGATGTATTCTTCTATGTTCTTTGGGTTTATCACTCCAACATTTCTCAAAACTATTCGAGTTTCGGCAGAAACTTTCTCTTTTTCTACTACAACCTTCAGTTTTTCTTTCGGTATTTCCAGACTTAAAACAGGCCTACCTTTTAAAAGATGTTCCAAAACGATCTTTTCTACGTCTTGAACCGTTTTCACAGAGTAATAAACATCGTCGGGGAAGACTGCCATCAAAACACCTTGCGTGTAGACACCCATGGTACCAGTTTCAAGGACTTCAACCATGTCTTTGAGGTTGTATTTATCGATCAATTCTCTTAAGTAATTTACAAACTGTCTGGCTCCCAAAAGAACGCTGTTTGAATCCACCGAGACCAGTACGATCGTTGGCTTCATTTTTTATCACCACCATTTCTAAGGTTTTCTATAATTTCCCGAACTTTCTTAGGTGTCAAGTCTCCAAAGTATTCGTCGTTTATCATTATCACGGGAGCCACTCCGCAGAGTCCAAGGCAACTTGTTTTCTCCAAAGTGAAAAGCCCATCCGGTGTGGTTTGATCAAAATCGATTTGCAAAACCTCTTTCAATGTTTTCACGATCTCTCTTCCGCCGGTGACGTGGCACGGCAAGTTGACGCAGACTCTTATTACGTACTTTCCCCTTGGTTTTGTCGAAAACATCGTGTAGAAGGTCAGAACCTCATAAACCTTTGATTCTGGTACTTTAAGTTCCTGTGCAACAAGTTGTGCGGCTTCAATTGGAATGTAATTTCCAAAATAGTCTTGAATTCTGTGAAGCGTGTTGATCAAAACATCTCTTTCTTCCAAAGTCTCGCTTTTTGCTTTTTGGATTATTTCGTACACCTTCTCGCGGTCGAGCGCCATCTTAGCCCCCCTTTCACGGTGATACTTTGCTTATGGCGCCAAATCGACACACTTCTATACAGCTACCACATTTAACGCAAATTTCGTTGTCGATAGAGTGTACTTTACGCACATCACCAGAAATGGCGTTGACTGGACAAACTCTGGCGCACGCGGTACAACCGACGCACTTTGCAGGATCTATGACGTACCTGATCAAGTTCTTACACCTTAAGGCTGGACAGCGCTTTTCTTTCACGTGGGCTTCGTATTCGTGACGATAATATTTAAGAGTGCTGAGAACAGGGTTTGGAGCGGTTTGACCCAAGCCACAGAGTGAAGAATCTTTTATAACGTTTCCAAGTATTTCTAGTTTTTCCAAATCTTCCATAGTTCCTTCTCCGGAGACAATTCTTTCTAAGATTCTGAGCATTTCCCTCGTTCCCTCACGGCATGGAGTGCATTTTCCACACGATTCGTCCACGGTAAACTCCAAGAAGAACTTTGCAACGTCGACCATACAATCATCTTCATCCATCACGATCATTCCACCAGAACCCATTATCGCGCCAAGCTTTTGGAGCGACTCGTAGTCAACAGGTGTATCGAAGTACTCCGAAGGAATGCATCCTCCACTTGGACCACCGGTTTGAACGGCTTTGATCTTCTTCCCAGTTGAAGATCCTCCACCGATTTCGTACAAAAGTTCTCTTAAGGTTATACCCATCGGAACTTCCACCAAACCGGTGTTGGTTATCTTACCAGCCAGTGCAAAAACCTTTGTTCCTGGAGATTTTTCCGTACCTATGCTCCTGAACCAATCGGCACCTTTTATGATAATGGGTGGAACACATGCGAAAGTTTCGACGTTGTTTATAACCGTTGGCATTCCCCAAACTCCGCTTTGAGCTGGATACGGTGGTTTGACGCGAGGTTGACCTCTTTTACCTTCGATGGAGGCAATGAGAGCAGTTTCTTCACCACAAACGAAAGCGCCAGCTCCAATCCTTAACTCTATGTCAAAATTAAAACCTGTTCCCATTATGTTGTCGCCCAAAAAGCCATATTCCCTGGCTTGTTCGATGGCTATCGTGAGTCTTTCAATCGCAAGCGGATATTCTGCCCTCACGTAGATGTAACCTTGGTTGGCACCTATGGCATAACCTGCTATAGCCATTGCTTCCAACACTGTATGAGGATCTCCTTCTAAGATTGAGCGGTCCATGAATGCGCCAGGGTCTCCTTCGTCCGCGTTGCACACGACAAATTTCCTTTCTCCCTTTGCCTTTCTGGTAAGTTCCCACTTCAAACCCGTTGGAAAGCCTGCTCCTCCTCTACCGCGAAGTCCACTCTTTTTTATTTCCTCGATCACCTGTTCGGGAGTCATTTCGTTCAAAACTTTTGCCAAAGCAAAGTAACCGTCTCTTGCTATGTACTCTTCTATGTTGGTTGGGTCTATGTATCCAACGTTTCGTGTGGCGATTTTGACTTGTTTGGCAAAAAATGGCAATTTTTCAACTGCTTGTGGAACAACCTCGCCGGTTGGAAGTTTGTAAAGATATTCTTGAACTATTCTTCCTTTCAAAATATGCTCTTGAACAATTTTTCTTGCGGCATCGGGTGTCAACTTCTGGTAGAAAACACCTTCAGGGTAAATAACCATCAAAGGACCCAAACTGCATGCACCCATGCAGCCGGTTTCAACTATTCTAACCACATCTTGTAAAGCGTACTTTTGTATTTCCTTTTCAAGCGCCGATTTTACACTTTCTTCGCCTGCGGATAGACAAGCTCCTCCAGCGCATATTAGTATGGTGCTTGTTGTCAAAGGCACTTAGGATCACCTCTTTTTAGATTTCGCCTCTTCTTACAAGAAGATCGGTTACAACTTGGTTGTTCATTATGTGAAGTTTGACAATCCTTTTGGCATTATCAGGAGTAACGTGACCGTAGACAACAGGTTCTTGACCTTCCAAACGCACTTCAACAGTTGGCTCTACCTCGCAAAGTCCCATACAACCTGACTGAACCACAGCGATGTCTGTAATGTTGTTTTCGTTCAAAGCCTCAACGATTGCCCTAAGTGTTTCTTTTGCTCCCGCGGCAATTCCACAAGTTCCCATTGCAACGGTTATTTTTCCTCTTTTACCAGTATCTCTGAGCTGAAGTTCTTTTAAAGCCTTTTCCTTGATCTTCATCAATTCTTCAAGGGATTTGATTTTGCTCATTTTACACCCTCCCTGTACTTTGCGATTATCCTCGGAACCATGTCAGGCTTAAGCCTTCCGTAGAAATCTTTTTCCCCGACCAAAATCACAGGAGCCATGCTGCACGCACCTAGACATCTAACTGGGTGAACTGAGAACAAACCATCTTTGGTAGGTTCTTCTGGTTTGACTTGAAGTTCTTCAAGAAATCTTTCCAAGATTCTATCTGCGCCTTTTACGTAGCAAGCCGTGCCCAAGCAGACTTTTATCTGAATCTTACCCTTGGGCTTGGTGGAGAAGAAATTGTAAAAGGTCACAACACCGTACACTTGAGAGGCAGGAATCTTCAAAGTATCGGCAATGTGTTGTTGAACCTCAGGAGAAAGATAGCCAAACAACTCTTGGGCTTTTTGAAGTATCGAGATCAATTTGTCCGGCTTTGCTCCAACGGATTCTATGTACTCATCCAGCTCTTTGAAGAGTCTTTCACCGGTTGTGCATACATCTGCCAACTAAGCCACCTCCTCGGGATGTTAATAAATTCACAAACCCTGTTGTTATTATACCATTTCACAATCTAATTTATGCATTTGGACCTGTCAACTTAAGAAGGAAAATTGCACTAATAGAAGAAATGGAAATAGCCACTTAACTATGTCCTCAGCCTGTACCTCGTTATCCCTATCACACTCTCAACAAGACTTCTTTCCCCAAACCTCTCATGCTCGTGTTCCCAATATCCCATATTCTTTTTTCTCGCTTCCCAGTACCATGGCCCTTGCTTTGCCTTTCTCTCGTGTCTTACTGACCAACGCATAGATCACTTTCTTCCTCTTAACCTCATTTATGTTCACTTTCATCTTGTCTATAGCTACTACTGCATTGCCTTCTATCTTCTCAGCAAATATCTCTTCTTTCATCCTTGCCCACCATTTCCTCAAGGCTTCATGACTGACTCCAATTATGGCTGCTGCCTTCCTTAATGCAAGTTCATACTTTCGCCTCATGTGGAACTCTTTGTCTTTGAAAAAGGTTTGGTATAATTTGGTATAGGTACTGGGTGATATTTGTTGTTGTAACTTTCATCTTTACGGGAACCTCCTTTCGGTGAGAAGAGTTGGTTCCCGTTTATTTTATCTTATTCCCCAGCTTAAGTTGACACCTCCATTGGTCAAAATAATGATAAAGTAATTTGGGAGGGACTTTGTATGACGATGATTCTCAAAGTAGACGCTGTTGAGCCAAATGTAAGTATTCTTCAAAGAGCCGCAAAGGTTATAAAAGAAGGCGGTGTGGTCGCGTTCCCAACAGAGACCGTTTACGGCCTGGGTGCTGATTGTTTCAACGTAGTTGGAGTTTTGAAGATTTTCAAGGTGAAAAATCGCCCACCCGATAACCCTTTGATAGTTCATATCTGTGAACTTCAGCAACTTTATGAACTTGTAGAACAAGACACAAAAATTGCTGAAAAAGTCATCGAAAAATTCTGGCCTGGACCGGTGACCTTGATATTCAAAAAATCCGCAAAAGTACCAAAAGAAGTGACTGGTGGACTTGAAACCATTGCAGTTAGGATGCCAAGTCATCCGGTTGCAAGGCTGTTGATAAAGTTAAGTGGTACCCCAATAGCTGCCCCAAGTGCTAACCTTTCTGGAAGACCAAGTCCAACCAAAGCTGAACATGTCGTGGAAGATCTCTACGGGTTGATCGATGTAATAATAGACGCCGGCGAAACACCTCTTGGGCTCGAATCGTCCATCATCGATTTTTCAAAAGATCGTCCGATACTGCTTCGACCAGGGCCAGCAACGATTGAAGAACTTAAGCAAGTTATTCCCGATTTGGAGGTACCAGAATTTCTATTGATGTTGGAAAAACAACCATCCCGGCCTCTTTCACCTGGCATGACGTACAGGCATTATTCTCCAAACAAACCATTGATTCTTGTTTACAACGAAGAACAACTTGACGAAGTCTTTGCCAAGTATCCAAATTCGGTTATCATATGCCCTGAGGAGTACTCTCACAAATTCAAAAACCGAAGAATACTTGTTCTTGGTCGACTCAGTGAACCATTCACCATAGCGCAGAATTTGTACAACGTTCTTAGAAGTGTAGATAACTTGCCGGTTTCGGCGGCGATAGTTTTAGCCATGGAACCTAAGGGAATACTTTTCTCGGTCATGAACAGGTTGAAAAAAGCTGCCAGCGAGGTTGTCGAATAGTTTTTTCAAATTTTTAACAAAAATTTGCTTATAACTTTAGGCAAGCATGGTTTTTAAGCATTGTTGAATCGCTAAAATATAAGTTGAACATCACTTTTAAGGAGGTGAAAAGCCTTGGAAGGTACCAGTAACTCCATAAGTTTGCCACCATAAACTTCCTAGGAGGTGATGGAATGAAGGTGAGGCTCCAAATCGATATCAAGAAATTTATCGAGAACAAGGATTTTAGAACGTTGAAAATGTTACTTGCAGATCAAGAACCAGCGGAAATACTTGAAATGATAGAAGAACTTCCACCAGACGAGAAAATCGTCGTTTTTCGTTTATTACCTAAAGATAAAGCTGCCATTGTTTTCAGCGAATTGGAAGCAGATGATCAAAGAGCGTTGATAGAATTGTTCAAAGAGGAAAAACTTCGTGAAATATTCCTTTCCATGGATCCAGATGACAGAGCAGAGCTTTTGGAGGAAATGCCGGCAAACGTTGTCAACCAGCTTCTTTCTTACCTTACCCCTGAGGAAAGAGCTTTGACTTTGTCCTTACTCAACTATCCTGAGAATTCTGCAGGTCGTTTAACAACTCCGAAATGTCTTGAGCTTTACGAAAACATGACCGTTAAAGAAGCGCTTGAAAAAATCAGGAAGGAGGGTAAGGACAAAGAAACCGTTCAAGTAATGCCTGTAATAGATAGAACACGCAAGTTAGTAGGTATTGTTGAACTTCAAGATTTGATCTTTGCCGACCCAGAGAATCTTGTCAGCCAAGTCATGAATCCAGAACCGGTGTTTGTGTACGCAACGGATGATCAAGAGCAAGTGGCACAGATAATGAGAAAATACGACTTGTTTGTTGTACCGGTTGTGGACAGCGAGCAAAGATTGATTGGAATAATAACCATAGACGATATTGTTGATGTCATAGATGAAGAAGCAACTGAGGATATCCAAAAGATGAGTTCTGTTATCACAATAGAGGAATCGTATTTCCACACGAGTTTGCCTAAATTGGTTGGTAAAAGACTGCCGTGGCTTGTGATATTGCTTCTTTTGGGAACAGTGAGTCAAGGGATCATTGCAAGTTTTGAAGAACTTTTGGCAGCCTTGCCTGTAATAGCCGCTTTCATGCCTGCGATGATTGATTCTGGGGGAAACATTGGCTCGCAAATTTCTGCGTTGATCATTCGTGGAATGGCACTTGGGGAGATAAAACCAAAAGATTGGTGGAAAGTAATGGTTAGAGAATTTGTGGTTTCGACTATAATAGCATTCATTTTAGCCGTTGTTTTGTTCTTGAGATCTATGATAGCAACCCCTTCACTAAATGTAAGTTTTGCCGTTGCCGCCGCATTGGTTGTTGTGACGATATATTCAAATCTACTTGGAGCTTCGCTGCCATTCATAGGTAAACTGATACACGTTGACCCAGCTATAATGGCTGGACCGCTTTTAACAACTTTGGTTGATATCTCTGGAATTGCAGTATACTTTTACACTGTGAAATGGATACTTAAAATGTGATAATGCAAAAAAGCCTTCGGCTTTAAAGGTATATTCAGCCGAAGGCTTTGATTTTATTTTAGGTATTTTTCAAACCAACTTACGATTTCTTGAAGTCTTCTTAGCCTATGCTTGGGTTTCCCACTTCTGCTTAGCTCGTGGTTTTCACCTTTGAAGATGACCAATCTTGCTTCTACCCCGTGGTACCTTAAAGATGTGAACATTTGTATCCCTTCGACGAGCCAACATCTATAGTCTTCATCCGAATGAATGAAAAGCGTTGGAGTCTTCACCTTGTCGGCGTATTTCATCGGCGAATGCCACCAAAGTTTTTCGTAATCTGACCAAGGCGTTGCAAGATGTTGATCTTCAACGAAAAAGTATCCTATATCCGTTGTAGCAAATTTTGAAATCCAGTTTGCAATGCTTCTTTGCGAAACGGCAGCTTTGAACCTATCGGTGTGACCAACAATCCAATTTGTCATAAAGCCACCGTATGAACCACCTGAAACACCAAGTCTTTGCTCGTCGATGAAAAGATACCTTTTGATAGCTTCATCAACGAAGGTCATTAGATCGTCGTAATCAATTGTTCCGTACTTTCCCCGAATATCGGCAAACTCGTTGCCTCTGCCATCGCTTCCCCTTGGATTGGTGTATATGACGACAAACCCATCGTTAGCCAATACCTGCATTTCGTGGAAAAAGACTTCTCCGTAAACCGTTTTCGGTCCACCGTGGATGTTCAATATCGCTGGGTATTTCTTGGATTGATCAAAATCAACTGGTCGCATGATCCAACCTTCAAGTAATACTCCATCTTTTGAATTGTACGTAAACCTTTCAGGTTTGGACAAAGTTCTTTCCTTCACAACCCATTCGTTGAAAAAAGTCAGCTGAATTTCTTCATCCTTAGAAAGCAGATAAACTTCCTGCAGTTTAAGATCCCTCATACCGACAAAAGCTATTTTTCCGTTTTGAACATCCAAACCATCGACAGAGCCACTTTTGTTGGTGAGCTTTTCAATCTTTCCGGTGATATCGATTCTGTTCAAATGAGAACTGCTCCATTCGGTTGTCACAAAGTATAGGTAATCTCCATCCACTTTTGCGTTTTTACTTGAGCCATAACGGCAATCGGAATTCACACTGTTGTACAAGCTTAAATCAAAATCTGGCGTTAAAAGTTCAACTTGTCTGGTTTCAGGATCCAAAAGGTAAAATTTTGGATTTTCGTTGATCCCGTATTTTTTCATGTTCGTCCCCGCGAAAATTATCTTGTTCTTCAAGAAGAAAGCATAAGTATAATCAAACGGATCTTCGTGCGTCAACTTTAAAAGTTTTCCATCATCGATGGTGTACAAATACAGATCCGAACGAATAGGCATTTTGCTTTCGAACCGATTGCAGATAAACAAAATCTTTTTCCCATCCTGACTTAACGTGAAAAATTCTACGTTTGTAAGTTCGTCTGTGATTGGCAAAAGACTTGCGTTGGATGAATCAAAAATATAAAGTCTGATGCGCTTTTTGTTGGTAAATCCTCTTCCATTTGCCCAAAATGGAATTTCGTCGATGACTTCATAGTCTTTTTCTTCCTTCAGTTGCTTTAAAGCTTTTTCTTTTTCCTTCTCATCAAGATGTGCAAAGTTGGCTGTTTTTGGATCGTAAACTGCCGTTAAGACAAATCTTTCTTGATCGATTTTCTCGATTTGCTTAACGTTCAAAGGAATTTCAAAAGCCTTTTCAGCTTCCCCACCATCGATGCTTATTTTGTAATAAACCGTGAAAGGTTCACCTGTTTCCTTTCGTTTCTTGTCTTTTTCTTCACGAATCGTTGGAAAAAGAATTGTTTTCTCGTCGAGCCAAATGAAAGAACTTTCTTTACCGAAGCTGGTGAGTTGCTTTAAGGTTTTGGCTTCAAGATCGTACATCCAAATTTTTGAGACATAGTCGTTTTCCTCTGGATTCATCTGGTGAACAACAAAACCAAGAAACTTTGAATCCGGTGAAAACAAAAGGTTGGAGATGAACTTGTAATTGAAAAAGTCTTCAAGCTTTAGCTTTTCCATACCTTATCCCCCTCAAAATTGTTAGCTTTCAGTACTATTTTACCAGAAAAAAAGCCAGGTTTCCGCCTGGCTAGAATTTTTCCTTTGATGTTTTAAATCTTTCTACACCATTCCATGACTTCTTCTACACTTATAGTCGCAAGCGCTATGTGGTTGTCTGCCGCACCGTAGTAAACGTAGAACTGATCTTTGTACTGAACCATCGCGTCGCTGAAGACCACGTTGGGAACCCCACCAAAAATTTCCCATTCTTCTTCAGGTTCTAAAATAGGTTCCTCACTTCTTTTCAAAACTTTTGTGGGATCGTTCAAATCTAGCAACATGAAACCTAACCTGTATATAGGTCTTGGGGCATCTTCAACTCCATGGTACAAGAGCAACCATCCGTACGGTGTTTTAATCGGAGGAGCACCTGCTCCTATTTTTAAATTGTCCCAATAACCTTGTCTTGGTTTTGCGATTGAGACAAAATCCCCCCAGTGGATCAAATCATCAGAAAAAGCCAACCATATATCCGGTGGTATCCTATGAAGCATCACGTATTTACCGTTGATTTTTTCTGGAAATAATGCTGCATCCTTATTGTCAATATCGGGTATAACAACTCCATAACGTTTCCATGTCAAGAAGTTTTTAGTTGAAGCCATGGATATTCTTACACCCATTGGCGAATATGCGGTGTAAAGAACATAATACTCTTCGCCTATCTTTGTTATTCTTGGATCTTCCACACCGTAAAGTTCCCACTTGTTTTGCGGGGTGAGAACTGGTTTATCAAATCTGTAAAAATTTACCCCGTCCACACTAACTGCATATCCCAAGCGCGACACCATGTCTTGGCCTTGAGCTCTATAAAGCATATGAAACAGTCCATTGTCGTAGATTACACCGCAGTTGAACACGAACTTGTTTTCCCAAAGATGCCAAGGGACAGGGCTTAAAATGGGGTTTTTCGAATATCGTTTTAGTTTCAGCTCCACTTTTAGCACCTCCTACCTTAGAGTGAATGCTATTCCCTTCACAAAGTAATCCCTCAGCAACCAGAATATTATTAACATTGGTAGCGTTTGAAGCACCGCGCCAGCTAAAACAGGTCCAATGTATCCAGCATATTGATGGTTGAACACAGCCAACAAAACAGCCAAAGGCATTTTACTTGGCGTTTTGATAACCATCAAAGGCCACAAGAAGTTATCCCAAGTTCCAATGAAAGTGAAAAGGCTGACTATGGATGCTGTCGTTCTTGAAAGAGGAAGCAAGACCCTAAAAATGATCCAAAATCTGTTCGCACCATCTATTTTGGCGGCATCAATGTAATCTTGCGGAACTGTTTTGAAAGCTTGTGAGAACATAAAAATTCCCCAAGCACTCATGGCACTTGGAAAAATAAGAGCAGCGTAGGAATCCAAAAAACCTAGAGTTCTCATCAAGGCAAATAGAGGGACGATGAACATGAAACCGGGAAAAAGCATTTGGAAAAGTATAAAGTTGGATGTAATTTTGGCTCCTTTGAAACTAATCCTAGAAAGAGCATAGCCTACCAAAGATGAGGTGAATATAACAAGCACCGTGACAGTGACTGATATAAAGATACTATTAAAAAGTGCTCTTACAAAAGGCCTTTCAAGCCTTTCAGATGTGACAAAGATAAATTTGTAATGTTGCAACGTCAACTTTGTTGGTATGAACCTTGTGAATATTTGATCAACAGGTTTAAAGGATGAGAGCAAAAGCCATACGTATGGATAGATCCAAAAAACCGCCAAAAGGATCATGATAATATTTATAATCATCCCTATTATTTTTCTTCTTTTCACTCGAAACTCACTTCCTTTTCCAAAAGTCTTTTGATCAACATAACCAAGCAAAAACTGATCAAAGCTGTCATAAAAGCTACGACCGTTGCGTACGATGGATTGATCCTTCTAAAAGCAGTGTCGTACATATACATCAAAGGTGTCATTGTTCTTTGCATTGGACCACCACCGGTTATCATATAAGGTTCTGTAAAGATCCCAAAGGTAAGAGTCGTCACCAAAATTGTTACTGTAACCAAAGAAGGATTTAATAAAGGTAGAGTTATTCTCATGAAAATCGCTCTTTCCGTGGCACCTTCAATCCTTGCAGCTTCTATAACACTTTGTGGGATAGCTTGCAATCCAGCATAGATAATTAAGCCATAATATCCAACGAATTTCCAAATTATCATCAAACAGATTGAAAAAATAGCAAGTTGTGGATGGCTGAACCAGGGGACTGTAACTCCAAACAGAGAGTAAATCAACCTATTCACAGGCCCGTTAACGGCAAAGAGATTGGAAAACATAATTGAGTACGCAACACCCGAAGAAACATTTGCAACCAAAAAACCAAATATTACAAAACTTCTTAAGTATTTAACCTTTGTAAGCGCAAGTGCGTACAAAAGCGATGCGATCAAAGTCATCGGAACTAGGTAAGCGAGAAAATTAATTGTGTTAAGAAAAATTCTCCAAAATGTTGGATCAAGAAAAATCCGCTGAAAGTTTTGAAAACCAACAAATCTGATTTTGCTCACAAAATTCCATTTAGAAAAAGTCAACACAAACATCCAGATAAACGGGTAGCCCCAAAACAGAGCAGTATAAGCCAAATACGTTCCAACCATAGCCCAACCGAATGTTACTTCTTTTCTTTTCAACGTTCTTGACATGGGGCTACCCGCCCTTTCTTTTAGATTAGAACAGTATCTTGTTGATTTCTTTTACAGATTTGTCAATGGCTTCTTTTGGATCACTTTTGAGATGCATCAAAGGTTCTATCAAATAATTGGTCATAGCCATTTGCACATCTATGGTTTTATCAATTGGAGCAGGAGGTACTGCGTATGCGACAGCTTCAGCGTAAGCTTTGAAAAACCTATCCTTCATATACTCTTCGAAGGCTGGATTGGTCGCAAGATCTTCTCTTGCTGGAGGCATTTTAGTTATTTCAATCCACTTCTTATCACTTTCAACTCTTGAAAAGACCCACGAGATGAACTCAAACGCCTCTTTTTTGTATTTCGAATGGCTGTATATCACAAGTCCTTTTGTATCTGCAAAGGTGTAAACAGGTGCATTCTCTGGAAAACCATCTGGAACTGGGGGTGGTGATATCCAAACGTGCTCCATAACCTTTGGGAAAGTTTCAAGAGCCCAGTTTATTTCCCATGGACCTGTAACCTTTCCAAGTACAGTTCCCATGTAAAATGGGTTGCTTCCAAGATCGACTGCAGTATAGTTATTCTTGAACATCTCGTAGATGAATGTAGTTACTTTCATCCCATATTCATCATTGTATACTGCCCTTCTTTTGACAGGATCAATGTATTGTTTCCCATTGGACGCAGCGTAGTAATACATTATGAAATCGAACCATCTATCCCACCAGTTTCTTCCTGCTATCACCTGTGCACCATATCTTTCATTTGGGATAGTGAACTTCCTACTGACCTCGTAAACTTCGGAATAAGTTCTTGGAGGCTTGCTGTAACCAAGCTCTTTCAAAAGGTCTCCTCGCCACCAGAATAACATTGGATTCGAATAGATTGGAAACACATAATGTTTCCCGTTGATTTTCCAACTTTCAACGATGTTTCGCATTTTTCTGATTTCGACCAATTTCCAAAAATCTTGCCCAAACTCATCGAAAGGAATTATTGCGCCAATGTCAACAAGTTGTGCGGCGAAACCTATGAAAATGTTCTCACTGAAATCAGGGGCCCTTCCAGCTGCAAGAGCTGTAAGTATAGCTTCTTCCGAACTTGCTGCAGCCGGTATAACCTCTACGACGATTTCAACATCTGGCTTTACATTTTTGTACTCGGCAACCATCGATTTCCAAAATGCTTCCTGCAATGCATTTGGTGCAACCCAAAACAAAAGTTTTGCTGCAAAAGCTGAAAGTGTAATTGCTACCAAAGTTAAGCAAATAAGTACTCTCTTCATACCAACACCTCCTCATAATGAAGAATTTCTTTTAACAAAATAAGCATGAAGGCATATTTTCCGTGGTTGCACATTGTGACCGACCAGCAAATCGTACAACCTTCTTACAGCAGTTACTCCCATCTCGTATTTGTCAACATGAAAAGTGGTTAATCCTAGCCTTTCTGCTTCGGGAATGTCGTCAAAACCAACCACACTGATTTTTTTTGGAATCTCATATCCAAACGCTTTCAATTTTTCCATGACTCTTAAAGCAATGACATCGTTGGAACAAAATATAACGTCTGGTTCGTAGTTCGCCAAGATTTTCTTAACGACAGGCTCTATGTCATCATGTAGATCGTCGTATTCAAATGTTATCGGCAGTAAACCATACTTCTGCATTGTGTTTACATAACCTTGATAGCGATCTCTAAAGCCATAATATTTAAGTGGCCCATGCACGTGAATTATTCGCTTTTTACCCATTTCCAAAAATCTGTTAACCAGAAATGTCGCTGCGTCCGCACCAGCGCTCACAACACTATCCACCATCAAACCTTCTACATGATGATCCACAAGGACAACTTTTCCAAGACGTTTGTATTCTTGAACATCTTGTTCCAAAGCATCGCTACCAATCAAAAGATAACCATCGAATTTTTCTACTCTTCTTAAATCCAGCAAACTTATTTCAAAGTGAAAAGTTTCGGCATTTTGCTGTATTGATTCGACAATAACTTTATAAAAGTAACCTATATCAGTATTCAAAAGTTGCTTGATTCTTTCGCTTATCACCATGGCAACTTTGCGTTTTTTCCTTGACGCAAGAATATGAGCAGTGTACTTTCTTTTGTAACCAAGTTCATTTATTACCTGTATCAGTTTTAACTTCACTTCTTCCGAAACATAACCGCTTCCATTCAGAAATCTTGAAACGGTGGCAATGGAAACTCCCGCTTTTTGAGCGACATCTTTTATCGTAGGCATATTTCACATCCCCTTATGTAAACGCTTACACAAATAGTATAACGGTTTTGTTTCACTTTGGCAAACCAAGAAAACAAAAGAAAACGTGAGATTTAAAGAGAAAAAAAGAGTTTATCCAAAATTTTTAATGAAATTCGAACCCTGGTTATCAAAATCAAAGATTTATTAACCTTGATGTTCATTATGTCAACTGGTATTATCAAAATGTGTAAACGTTTTCACAAAGGAGGGGTTGTTGTGAAAAAGTTTCTTTGGTTTGTTCTGCTGATTGTTCCGATGCTCACGCTAGCCAAAACATTTCAAATTCCTGTGACTTGTGGGGATGTCGAAGTACCAGTGGTGATTCAAATTGGGAAAATTCTTGACCTTTTGCCGGATGATTTCGATCCTGACTGGGAAAGCTTGAAAGTTGTATCTGAAGGCAAGGAAATACTATTCCAAATTGATGACGTTGATGGAAACGGTAGAATATCGGCACAGGACAATTTAGTTTTCCTTGCAAAAGGCAAAAATAGCATTGTTCTATCCGAAGTTGCGGACAAACCCAAAGTCAAAACAGAACCTTTCTTTAAAGTTGAAAAAGAAACCGGAAAATTGATTGTAACCTCAAAAGATGGCATGCTGAAATTTGAAATCAACGAAAAAGGATTGGTAGCAGTGACAAAATTTGCAGGTATTGAAGCCAAAATGGTTGATGAAGTTGGTATCGCTAGGGTCAGCGGATGGCCTGAATCAACTTTTTATGTAGATGGTAGACTTGGTAACCACCATGAGGAAACTTCTGGCGCATTTAGAACGGTGTCTTTGAAGATTTTGGAACCTGGACCAGTTGCCGTTGGTGTTGTATCTCATTTGAAATCCGAAAGATTCAACGGCCTTAACCAAATTCTCATAACATACGTTTTCAAAAACGGAGATATTCTTGTCGACAATACCTTCAAATTTGACACTTATGCCGATATGATGAAATTACAAACGATGGTCACAAGACCAATTGCGCCAGCCTTCGAGGATGCCGTGCACATACTACCAGTTTTCAGAAGACTTGTTTGGGCAGATCAGTTGAACATAACACCACTTGAATATTGGTTGGAAAGAAATGCTATACAATATGTTGACAATCGTCCTTATATAGTCTTTCCAGCCTCAAGCAGCATGAAACCTCTTTGGTGGGGAGCTACTTACATCTTCGCATCGATGGAAAGATTCAGGAGTAACTACTCACCTAAGGCGAAGGTTGGCATAGCGGAAATATTACCAGAAATTCCCGTTGTTGCTGCAGATTACAAAAAATGGCTTGATTCGGACACATGGGTGTATGAAAGCTTGGAATTCAGGGATGGTATTTTCAAATGGATGCCTGGTGAATTTGACGCTTATGAATCAACAAAGAACATTTATTCTATGAAAGTTGAAGATATGCCAAATCGTTATAAAGCAGGAGATACAGTCAGACATTTAAGGCTTTACAGTTTATACACCGCAGAAAACATTGCTCAAGCAATCAAATGGATGGAGCAAAAATCCGCATCCTTTAGAGTTTTAAAGATAGGAGAATAATAAAAAGGCGGGCATTTGCCCGCCTTTGGATTTTTCAAAGGAGTGAAATGTTGTGAAACTCTTTCTTAGTTGTATAATGATTGTTTTTCTCACGGTGGTGTTGGCAATGCCGATATCTCTTAACATAGAACATTTAGAAAAGACGCTTGCTCAGTGGTTTTATTTAAAGGATCAGCAAGTAAAAGGGTATTGGGTTTATGCAGAAAGAAAAGACGACAAGTACATTCCAACTACTGCGTTGTCAGAGGGTGATTTCTGCGTTGATGATGTGGCAAGAGTGATTCTTTTGTACTCTGAGGCTTACGAAATTATGAAAGATGAGATGTACTTGAAACTTGCCCTTGATGCTTCAAAATTTGTTCTACAGATGCAAGCAAGCGATGGTGAGTTTTACAACTTTGCCTATCTTGATGGAACAATCAACCAACACGGTTCTACGAGTAGAAAATCAACCTCTTGGTGGGCTTTGAGGGCTTTCTGGGCTCTTGCCAAGCTTTACAACGTCAGCAAAGATCAAAACTTGTTAGAACCTTTACAAAGAGCTTTTAAGGCTATTCTTAGAAATCCCCCAAATTATAATGATCAAAAGGCTATATACCTTTTGGGTTTGTGTGAATACGCTAAAATATCAAGTGACACTGTAAAAATCATAGAATCAATCGCTAAAGAATTGCAAAATTGCATAAAACAGTCTGGCATTTTCGAGGGATTTTTCAGTTGGAATAATCAAAGGTTTGCTTGGAACGGTTGGGGAAATAGATATGCTGAGGCGTTGATTGAAGCTTACAAAACCACTGGAATTGAAAGTTTATTGCAAACAGCAGTGGATTCATTGAAAAAGCAGATACCACTTCTTTTGGGTACAGGTTTTGTATATTCCGTTGACAAGGCCGTGAAACTTTTTCCCGAGTTGTCTTATGCGGTTGAAAGTTTATTGGTAGCTTCCGCAAAAGCTTATCATATTACAAAAGAAGAGCAACTTGCATTCCTTTGTGCCTTGACTGGTGGTTGGTACTTTGGATTAAACAGGTTGAATCAACCAATGGTAGGACCAAAAGGAGAAGGTTACGATGGCATGGAGTACATGCACATCAACCACAATGCCGGTGCAGAATCCACAATATGTGCGCAAAGATCTATTCTTTATTTATCAACACTGCCAGAATTTTATCAACGACTTGCAACTGAATCTAAGCTCGTTGGTATGAATGGGCTAATGATTTTAGAAGCAGAAAGCTTTGATCCAGGCGTTTCAGATGTATCGACAATTATTGGTGATTTCGGCGCAGGTGCAGCAATTGCTTTCAAGGGCAAAGCAAGATTGCGATGGACAAATTTGAAATTGACTGACCCTGCTACTCTTGCAGTAAGTGGAGCGTTTAAAAGTGCAAAAATCACCGTTATCGCTGGTAACAATTTGAGTAGTGAGCTTATTGGTGAGGGAATTTTTGAAATAGGAAAACTTGAACCAGCCTCAACTTTGAGGATCTCCTTGGAAGGGGAAGGTATAATAGATCAACTTATTCTTTTGCCTGAACGCATTGGGATATCAATCGAACTGGATGGAAAATATTTCACTTTAGTGTATTCACCGCAGGATAAACTACAGTTGAAAGAAGAAGCCATTTTTGTAAGTTTAAAAGAATTAATTGTTCAAGAAATTGCGGCAAACTACATCGAACACGGTGAATATCTGTTGCTAGACTTAAATCGACTTTTCAACAACGATGGAATAGGTTTTAGAGAAAAGCCGGCTAACTTCGATAACTTAGGAGGAGTTGTGGGTTCTTATTATCCTGGAGAGTTTTTGAAAGAGGGAATTTTGATGGTTGAACAAGTACCTTTCATGATAAAAATAGAAGGAAAAGACAACGTTAGAATGCGATCACAAAAGATACTTTTTGAACAACCAATAAAGGTTAAAAAGATTCATCTGCTTTGTTCAGCAAACCATGGAGATTATGAAACCGCTATTTTTGTAAATGAACAACCGCTGAAATTCTTGGTTCGAGACTGGTGCGTTGGAAAAAAGCCAATTCAATTCGAATACAGATACCTTGCCACAGGTGAGAAGCAATTCATAAACTGTGGAATAGATCATATAACTGTCAATGTTGACAGCATCATAGAAGAAATAGTTTTTTCCGACTCGATAAATGTTCACGTGTTCGCTGTGACACTTCAACTTTGTGAGTAGAAAGATCTATATTTTTATCCTATTAGTTCCTTCTTTGAGATGATAAAGTTTCGATTTGACTATAACATCAGTTTCCCTCAAACTTTCGATGATTATTTCTTCTTTTCTTACAGTTATTTTTAGAGGAACGCCTTTCCAGAAAATTTTAAGCGAAAGTTCTTCCCAATGTTCTGGAAGCCAAGGATCTAATACCAATTCTCCATCTTTCCTTACACGTATTCCGGCAAAACCGTTGGCAACTACTTGCCATGCTCCTCCAGCACAAGCTGCATGAAAGCCCAAATGTGTGTTGCCGTGTGTGTTTTCAAGATCCACAAGCAGTGTTTTCATAAAAGAATTATAAGCATTTCTTGTATCTCCAACCTTTAGTCCCATTATTGAGTACATAGGAAGACTGAGGGAAGACTTGTGCATAGTTCTTCTAAGATAATACTCGTAATTTTTCTTCATCTCATCATAACTGAATTCATCTGGTAAAACCAATATGAGCATGACAACATCTGGTTGCTTTATTAACTGTGTTTCTTGAAGCTTTGACAAATCCAAATCTTTTGGCCAAACTGGCATTCCTTTCTCATCAAACTCTGTAACCACATAATCTTTAAGGTTAAAGTAGCCTTCAAATTGTTCAAGTAAAAGTTGGTTGTCTTTGCGAGGAATGTATATTTTTTCTGCTATCAACCTCCATTTGTTTATCTCTTCCTCGCTTATACCAAGAAGCGTTTTTAACAAGCAAAGTTTTCCTTTGTCCCGTTCCTTAAGCCAATGATAGTATTCATAAGCTTTAAGGATATTCCATTTAGCAAGATAATTGGTGTAAACATTGTTATCCACATGCTCATGAAACTCATCTGGACCTATTACTTTTTTAATTTCATATCTATCCATATTGTTGTTGTACTCTAACCTTGAAATCCAAAATTTGGCAGTATCAAGTAGAATTTCAACACCATAATTTTTCATGAACTCATCATCACCAGTTACTATGTGATAGTTCACAATAGCTATCGATATATCCGCAGTGATGTGAATCTCCTCGTCGGCCGTCCAGATTCTCACTGGGTTACCTAGGTAATCCACACCCCATTTTGGGGTTACTTCTGTCCCATCATCTGCAGATTCCCATGCAAACCTTGCACCTTTATAGCCTGTCGCATACGCGTTTTTTCTTGCACCTTCAAGAGTGTTATATCTATAGAGCAAAAGATTTTTGGCATAATTTGGCAATGTGTACAAAAAGAACGGAAACATGAAAATTTCGGTATCCCAAAAGACATGGCCTTTGTATCCTTCACCATGAAGACCTCTAGCACCTATACTCACAGTTGGATCATTTGAAGCGCAGGAAAAAAGATGAAAAATGTTAAACCGAATGCCTAGCTGTGCTGAAGAATCTCCTTTTATGGTAACATCAACGTTTTCCCAAATACTCTCCATTGCTTTTTGATGTTCTTCAAGCTCCGTTTCATAACCTTGTGCCACGAATTTTTCTAACTCACTCACAGATTCTTCGAAGGGTTTTTCACTCTCTCTACTGGTAAAAATTGTCACGAATTTGTAGATGGTAATAGAAGAATTTTTATTCAAAAAGCAAGTGTACAGCTCCGTTGGATTAGGACCAATTTCAATGTATTTTCTGTCTAGAAGGATGTTATCATTGTTTTGTCCAACACCCAGCAGGCTGCTTGAAATGGCTATCTTATGCTTTCTATCGTAGGTCTTAACGACAGAATAAATCCCCGGTTTCAAAGAACCAATTTGCTGCAACTTATAATGTTGTACTTTATTCGCGGGATCAAACAAATTGTTCGCAGTAGTATTGTCTATATAATTTTCCAAAATGATTTTTCCTTTGAAACCAATACTTTTTATAGTATATTTAATGCCTATTCGATGCAAAGATTTTCTACTAACAAATCGCTCAGATTCTATAGCTAATCCCAAAGTTGATAGTTCATAGTAAGATGACAATACCCCACTTCTAAGATTCAACCTTCTTTGGTATTTCGTCATTTTTAAAAAGTCAATGTTTATCCTTTCATTTTCAACATAAAGATTTATACCAAATGGGTTTGGTAAGTTCACCAATTCAGGAACCTGAGCTTTATAGCCATCAAAGATACCAGCAACAAAAGTCAAAGGTTTATATGTTGAAGAAAATTCCTCAATACCTCTAATGCTAACAAAACCATTTGCAAGTGTAAAAAGAGTTTCATAGATATAGTTTTCCTTGGGATCGTACACTTCTCTGATCACTTCCCACATGCCCAACACCTCTCAAAACATTACAAGTTCTAATCCTTGATTTTCAAAAGATTGAATTACTTTATCAGCATCCTTCAATATCCTTGGATCCCCTACGCCAACACACTTCATACCTGCACTTTTTGCTGCGATCACACCTACGATTGCATCTTCAAAAACACAGCATTCATTTGGTGGTACATTCAATTCCAGTGATGCTTTTAGAAAAACCTCAGGGTCTGGTTTAGCCTTAGATATTTTGTATCCGTCGACTACAACATCAAAATAGGATTCCAAGCCGACCTTTTTTAGAATTGTTCTAGTATTTTTACTAACAGAACCGATGGCAATTTTAATGTTGTGATCAATTAGAAGTTGTAGGAATTTCAAAACACCTGGAAGTATTTCCTCTTTCGTCATTTGGTTGATGTATTCCAAATAATACATATTTTTCTTTTCTGCAAGTTGTTCTTTAAACTTTGGATCATAAATTTGAATGTTACCTATTTTCAAAATTATCTCAAGAGCCTCCATTCTGCCAACACCTTTAAGAAGCTCGTTATCCTTCTCTAATAGTTCAAATCCAAGTTCGTTTGCAAGCCTTTTCCAAGCAAGATAATGGTATCTAGCTGTATTTACTATCACACCGTCTAGATCAAAAATGCAAGCTTTAACAAGCTTCATCAAAATACCTCCTTATCCTTTGATGGCAGTTGCTTTACCTGTCTCTATAAATTGCTTTTGGAAAATTAGAAATATTACTATCATCGGAATTGTCATGAGAAGAGAAGCAGCCATCATGTATTGCCAATAAACGTAATAGGATGATCTGAAAAAGTTCAATCCCATCGTGAGGGTGAACATTTCTTTGCTAGAAGTAACTATCAATGGCCACATGAAATCGTTCCATGCTCCAAGGAATGTATAAATTCCTAGAGCGCTCATAGCGGGCTTTGCATTTGGTAAGACTATCGTAAAAAACGTTCGCAAAATCCCACTGCCATCAATTCGCGCGGCTTCTTCAAGTTCTCTTGGAAAAGTGAGAAAAAACTGTCTCATAAAGAAAAGGCCAAAAATAGTTGCAATTTTTGGCAAGTAGAGGCCAACGTAGGTATTTATCAAGTTATAGCGCACAAGCATGTTGTATAAAGGTATCAAGGTAACTTGACCTGGTACCATCAAAGAGGCCAAAAAGAGTATAAAAATCAGGTTTTTAAAAGGAAACCTTAGCCGAGCGAAAGCATAACCACTTAGAGTGTTTAGGAAAACGTTTCCTACCGTAAGAATACCTGCGTACATAATTGTGTTGAAAAACCACCTTCGTAAGAATGGAACCACTTCGAATATGAGCTTATAATTTTGCAACGTCAGAGGTGCTCCAAATGCCATAGGTCTTGGAAACAGGATAATATGTGGAGGCCATTTGAATATATCTACACCTCTTTTGACCCCAAACTCATCCACATAATTTATAGGAACAAGAGAAACTAATGTTGCCCAAAGGAAAGGAAATAGAGTTATCAAAGCGTAAGTTAAAAGAATAAAATAGGAAATAACATTGTACTTTTTATTCATTTGCCTCACTCCTAGTACGTTTCTTTAATCAACCTTCTTTGAATCAACGATAAAGCAAGTATCACTGTGAAAAGAAAGACTGCCAACGCTGATGCATATCCCATCTTGCCGTATTCAAAAGCATTTTTGTAAATATAGTACGATATGGTTATGTTGCGCATACTCTTGATCAGGAAGTATATTTGATCAAAAACTTGCATACAACCTATTGTTCCCATTATTGAGACAAAAACTATTTGCGGTCTTAAAAGCGGCAGAATAATTTTCCAAAATATTTCCCAGTTATTTGCTCCATCTATTTTTGCTGCTTCAATTAAACTTACCGGTATATCCTGAAGTCCAGCCAAAAATGTCACCATGAAATAGCCAGCGGTAGACCATATGTTCATTATCATAACTGCAAAAAGAGCATATTTCGGGTCGTTCAAATAATCTATCGGTTGAAAACCTGCCCAACCAAATAGTGTTGTTAGCAATTTATTCAAAATCCCTGGTTTTGAATAAAGTAGCATAAAAATCATAGATTGAGCAGCAGATGATGTTATAGCTGGTAAAAAGAAAACAATTTTAAAAAGTATAACACCACGAATTCGCGAATTTGCAGCGACAGCTAGTACAATGGCAAGCAAAGTTTGCGTCGGGACCACGATTGAAGAGTATAGTAAAGTGTTAAGAAAAGATGACAAAAAATAAGGATCTTTCAACATCAATTTGAAATTTGCAAGTCCCACAAAGTCAGGCCTATATTTGGAGAACTTTTTTGCACCTTCTTGGCTTGTCAAATATCGCTTGAAAAATTCCGAAACCTTCATTTCGTGGGGTAATTTCCCACTTTTAAGATCCTGAATAAATTTCAATAGATCAAGGTTTTTCTCCACAATATTTTCTTCTGTCTTTGTGAGCGTAATTCCAACTTCAAGCTCAACAAATTCTATTGGATTCATTAGAGAAACTATATCCTCGGCAGCGTAAGAAATTATCTCATCTCGCGATAAACCAGTGTGTAATTCTACAGCTTCCAACGGATTGAAAGTGCGGTAAAATTTCCTTGCCTCTAGAGGTTGATAATTTGTTAGGCTGTAGTAAAAAGCCATTATAATTGGATAAACCAAAAACAGAGAAAATATGATAATCATGGGAAGGGAAAAAAGATAACCAATTAATACTTCCTTTGTTTTGTACCTCATAAGCTCCCCTCAAATTGTTTTTAATTGAAGCTGGGGGAGGCT
The DNA here is from genome assembly GCF_000217815.1 of Pseudothermotoga thermarum DSM 5069. Lineage (NCBI taxonomy): Bacteria > Thermotogati > Thermotogota > Thermotogae > Thermotogales > Thermotogaceae > Pseudothermotoga > Pseudothermotoga thermarum. The sequence goes on along the minus strand of NC_015707.1, from coordinate 1,561,788 downwards.
AATTTTTTCCTCCCCCAGAAAAGTTTTGTTACTGCGAGACCCACTTCATGTAGTTTTCCTCAATGAATTTGATCGCTTCATCGATGGTGAGTTTCTCTGTGAATAAATCCCTCAAAACCGAATTAATTTGATCATTAGCCACGGAGAAAATACCTGTTGGTGTTGGCACTCTCCAAGGTGTCCCATACTCGGCACCTTTGTAAAACACCTGCTTGATTGGGTCTGTATCTTTTTCAGCTAGTGATCTTCTAGATGCTAAAACACCAGCGCCTTTCACAAAAATTTCCTGTCCTTCTGTTACAAGGAACTTGAGTACTTCCCAAGCAGCATCTTTGTTTGGTGTCTCTCTGTTGATCGCCCAGGCAACAGTGTAAATCATGGTTGACTTCTGCGTACCTTTTGGCATTTCAACTATGCCCATTTTTTTGAAAGTATCTGGGAATGATTCTCTCATAAAACCTATTGTCCATGGACCTTCCATAACCACTGCCACCAACTCTCTAGCCAAGGCCTCTCCAAGCCATCCTGCACCAACTGAAGCAGGTTCTTTTGCGACTTTTTCTTTGACAACAAGGTCAACGTAAAACTGCAGGGCTTCTTTAGACTTTGGCTCTCCCAGTGCTATCATAAGGGTTTCGGGGTCAACAACTCTTCCACCAAAGCTCACGATCACTGGTATGACTCTGTTGAAATCGGCTGCCAATCCCAGAGGAGTTTCAAATCCCTTATCTCTAAGCATTCTCAACTTTTGTAATAAACTTTCCCATGTTTCATCGTTAGTTAAATACGGTACCCCGTACTTATCAAAGATTTCTTTGTTGAACCACAACGCCAAAGTTGAGAAATCCTTTGCTATACCATATATTTTGCCTCGATATTTGAACGCTTCAACCAACGATGGAAAGAAATCTTCTAGATCGAAATTGTCTCTTCTTATGTAAGAATCGAGTGGTAGCAATACGTTGGCTTTTGCTAATTCTTCGAAAACATACACATCCACGTAGAATAAATCTGGCCCAGTTCCAGCTGATAAGCGCGTCATCAATGTTTGTTTGTAATCTCCAACAATCGGCTCCCAGACAACTTGAATATCTTTGTGCTTTCGGTTGAACGCGTCCACCATGTTCTTTATAGCTTGTTCCTCTACAGGGTTACCCGGCCACCCAGTAATAACGATTCTTGTTACTGCAGCTACATTGACGACAAATGCCACCGCAATTAATATCGCCAGGAATTTTCTCACACAGATCCCTCCTTTTTATAAAAAAGTGTGGAACAATCACTTTTCGCGCATAAATTTTTTTGTTCCACGAACGATGAGTTGAACATCGATGATCTCCGATTTCACCTTTTCTCTTAGTGATAGCTTATGAATTTTTTCTGCTGCCTTTTGTCCAACTAATTCTATTTGTTGATCAACAGTTGTTATACCTGCTATCTCGGAGATCAATATGTTGTCGAAACCAACCAAAGGTATTTCTACTCTATTCTCTTCCATGTATCTAAGAACAATGTAAGCCACGGCATCCGATGTACAAAAGATCCCATCAAATTGCTTAATATCGTATGTGCTGAAAATCTCTAAAGTTTTGTTTCTATCGTAATGGCTGTACGTAACCGTAATCTGTGAACCGTGCTTTAAAGCCACCTCTTTGAAACCAGCCAAGCGCTCTTTCTCAAAAGGTAAATCTGGTTCGCCTCCAACGTACAAAAGTTTCCTACAGCCTAATTCACACAAATGTTGAGCAGCTATTTGTCCGCCTTTTCTGTTGTTGGTATCTACAAAAATGAAATCTTTTCTGCTATTCTGTCCAACGCAAACAAACGGTACACCAAGGTTTTTCAATAAGTCTATTCTTTCGTCGTTTTCCTTTATATCCATAAGGATATAACCGTCAACTAACCTCGAGCGCACAAGTTTTGTGTAGTATTCTCTCACATCACCCTTGGTAAAACAATCCACGATCAGCTTCAACCCTTTTTCAGAGAAATACCTCACAGCACCTTTTAAAAACTTAGAAACATATGAATCTTCGAATACGCTCTCAACTTTGCTCATAACTGTTAGCAAGAAAACACCTGTTCTTCTCTTACGAAGCGATCTTGCAACAGCATGAGAAACGTATCCATATTTTTCAGCAACTTGCAAAACTTTGGCTCGGGTTTCTGGCTTAACTTTTTCTGGCTCGTTGAAAACCCTAGAAACTGTTGCAACCGATACCCCACAAAGTTTTGCAATATCTTTGACGGTCATTTATGTCACCTCAAAAATACAGAATTTTTAACTATCGATAATGTAATCGATTACTGTAATCGTTTACATAGCAAAGAAAATAAAAAATATCTCGATTAAAACCGCTTTTTTGTAAGTTAACATTCATGAAAGCTATTATTATAATATACTGTGTCCTTTGAAAAGTCAAACAAAAAAATTGACAATTTTTAGGGAAAAATATCAAAAAATTCCTTATATTTAGCAATTAATGGATAAAATCTTACTTTAACGTGTTCTTTTTTGTTTTTTCTCTTTCTTTCTACTTGGAACTATCAGGTTTTATCAGAAACTTTAACGCGAAAATTTTTATCTTTACGGTCAAACTATTCATTAATCACAACTTTTTGAAGGGCATGAAGATCGTTCAACCTTATGACGGAAAGGCTGTCAGGGTTTAATGCTTTCTTCAAAGTTATAACCAGTGTGCTGAATAATTCATAGGAAGTTATGCAAGGAATTCTGTATTGAACCGCCAAAGTTCTGAGCAACCTTCCAAAACTTTTACTGCCGTTCAGTTGTTCAACATTTTGAGGCGAATTTGTCACAACAACTATGTCAATTTTTCTTTCTCTGAACAACCTAACAATATCTTTTTCTTCGTCCTTTTTAATTTCTTTACAATTAACTCCAACTTTCTTTAAAGCCTTGGCTGTCCCAGTAGTTGCAACGATTTCAAACCCAATATCTTTCAAATAAACAAGAAGGGGAATAAATTTTCTTTTATCTTTATCTGCTATACTAACCAAAATCGTTTTGCTTCTTTTTTCAAAGTTTCCAGCGGCTATTTCAGCTTTTATGAACGCTTCGGCGAAATCTTGCCCAAATCCCATCACTTCACCTGTTGATTTCATTTCTGGACCAAAGGTAACATCAGTCCCTAAGAATTTACTGAAAGGTACGATAACTTCTTTGACTGCGTAATATTTTGGTATAGGAGTTGGTAAAAGCTCGCTATTTTCATCAAAATCCCTTCTGGCAGGATATGGCCAAAACTCCTTTAGAAGATCTTTCAAAGATTTTCCTATCATTACCTTAGCTGCGATTTCAGCTACTGGTATACCTATAGCTTTGCTTACAAATGGAAAAGTTCTTGAAGCTCTTGGATTGGCTTCTAGAACATAAATTTGCCCGTCTTTAACAGCAAGTTGTACATTCGCAGGTCCAATGATCCTCAACGCTTTAACAAGCTTGAAAACTACGTTTTCTATCTCCTCTATAGTTTCGTCAGAAATGCTGATTGGAGGTAAAACGCAAGCGGAATCACCTGAATGAACACCTGCTTCTTGTATTTGTTCCATAATTCCCGCTATCCAAACACTTTTCCCATCACTAACCACATCAACATCGAATTCTATGGCATTTTCAAGAAATTTGTCTATTAAAATTGGATGACCATCTGAAATCACGATTGCCTTACGTACATATTCTTCGAGTTTTTCCTCGCTGTCAATGATAACCATCGCTCTTCCACCTAGAACAAAACTGGGTCTAACCAGCACAGGAAAGCCAAGTTCTTTTGCTGCTTTCAAAGCATCTTCTACACTTGTCGCAGTTCTAAAAGGTGGACATTTTATTCCTAGATTTTTCAGAAGTACTGCAAATTTTTCTCGATCCTCAGCCAGGTCGATAGATTCAAAGTTTGTTCCCAGTATTTTTATTCCCTCTTCTGCAAGTTTTTTGGCAATTTTCAACGGAGTTTGTCCGCCAAAGCTGACGACAACTCCCATCGGTTGTTCTAAACGGATTATTTCTAAAACGTCTTCAGTTGTAAGTGGTTCAAAATAAAGTTTGTCGGATGTATCATAATCAGTTGAAACGGTCTCAGGGTTCGAATTGACCATTATAACTTCGTAACCCTCTTCTTGAAATGCCCAGGTTGTGTGAACGTTTGCGTAATCGAATTCTATTCCCTGTCCTATTCTGTTTGGTCCTGAACCAAGGATTAGGATCTTCTTCCTGTTAGAAGGTTTAGATTCATTTTCCACACCATTGTAAGTAGAGTAAAAATAAGGAGTTTTGGCTTCAAACTCTGCAGCACATGTATCAACCATTTTGAAAACAGGGAAGATACCATACTTTTCTCTAAGCTTTCTTATTTCCTTTTCAGTTTTTCCAAACATCTGCGCAATTTCTCTGTCAGAAAAGCCTTGTTCTTTCGCTATTCTCAGTGTATATTCATTCAAACCTTCTTTTTTCAATTTATTCTCAAAATCCATTGTTTCCTTAAGTTGAGTCAAAAACCATTTGTCAATTTTGGTTAATCTGTGAACATCTTCAACACTATATCCCTTTCGAAAAGCCGCAAAAATGTATGACAACCTCTTCCAAGTTGGGTTTGCAAGATTTTCATCAATTTTCGTAAGATCCAGCTCAGGTGCTATATCCAGTTCTAACGCTCTTAAAGCTTTACCTATAGCTTCCTTAAAAGTTCTTCCAATTGCCATAACTTCACCAATCGATTTCATTTGAGTTCCAAGTCTTTCATCTGCTCCAGGGAATTTTTCCATTTGAAATCTTGGTATTTTCACCACAACATAATCAATTGTTGGCTCAAAGGCTGCAGTCGTTTTACCAGTTATGTCATTAGGTATTTCATCAAGCGTGTAACCAACAGCAAGTAGAGCAGCTATTTTGGCTATGGGATAACCAGTTGCCTTGGAAGCCAAAGCTGAGGATCTTGAAACTCTTGGGTTCATTTCGATGACAACCATCCTACCATTTTCAGGGTTTACAGCAAACTGAATATTCGCTCCACCAGCAGTCATTCCTATTGCTTTCATTGCAGCTTTTGCCCAGTTGCGCATTTTTTGATATTCAACGTCTGTAAGGGTTTGCGATGGTGCTACGGTGATGGAATCACCGGTGTGAATACCCATTGGATCGAAGTTCTCTATCGAACAAACGACTATGAAATTCCCTTTGGAATCTTTCATAACCTCAAGTTCGTACTCTTTCCATCCGATCACGGATTCTTCTATCAAAACTGTTCCCACAGGGCTGGCCGCAATTCCCGTTGCCACTATTCTTTCAAGATCTTGCCTGTTGTATGCGATTCCTCCACCGGTTCCACCCAACGTAAAACTTGGTCTTATCACAACGGGATATCCGTATTCTTCAACCACCGCTAAAGCTTCTTCAACGCTTGAAACCAATCTGCTTCTTAGAACCTCTAAACCTGCTTCAAGCATGGCCTGTTTGAAAAGCTCTCTATCCTCGGCTTTCTTTATAGATTCAAGGTTTACACCTATCAACTGTACACCATATTTTTCAAGAATACCTTTTTCCGCCAATTCTGCTGCAAGATTTAACCCCGTTTGACCACCAAGAGTTGGCAAAATTGCATCTGGTCTTTCTTTCGCTATGATCTTTTCCAAAAATTCCACGGTAAGCGGTTCTATGTACACTGCATCTGAAAGTTGTGGATCAGTCATAATTGTGGCGGAATTTGAGTTTACAACAATAGTATAATATCCTGCTTTTTTCAGGGCTTTCAAAGCTTGTGAACCAGAATAATCAAATTCAGCGGCTTGGCCTATAGTTATGGGTCCTGAACCTATCACAAGAATTCTTTTTATATCATTTCTTCTTGGCATCAACAATCCCCCCTCATTAACTTGGCAAAGTCCTTGAAAAAGTCTTTACTGTCGTGTGGACCTGGGGATGCCTCGGGATGAAATTGAACACAAAAGACCGGCTTGTCAATCAATCTGAGGCCTTCCACAGTGCAATCATTTAAAGAAATGTGCGTTATTTGTACCTGACCAAAACCTTCCAAGCTTTTTCCAACGAAAGATTTCGAAAAATCTATTTTCCACACTTCCTCGGGAAGATCTATTCCAAAAGATTTTGGATCCACAGCATAACCATGATTTTGAGTAGTTATCAAAACCTTTTGAGTTCTCAAATCCTTTACAGGATGATTTATCCCTCTATGACCAAATTTCATTTTGTAAGTTTGTCCGCCTACGGCGAGAGCTATAAGTTGATGGCCGAGACAAATACCAACCAAAGGTACCTCGAATTTCAGCAAATTGCGAATATTTTCGACTGTTTTCTTAAGAATCTTTGGATCTCCAGGACCATTTGAAATCAAAACTCCATCTGGTTTTATCTTTTTAATCTGATCAACTTCAAAATCGTATCTTAAGCGAATCAACTTTGCTCCAAGTTGCTCAAGCTCCCTAATAATCCCATACTTAACACCACAATCTATTACAACTATCTTTGCCCCATCAAAGTCTTCAACTGCTTCTTGCTGACAGGTAACTTTTTTTACAAGATCAAGTTTTCCTATATCTGCTGATTCTCTCACCCTTTTTACAAGAGAACTTGGTTCAAGATCTAGTGTTGAAATCGCGGCTTTCATCGTCCCTTTGGATCTTATCTTTTTGGTTATCGCTCTTGTATCCACTCCTTCGATGCCAATCACGTTGTAACGCTTTAAAAATTCATCTAAAGTTGTTGTCGCCCTGAAGTTAAAAGCTTCTTTTATCGCACGAAAAACTACAAAACCGTTAACTTTAATTCCATCGGACTCAAAATCTTCGTTGTTAATTCCATAAATGCCTATTTCTGGATAAGTCATGATCACTATTTGTCCAGCGTAAGAAGGGTCCGTCAAAACCTCCTGATATCCAACCAAGCTGGTGTTGAAAACCGCTTCTCCAAAGGTTTCTCCACTGGCACCAAAATTGGTTCCGAAAAAATAGCTTCCATCTTCAAACGCGAGCAAGGCTTTTTTACCCATTTCAATTTCCCTCCAACTTATCAACCAGCCGCTTGCAAATTCGATTGCATGACTTTTTGTAAGCAACTTTCGAATATGTTCAACCCATAACTTATTTCTTTAAACGAAATTGTCAAAGGTGGAAGAAATCTTAAAGTGTTGTTCCCAGCAGGCGCAAGAAGAAGTCCTTCCTTAACACATGTTGAAGAAAACTCCTTTGCAGAGATTTTATTCAGCTCAACCCCTATCATCAAACCAATGCCCCTCACATCTTTTATCAATTCAGGATATTTCTTTTTCAATCTTAATAAACCGTTTTTCAGCCTTTTTCCAGCCTTCTCAACTTTGGACAAAAACTCTGGCTTTGAAATTTCCTGAAGAACACTGATTGCAACTGAGCAAACCAGCGGATTACCCCCAAAAGTAGAACCATGATCACCTGGTTCCAAAATATCCGCTTTTTCGTTGACTAAAACAGCTCCTATTGGTAAACCTCCTCCCAACCCTTTTGCAAGTGTTAAAACATCCGGTTGAACATCGTAAAGTTGATATGCAAAAAGCTTTCCTGTTCTACCTACTCCACATTGAACTTCATCGAATATAAGTAATGCGTTGTACGAATCACAAAGATTTCTAACCTGTTGCAAAAATTCTTTTTTTGCAGGCACAATTCCGCTTTCTCCTTGAATGGGCTCTAAAATCACCGCACAAATGTCTTCAGACATTTTCTTTTTCAAATCTTCAATGTTGTTGAATTCAAAGTACTCAAACCCATCCACAAGAGGAGTAAAAGGTTTTTGGTATTTCTCCTGAGCAGTTGCACTGAGAGAACCATAAGTTCTTCCATGGAAAGAATTAGTAGCAGATAGAATTTTAAATTTAGTTTGTGAAAACTTCTTTCCGTATTTCCTTGCAATCTTGATAGCTGCTTCATTTGCTTCTGTTCCGCTATTTGCAAAAAAGACTTTTCCTTTTCCAAAGGACTTTTCAATCAAAAGTTTTGCAAGTTCCATCTGTGGTCTTGTCCAATAAAGATTGGAACAGTGTATCAGCTTTTCAGCCTGGGTTTTGAGGGCTTTCAAAAGTTTTCTGTTGGCATGTCCAAGTGAATTAACCGCTATTCCCGCCGCAAAATCAAGGTATTTGTTGCCATTTTCATCCCAAACCCATGAACCTTTACCGTGATCAAGCACTATAGGATATCTACTGTAGGTATTCATCAAATATTCGTTCATAGTTAACCCTCCTTTATGATTGTTCCAAGCGTCATTCCAAAAATCTCAAGTAAAACCGCATGCTCAATCTTTCCATTTATTATGTGCACACTCTTTACCCCATCTTTGACCGCATCTATGACACCTGTTAGTTTTGGAAGCATTCCTTCCTTTGCTACACTTGTTTCAATTAAATGCTGAGCTTGAGAAATTGTAAGCGATTTGACAACTTCCCCGTTCACCAAAACACCATCTACATCCGTGAGAATGATCAGCTTTTCAGCCTTTAAAGCTTTGGCAAGATAAGCTGCCGCCACATCTGCGTTTATGTTGTAAATCCCATCCTTACCACTCCCCACTGTTGCAATAACAGGTATATATCCTTTGTAAAGAAGATCTAAGACAAAGTCACAGTTTACTGAAACGATTTTTCCAACAAATCCTATGTCTCCAAAGGTTAAATCTTTTTCACATTCGAATAAATTTGCATCAACTCCGCATACACCAACTGCATTCGCTTTAAAATCGTTTAATATTTTCACCAAATGTTTGTTTGTTTTTCCCGCCAAAACCATCAACACCACTTCCAACGTTTCTTTATCTGTTACCCTGTATCCACTTTGAAATTTGGTTTGAATTCCTAGTTTTTCTAACATTTGATTTATCTCAGGCCCTCCACCGTGAACAACTATCGGCTTTATTCCAAAAGCTTTCATCGTTGCAATATCTTTGGCAAAGCTCTCCAAAGTTTCTTTGCTCCTCATAACACTTCCACCAATTTTCGTAACGATTATTTTCCCCTTCAAATCGGTAAGCATTGGTAGTACATCCAAAATCGTTGGTATTCTATATGTCATCTTTTGTACCTCCCAGATATTTCGATGAATTTTTCTGTTAAATCGCAACCAAGCGCTTTAGCACTTGCCTGACCTTGCTTAAGATCCAAAACGATCTTAACTTCTTTCTGAGCAAGGATTGATCTTGCTGTTTCCTCGTCAAAGCTGCATCCACAACCATTTTCAACTAGTTTTACCATCTTTCCCTCCGCCAAAAGGTAAAGATCAACTTTTGAATAATCAAATATGACTCCGGAATACCCAGCGGCAGCTAGTATTCTTCCCCAGTTTAAATCCTCCAAATGAATTGCCGTTTTAACTAGATTGGATGAAGCTATTGTTCGTGCAATTTTCCTAGCTTTTTCAATATCTGGTGCCCCAAGTACTTCAACTTCTATCACTTTGCTTGCCCCTTCACCATCCTCAACTATTTTCCTTGCCAATTCCATGTTTATCTGGTTTAGGGCTTTGAAAAATTCCTCACATTCCTTTGTCCCTTCGTTTATTTCCACATCGCTAAAACCGTTTGCCAAAATCAAAGCCATATCGTTTGTGCTTGTGTCACCGTCAACGTCGATCATGTTGTAAGTTTGATCAACAGATTCCTTGAAAAGTTTTTTCAACAACTGTGGAGAGATCTTTGCGTCAGTCAAGATAAAGGCAAGCATTGTAGCCATGTTTGGATGAATCATCCCGCTACCCTTTGCAATTCCCAAAATTTTCACCTTTTTACCGTTCAAATTCAAACAAACCGAGGAAAGTTTCAAAGTGGTATCGGTTGTCGTTATTGCCTCCGCAAAGCCAAGTGGATCCGTTGTAAAATTTTCAACGGCCATTTCTATACCGTTGATTATCTTGTCCATAGGAAGTTGAACACCGATCAAACCAGTGGAAGCAACTAAAACGCTATCTTCGTCAAGCATCAGCTTTTTTGCCAGAAACTCTGCCGTTGCAATGGCATTTTTCAAACCAAGTTCGCCGGTGCAAGAATTTGCAACACCACTGTTGACAATCACTGCTCTAATGTTTGTGTTATTTCTTTCAAGCACGTTTGAAGTGTACACAACCGGTGCGGCTTTGATCGTGTTGGTTGTGAAAGTACCCGCTGCACTGCAAGGTGCAAGGGAATATATTATCCCAAGGTCCTTTCTTTTTCTTCTTATTCCACAATGAACGGAGGAGAATAAAAATCCTTCAGGAATTTGCTCCATGCAACCTCCTCCTTTCTCACGGGAAAATTGGATTTTCAACAAGTCCTAAATCTTCTTCAAGGGAGAACATGACGTTCATGTTTTGAACGGCTTGTCCAGAAGCTCCTTTCACTAAGTTGTCTAGAACACTGATCAAAACTAAGGTATCGGTTCTTTCATCCTTTGTCATAGATATGAAAACGTGGTTTGAACCAACAGTCCATTTGGTTGAAGGAAAAACATTTGGTTCCAACACGTGCACAAATTTTTCCTTCTCGTAGAATTTTTTATACAAATGATAAACATCTAACAGCGAAGCTTTCGTCTTAACATAAATCGTGGAAAGGATACCGCGCGTCATCGGTGCAAGTTGAGGAGTAAACACCAGTTGCACTTTTTCACCAAAAAGTTTTGAAAGTTCTTGTTCCATTTCAGGTACATGTCGGTGGTTGACCACGCTGTAGGGTTTCATGCCTTCGTTGAGTTCGCAGAAAGAATATTCAGCGCTGTCTTTTCTTCCAGCTCCAGAAACTCCCGATTTCGAATCGACTGTTATCGTCTGGTCCAGCAAAAGTTTCTCCTTCAGCAGCGGCGCCAAAGCCAAGATAACCGATGTGGGATAACAACCTGGGTTTGCCACGATTCTTGCATTTCTAATTTGCTCGCGATAAATTTCCGTTAAACCGTAAACTCTGTCGAATTTTTCGTAGTTTTCCAATTTCTTGCCGTACCACTGTTCATAAACCTTTGGATCGTTGAATCTGAAATCCGCCCCAAGATCTATGATTTTTGGTTTTGAAAGCTTGTTGGCTATTTCGTAAGATACACCAGTTGGAACAGCTAAAAACACCACATCACTCTCTTGAGCTAATTCGATGGATCTTTCAAGATCTTCAATCATTTTTTCTTCGAAGCTGAACGGAAAATGGTAACTTAAACTCTTACCGGCATGGCTTTTTGAGGATATCACCTCGAGATTTACGTATGGGTGTCTTTTGAGTATCCTCAAAAGTTCCAAACCTGTATAACCTGTTACTCCAACGATGCTGACCTTTATCATACTTGACCTCCCTTTGAATATTGGATAGCAACCATTTTGTAAGCTTCTCTAAAAGGAATTCCTTGTTTGACCAGCTCGTAAACTTTGTGGGTGGAGAATACCTCTTCTGTCAGACTTTTCTTGCATTTTTCTTCATCAACTTTCAAACCATCGACGATTACTTTCATCACAACGATCATCTGTTTGACCGTTTCAAAACTGTCAATCAATGGTTTCTTCAACAGTTGAAAATCCCTATGATAACCAGATATCAAGTTGGATGAGAGAGAAAGTATCTGCATCAAATTGCCAATCAATCTGTGGTAATTGGCTCTTAGCAATTCCAAGGGATCTGGGTTGAATTTGTGCGGCATTATAGAACTACCAGTGCAGAACTGCTTTGGTAGCACAACGTAACCTATTTCTTCTAAAGAGAAGAAAATCAAATCCGTAGCCAATTTATTCAAATCGTATCCAATTTGCAGCAAAGTTTGAACAATAAGTGCATCAAACTTTGCTCGGCTGTTTTGGGCGTATATTGGATTTTCTTGAACCTTTTTAAATCCAAGTTCTTTCGCGGTAAATTCCCTGTCGACCTCGATCGGTACACCATAACCAGCGCCAGTTCCCAAGGGGCATTGATCGATTATTTCGTAAATTGCTTTGAGCAATTTTAAATCGTCTTGTAGAGCATCTACAAAAGCATAAGCATAAATTTCAAAATTCGTTGGCATAGCTTTTCTTGTATGTGTGTACCCAGCAAATTGCACCGAACGATATTTCTTGGCAAATTTTTTCAAACTTTTTTGAAGATCCTTTATTAGACTATAAATTTGCATTAGCTCATCTTTTTGATAAAGCCTTATGGCAGTTAAAACTTGATCATTTCTAGATCTTGCAGTATGGATCTTCTTTCCAATTTCCCCGATTTCTTGAACAAGGAAATTTTCTATTGCTGTATGGCAATCTTCTTGCTCTTTTTTTATTTCAAATTTTCCAGCTTCGACCAAGTTCAACAACTTTTTCAAAGCATTTTCGATTGCTGAAAATTCTTCAACCGTTAGGAGATTTTTCTTTTGAAGCATTCGAGCGTGTGCTATGCTTGCCAATATATCGTATTCGATCAATTTCATATCTAGCAAGTAATCTTCCCCTACGGTGAAATCTTCAATCAAACTGTCAAGTTGATAACCTTTATCCCAAAGTTTCTCAGACATCCACAAGCCCCTTTCTCCATTCAAATGGATCTTTTGATCCAAGAACTACGTTGTGTGCTTTCAAACGAATCGCGTGAATGTTTATGAATCCTTTTGAGTCAGTTGAATCAAACCCACCTTCCACATCCATGCTCGAAAGATTTTGATCATACAGCGAGGTTGGAGAATACCTTGCGACTGGCCAGACATTTCCTTTGTATACCTTCACGATCACCCATCCATCGATTTTCTCTTGAGCTTTTTTGAAAGCAGCCAAAAGAAAATCCATCTCAGGAGAAAACCAAAAGCCGTTGTAAATCAATTCGGCGAATTTCGGTGCCAACATATCTCTAAGGTGCATGACTTCTTTGTCCATCGCTATGCCTTCAAGGTCTCTGTGGGCAATCCAAAGTATCGTTGCTCCAGGAGTCTCATACACACCTCTTGATTTGATTCCGATGAACCTATTTTCAACCATGTCAACTCTTCCTACGCCGTTTTTTGCACCTATTTCGTTCAAGTACATGAAAAGCTCCAAAGGCGTTGTTTTCTCGGTGCCATCTTTTAGGTTAACTACTTTTATCGGTATACCATCTTTAAAGTGAATTTGAAGCAGCGTTTCCTCATCGGGGGCATCCTTTGGTGAAATAGTCCTGGTAAAGATAGACTCATCTGGCACATAAGCTGGATCTTCAAGTTTTCCAGCTTCATGGGAAATATGCATTAAGTTCTCATCTTCACTGTATGGTTTTTCAATAGTTGCTTTGACTGGTATACCTTTCTCCTTGGCATATTTCAGCAAATCAGTTCTTCCTTTGAACTTACTCAAAAATTCTGGATCTTTCCAAGGCGAGATCACCTTGAGCGTTGGATCCAAGGCGGCGTAGGTCAACTCGAATCTAACTTGATCGTTTCCCTTACCCGTCGCACCGTGTGCAACGTACTTGGCACCTTCTTTGTGAGCTATTTCAACTTGCTTCTTGGCTATCAAAGGTCTGGCAAGGGCTGTTCCAAGAAGATATCTGCCTTCGTACATCGCATTACCCATCAAAGCAACAAAGATGTAATCTCTTACAAACTCTTCTTTTAAATCTTCAACATAAACTTTTGAGGCTCCTGTTGCAAGCGCCTTTTGCCTGATGTAATCAAAATCGTCCTGCTGCCCAACATCGGCAACGTAGGCGATGACTTCAAATCCTTTTTCGACCAACCATTTCAGGATGACCGAAGTATCCAATCCTCCACTGTAAGCAAGAACTACTTTTTCACCCATAAGTTCACCTCCTAAAGGTTGCCATAGTATAAAAAAAGCGGCCATATCTTTCGATATGGCCGCTGGATGCAAAAAGGCAACGAAGGGCTTAGGTGCCTTCTTGCACCCACCGGCCCTTCGTTCGCCTTATGTTCTTTGTTGGAAACATTGATTTTGTAACTTCAAGTATCCTCTTCACGATATACTCCCACCTTGTTTGGCAAAATTATAACAAGATAAAGACTTAGTTTGTGGTTAAAATTCCTTGCAAATTTATTTGCGATCAAGTGAAAAAACATGATGTAACAAAGTATTGGATACAAGTTTGTAAAGACAACACAAAATCAGTTTGTGGTACAATGCTTAAAACACAAATTGATAACTGTCTCAGGAGGGATGCAAGTGAACTACAAAGAACTTTATTCGGACTTTGGAAAGAATTTGAATCTTTCCATCGTGAAAGAACTGTTGAAGTTTGCAGCAATTCCTGGTGCGATATCTTTTGGTGGTGGGGTACCGGATCCTGAAACGTTTCCGAGAAAAGAGCTTGCTGAAATAGCCAAAGAAGTGATTGAAAACGAATATTACTACACTTTGCAGTACAACAGCACCGAGGGCGATTCTCTGCTTGCCGATCAAATGATTAAATTCTTCAAAAAAGTTTATGGTGTGGACAACCTAAAACACGAAAACATACTTTTTACCAATGGTTCGCAACAGGCAATCGATCTTGTGACACGCGTTTTGTTGGACAAAGAAAGCATATGCATAGTTGAAAATCCCGTCTACTTTGTGGCGTTTGCTTCGTTTAAGACGGCCTTGCCAACTATCATCGGTATACCTTTGGAAGATGATGGGATGAACCTTGACGTTCTTGAAAACGTTCTTCAAAACCTAGACATGGGAGGAAAGATTAAGAAGGTGAAGTTCATCTACACTGTTCCAAATTTTCACAATCCAGCAGGTGTAACGATGTCACTTGAAAAGAGAAAACGTCTTTTGGAGATTGCGGCAAAATACGATCTTTTAATATTGGAAGATGATCCATACGGTCTTCTTAGATTTGAAGGAAAGCATCTTCCAAGTTTGTTTTCGCTTGCAGGTTGTGAAAGAGTTTTGTTGTTGAACACCTTCAGCAAAGTTTTGACACCAGGTTTAAGAATAGGAACTATAGTTGGCCCGAAAGAACTTATAGAAAAATTTGCCGATGCCAAACAAATTGTGGACCTTTGCAGCCCTAGTTTGAACCAAAGGATAGCTGCCAGGTACCTTCAAAGATATGATTTGATCAGTCAACTTGAAAATGCTATACAGATTTACAAAAGGAAGCGTGATATCATGGTTGAAGCGCTTGCGAACGAATTTTCTGATATACCAAACACCAGGTGGGTAAAACCCGAAGGAGGTTTGTTCGTCTGGCTTACTCTTTCAGAGGGTTTTGATACATTGGAAATGCTTCACTTTGCCAAGGAAAAAGGTGTTTTTTACGTACCAGGTCAATTGTTCACCGTGGATGAAAAGCCAAGTTCTTCAATGAGACTTTCTTACTGTCTTCCACCAGAGGAAAAGATAATCGAAGGGGTAAAAAGGTTAAAACAAGCGGTTGTTGAATATGGCGTGAAAAAGGGTTTGCTGAGATAGCTTATATCTATCAACAATTAAAAAACTTGGGCTTCCAAATAATCCGTGGTTTTTTCTTTCGGTGTATAATGATTATGATAATCATTATCGATCAAGGGGGCATCAAAATGAAACCGAAGCGAGAACACCTTACAAAAACTGCCATGACAATCCTAAAATTGCTTGAAAATACCTATCTTCCCTTGAATGCATATCAAATTTCGAAAAAAGCAAAAATACCTGTGCCCAGTGTTTATAGAAACATAAGCGTTCTTGAGGAAGAAAACCTTGTAAAGTCTTTCGAGTTTCGTGGTTTTAGCTACTACTATCCGGCGGACAGGCACGTGCATTACTTTGTGTGCAACAATTGCGGTGCAATATTACCGGTTATGCCCTGTCAAATTAAAGAAGCAGAGATCGAAAAATCAATAGGAGGAAAAATTTTAGATCACACCGTAATCTTTCAGGGAATCTGTAAAGATTGTCTGCGAAAGGAGGTTTAAATGTGAGAAAAATCATTCCTTTCATCATGGTTATTTTGACTACAACACTTTTTGGCTTAAATCTTGTGGCAACGATAAATCCATATTATCTTCTTTTGAAAGACTTAGTTGCCTCAACCAATTGCGGGATACATTTGCTTATAAAACCAACCAGCAATCCACATACCTTTTCTCCAACAATTTCAGACGTCAAAAAACTTTCTGCAGCTGATTTCGTGTTGGCAAACGGACTTGATTTGGAACCTTATCTTAAAGGGTACAAAAACGTGATTTACGCAAGCGATTTTATCCCGAAAGAATTTTTGATAGAAGCCGACGAACATCAAGAAGATCATCACGATCATGGAAAGTTCAACCCGCACATCTGGCTTTCTCCAAAGCTTGTTAAGGATTTCATCATTCCTAAAGTGGTAGAAGTGCTATCTCAAAAAGATCCGCAGAACGAGGAAATCTATAGAAAAAACGCATTTAATCTGATTAAACGTTTGGAAGATATTCAAGTACGACTGGATCAAACCTTAAGAAATTTTGAAAACGGTGTTTTGGTGATAACCCATCCCTCCACGGTTTATTTGACTAGCGAATACAAGATAAAAACTCTGGCACTTGAAGAGGGACACGGAAAAGAACCAAGTGCAAAGAAAATCAAAGAAATCATAGAGGAAGCAAAACAGAGAAAGCTTTTGGGTATATTTGCCGAAAAACAGTTCAACCCAAAACTGCTTGAACAAATAGCCAAAGAGTTGAAGCAAAAAATA
Source organism: Pseudothermotoga thermarum DSM 5069 (assembly GCF_000217815.1). Classification (NCBI taxonomy): domain Bacteria; kingdom Thermotogati; phylum Thermotogota; class Thermotogae; order Thermotogales; family Thermotogaceae; genus Pseudothermotoga; species Pseudothermotoga thermarum. The sequence continues at coordinate 1,545,179 of NC_015707.1, read as the reverse complement.
ATCGTCATAGACCATCTTGGCGTCGAAGCAAACAATATTGTTGAGTACTACGAGAATCTTCTTAAAGCTTTTCAAGAAGCGGTGCAAGCGAGGTAACTATCATGGTGAAAATCAAAGTTGAAAACCTCTGCGTTAAATTTGGAGAATACTACGCTTTGAAAAACGTTTCCTTCGAGGTAAAAGAAAAAGAATTCGTTGGGATAATAGGGCCCAACGGAGCTGGAAAAACAACGCTTTTAAAAGTTTTGGTTGGTGAGATAAAGAACTATTCTGGAAGAGTGGAGATAAATGGAAAAATAGGTTATCAGCCGCAGTTTCATACTGTTAACAGAGAATTTCCCATAGATGTTTTAACCTACGTTTCTTTGCCTTTGTACGTGAAACACAGAAAATTTTCCAAGGAATTAAAAGCCAAAGCTGTTGAAATGTTGAAAAAGGTTGGACTTGCTGAGAAAGTCAGCTTTCCTGTTGGCAGCCTTTCGGGAGGAGAACTTCAAAGACTATCACTTGCGAGGGCTTTGCTTTCGGATGCCGACATACTTTTGCTCGATGAACCAGATTCTGGGGTCGATGAAATGGGCAAAAGCAGTTTCTACGAATTGCTTTCCGAATTGAAGAAGGAAAGAAATTTGACGATCGTAATGGTTAGTCACGACATAGGGTTGATTTTCAAAGAATGTAGTACCATTATGTGCTTGAACAAAACTTTGCACTGTCATGCCCCAACTGAAAAGATAAGTCCAGAAAAGTTGAAAGATCTGTTTGGTCAGTTCGACATATGGATACGTTCCAACGGCCATTATGAAATCGAGCATCGAAGGTGATGAACATGCTGGCGGATCTTGTAAAATACGAGTTTCTCAGAACGGCTATTCTTGGGACAACGTTGGTATCTGTTCTTTCGGCTTTCGTTTCTCCGATAGTTGTCTATCGGAAGATGGAGTTCATAGGAGATGGTGTTGCACACGCAACTTTTGCAGGACTTGCGGTTGCATCGATCTTATCTTTAAGTCCCATACCACTGGTAACAGTAACCAGCGTTGTTTTTGCAGCGTTCGTGTGGTATTTTTCAAAAAAAGGCAAATTCTCCGAAAGTAGCACCATTGGAACACTTCTTCCAGTTTTCATGGCTTTGGGTGTGATAACGTTATCCAAAAGTAAAAGTTACACTACCGATTTATCCAGCTTTCTTTTCGGTAATGTACTTTTGATAAACAAAAGCGATATTGTTTTTGCCTTTATTGTTTTTAGTTTGACGTTGATTTTCTACTTATTTTTGTGGAAAGATTTGATTTACTATCTTGCCGATGAAAAAGCTTCGCAGTTCTATGGAATAAACGTTAATTTACTCAGCCTTTTGATCATGATCCTTGTATCGTTGACTGTGGTTACCACTGTGAAAATCTCCGGAATAATTCTCATGGGAACTTACATCGTCATGCCTGGGGTTTTTGCAAAGACAGTATCGAAAAACTTGAGGGAAATTCTCCCTAGTTCCATTTTGTTTTCGACCATAAATTCACTTGTGGGATTCATTCTTGCATATCATTTCGATTTACCCCCAGGACCGACTATAGCCCTTACAAGTTTTGCATCTTTAGCTGTTGCAATTTTGATTTGTAGAAGATGAATCATTAGCTTTATTTGTGACTTGTTTGTTTTAAATGTTATATGCTAAAATGGAATTAAAGCATTCATACAAGTTTTGTCAATGAGTGCTAAACAATTATGGTTGATGAAGAAAAATTCATTCAAAAACTGTACGATTCGCTTTCCAACAATTTTGAAGTTTACCTTGATGTAAAGGTAAATGATTTTTATTGCGATTTATTTGGAAAATTTCAAGATACAAAGGTAAGAACCTTCATTACTTCGAAGGACGTAATAGATCAATACACGAACTATGAGTATTTTGTGGTTAAGAGATTTCAGGAGCAATCTCTTTCCCACCTCATCGAATATGTAAATCAAGTGGTTTCTCTGCATGAAAATTACACCAAACCAGACGAATACCACATGTCCACTGTTACAAATTGCGTTCTTTTAATCCCTTTAGTTGACGATAGCGTCGAAAAATTCATCAAGAGGTTTAAGTACAAAAAGGTGTACAAGTTCTACCTTCATGGCTGGAGTGAGATAAGACTGTGCGCTGTCGATCAGAGCACTGGAAGAATTTTCAAAAGCCGCAATGCTGGGATTCTCAAGAACTTTCTTGAGAAGCTCATATCAAAAACACAGGAGGTGTTGCGATGAACGCAGTGTGGTTGGTACTTTTGGGAGGATTGTTCTTTTTCCTCGCGTACAGATTCTACGCCAGATTTCTGGAAAAGCAGTGGGGGGTGGATCCAAGTAGGAAAACACCTGCCCACAAGAAGTACGACGGAGTAGACTACGTACCAGCTAACTCAAAAGTTGTTTTAGGCCATCACTTTTCATCCATCGCTGGAGCTGGTCCAATAGCCGGTCCAATTCAGGCATCGATGTTTGGATGGTTTCCAGTGTACTTGTGGATAGTGCTTGGAAGTATCTTTGTTGGTGCGGTTCACGACTTTGGGGCTTTGTTCTCATCGCTGAGACATGGTGGAAAAAGCGTTGGAGAAATCATTCAGTACAACGTTGGCAAAAGGGCAAAGATTCTTTTCAACCTTTTTGCATGGTTTGCCCTTGTCTTGGTTGTGGCGGCATTCACTGATATTGTCGCCTCGTCGTTTGCCTACAATCCACAAGTAGCAGGTTTTCAACCTGGTCCGGCTGCCGCAACTTCATCTGTTTTGTACATTTTCCTGGCAATTTTGTTTGGATTTTTGGTTTATCGCCGCAAAACGAAGCTTTCCATTTCAACAATAGTTGGAGTAGCTCTTTTAGCTTTAACTATTTATATCGGTTATGTGGTTCCCTTCATGGCTTTTTCCAAGCAAACTTGGTACTACATTCTGGTTGTATACATATTCCTTGCTTCAGTTTTGCCAGTTTGGCTGTTGCTACAACCACGTGATTATTTGAGTTCATTCTTGCTGTATTCAATGCTTGCTGGAGCGATTCTTGGACTTTTCATCACAAGACCGACTCTTCAGCTTTCAGCATTTAAAGGTTTTACAGTCACAACAGCGGCAGGACCGCAATATCTTTTCCCAATACTATTTGTCACAGTCGCTTGCGGTGCAATTTCTGGGTTCCACTCTCTTGTTAGTTCTGGAACAACAGCAAAGCAAATTGACAAGGAAACAGACGCCAAACTTGTTGGCTATGGTGGAATGTTGATCGAAGGTATGGTGGCAATAGTGGCTTTGATATCGGTTGCTTATGTTGCTCGGGCTCAAGGTGCACCTGCAACTATTTTTGCCACAGGAGTAGCTACATTCATGAAGAGTTTCGGAATACCTTTTGAAGTTGGTAGGATTTTCGTTCTTCTTGCTTTCACAGCTTTTGCCTTGACAAGTCTTGATACAGCAACACGACTTGGCAGATATCTTTTACAAGAGCTCATGGAAACTGTGTTTGGAAAGAACTTTTTCCTGAACAACAGATACGTCGCGACGGCTTTGACAATTGGAGCTGCTTGGGGACTTTTGAGTTACGGTTACACCAAGATCTGGCCAATCTTTGGTAGTTCAAACCAGCTTCTTGCCGCATTGGCATTACTCTCTCTCAGCGCATGGCTTGTAAGACAAGGCAGGAAGATTTTCTACGTCGTTATACCTATGGTCTTCATGTTCTCGGTAACTTTGAGCGCCTTGGTGATTCTAATTAGAAACAACTGGATTGCAAAGAACTACTTGCTCGTCACAATAGCAACCATCTTGTTCATACTTGCTGTTGTGTTGATTATCGAAGCAACAAGAGTTCTTGTGAAAAAACAATTTCCAGCTAAGACGTATGAGGAACTTGAACTGGCAGCTGAAACAGGCTATAAAGACAGCAAAAGAGGTCCTTGTTAATTCGAAAACTCATAGATCAAAAAGAGCAGGGCATAACCCTGCTCTTTTAATTTTACCGAAATTGCAAAAGCTCAGATACTGCCAACTGAATTAGTTCAAACAACCTGAGACCTAAGATCCCAGTTATTGCACTGAAAGAAGTCAAGATATAACTTGCTATAGGTATCGAGATCTTTTCAGTTTCATGATGCTGTCCAGATGAAACCCTTTGATAATGCCAAAGATATCCAACAAGGGAAACAATCGCAACAAGCAAGACCAAGAGCAGTCTAAACAATTGTCCTTCCCTTACAAAGCCCATCGCTATGAAAAACTTGCTGAAAAATCCACCCAACGGTGGAACACCGCCTATTTGTAGCAACCCAACCAAATAGATTGCGGATAACAATCGATTTGATTTGAAAATAGCCGACAATTTCTCTATATCCCTGCTTTTGGCTTTATCACTCACAATTCCAGCCAAAATGAAGAGCAGACTCTTACCAAAAGAATGGCTTATCATCAAAAAGATTGCTGCGGATATTCCGACGACGTTGTTCGAAGAAATGCCCATCAATATCATTCCAACATTGACCAGAGAGGAGTACGCCAGAAATCTTTTTATATCTCTTTGCAAGAACAACTGCATCGAACCATAGAAGGATGTTGCTGCACCAATTATGAACAGAGTCAACAGCACTCTTTCCATGCCTGATTTACCCAGAAAAGCCGGAAAAAGCGTGTACACATACCTTACAACAACAAAAAGCCCAACTTTGATCGTCACGCCAGAGAGCAAAGCAGAAACAGGTGTGGGTGCTTCAGAGTGCAGATCCGGCAACCAGAAATGATTTGGAAAGATAGCCGATTTGAACAAATAAAGAACAAGTGCAAGCGCAAATCCTATGGTCAATGTCAAGGCATTTATTGATCTAACTGTCAACAGGCGCTTAATAAAATCTTCCATATTCACTGTCCCAACGGCGTAGTAAATTACCACCAAACCCAGGAAGGAGAGAGAAGAAGCGATGGAGGAGAAAACCGAATACTTTATCACAGCCTTCAAAGCATTGACAGAATCTTTACCAAAGACGGCTATTCCAAAAATTGAAACTGACAGTACTTCCATGATAACGTATTGATGAAACAAATCCCCAGCGTAGATCGTTCCAAGAACTCCTCCAAAAGCACCCAAAAGCAAAACGTAGTAATAAGCTAGATTCTTTTTTGCTTCTTTATAATATTCAATACTGAAAAGCATTATCGCAAAGATTGTGATCGAGAATGCAAAAGCAACAATTGCAGCCAATTTATCTATTCGATATTCCACACCGTAAGGTGCTTTCCATCCGCCAAAGGTATACCTTAAAAGTTGGTTGTTCCAAATTTTAATCAAAATATACGTGGATATTGAAAATACCATAACCGAAACGATGGCAGAAAAAATGTGATAATAGATGTTTTTTCTTATCACAAAACTTGTTGCAAGAAGAAAAAAGGCAGCTCCAACAAGCAGATAAGGTCCTAAACCGATGATATTTTCCATAACTTTTTCACCCTATTCGAAAATCTTTTTGATGTATTTTTCAAAAGGTTCTGAAATCTGTTTTTCATCGTCTTTTGCATTTATCCAGTGAACATAAAGTATCTTTTGTTTTTTGTCCACATCAACGACCACAGTACCCGGTGTGTTGGTTATACAAGTAGAAAGCAAAAAGACAGAATATTCATTTTCCACGTCGTATTTAAGCTTGACTATCTTGGGATTTGTTATCTTCGAAGGCTTGAGAATTAGATGAATTACCTCCAAATGAGCTTTGACTTCATCGATCAGAAAATACTTGAAAATAAACACCAAAAAATGCCAATACCTTTTAAGCTGAAGAAATTTCCTTGCACTGCGAACATAGTTTTTTCCGAATGCAAATCCCATCACCAGCGCGATGAAAATTCCAGATACAATAGCCAAAGGACTTGTATTAGCTGAGAAAGCTATGTATATTGCAAAGATAAATAAGGCAAAAATCAACGCTGCCATCGTAATGGAAACTTTTTTCACTCATTTTCACGCCTTTCAATGCTATCGTAATTCAGAGTCTTTGTAAGAATGTAGAATTTGAGAATGAAAAAGACTATGACCATCAGAATGGCAAGCTCTATAACTATCGAAGTCAAAACGAAAGCCTGTGGAAGTGGATCCACGGCTCTTTTTGCAAGTTCTTCAACTTGGTTTAAGTTTGGATAAAGGTTGTCAAAAATCGGTACCTCTGGAGAAGTTTGTTTGTCAATCCATTTGCGATAACCCACAAAAATGGCAAGAAGGTTTATCGAATCGGTTGCAATCGTAAGCAGTATCAGTTTCTTGATCAAGTTCTTCTTGACGATGAAGAATATCAAGGCAAGAAGAAAGTTGAGTATCACGAAAGACGCTGTCAAGGAAAGCGCCCAATCCATTTTCATTCACCTCTGTCCAATTCAACATGGCTCAGGATAATTGTCACCAGCGAAAAACCACCAAGAACTGCCAAAAACTCGAACAAATTGTAGAGAAATATGGAACCACTTATGTGCATTCCAAGTAAGGTTGCTGGAAAGCCAAAGTTTTCCTGGCTTTTTGCAAGATTCTGGAATATATATCCACCTTTTCCAAAGATTCTTCCAATCAGCGGTAAAAGTGATACCACAAATATACCAGTTAGCCCAAACATGCGAAGGTATATAAACTTATCCAAAGTGATACCTTTTTCTTTTACCAAAAATTCCAAAGAATAACCTACAACCAAAACAAGAACAGCTGTAGCAGCAAGTGTACCTCCTTGAAAACCACCACCAGGTGAAATGTGACCAAAAATTGTCAAAGAGAAACTCATCACAAGCATCAACAGAAAGGTTATCTTCAAACCCGTCTGAGCATAAATGCTGTCACATTGCTCTCCTGAACCGATTTTTTCCTCTTTGAAAAGAACCAATATTCCAACCAAAGAGAAAAACAGCGTGGCAGTTTCGAAGAACGTATCAATTCCCCTAAAATCCCAAACTATTGATGCAACTGTCTGTGGAGACATACAAGATTCATAGCGATTCTCTGGGTTAAAAGCTGCTTTGAAATACCAGATTGACACACGTTCTTCCACATCCAATCCAGTTAAAGAATGCACAAAAAAGCTCAACAAAACGGCGCAAGCTGTCAACACTGTTATGTGAACAAGTCTTTTCATTGTCCCTCTCCTCAGTCTTCAAATCTCTTTGTTTTGTAAATCAGAAAGAGTATCACCGCCGAATAAATACCACCGGAAACTGCGATGTAAACTAAGGCGATGTCGGGTGCTTTCAAGAGGAAAAATATCACCGTGTACATAAGACTCTGAAGAGCAGATATTATCAAAGCTTTTAGCAAATCTTTCTCAACTATGCAAAAGTAAACCGCAACCAACGAGAAAAACGCCATCGATACAAGTGTAAGATCAAATATCAACTTTGGTGTTAGCATCGCCACACTTCCCCTTTCTCAATTTGTACACAGATCTTGTCAGAAGATGAGTACCAAGTGGACCTACGATGAAAAAGACAGCAGCTGTCAAAAAAGAATTGGATGCGATTACATATCTTCCACTTCCAAGTTTGTCATCAAAGAGTGCAAACAGAGCAACTCCAAGAAGTGGTACCACAGATCCCCATATCGTTCCAACCGTACTTGCATGGATTCTCAAAAAATAGTCTTTGAACCTGAACATTCCGATGGCAGACATTAAACTTGCAAACGCACCAAGGATTATGAGAAAAGAGCTGAAGATTAAAAAAACATTTTTGACAATTTCCAAATCATTCATCCCCTTTGTCGGAAAGATATCTGGCTACGTAGACATCGACGCAGAATACAACTATGCTCAAAACCAACGGCACTAAGGATAACTTCCAAGAGTTAAGCAAGAGCGATATAAGCGCAATTATAACCCCGGCTTGGAAACTCATGTTGTCCAAAGCAAGCAAACTATCGTACACCTTTGGACCTTTCACTATCCTTACAACAAGCAGCAAGAAAGCAAAAACATAAACCGGAATACAAAAAACAAGCACTCTCAACAATAGATCGATCATACTCTCACCTTCCCAACAACTGTTCAACTGTTTTTGAAATAAACTTTATAACGAAATTCGGCGTCAAACCTACAAGCAGCGATAATCCGATAAGTCCATAGATTGGAAAAAGCATGAGCTTGTTTTCCTTTGGTTTTTCACTGACTTTCTTTTCACCAAAAAAGATGTTCTTCATGAGAATAATCGCATAAACAGATGTGAAAATCGAGAAAAGTATTGCCATCACACTGAGTATAAAGAAACTTAGACCGCTTTGCAAACCTCTTTTGATTAACCCTATGAAAACGAATATTTCACCCCAAAAGCCAACGAAAGGCGGAACAGCTGAAAGTGAAAGAAGCGACATTATTCCTGCAGTTGAAAAACTTGGCATAACATTTCTCAGATCCTTCAGCTCGGTTATCTGTCTGGTACCAAACTTTTTGTGAACGGCACCTGCTATCATGAATAAAGCTGCCTTTGCAAAAGCGTGGTTGACGTAAACTATGATACTGCCAATTATGCCGTAGTAGTTTGCACTTGCGATTCCAAGGAGCATATAACCCATTTGACTCATACTCGAGTAGGCTAAGTATCTTTTCAGATCAATTTGTCTTGTTGCAAGAACTCCGCCGTAAACAAGGTTGAACATCCCACAAACTGTCAAGAACAACAAAAATCTTTCGTTTGATACAACAGTAGGGAACACTCTAAAGACCACTCTGAAAATTGAGTAATTTGAAAGGCCTATCATGACAGGTGACAAAAGAGCACTTACCGGTGTCGGCGCTTCAGCATGAGCATCGGGCATCCAACTGTGAAATGGAAAGATGGCGCTCTTTATGAAAAGAGCTAAGGTTATCAAAACTGCTACGTTCTGCATATCTTTGGTAAACAAGCTGAGCTTTTCAACGTCAAAGGTAGAATAGGAAGCAAACAAAATTGAGAAGGCTACAAAAAGCATCAAAGCACCAATCTCGGTGTAGATGAAGTATTTCAAAGCAACTTTTTGTCTTTCACCACTTCCCCAGAAATTGATCAACAGCCATGAGAAAACAAGCGTCAACTCAAAAGCAATCAAAAACATAAGCAAATTGCCGAAGGAAAAAGCAAGAAGTATCATCGACAGAACATATCCTGCAAAGAGAAAATAATAGCCTTTGCTAACCCCTTTCATATATTCAACTTGGTAAATCCATACAAGAACCGAAACAACAACAATTGTTCCAAGGATGAGCATATCCGGATTTAAAACGATCATATCATTTTCACCTCACCATCAAAAAGACTACAAACAGAACCAAAAACAAAACAGTTGACATAAACATGATGGTTGCATGGTTCAATTTATATTCGAGTTTCTTAAGGCATCTAAAAGTTTGTAACAACGGCACAATGGCTGATTTGTTCATCTGTTCAACAGATTTCTCAAACACAAGAAAAAGCGATGATACTTCATTGAACACTCTAACTGCAAGAAAGTTCATGCCATCCATGAATTTTTCAACCAGTAAAAGAAAGCTTGATGTAACTTTCAAAAACTCTTTCCCTGCCTCAGAAATCAATCCGATTCCTTTGTTTACCATCTTTTCAAAAACTGAAATATGTGAAAAATCAGACAGTCTTGAAATAGAAACAGCCAAGCTGATGCCAATCCCGTAGGCAAGTATTGGCAAAACAGGAAGCAAAGCCGAATGGTGAACTTGGTGAGGAACATGTAAAAGTTCTTCTATTTGATGTTCCAACTTGTGACCAAACAAGTTGTTTTCGACAATTGCTGCAGCCAAAAAGATTATGGTAGGCAAACCAGAAGATAACTTCATCAACGGCGAATATCCTCTGCTATTCAATGTGTCCGTATCATTTTCCAAATACTCGAAATACAATCTCGTCGAATAAACAACTGTCAAAGTTGCCGAAATCAACATCAGCCCGAAAATGGTTATACTGTGCGCTTGCAACGCAGACTCTAGTATGAGTTCTTTGCTCCAAAAAGTACCGGATACAAACGGCAAGCCTGTGTATACCAGTACTGAAATCAAAAACAGCAGTCTTTGAAATTTGCCGTTTCTCATGCTGTATGCAAAAAGCAAGGCAGATTTGCTGAACGAATACGTCATCAGATGAAAAAGAGCACCAGTCAAACCAACTGCAGGATTTTCAGAAAGACCAGCCAACCCTAAGCTTGCAAAAATCAACCCGTACTGGCTTGCCGAAGAAAAGGCAAAAAGTTTTAAATGATTCCCTTGAATCAACGCGCATAAACCGGCTAAAACCGAACCTATAGTTCCAACCCATGCCATGGTTTGCCAAATGAGATTCATGTTCTGAAAATCTTGTAATACCATGAGCAAGGGAAGTGTTCGAAAAGCAATCAAAACACCAGATTTGAAAACCATTATGAAGGTGAAAACTTCAATTGGTGCCACGGTCGAATTGTAAAGCCACTCGTAAAATGGAAACTGTGCCGCCTTCACAAAAGCACCTGCCAGCAACAGCATCAAGGCTATCGGAACAACCAATAGATTTACCGATGAAGCATCTAAGCTATATGGCAAAAAATCAAAACTGCCAAAACAGGCGAAAAGTATCAAAGCACCAGTTATATACAAAGCATCGGCAAACTTGAAATAAAGATAGATGTTAACTGTTTCTTTCTTATGCTTCAGCCCATCGCTGATCAAAAAAACTTCTGCAATAGCGACAAGCTCTATGCCAACAAGAAGCTGAAGGTAATTTTGCGACAAAGCAGCAAAGGAAGCTGAGAGCAACAAGAAGTCAAGCAGAAAAGACCTTTTTTGATTGTGAACGATTTTGTCAAAATAACGCATCAAGATTCCAAAATACACGATCGTAAGAACGCTCAAAAAAACCAGCGAAAACAGATCAATCAAAATCCCAAAACTAAAAGGCAACGCACCAACGAGGTTTAAATCAAGAAAAACAAATTCTTCTTCAGCTTTAAAGAATTCAACAAGTAGAAACCCAAGCACTAAAAGTATAGTCAATCCAGAGACTATTTTGAAAATCTTTCTCAAACCAAGAGAAAGAAGGTTGGAAAACATATTCAGTCCATGACATCCAAACATCATTCCGACCAGCATGGACATCCAAAAACACCTCATCCACTTACTATTATCACTAATTTTTGGATCAATTCAAATCGCACCGGCAATTCTCACAGTCATCTGAACAAAAGAAGCACGGTGAACAGAATCAGGGCAAACAAACCTATGGTGAACATAAGCGTACTTTGATTTAGTTTCGATTCACTTTTTCGAAGACAGGAGAAAATCTCATTCACAAATGTTGCCACACCGATGTTGAATCCATCAATCGATGATTCCAGAGAGCCAAAACCGTTTGAAACTGACTGAAAAACTTTCTTTGCCATATTCGAAAGCAAACTCATGTTTTCATTCAATATTGTACCAACAGATGATGCGTGCAACGTACTTGTTTTTCTTGCAAGAACCACACTCATGAAAATACCGAAAACGTAAACTGTTATCGGAAGAATTGGTAACAACAGAGTATGATATTGATAGGTTGGAAAGCCGAATAAATAACCAATCAGCTTTTTGAGAGAATACCCGAAAGATTTGTTTGCAAAAACAGCAGCCATCATCAGGATTAGCGACGGTAAAACCATAGAAAATCCAATCAATTTACCCTTATCCCTGTTGAAGTCATATTCCCAATAGATCCTCAACGAGTAACCAATGGTTAAGATTGTCGAAAGCAAAACCAGTGTGAAAATAGCCAAATTCTGCGTCTCCAACGCCAATTCAAGTATAAACTCCTTGCTCCAAAAAGTACCGGATGCAAACGGCAGACCCGTAAAAATCAAAACCGTACTTAAAAGCAGTACTTTGTGAACTTTATAGTTGAGAGCCTTTACATCGTAAGAAAAAATCAACGCAGACTTACTAAACGAATAAGTCAAAACATGAAAAACCGCTCCAGCTACACCAATCGTTGGATTTCTGGAAAGTCCAGCTAAACCAAAACTTGCAAAAATCAAGCCGTATTGACTGGCAGAAGAGAACGCAAAAATCTTCATGTGTTCTCTCTGAAAAAGACCGTGGACACCGGCAACAATCGAGCCAACTGCTCCAGTCCAAGTTAAAGTCCGCCAGACAAAGGTTGTATCGTGAAAACTCTGCCACGCCATAAGCAATGGGAAGGAACGTAAGATTATAAGAACACCGCTTTTGAAAATCATGATGAAAATGAATGCCGAAATTGGTGCTGCTACTGAATTGTAGAGCCATTCATAAAATGGAAACTGTGCTGCCTTTATAAAAGCGGCAACTATCAGAAACAGCCAAGCAGCAGAAACAGCTATCAAGTTGTTTGCTGAAAGATTGGCAAAGGATGGCAGAAAATCGAAAGAATCAAACAAGGCAAACAGAATCAACATTCCCGTTATATAGAACACATCCGCAAACTTAAAGTACAGATAAACGTTTGAAGCTTGCCTTTTGTTCCTCAACCCATTGCTGATCAAAAACACCTCTACAATACCGACAAGTTCCATACCAACAAGAAGCTGAAGATAATTCGGAGCCAAAACCACAATCGATGCGAAGAGTATAAAAAGATCCATCAAGAACGAATAACCACGATCTGATACAAGTTGTGGGAGATAACGAATCAAAACAAGCAAATACACAATCGAGAGGATCGATAGAAAAATTATCGAAAAAAGATCAAGCAAAATGCCGAATCGAAAGGAGTTTAGAACAAACAAATCAAAATAGAAGACTTTGCCCTCAAATCTTAGAAACTGAAGCAACAAAAAACCCAAGCCAAAAACGAGCAAGGCGCTGACAAAGACCTTCACGAACTTTCGAATATTTCTGTGAACAAAGTTGGTGAGCAGATTTAATGCTTGACAAGATAAAATCAACAAGACCCACTTCAACACATCATCCATCGCACTCCTCCCGAGAATAACATCATACTGTGACCCCGCGGATGACTTAGTCAAAAAGTTCTTCGACCACCATTTTCAGCAGAATCTGAAAGTTTTCATCGAAAAGTCCGTCTTTGCTATGCGCAGGTGTAAGTACTACCACCTTTCCTTTTCCAAAGTTATGCCACCAACCAGCTAAGGATTTTCCATCCTCCGACTCTGAGTACAGATAAACATTGGTGCTTTTTTCATCGCAGTAAACAAAATAGTGCTCATCCAAGATCGAAAAGTTCACCTTCTGTTTGCCAAAAACAAGTTTGCCATCGGAATGATACCGAACGAGCTTTTGTTTGTCTGGATGATATTTGAAATAACCTTTAACCAAAGAACAATACACGCCGTTTTCCGGATAAGAAGCCAAGCCGGAATGCCACACGAAAAGCCTCCCACCGTTTTGAACATAATCTTTTATCTTTTCTTCAATTTGTTGAGTCATCCAGTATTTGACATCTTTCTCCTCTGGATTTATTCTGTTTTCCCTTGCTATGACAACAACGGTTGGTTGCTGATCCAAAAAAGATTCAAAGTCTTCAACAGTTGTATCGACTAATATCCAATCCTTGACAGCCACTTCAAGAACAGTCCTGAAGGCGTTGAAGAGATTCTCACGGTCGTGGTAATGATCGCCAAACAAAGTCAAAATGGTCTTCATTGACAACACCCCTCAATAATTCTCCAAAAGTTCCAATATGAATTTCAGCTTCTCAACGCTGTTCACGTAGGCATACCTACCACCTTCGTAATCACCTTTTTGAAGAACACCGATTCCGATCTTCTTGAGGCTTTCCAATTTTTCATCCATGTTCTTCACCAAAATAGCTACATGGTGAATTCCTTCTCCATGTTTGTCCAAAAATTCTCTCCACGTAGAAGGATTTTCATTCGGTTGAATCAACTCGATTTCGATGTTTTTGAAATTTTTGAAAAAGACAAGCTTTGCACGAGCTTTCGTTGGATGACCATTGTATTCGGTGTGAGCTTTCTCCCACTCATCGGTTTCAATTATCTGCGGAACCTCGACCCCGAAAAATTCCGCATAATCTTTTGCTGTTTTCTCTATATCTTTGACCACAATTCCAATCTGCACTAAGACGTCTGCGCCAAGTATGCCTTGCGTCATTGTTGTCATCCCTTGATCAATTTTAGCTTTTTTCAGAACAAAAACAGCAGGACTTAAACCCTGCTGTCTTTTCAAATCTTCCACACTCTTTATGGATTGTATTCTCCACTGAGCAATTTTTTGTAAAAACTTTGCGGCAAAAACGCGTGTTTGTGCATATCCGCGCTGTAAAGTTTCGTCGGTGCTTTTAATTCCCTGAGTGGCTCTCTCACTTGGTATTTTTTGGAACCAACAGATATCGTCCACCAATAACCAGCATATCCTGGTATAACGGCTGTATAAAGATCCACAACTGGAAAAACTTTCTTTAGCTCGTGCTGAATTTTTCTAACTATTTCCAGATGGTAATATATCGACTCGGTTTGACCGACGTATATTCCATCATCTTTCAAGGCTTCGTAAACGTATTTGAAGAACTGTTCCGTCGTCAAACTGCTTGCAATTCCAACTGGATCGGTTGAATCAACGATGATAACGTCAAATTCGTTTTTGTGTCTTTGCATGTAGGCAAAACCGTCTTCACAAAGAATTTCCGTTCTTTCGTCTTCAAAAGCCACAGCGAGTGTTGGGAAGAATTTTTTCGATGTTTCTATCACTTCTTTGTCGATATCCACAAGGACAGCCCTTTTAACTTCCGGGTGTTTTAGAACTTCCCTTAAAACTCCTCCATCCCCTCCTCCGATTATCAACACCGTTTCGGGATTTGGGTGAGCGCACAAAGGAACATGCGCCATAAATTCGTGGTAGATGAACTCAAACTTTTCGTCGAATTGGGCAACCCCGTCGAGTACTAAAACCTTTCCAAACTTTGGAGATTCAAAGACCAAAATGTCTTGATATTCGCTCTTTGCCTCGTACAAGACCTTGGACACAGGATAACAATGTCTTATCGGCGCATAAGGATCCCTTTCGATAAAATAGACATCTGACATCCCTTCACCCACCCTTTTGAAATTTTTGGCAACCAATATATAATACAGGGTGATATGAATCGATATTGGTTTATCTTTATTTTACCAACAATTCTTTTGCTTACAACATGCGTTCAGTTGCAGTATACACCAGCTTTGGACGAGCATCTTGTTCGATGTATTGCCATCGCGTACAACAAGGGGCATAATTGGTCCGTCGAACAACTTGTCGGATTGATCGATGAAACCAACTACGATGACGATGTGTGGAACAGTTACCTCTATTTTTTAGGAAAAATTGACTTGCCAACGTTCGTAGCACTCAGAGAACCCACAGTTTATGATACAAGAATTATTGATTATTTTAAATCGGTGCTTTTCTCGAACAACTCCTCAACCGACTTTGTGGATTATTTTAACAAGCCTCTGCCTTTGGACCATCTAAACCCACAGAAAGTTAGCAATGAGGACCTGTCAAAGAGAGTCTATGAACTGATAAAGCACGATTATTCAACGATTGGATTGTTTCGAACTTGGTACGAGAAATACTTCGAGGATGAGCTTTCTGAAAAGGCAATTTATGAGTATGCCAAAACACTTGTGGAAATAGCGGAGAGTTATACCTTTGAAATGCAATCTTACCAAAGTGGTTCAGGGTTCTTCACATCGAGGGTAAATCTCAACTCGATACCAACCGAACTTGTTCTTGCAATCATGTACAAAGAATCAAGACTTTTTCCAGCCTCTTTCAGAGCTGAAATAAATGGTGGAAAAATTCTTTCTATCTCGCTTGGACTTGGTCACATATTGGTTGATGCAGACAGCTTCTCATTCCTAGCAAAACTGTATGATGATATTGGTAACGAAAAGCAAGATCTTTACACCTTTGAATTGCTGAGGAATTATTACTTTCCAAATCTATCTGCCGAAGAGCTTCTTCAAATAAGAGGATCGGTTCTCTTTGTTCGTACATATCTTGCGTTGTTGAGACAGAAGGTAGAACCAAACCTTCGTTGAAAGTCATTTCTATTCCAACTCCTGCGGGTATGGATTCAAGTAAACTTGTGAAAGCACGTATTTATCGTCAAATCTATATGCCCAACTTCTGAGAATTTCCCTTGGGACGGTGATGGGAATTTTTCCTTCTCTAAGTTTTTGCAATACGTTCAAAAAATGCCTTTTTTCAGATTGGTTGATAAAGTCTGAAAAATGCCCAAAAATGTGCATCATAACGTTGATGTGACTACCAACCGTTGGCTTTTTGCAAAGAGCCAACTTAAACATTTCACCATACTCATTTACAATCTTTTGCAAATCTTGTTCTTTGCTGTAATTTGCCAAAAGCTTTCCCATTTTTCTCAACATCTGCTGGCTGTGAACCATGAGCAGATACTTGTACCTTCTGTGAAATTCGTAAAGATCTTTTATGCTGTTAACCTGTTTGCTGAAAACCCTCCAGTGTGCGAGCGAAAAAAGCCTTGTGAGAAAATGGTCCTTTATAGAAGGATTTTTCAACCTTCCTTCATCTTCTACTGGAACAAGTGGAAAAGTCTTCAAAACCTTCATCGCAAAAAGTCCTTTGCCTTTGCTGTGGAAAAACAAACCTTGAGAATCTTTGTAAACCAACGTGTTTGAAACCCCGCAGGAAGGTGATTTGCTCTTCAGCAAAAAGCCATCTACTTCTTTCAAATTTTCTATAAATTTTTCGGCAAAGTCGTTCAGTTCATTTGTCAAATCCCTTCCAGTTGCTGGCTGGGAAACTTTATAAATGCCATCTTCAACGTACACGATGATTTTTTCCCTAGGTACTCCAAGTCCAATTGAAACTTCTGGACAAACTGTTATAACTTGACAAAAATCTCTCAACTTCAAAACAAACTCATCTTTCACTAATTGACCGTTGTATCTGACTGGCTGAAGGTCCAAACAGGCACTCAGCACCAAGATGGGTTTTTCAAAATTCACATGAAATCCCCCCATGTTTTATGATACACAAATATATCAAATGAAAAAAGGGTTGCCAAGGCAACCCCTTTCAATTAACACTAAATAGCTCAAAACATTTTGTCGATCCTATTTTCGTCGTCTTCATCATTCTTTTTTCCTCTTGCTCGCTGGATTCTAACGTATTCGAAAACACCCAACATACCTATGAACAAGCCTGCAACGGAAGCTCCATAGATGACAAAGCTCAAGACAAAAGACAACGGTATTATCCCCAAAAACATCAAAACAACTAAGATCCAGCTACCCACAAGCAGCGAACCACCTACGATTAACTTCGTTTTGAAGTTCATACTCCACTCCCATAAAAGCAACAGAATATCATGTGATTTTCCTCCTCAAAAAGCTACCACATCGCTAAGCCTTCAATTGCCTCAGCGTGTTTCTTATTATCTCACACGAGTGAATGAATTTCTGCTCTTCCTCCCTTGATAACTGAAGAGGAATTATTCGTTGTACACCTTGTCGCCCCACTATGGCTGGATAACCTATGTAGATATCTTCGTACAATACCGAGGGAGTCCAGACTCTTTGTTCATCTTTTAGTATGCTTTCAACAAAATTAGCAGTTGCTTGTGCAATTGCGTAATTTGTCGCACCTTTTCGTTTTATTATTTCGTAGGCAGCATTTCTTACTTCTTCTTCTATTTTTTCTAAACCTAAACAATTTTTTCGATCACAACAATTACAAAATTCTTTAATCTTAACTCCTCCAATTGTAGCGGCTGACCAAGCAACTACCTCTGAATCACCATGTTCTCCTATCACATATGCGTGAACACTAACTGGTGAAACCTGGCAATTAATACCTATTAAAGATCTCAAGCGTGCTGTGTCCAAGATAGTACCGGTTCCCAAGACTTTTGCTGAATCTGTTTCCAATCTTTTCCACAAGACATAGGTGAGTACATCCACAGGATTTGTGACATTTATCACGATGCTCTGCGGTGAATATTGTTTTATTTCATCTGCTATCTTTTGAATTATGCCAACGTTTCGATCAAGAAGCTGTAATCTGGTCTCACCTTCTTTTTGAGACGCTCCAGCGGTAATTATTATGACATCGCTGCCAGTTATATCCTCGGCATTTCCAGAACGAATGATCGTCCTTTTCAAAAAAGGTGTTGAGTGAAGCAAATCCATAGCCTCGCCTTCAGCAAGACTTTTGTTGATGTCCACTAAAACAATTTCATCAAACAATCGCTTTTCAAGTATTGCAAAAGCAGTTGTTGCACCAACCCTTCCTGCTCCGTAAATGCTTAACTTCATGAAAAACCTCCTTTCCAATTCAACGTTCTTATTTCAACTCAACAGCCTCCCAACCGTTGTTGAAAACCATCATGTATCTAAAACCCACGCTTTTGATCATCTCAAGTCCCTGCTGTATCCCCAACCCAATGTTTTCTATGTAATGCGCATCTGAACCAAGTGTAATCATTTCACCACCAAGCTCTCTATAAAGTTTCAAAATCTCCACACTTGGATTTGGCTCGCCAAACATACTTATCGAACGTGTATTTACCTCAAGAAATTTTCCTTCTTCGATCAAATATTTCAATATTTCCTTGATCAAATCGTAGGTATCTTTTGAAAACGGTTCGTAGTCTTTGTTGTACCTTCTTGGAAAATCCAAATGAGCCAAGCAATGAAAATGATCGATTTTACGAATTAATTTGTTAAGTCTTTCAAGATATTTAACATAGCTTTCTTTAGTAACCGGCTCATCCAAATCGTGGTGTGAAAGAAGCACGTAGTCGAATATTTCAAGATCTATGTTAATCGGCGCAATACCGTCCCAACCAAGTTCTATCCCAACTGGCAGAGAATATTTTTCCATCTGCTTTTTGTACTCATCAACATTGAACACCCAATCTTTCCACACATCCTTGGTTGATACCTCGTAATGATCCGTTATTATGAAACTTGTTATTCCCTTTTCTCGACATGCAAGAACAATTTCAGAAATTGAGGATTTACAATCTAAAGAAAAATTGCTGTGTATATGGTAATCTGTAAGCATAAAAAGCACCTCTCTTTCCCTTCAGAAACATTTGCTTTTCGCTTCAAAACAAACTCATGAGTGGTTAGCGTTTTTTATTTTACCATGGACCTACCAAAACCATTTTCAATCTGATGTTTTGAGAGTAATAAACGCAAAACATTGTTTACAAAAGTTTAAATCTCACATTTGAGTCATCTTTTTAAATATGGTATTATGTTATGATGTGGTACAAGTTAAGGAAACAACTTTGGCAAATGATGCCGCAAAAAGGAGGGATGCAGAATGAGAGAGATTGTAGAAAGAGTTAGGCAAAGAACCAGTATACCTATTTATGAAAGAAAAGTTGAAAATATTTTGAGCGCTCTTTGCACTTCGAATGATCCTTGGAAAATAGCAGATTTAAGTGAAGAACCCTTCCCTCTTGTTATGGCCGTTATCAACGTTCTTTCAGAAAAAGGATATGTAAAGTTGAACGAAGGGATTGAATTGACCAAGAAAGGCAAGGAACTGCTTAAAGAATTTAGAATAACGAGCAAGAAAGATTTTACTTGTAAGCATTGTAAAGGAAAAACCGTTGATCTTGATGAATTTAAAGACCTTCTTAGAAGATTCACGGAAATTGCGAAAGATAGACCTGAACCAAAGCATGAATTTGACCAAGCTTATGTAACGCCTGAAACGACCGTGGCCAGGGTTGTGTTCATGCATTCGCGTGGTGATGTTGAAAACAAAGAAATCTTCGTTTTGGGTGATGACGATCTCACAAGTGTTGCTTTGATGCTGTCAAAACTCCCAAAGAAAATTTCCGTTCTCGACATAGACTCAAGGCTTACAAGATTTATAGAAAGAGTCGCAGAAAAGCTTGGATGTACAAATGTTGAAATATTGACCTTTGATCTTAGAAAACCTCTACCGGAAGAATTTTCAAAAAAGTTCGATACTTTCATAACTGATCCACCAGAGACTATTGACGCAATAAGGGCTTTCATAGGAAGAGGGATTGCAATGTTGAAAGGTCCTGGATGTGCGGGATATTTTGGCTTGACAAAAATGGAAAGTTCCGTGGACAAGTGGCAAAAGATCCAAAGAATTCTCATAGAAGAATTTCAGGTTGTGATAACTGACATAATCAGAAACTTCAACGAATATGTCAACTGGGATTACATTCAGCAAACCAGGGGATGGAAACTTGTACCAGTCAAAAGCGTCCCTGAATATAACTGGTACAAAAGTTATTTCTTTAGAATTCAAACAGTTGAAAGCTCAAAAGGTTACAAAGAAGAAGTTACCGCAAACCAAGAACTTTATGACGATGACGAAAGCTCTACAACATAAAAAGCGCCGGCATTGCACCGGCGCTAAAAATTATCAAAGCATTGTTTTTTCACTTTGCATATTCTTCAAGCGCTTTTAAAATTACTTCATCGAAAAAGTTCAAAGTTGGGACATAGCATTTTTTAAAAGTAAATCGCAACTGACTTCTTAAAAGCTCTAGTTGTTCAACCGTTACGATATCTCCTATTTTTTGAGCTGCTTCTTTCGTGATTTCGGCTCTTTTTTGATTCAACTCTCGAACAGCGTTGCGGTATTCGTTCAAAGTCATCTTGCTAGCTTTTTGTCTGAGTTCTTCAAATTCTTTCTGCAGCGCATTCAACTTTTCCTTTGCTTCGTTGATTATGTTCAAAATTTGCTGAGCTTGCTCTTTCGTAAGTTTTCCTGTTTCAAAAGCTTTTTTGTACATTTCTTTCAAAGTTTCTCTTGCCCTTTCTTTTAGCTGTTCCTTTTCCTGGAACCTAAGTTCTTCTCGAGCTTGCCATCCAAACCATGGTTTGACAGGACCATAACCTGGGCCGAAAGACTTAACTTTCATCATTGGAGCAGCAAGCACAACCGTTGAAGCAAGTATCACCACTAATAAGATTGCCAAGAATTTCTTCATATTACCACCTCCGTATATATTGTCCCCCCATAAGGTCGTTGTAGCTGCTGTTTTTAATCAAACTCTAATTTAAAATAGAACTTGAGAATAAGCTTTCCCATCTTCAGCTTTCATCTTACTTTAGGAAACTTTTGAGCATGCTTTTTATGATGAAATCTTTTGATCATGCCAATAATTGCATCATTTGCATAGTTGGAATAAATAAACTGCTGTTCTTGTCTGACAAGAAAGCAAATAGAATTTTTAGCGCAAATAATTCAACACACAAAACCAGTGAAACTAACTATAGAAGGCTTTTAAAAGGCAACTTGGCTTTCTGGCAAGCTTTTTGATGGAAGTTTTGCTTAACTCAACTTTGGCAAATGGAAAGCCTGCACTTTGGACAGATACTATAATCAAATTGCTAAAGGCTTAGATTTTTCAAGTTGTACTCGGCATCCGGCAGATGACTTTTTGCGATTTCTATTCTCTTTTCGATCGGCATTGGTTTGCCTTCGTCGTCAACCACTTTCACGCCGCCTTTTACAAACTTTGTTTTCCAATTTTTGGCGTGCTTGAACTCTTCAACCTCCAGCCAAAGATACGGTACGGGCAAAAATCCCGCTGCAAAGACTTTGTAAAAGCCCTCAGGTGTGTAAAGATCCGGAATGATTTCTTCAACTGCGTTTATCAACTTTACAGCGTCGTTGTAAAGTTCTTCCATTCTTTGTTTTACATCCTCGTTCTTTCCCATGTCGTCGACTTTTCCCTTTCGTTTAAGTTCTCTGTACTTTTGAAGTGCATGATGTGTTATCTGAATGCTTTCAATTATGACATCCGGTGTTGCAAGGTGAACTGCTTCAGAATAGCTTACGACGTGTATTATCGGTGGACTTGACTCGTTGTAAGGTTCTATGTCATCCATCAACGCTGTTACAGCAGCAAGTTGTATCTTCGCTTCGTAAAGGTCTGGTTTGAAATAATCAAGTCCTGCTCGTGGTTGAAGTATTACCCTGAAATTTTCATCCTCCAAGGTTCTAACAAGTTTGAGCATCGCCCTAGATTTTGCCAAGTCCTGTACTCCCCAAGTTGATCTTGGAGTGTTGAGCATGTTCTGGAGGATGAAGGTTTTTATTCCAAGCTTTTTTGCAAGTTTTGCGGAAAGGTATGCCGAAACGATATACGTTACGTCGTCAGCTCCCCTGAATGCAAAATGGTGCGGAACGTTCGCTTCAAAAGGTTTGTTCGTCGTTGCGATGTATTTGATAGTTTCAATGTGTTCTTTCAAATTCGTGTAAAGATCATATGGTCCTCTTCCGTCCAATTTGTTGAACCACCAAAGCGAAAGAGCATGCCAGCATATGTTTATAGTTTCTTCGTACATTTTCGCAAGCCACAGGATATTCTTTGTTCCCGCATAAGTTCTCACAAGCATCGGTCTTGAAGCTTCCCAAACCATCCTGAACTCCTCAGGTGAGTTTATGGGAACTCCTCCACCGTTTGGTAAACCCGTCCAATCTTCACCGAAATTCGACTGTGTAAGTTGTGAAGTACCTATGGAGAGTATGTCCAAATAATTCGATTTTGCAAGAATCTTACACCAAGAAATGAATTCTTGCACCGCTTCTTCTCGCTTCAGCTCGGCTCGATATGGTCCAACGTGGGCTCTTATCAACGGTTCAAAGTTGTCTTTCATGTTTGCATCGAGTCTTTTCACAACCGTGTCTTTCTTTGTGCCAAATTCTTCGTAGGTAGCCCTGTTCGGCGGTGGATACTTCAAATACTCCTGTGAATCGATAACTTCTTTTCCAAACTGCAAAAGCATCTCATCGTATTTCGCAGCCTCAACGATATCCTTCGATATTTTTGAAGGAGGAACACCCATTTTCAACAAAGTTTCACTTGCAGACTCGGCTCCTTTGAAAGTGATAACCAATCCTTCAAATTCCTTTTCTATCAGTTCGCAGGCCTTAGGAAGCCCACCGAAAAAGACAAGTTCAACTTGGCCACCTTGAAACTTGAACATCCTTTCTTTTTTCATCTGCAAGATAATGTAGCTGACCATGTTGAAAGCATCAATTGGATCTAGTCTGTAACTAAAACCAACCCTTGTGACACCATTTTGCCTGATCCATTCGGTTACAACTTTTCTTTGCCTTTCATCTTTGTAATCTGTAATCGCCTTTGAAACCTTCTCATCGGCTATCAACACATCGTAGCCGCAATCTTTCAAAAGTTCTGCAACCGTTGTCAAACCAAGTGTGTGGGCATCGTTGTAAGGTTTTACAAAACCGTACTTTATCTTGTTTGACATAAAAATTACCTCCAAAAAGTTTCAAGTACCAAAGCATTTCATCACACCGTCTTCGAATATTTTGAGTATAAGCTCATCGTAGCTGTAGCCAGTTGCTTCGGCCATTTTGATAATGTCAGAATAACCTGGTGTGAGCATTGGCAAAGAGTTGACCTCAAGAAAGTAAATCTCGTCATCCTTGAGTCTTAAATCCATCCTCGCGTAGTTTTTGAGTCTCAAAGCTTCAAAAGCTCTTTTGGCGTAAAACTCTATCTTTTTCCTAACAGTTTCATCGATCCTTGCTGGGCAGTAATATTTTGTTTTATCCCCGTAGTAGTGTTTAACCCTGTAGGAATAAAACCTTTCCAAACCTTCTCCAAGTTCTGAAAAATCTATCTCGAGTATTGGAAGGACTTCACCAGCAACGATGCCAACGCTCAATTCCTTTCCTTCTATGAACTTTTCAACCAAAGCAGGTTCGTTGAACTGTTCGTGAACCCTTTTGACAATTCTACAAAGCTCGTCGTAGTTGTGAACAACCGAATCTGCATGGATTCCCTTTGCGCTTCCCTGCCTCGAAGGTTTGACTATGGCTGGGTAAAAATCGATCTGCGGTGGAAGCTGTCCCACCTCAACGGCGACAAACTCTGGGGTTGGAACGTTGTTTTGAACAAGGATCGTCTTTGTTATAACCTTATCTATGCAAAGGGCATGAGCCAGCGCATCTGAACCAGTGTATGGTATGTTCAAAACGTCTAAAATCGCAGGAACATGAATTTGTTTGTACGCGGTTGACAAATTGAAAACCGCGTCGAATTTTTTGACCTTTTTGACAAAATCATCGTCAAACGGGAGTTTTTCCACCTCGAATTTTTTACTCAAAGCACTTGCAACTGCGTCAATCATTCTTTTTCTTTCTTCATCAAGGTTAACCATGTCAAAAACAACTGCGACCTTGATCATTCTTCACCTCTTTCCATGATGCGTTTAACTTGCTCAACAGTTTTACCTTCAAGGTGTAGTCTTTCAAAGTTTCTACCCTCTTTGAAATAGTCTACCCCCATTATCACGGAGGCAATTTGAATTATGGAATCTATCGTTGGAGTTGGGACGTTTACAAGCTTTCCAAAGGCAGAAAGCGGGACCAAACTCGTTGGAACGTCCTCGGTTATGTATCGATTATCAAGACTTGTCGGAGCCTGTATTCCTCGGTATCCTTCGTTTTTGTGTATTGCCTCGTAAAGATCTGAGCCTCTGACATCGTAAGCGTAAGCAAGCCATTGAACTGCTGTCATCGGCTCTATTCCAAATTTTCTTGCGATTTCACATCTTTCAAAATCGATAGCTTCAAGCACTTTTGCAACAGATTTGCTGATACCTTCAAAGTAAAATTCAAACTTTCCAAAAGTCGTCTCAACCCATCCCGCGTTTAAAATTATCGTTGCGGGGTGGAAAACAGCACCTATGTTGTTGAAACTCGTGTAAAGAGTGCTTTCGACTATTTCAAACTCAGGCATAACCTTTATCAAAGTCCTCTCAAGCTGAGGGTTCTTAGTCGAAGGCAACGCAGCCACTGGAACAGCGTTTTTGATGCGAAATATCCTGACAACGCCTGGGTTCGACATGCGCGAAGCGAATATGAAAGTCTGAGCTTCGGCTATAGTGATATCCTTTTTAACGTTTAATTCCTTTAAAACGTTGTAAAATTCTAAAGCGCCAGCTGTTCTTCCTGGATTTAAAACAACAACCTGTCCATCCTTTAGATGCGGAGCCATCTTTGTGGCAATTTCCCTGTGAGCGTTTGCGGGTAAAACAACCATTATCAGTTCTCTATCTTTCATGGCTTCTGCAATATCCGTCGTAGCAAAGGAAATCTGTGCAGTTGCGTTGATTTCGCCTTCAACTTTTATTTTCCTTGTTTTTATTATTGGAGCAATTCTCCATTCGCTTCTGTTGTACAAAGCCACATCGTGACCTCTTAAAGCAAGAAAAGCAGCCAAAGCCTGCCCGCCATTTCCAGCGCCAATTACGCAAATTTTCATAAATTTCACTCCTTTGAGAAAATTTTGCTGTTATAAAATAACATACAAAACATTATCTTGTCAAGTGTTGTAACTTTTGTGACAAATCGTTTGCTTAAAAAACCTTAAACCATTTTTTGCATCCTCACATGTGGTATACCGGCTTCCTCAAAGATTTCCCCCACCTTTTCATAGCCAAGTCTTTCATAAAAACCAGCAATCCAAAGTTGAGAATTTAAAACAAACTTTTTTGCGCCTTTTTGCATCAGATATTCTTCGATCTTGTTCATGATCGTTTTTCCATAACCAAGCTTTCTGTATTCTTTTAAAACGGCGACTCTTTCGATCTTGTAGGTGTCTTCCTCAATCTTGCGACTTCTAGCTGTTGCAACAGGTATTGAAAAGTGCTTTAAAAGATAGTGCAAAGCCTCTTGGTCTTTTCCATCTACCTCGAGGCTTTTGTCTATTCCTTGTTCTTTCACGAAAACTTCTTCACGGATTTTCAGACATTTCTCAAACTCTTTTGAATCGCTTCTTAAAACCAAAAATTCCATCTGCTCATCGTAGGCTTTTTTCATCCTTTTTAAAGCTTCGGACAAAATCTCAAACGAAGTTGCAAAGTTAAGTCTCACACACAAAGGATCCCCAAAAGCACTACCATCGTTCAAATAAACCCTTGCCTTTTCCAAAAAGAATTTCTGTGGATTCTCAAGTTTTGTCTTGCCGCAGTCTATCCACAAAAGGAAGGTTCCTTCCGGAGTGGTGCAATCTAAAAGTGGCATCTGTTTTTTTATAAAATCAACTGCGAAATTTCTGTTTTTTTCAAGGATCTGAAGAAGTTCGTCCACCCAGCGTTCGCATTCACTGTAAGCGACCTTCAAAGCCTCCATTCCAAAGATATTCACGTTTGTCAATTCAAACCTGGCTAGCCAAACGTTGTAAATGTTTCTCAAATGTTCATCCTTTATTATACCGTAGGAATTTGTCAAACCTGGAACGTTGAAAGTTTTTCCAGCTGAATTCAAGACAATCGCTTTATCGTAGCCGAAGTTCAAAATACTCACAAACTTATGCCCTGTATAAACGATGTCACCATGAATTTCATCGCTCACAAGAACAAGGTTGTGTTTTCTGACTATCTCGACCAACCTTTCGAGTTCTTCTTTTTTCCAAACTCTTCCAACTGGGTTGTGTGGATTACAAAGAATCAACATCTTGGTTTTCTCATCTATTTTGCTTTCCAAATCTTCAAAATCCATCGTATAGTACATTCCATCTTTTTTCAACCTGTTTTCAACGATTATCCTTCCGTTTGAGGCGATCAAACGGAAAAAAGGTGGATAAACCGGCGGTTGGATCATCACTTTATCGCCAGGTTCAGTCAAAGCGTTTAAAAGCAGTGCGAGCATCGGTATAACACCCGGTCCATCCACAATCCATTCTCTTTTAATCTTTACACCATATCTTTTCAGATACCAATCCATTATCGTTTTGTAATAATCTTCATCTTTGAAAGTGTAGCCGAAAATACCATGTTCCGCCCTCTTCTTGAGCGCTTCAACCAGCGCCGGACAGCTTTCAAAGTCCATGTCCGCAATCCACAAAGGCAGAACGTCCTCACCGTGGAGTTTCAATATCATATCCCATTTCACCGAAGAGGTTTTTCTTCTATCCACCATTCTCTTTTCCTCCTTGGCAAAAGAGAGTCTACAACTATAGTAGTATATTACTTGAAGACAAACAAAAGGAGGACGATTTATGATCCTCTTTGGAACCGGCGGGATTCGCGGAATAATGAAACCAGGCGAATTCGATGAAAAACTGGTTTGGACTGTCAGCGTTGGTGTAAGCAATTACATGAAGGACAACAACCTTAAATCTGTCGTCATAGCCTACGACACCAGGTTGAACTCGGAAAAATTTGCCGAAATCGCAGCCAACGCATTTTCAAACTGCGGTATAGATGTTTTTCTTTTTGCAGAACCGACTCCGACCCCTGTGCTTTCTTTTGCGGTAAGGTATCTAAAGACAGACCTTGGCGTTGTCATAACAGCCAGCCACAACCCACCGCAGTACAACGGCTACAAAGTATATTCCTCAAACGGTGTACAGGCTGTCCCCCAGATCACGGATGTACTTGCAGAATACGTCAAAAACGCTCCTGAAAAAGGTTGTACTAGCAGCAAAAAGGGAAAAATTACAAAGCCTGATCAGACGATTTTGGAAAAATTCGTCGAAAAATGCTTTGAAACACTTGTTCAAGAATTTGGGGAGAAAGCAGTCGATCTTTCTGGTTTGAAAATAGCCTACACCCCACTTCACGGAACTGGGGCAAAACCTGTGCCAGCGCTTTTGAAAAAGCTTGAATGTGAAGTTTTTACAGTTGAAAAGCAAATGATTCAGGATGGCGGCTTTCCAACTGTGCAAACACCAAATCCCGAAGAACCTGTTGCTTTGTGGTTGCTTGAAAAAACTTGTTTGGAAAACAACATAAACTTGGGAATAGCAACCGATCCAGACTGCGACAGAGTCGGGGTTGTTTACAAAGGTCAAAGGCTCACTGGAAACGAAGTTGGAGTTCTTTTGACTGCCCTTAGGTTTGAAAAAACGGCTTATCAAATTCCGGATAGTTCTTACATTGTGAAAACCATAGTCACAACCGACATGGTTAGACCAATGTGCCTTGAAAGGAAAGTCGAACTTGTTGAAACTCCAACTGGATTTAAATTCATAGGAGACT
Source organism: Pseudothermotoga thermarum DSM 5069 (assembly GCF_000217815.1). Taxonomy (NCBI): domain Bacteria; kingdom Thermotogati; phylum Thermotogota; class Thermotogae; order Thermotogales; family Thermotogaceae; genus Pseudothermotoga; species Pseudothermotoga thermarum. The sequence continues at coordinate 1,517,198 of NC_015707.1, read as the reverse complement.
ACATAGAAAAACATCCTGAAAAGAAATTCTTGTTTGGGTTTGAGGAAAGCTGTGGATATCTGCTAGGAGACCATGCCAGGGACAAAGATGGAGTCATCGCTTCTGCGCTGATAGCCATCGCTTTCAAACACTACGACTTTTTGGAAAAGCTTGAAGAGCTTCGCTCGAAATACGGTTATTACATCGAAGAACTTTTGAACTATTCTTTGAAAGATGTTCAAGAGGCTTTGAAACTGTATGAAAAGCTAAAAAACATAGACAATTTCCCCCAACTTATAAGGATCATCGATTATTCCAAAGGATATGAAAACGTTCTTCCAAACGAAACGATCAGACTCGACTTTACCTTTGGAAAACTCTTCATTCGACCGTCTGGAACAGAACCAAAACTCAAAGTCTACGCCATGGCCGTTGCAGAGAATAAACAACAGGCGTTGAAAAATATCGAAAAACTCAAAGAAACCGCTGAAACGTTGATAAGGCAAACCACTTGAATTTTTAACTTTCCTTTGCAAATCTGTTTCGACAAAAAGTTTTAACTGTCTAAGATTCCCCAAAGCCCTTGGCTTAAAGGTTTTCAAAAGCCAAGAGTTTCTTCAAAGCTTATAGGTGTGCTTTTTCATATTCTTCCTTCAATCCACTTTCGTATACTGTATTAATGGACAGCGCTGTCTGAGGAAAACAAACTTTTGAAAGGAGGCTGAGCATGAAACAGCTGCGCATAGTCTATGACACAGGCGAATTAGGCCAAAACGCAAGACCTATTCGAAGAAGAACAGCACTTGTGACATCCGACGAAGCGACAGCTCAAAACTGCGAACAAATAGTTCAACTTCTTGATTCATTGACAAAGTACACAGCCTTAGAAGCACACATGGTCATAGTCGAACAGGTTTATTGATGAAAGGAGGTAAAGGATGAAAAGACTTTTGCTTGACTTTGTAAACACTTTGGATGGGAAAAGAAGGAGGATAGTGATACCTGAGCCGAAGGAAGGTTTGACGGCAGAGTATGTGAGTCAGGTTATGGACCGGCTTATAGAACAAAAGGCCTTACCGGAAGGGTATGTGAAAGACAGGGCTGCGATAGTGGAAACGACGACGGATGAATTTTTCAATCTTCTTTAATTTGAACCTTTGCCCCCGCACACGCGGGGGCTTTTTGCTTTTTATTTTAACTTTTCAAGCTCTTCCTTCGCAGTTTTAATTGCTTCTTCATGAATTGCCAAAAGAAGAGGATGAGGCTCGCTGCTTATAACCTTTTCAAACATTTCAATCGCTTTTTGGGTTTGCTTTGTTTTCAAATACAAAAATCCAAGTTCAAGATAGATGTTTGGAAAGTTCGGCGTGTACTTAAGAGCTTCGAAAAACTTCTTTTCGGATTCTTTGTAATCGTTCAAAGGCCAGGGAACGTCTCTATAACGCATTCCCAAAGCTATAAGTGCGAAAGATTTATAAAGTGGATCGTCCAAAAGTTCTACCGCCTTGTTCATGTACTTGTCAAAATCTCCAAGCATGAACAAGCTGACGATGATTCCCCTGTACTGAGCAAGCCTTCCAATTGCCGCGCCAGCTACATAGTAAGCCCTTCCATTCTCCGGGTCTAACGCTATGGCCTTTTCAGCGTACTTTCTTGCCCTTTCAAAAATCCTTTCTTTTTCCTTTTCCTCTGCTCCCCAATCTCCATACTCAACAAGAGCGTCGGCTAAAAGAGTCAAAAGCTTTGGATCCTCAAAAAGTCCATCAAGATTTTCCAAAAAGTCGATAAGTTGCCTCATTCCTTCTGCATCTCGAACTTTTCTAAACTCAACAAAAAGTTCTTCAGCTTTTTCGTGGTCTGAAATTTGAAAAATAGGTTGAGCGAAAACAACTATTGAAAGCAAAACAAAAGCCAAAGCAAATCCGAATTTCATATTTTTATTCCCCCTTAAAAATTTTGGGTTCTAAAAATATTATGCCATTGATTTTTTCACAAATGACCTTTTAAACCTTTTTTAAACCTTTTTCATTCAATACAAGGTGGATAACATGACTAAGTTCCAGCTAAACTTCCCGCCAAAAGTCCTCTCATGAAGAATCTTCCAAGGAATATGTAGACAAGCAACGTTGGCAAGGCTGTGATCAAAGCTCCTGCCATTTGGATGTTCCATTCGACAAAATAACTTCCGGCAAGGTTGTTCAGCGCAACGGTTATTGGTTGAACGGCGGGATTTGGTGTCACCACAAGTCCAAACAGAAAATCGTTCCATATCGAGGTGAATTGCCAAATCATCACCACGGCAAAAGCTGGCATCGAAACGGGAAGAACGATGTTTGTGTATATTCTCAAAAATCCTGCACCGTCTATTTTAGATGCTTCGATTATGGATGTTGGAATCGTCGAATAATAATTTCTGAATATGAGAGTTGTTATTGGTATCCCATAAACGCAGTGAACGAGTATTAGCCCTGGTATCGATCCGTACAATCTGGTTTTTTGCAAAAACTGAACAAGCGGTATCAATATGCTTTGATATGGTATGAACATTCCAAACAGCAAAATTGGAAATACAACATCGGCTCCTTTGAACTTCCATTTTGTCAAAACGTAACCGTTCATTGAACCTAGGAAAGCTGAAATCAAAGTAGCTGGAACAACTAGATAAACACTGTTCATGAAATTTTGAGAAAGTCCTCTTAGACCTCTTCGTGGATCACCCTTCCACGCTTGAACAAAGCTTTGAAAACTGATCGATTTTGGGGGATTCCACATTCCCCTAAGACTTACTTCCTTAAAATCCTTCATGCTTGTGACCAATAGGACGTACACCGGCATCAAATAGTAGATTGCAAAAAGTATAAGGACAACATAAAGCAGAATTCTTTTCCAGCTCATCTTTGAACCTCCGTTTTCATTCCATAGATTAGGTATGGAATAATCAAAGCCGCTACAAATGCAAGCAGAACAATGGCTATTGCCGCACCTTGTGAGAAATAATTTCCCCTAAAGGTTGTATCGTACATGAACAAAGCTGGTACATCGCATGAAAATCCTATTCCACTACCAGTCATAGCAAAAACCAAATCAAAAATTTTTAAAGATATATGTCCAAGAACGATTATTGCCCCAAGGGTTATGGGTTTTAACAAAGGTAAAACCACGTACCTATAGACTTGAAAAGTAGTGGCTCCATCCAATTGCGCTGCTTCATAAAGTTCCGTGGGTATTCCCCTTATTCCAGCTAAATACATTGCCATCACATAACCAGACATCTGCCAAGTTGCAGCTATGACAACTGCTTTTATTCCAATCCTTGGGTCTGTGTACCAACCACTTTTCAAAAATCCAAGTCCAATTTTTTCAAGAAGGTAATTCAACCCAACGCTTTCAATTCCTGGCCCTGGGTTTAATATCCATCTCCAAACAACCCCTGTTACAACAAAGGATATCGACATGGGAAAAAGATAAATAGTTCGAAAAACCCATTCAAATCGAACTTTTCTGTCAAGCAAAATGGCTAGCAATAAACCTATAACTATGCTTGAAGACAAAAAGAGTGCCGTAAAAATAGCTGTGTTTTTCATCGATACGATAAACCGAAAGTGTTGAAACAGTCTTTTGTAATTTGCAAGTCCAACGAAAGTAAAATCCGGATGAATATCTCTCCAGTTCACTAACGAAACAAATCCTGTCCAACCTATAAACATGTATACAAATATGGCAACCAAAGCTATGGATGGAAGTATAAATAAAATGGCTAAAATTCTATCCTTACTTTTTGTAATTCTCATAGACAACCTCCCAAACTGCTGATTTTAAAACCAAGGGGGCAAGCAACCCCCCTTGGTTATAACTGAAACTTTTACTCTGGCATGCCGTGCAACCTTGCTATGCTGATCAAAGCTTTTTGGGTTGTTTTAACATCCGGCCTTGCAACAAACAGCGCTATGACATCTTTGAATTCCGTGACCCAACTTTCAGGTGCAGCTGCTCCGTGCATGACGCTTGGAACAATTTCATGCTTCAACCAATCTTCCATGGCCGATTTTTGATATGCTGGGAACAAGTCTTTGTTAACATCTGTTCTTGCTGGAATAGAACCTTTCTTGATGTTGAACGCTTCCTGTCCTTCCTTTGAACCTAGAACTTTCAAGAACGCTATGACATTCTCTCTGTTCTTTGCGCCTTTAGGCAAACCAAAGCTGTCTGAAAGTGCATCGAATATGCCTTCGTTGTTTGGTGCAAGTGTCCAACCGAAATCTTCAAAGCCTTTTGCCATGAAATAACCTGCAGCCCAGTCCCCCATTATGTTCATGGCAGCCTTTCCTTCCACGATGAGTGCACAAGCTTCATCCCAAGTTCTAGCAGCATGATCTGGGTTCACGTACTTCAACATTTTTGCAAAGATTTCAAGCGCTTGTGTAACCCTTGGGTCTGACCATTTTGTTTTACCGGTCCAAAGTCCTCTGTAACCCTCTGCGCCAAGTGTTCCTATGAGAACTGTTTCAAAAACGTGTGCTGCTTCCCAACCGTCTTTTGTTCCAAAAGCAAGAGGTATTATTCCCTTGGCTTTGAGTTTTTCAGCAACATCGAAGAATTCATCGAAGGTCTTTGGGGGTTTCAACCCGTACTTTTCAAAGATGGTTTTGTTGTACCAAAGAACATTTGCCCTGTGGATGTTGACTGGGACAGACCAATACTCGCCGTTGTAACTGATGATATCAAGAATTCCTTTTGGCATAACTTTTGTCCAGCCTTCGCTGATGAAAAGTTCTGTCAACGGTTCCATGAAGCCGGTTTTAACCCATGTGTCGATCAACTCACGTCCAGCATGGACTTGGAAAGTATCGGGAGGATCTCCACCAAGCATTCTTGTTTTCAAAACAGCTTTTGCTTGTGCCCCCGCTCCACCAGCAACCGTTGCGTTGATGATTTCCACACCTGGGTACAGTTTCGAGTAAATGTTGAAAAGTTCCTGAAGTCCTTCTGCTTCTCCTCCTGCTGTCCACCAACTGAAAACTTCGAGTTTTGAAGCGACGGCTAGTGTGACAACTAGTGCCAGCAATACCACAAGAAGCCTCTTCACCATAAAGATACCACCTCCCTTAAAAACAGTATGTGAAACGAACCTTTAAACGCTTGACAAAACTTTTTCAATCGCCGCAACGTTACAACCAACTAGTGATGGTGAAACCTCTTTGAAAATTGTGTCTCTGAATCTGATATCTTTGATAAAATGGAGGTGTCAACTTAAGCCGGGAAATACGATAAAATAAACGGGAACCAACTCTTCTCACCGAAAGGAGGTTCCCGTAAAGATGAAAGTTACAACAACAAATATCACCGAGTACCTATACCAAATTATACCAAACCTTTTTCAAAGACAAAGAGTTCCACATGAGGCGAAAGTATCTGCATTGGTTTTGTACTTTTATGGACTTGCATTAAGGAAGGCAGCAGCCATAATTGGAGTCAGTCATGAAGCCTTGAGGAAATGGTGGGCAAGAATGAAAGAAGAGATATTTGCTGAGAAGATAGAAGGCAATGCAGTAGTAGCTGTAGACGAGATGAAGGTGAACATAAACGGTTACTGCTGGTATGTATGGATAGCGTTTGAGGTTAAGAGGAAGAAAGTGATCTATGCGTTGGTCAGCAAAACGCGAGAGAAGGACAAAGCGAGCTTGGTGATGAAGATGGTGAAGAAGAGAGTGACAGGTAAGTTGAGGATAATAACGGACAAAGGGCCATGGTACTGGGAAGCGAGCGAAGAGAATATGGGATATTGGGAACACGAGCATGAGAGGTTTGGGGAGAGGAGTCTTGTTGAGAGCGTGATAGGGATAACGAGGTACAGGCTGAGGCGTTTCAACAGGAACAAGTTATGGTACAAGAGGAGGGATGAGGACATAGTGAAGTGGCTATTTCCATTTCTTCTATTAGTGCAGTTTTCCTTCTTAAGTTGACAGGTCCTGATAAAATTGTACTTATCAAGTTTTTGAAGCTTTTTGTGAATAATTTGTCCTAAATTTTCCCAAAGGTTGTTCACAATTCCTCCAAATATTACAACGTCTGGATTTACTATGTAACCTATGTTCAAAAGAGTTACTGCAATTGCGTTGGTGAATTCTTCCACAAGTTTTACTGCTAACTTGTCCGATGCTCGCCATTTTCCAATCAACCTGTCAAATTTTTCTTTTAGCGTTCCACTCAACTTTTGTCTTGAAGCTTTTTCAAACCTTTCGATCAATTGTGAAATTGACAAAAGCGATTCCACTTCGACATATCCCGAAGGCGAGACATTTACAATGCTATGTCCCACTTCTCCTGCTGCAAAATTTTTCCCTTTGATGATTTTTCCGTTTATTATCAAAGCCCCTCCGATTCCCTCGCCAAAGTATAAGAAAAAAGCGTTGTTTGATCTTCGAACATCCTGTGAAAAGAACCACTCTGCAAGCAGCGATAAATTCGCGTCGTTTTCAGCTATGACTTTAAAACCGTACTTCGAAAAGATCTCCAGCAAGTTCACGTTGCTCCAGTTCAAATTTGGTGCGCAAACCAGTATTTGTCCTTCTTGATTGACCACACCTGGCACAGATATCGTCAAAATTGTTTTGTCAACGTTGACCATTTCATCTGTCGATAACGTGGAAATTATCCTATCAACTTTTTCCAAAAACCTTTCAAGCCCATTGGTTTCAAAAGTTTCAATAATTTTCCAACTTTTGTCAAGAAAGCCAAGTGCTATTGATGAATGGGTGACTTGGACATCAACGATGATTGAACATGCAAATTTTTTTGATGGACCGTATACAACGGCTCCTTTTGTTGCTGTCTTTTTTAGGTAACTTCTTTTCTCTATTAAACTTTCGTTTTCCAGTTCTTGTACTATTCTCCATACTGCGCTGTTTGCAAGGCCTGTTGCTTTGGCCAATTCCGTTCTACTCATTGCACCAGTTTCGATGATATTGCGAAGAATGATGGCTTTGTTAATCTGTTTCATCGATTTGGGGTTGATTTTTCTTGACATGGCTTTATACCTCTATCTATCTTTCTCAGATAGATTTCCAATAAACATTTATATCACTTGTAACATACAAATGCAACGACTAAAAAAGAACCAATAGCTGAAACTATCTCTGAATTTTTCCTATTATTCCTGAAAAACATTCCAAATCGCTTTTTCTCTTTTGTTTTTTCACTCGTTTGCTTATTTTTAGCTAAAAATAACTGTTTTCGATCTTGGAACAATTAAATTGGCTGTTAAAAATTTGATTTTAAGCACTTAGCGTGCTAAAATAAAAATGAAGAAAGCCTTCTCGATTCCCAAAGGGGGGATGGGCAATGAAAAAGGTCAAGACAGGGATCCCGGGTTTAGATGAAATACTTCACGGTGGTATTCCAGAAAGAAATGTTGTTCTATTGAGTGGGGGACCAGGAACGGGTAAAACCATTTTCAGCCAACAATTTTTGTGGAATGGTTTACAAGCCGGAGAACCTGGCATCTACGTTGCGCTGGAAGAACATCCAGTTCAAGTAAGGCAAAACATGGAACAGTTTGGTTGGGATGTTAAACCCTTTGAAGAAAAGGGAATCTTTGCGCTCGTAGACGCTTTCACCGCTGGTGTTGGAAAATCCAAAGAGTATGAGAAATACATCGTTCAAGATTTAACAGATGTTCGTGAGTTTATAGATGTTCTTAGACAAGCCATAAGCGATATCGGTGCAAAAAGGGTTGTGGTTGATTCAGTAACAACCTTGTACATCAACAAACCCGCGATGGCAAGAAGTACGATTCTTCAACTTAAAAGGGTCTTGGCAGGTACCGGCTGCACCAGCATTTTCGTCAGCCAAATCAGCGTGGGTGAAACAGGTTTTGGTGGACCTGGTGTTGAACACGGCGTTGATGGGATAATAAGGCTTGATCTTGACGAAATAGACGGCGAACTTTACCGTTCACTCATAGTTTGGAAAATGCGTGGAACAAGCCATTCAATGAGAAGACATCCTTTTGACATAACCTCAAACGGCATCTTTGTACACTCTGACAAAATCCTAAAAAACACCGGTGTGGAAAAGCTTCAAGGAGGTGAGTGAGGATGCAAATACCAATCAATCCCACGGGAAGGCAAGAAATTCACCAACTTGAAAGCATACTTTTGTTTGCAACACTTTTTAGACCTGAGGTTTTGGAAATAATAAGAGATCCTGCCGAAAGGTTAACTTGGGTTGACAGCTTAGCTGTCGCAGCCGGTGCCATAGCAAGGGAAAAAGCAGGCATGACGGCAAGCGAAATAGCACGCGAACTTGGAAGAACTGATCAAACCATAAGAAAACATTTAAAAGGAGAAAGCAAAGCTGGAGAATTGGTCAGAGAAACCTATGAATTGATCAAAAGTGGTAAGTTAGATGATCTTCTCAAAACAATTGAGACAGCTGACAAAAGCGGTTTGGCTGAAGCTGTATCAAAAGAGGAATTCGAAAAGTTGAGAAGCCAAAACGAAGAGTTGACAAAAAAAGTCAAAGAGCTCGAAAATAAATATGAAACTTTGAAAGGAAAAATCAAGGAACTGGCCAACCTGCTAGATTAAAAAGTCTAAAACAACATTTTTAAACTACGTCAAGATTGTTGATTTACCTTATAAGTATTACTATTTTCATAACCTTACGTTTAAAAAACTTATACTTATAAGGGGAGGTGTCAACTTAAGCTGGGGAATAAGATAAAATAAACGGGAACCAACCTTCTCACCGAAAGGAGGTTCCCGTAAAGATGAAAGTTACAACAACAAATATCACCGAGTACCTATACCAAATTATACCAAACCTTTTTCAAAGACAAAGAGTTCCACATGAGGCGAAAGTATGAACTTGCATTAAGGAAGGCAGCAGCCATAATTGGAGTCAGTCATGAAGCCTTGAGGAAATGGTGGGCAAGAATGAAAGAAGAGATATTTGCTGAGAAGATAGAAGGCAATGCAGTAGTAGCTATAGACGAGATGAAGGTGAACATAAATGAGGTTAAGAGGAAGAAAGTGATCTATGCGTTGGTCAGTAAGACACGAGAGAAAGGCAAAGCAAGGGCCATGGTACTGGGAAGCGAGAAAAAAGAATATGGGATATTGGGAACACGAGCATGAGAGGTTTGGGGAAAGAAGTCTTGTTGAGAGCGTGATAGGGATAACAAGGTACAGGCTGAGGACATAGTTAAGTGGCTATTTCCATTTCTTCTATTAGTGCAGTTTTCCTTCTTAAGTTGACAGGTCCTGTTTGGTGAAAAGTTAACAAGTCAATCGGATTGGTTGCACTATTGAAAAAAATTATGGTATACTTTTAACGCAAACAGGTTATGGTACAAGAGGAGGGATGAGGACATAGTTAAGTGGCTATTTCCATTTCTTCTATTTCTTCTATTAGTGCAGTTTTCCTTCTTAAGTTGACAGGTCCTTTTAAAATTTTTTCGGCATATTTTTACAATAGTGTTTGCAAAAATTCGTCGCACTTTTGAAGGAGGGTAAAGCTGTGATAGAGAAGGCTCGTGAATCCTGGACGAGTAGGCTGGGATTCATCTTGGCAGCGGCAGGTTCAGCCGTTGGTCTTGGAAACATTTGGAGATTTCCGTACGTAGCAGGCATGAACGGCGGTAGTGCTTTCATCGTTGTGTACTTTTTTATTGCGCTTGTTGTTGGACTTAGCATTATGGTCGCAGAGTTTACGCTTGGAAGGTATACGAAACTTTCTGCAGTTGGCGCTTTCAAATCGATAAGCAAAAGATGGACTTTTGCTGGATTTTTGGGATTTCTAACTGCATTTATCATAATGGGTTTTTATCCTGTCGTTGGTGGTTGGACGCTGGCTTACGCGTTTAAATCGGTTACTGGGCTTTTGAGAAATGCAGAGACCTTGAGGGATGCTTTTGGAAAGTTCATAACAAGCCCAGTTGAACCGATTTTCTGGCTGGCTCTTTTCCTTGCATTCAACGTTATCATAGTAGCACGTGGTATATCCAAGGGTATAGAACTTGCAAACAAGATTCTGATGCCTTCGCTTCTTTTGCTTTTGCTTGCTATTGGTTTGAGAAGTTGGACTTTACCAGGTGCAAGTGGAGGACTTGAATTTTTGTTCAAACCTGATTTTAGTAAGATAAATGGAAATGTTCTTTTGGCAGCTTTAGGTCAAGCTTTCTTTTCACTCAGTTTGGGAATGGGATGTATGATAACCTACGGTAGTTATTTAAAGAAAGAGGAAAACATTCCAGCCAGCGCTTTTGTAGTTACCGCTATGGACACATTGATAGCTATTTTGGCAGGATTGGTAATATTCCCAGCAGTTTTTGCATTCGGCGTTGAACCTGCAACAGGACCAGGTCTTGTGTTCATTGTTGTGCCACAGGTTTTTGCAAAACTTGGCGTTTTTGGACCACTTTTTTCCTTGCTGTTCTTCTTGGCGCTATTTGTTGCGGCGTTGACTTCTTCGATTTCATTGCTTGAAGTCGCAGCAGCTTATTTCATAGACCAAAAAGGTTGGAACAGAAAGAAAGCCGTTTTAGTTTCATCTGCAATCATGTTTTTCATGAGTATTCTCTCATCGCTGTCACTCGGAGTACTTTCTGGTTTCACCATACTTGGTGTTGGGTTCTTTGATTTGTTCGATCTTTTGTCTGATAAAGTGTTTCTAACCGTAGGTGGACTCTTGGTTGCGATCTTTGTGACTTGGGTAGTTAAAAAAGAGAATATCCATATGGAAGTCACAAACAATGGAACGGTTAAATTCCCGTTTGCGCTGTGGTACAACCTTGTCAAGTACGTCATACCTGTTCTCATTGGTATAATCACCGTGACAGGAATAATCTCTGCTCATCAACCTGCTGTTATGGTCCTTGGAATTTTGATAGTGATTTTGGCCGCTATATTCTCGCATAAGTTATAAAGGTTTAAGTTATAAAGGTTATAGAAATTCCATGAAGGTCCCCAAACCGGGGACCTTTTCTTTCTAGTCGATTGTTTTTCATAGTTTTGCTGTTTCAATTTTCACAAACCACGTTTAAAATTATCCATGCAAGGAGGGATTGATCAAGATGGGTTGGAATGAACTTTTGTGGATTGCACAAGCTTTGCTGCTTTTGTCTGGCACTGTGTTGATCTTTAGGTTGTTTGGTAGATCGGGTTTGATGGCTTACGTTGTTTTAAACACCGTTTTGTGCAACATCGAAGTGCTCAAAATCGTTGAACTTTTCGGTATAACTTCAACCCTTGGTAACGCGATATATGGAACGACCTTTTTGGCAACAGATATTCTTTCTGAATTTTATGGCAAAAAACATTCGCAAAAAGCCGTCTGGCTTGGATTCATAAGTTTGATCATGATGACAGCTGTGATGCAGTTTGCCATTTTGATGAAACCCTCCCCTGTCGATACAGCTTCACCGCATTTAGAATATATTTTTGGCATGATGCCAAGAATTGCCGCCGCAAGTCTTACAGCATATCTTGTTGCACAGATGCACGATGTGTGGGCTTTTGAGTTTTGGAAAAAGGTGACAAAAGGCAAACACCTTTGGCTTAGAAACAATCTTTCCACAATGGTGTCCCAAGCAATTGACACCGTCGTATTCTGCACGATAGCCTTTGTCGGATTGTACGATGCAAGAACTTTCATGGAAATTCTGTTCACCACTTACATTTTCAAATGGATCGTAGCACTCCTTGATACGCCGTTCATTTACTTGGCTAGAAGCGCGGCAAAATCCAAAACGGTGCAGGATGATATTCGAAGAGCAACGATGAACGAAGAGGGCAAAGTTCTTGCAAATTGAACCGTTCTAATTCAGATATTCTGGAATAGTTAAAAGAGTTGATTTTTGGAACAGACAAAGGCTTATTTCTGATCAAACGAAAGCTCCATATAGTCTGCTTTCACACCGGGTAGCTTGTTCAACTTGTCGCACAATTCTTTGTGCTGTTCTGGGTTTCCAACCAGTTCGAGAACAATTAAACCGGCATCAGAGCAATTATCAAGCACGCCGTCATGCAGACCGAGTCGTGTTTTGATTAAGCATCCCCAGCCAGTCAAAATCTTTTGCACCTTCTCAGCAGTTTCCTTTCTGTTCTCCACCAATATAGCCATTATCGTTTTCACAGGTACTTTTTCAGCCATGAGACCATCCCTCCTTGTCAAAATTATATCAGAGAACAATTGACATCTACGTACCTTGTTTTTTCATAGCGAGAATCCTCGTAAGAGTCGAATTCATTCATCGGACTTTATATTTTTGAACTCCAAAGCCTATTTCTGGATGATAATGTGAACGAAACACTTGAAAACCGCAAGATGAAAGGATCTTAAAGCAAGTGTTCTGGCAGAGAACAAATTTCATGTTTATTTGTTCTTTTACAGAACAATATTTGTCAAAAATGGATTTTTTGTTTTACATAAGAACAAAATGTGATAAAATATGTTTTGAGAGAGAACACATGGGGGTGTTCACATGACTTTGACTGAATTTATTGAGATCCTTGAAAGTAGAAAGAAAAGGCTTTTTGGTTTTCTGCCGGAAATCAGAAGACCTTATTTTGATAACTTGAAAAAAGAATTTCAAAACCGTGCTATCCTCCTGTATGGTCCAAGAGGTGCTGGAAAGACCACTTTTCTTTTGATCCAAGCACTTGAGAAGAATTTGTTCTACATCTCAGCGGATGATCCGACAATTATGCTTTTTCCTTTCTTGGAGCTTGCGGAAAAAGTTTTAGCTCATTATCCGGGGATAGTGATCGACGAAATCCATGGACTACCGAATTACGGTGCCATTTTAAAGACGTTATACGATTCTTTCCCAAACAAGATTATTTATGCCTGCGACAGCAGTTCTATCATCATTAGAAAGTCTGTTGCAGATCTTTCAAGAAGATTCGTTCTTAAGAGATTGCCACTAATGTCTTTTAGGGAGTTCATTTACCTTGAAACAGGTATTTATCTGGAAAAAATAACTTTTCCATATGAAAAGTTAGATGAATTTTGCATGAGGGTGATTAAACAGCTGGATGTCTTGCATTACTTCGAACTTTATTCAGAAAAAGGTACAAGACCGTTCTACAAGGAGCCGGATTTCTCAGAAAAAGTCTTAAGGACTATGGAGAAAGTTCTTTACTATGACTTGCCTTTGATGTTAGGAAGCACCACCGAAAACTACTTTGCGGTTGTGAAAGCAATGGTTAGTCATTTGGTGCACTCAAAAATTCCTACAATAAATATTGAATCAATGAGTAAGGAATGGGGAATTGGAAGGGCAAAAATCTACGAGATCCTAAAGACCTTGGCTGAAATAGATTTCTTGAATATAGTCTACAAAAAAGGAAAAGAGAAGCCTTTTTCCAAGGGTGAAAAGATGTTCTTCTCAGATCCTGTTTTCTACAATGTTTTCAAAGGTGAAATCGGAAACTTTAGGGAAGCTTTCGTGGTCTTTGCGTTGAAAGAATTGGGACCAGTTTGGGCTTGCGATAACGAGCAAGAAGGAGACTTTGTGTTCAAAGACATAAAATTAGAAGTTGGTGGTAAGAAGAAAAAAATAAAGTCAAGCGACATCGTGATTCGAGATGATCTTGATTTGCCGTTAGGTAATAAGATTCCGTTGTGGATACTTGGAATGTTATGGTGACTTCCTATCATTCCTTAAAAGGAATGGAATTTATAATGATTGGGGTGATGTGAGTGATTTCAAAGAAAAGCTTGATAGCGTACTTCTCTCGGAAAGGTGATAACTGGTTCAAAGGAAAAATCGTTACATTAGAAGTTGGCAACACCGAGATCGTCGCAAGAAAGATCAAAGAGATCACTGGTGGGGATTTGTTTGAAATCAAGACGGTAAAACAATACCCAAAGGATTATTACGAAACAGTAGAAATAGCCAAAGAAGAGAAGAAACAAAATGCCAGGCCAGAGCTTATAAACAAGCTTGAGAACATTAGCCAGTACGAAGTCATCTTTCTTGGATATCCAAACTGGTGGGGAACGATGCCCATGGCAGTGTTTACGTTCTTGGAATCTTATGATTTTTCAGGAAAAATCATAGCTCCGTTTTGCACACACGAAGGTGGAGGACTTGGAACAAGTGAAAGAGACATACGTAAATTGTGTCCAAGTGCCGTTGTTTTGCCGGGTTTGGCGATTCGTGGCAGTCGCGTATACAATGCGGACAAAGTTATTCTCGACTGGCTCAAAGAACTAAAATTATTGTGAGAGCAAACAAGAAAGTATAGGTTTGGAAAGAATGTTCCAGAAGTTCTGCGATTTGAGCTAAGTGTACAAAATTAGTTGTCGGCGAAAAGTATGCTGGAATCTGTTAGAAGACGAGAAGTTTATCAATTCTTATGATATGTGTGATGCTAAAATAATCAATGGAGGTGCCCGAAAATGCAATACAAACAATTTGGCAAAACAGGTGTAAAGGTATCTCTTCTTGGCTTCGGTGCAATGAGGCTTCCCACAATTGGTCAAGATGCGTCTCAAATCGATGAAGAAAAAGCAATTGAAATGATAAGGTATGCCATCGACCACGGGGTAAACTACGTTGACACGGCATACCCATACCACGGTGGAAACAGCGAAAAAGTGGTGGGAAAAGCTTTGCAAAACGGTTATAGAGAAAAAGTTTTTCTTGCCACCAAATCTCCTGTTTGGGCAGTTGAAAAACACGAGGATTTTGAACGATTTCTCGATGAACAGCTTGCAAAACTTCAAACTGATCACATCGATATGTACTTGATGCACGCTTTGAACAAAGAAAGATGGGAGAAGATAAAAGCTTTGAAATTTTGGCAATTTGTGGATAAAGCAAAAGCAAGTGGGAAAATCAAGTTCATAGGCTTTTCCTTCCACGATAAATACCCCATCTTCAAAGAAATAATCGATGGTTATGATGGATGGGAATTTTGCCAAATACAGCTTAACTACATGGATATCAACTACCAAGCGGGGTTGAGAGGTTTAAAGTACGCTGCTTCAAAAGATCTTGCGATTGTGATTATGGAACCGCTCAAAGGAGGCAAATTGGCAAGGTTGCCGAAGAAGGTTCAAAATGTTCTTGAAAAATCTGGCAAGGATTGGTCAGCTGTTGAATGGAGCCTTAGATGGCTTGGAAATTTCCCGGAAGTGTCAGTGATACTGAGCGGCATGAGTACGTTGGAACAGGTAAAGCAAAACATAGACATAATGGATAAAATAGTTCCAAACAGTTTGAGTGAAAAGGATATGGAAATATTTGAAAAGCTTAGAAAAGCTTTGGAATCCTTTGCGGTTATAAATTGTACAGAATGTGGTTATTGCATGCCTTGTCCAAACGGTGTGGACATTCCAGCAAACTTTAGAAATTACAATGAAACTGTTATGTTCGAAGATTGGGAAGGTGGAAGAGGAACATACAAGTGGTTCCAAAGTCAAAAGATAGCAGCTTCGTTCTGTATCCAATGTGGAGAGTGTTTGAGCAAGTGCCCGCAGAAGTTGGATATACCCAACCTTCTCAAGAAGGTTAATGCAGAGTTGGTAAATTTATAACAAAAAGATTTAATGTCATATTGCAAAAGGTCAAAAGAAAAACGAAAAAGGAGGAGATGGTCGTGCGAAACTTAAAAATGGCTGGAAAGGTTTTGGTTGTGATCACATTTTTTGTCGCAACCTTCTTAATCGTAGGATTTTACTTTGTACAGGAGTTTAGAAGCAAACTCAAAGAAAATGTTCAAAAAAGTTTGCTAGTGCAGGCTAGTACGAATGCTGAAACTTTGGATACGTTTATCCTTAGCTACAAACAACTTGTTGATTTTCTTTCTGAAGAAGCAAACGTAAAAGGGGTTTACAGGAATATAAATGAGGAAGACAAGCAATTGTTGAAGTTTTTCAAAGCCTTGATAGGTGCCTATAAAGATTTAATGTATGTTTACATTGGACTACAAGATAAAAGGTTTTACATAGCTCCGGAAATTCAGTTGCCAGAGGGATTTGATCCAACCATCAGGCCCTGGTATACAGCTGCAATGGCAAAAAAAGGAGAAGTTGTAATTACAGAGCCTTATGCAGATATTGCAACGGGAAAAGTCGTTATAACAGTTGCAAAAGCTGTTAAAGACCATGATGGTAGATATGTCGGAGTTGTTGCACTAGATTTTGATTGTTCAAATCTTTCAAACGCTCTTATGGCAAAAGGAAAAGAATCTGGATATGTGAATGTTGTCATTTCCGAAGCCGGTCAAGTTATGCTTCATACTGATGTTCAAATGATAGGTAAAAGCGTTGTAAGTCAGGAATTTTTCAAAAAATGGCTCTCAATTGGGCAAAGTGGTATTTCTGAATACACCTATGAAAAAGAGAAGTATTTTGCCGCGCATTATAGACTTCCAAATGGTTGGATTGTGGCGGCGATGATTCCAGAAAAAATAGCCTTGGCTGAGGCTAACAAGGCAACATTGATATTGCTTTTAATAATAATCACCGGTGTTGTGGTGGCAACAATCATTGGTATGCTGATCACGGCAAGATACATTGTCAACCCTCTGAAAACTGTTGCCAAAGCAGCAGTTCAACTAGGTCAAGGAGATTTAACGGTGAAATTTGCGTACGATAGTAAAGATGAAATTGGAAAGGTTGCGGAAGCCTTGAATGTTACCGTCGCTTCATTAAAAGAAATTGCGACGAATATCAACGATAAAACCACAATCATTGAAAAAAGCGCTGCCAACGTTGCAGCTATCACAGAGGAATTGAATGCGAGCATAGAAGAGATCTCACATAAGTTTGACGTACTATCTACAAATGCAAACAGCGCTGCGGCAGCTATTGAAGAAATAACATCTGGTGTTGAAGAAGTTGCGGCAAGCGCTCAAAATATCGCAAATGCTTCACAGAAATTAAGTGAAGAAGCTCAAATGGTTAACAAGCTTGCAGTTGACGGTAAAAATGCAATTGAAAATGTTTCTACCATAATTCAAACTACGAAGGAAAAGGTCACGAACACTTATGAAATAGTGAGCAAGCTTTCCGAGAACGCTAAAAATATAGGAAAAATAGTTGAGACAATCAATTCAATAGCTGAACAGACCAACTTATTGGCTCTTAACGCTGCTATAGAAGCTGCAAGAGCAGGAGAAGCCGGTAGAGGTTTTGCGGTTGTGGCAGACGAGATTAGAAAACTAGCGGAAGAAAGCAAACAAGCAACTCAGAATATAGAAAACATACTCAAAGGTATATTCGAAGAAAGTATGATGGCAGGCAAGGCAACTCAAGAAACGGTCCAAGTTGTAGAACAAGCTACTGAAAGCGCAAAGGAAGTAACAGAAAGGTTTGAAAGTATATTAAGAAGCGTGAACAACATAACTAGTATGATTGAAAGCTTGGCTGCTAGTGCTCAACAACAAAGTGCATCTGCTGAGGAAATGAGCAGTGCAATGAACAATGCAAGTAAATCGGTTGCCACAATCGTAGAGCAAATTAGCGATATGGTGAACTCACTAAGGCAACAAACGAAAGCAACTGAATCGGCAGCAGAAACGGCTGATGAACTTGATGAACTGGCTAAAAGCCTTGTTGAAGCAGTAAAAAGATTTAAGTTATCATAATAATACGTTTTGATAATGATGCGAAAAGGCCGCTTTTTGCGGCCTTTTTTTATTTTTCTTATGTACTTTGTTATCCATAATACGAGCAACAATGAATCTGATTCACAGGAATAAATCTACTGCAAAAAGCGTAAAATTGATTAAAGGAGTGATTCGACGTGAGAATCGATAAGGTTTTGACGTTATTGGGTTTAATCATGGTTTGGGTTACATTAATTATTCCTGTTGTGCTTTCATTCATAGTTTTAGTTCAACGGAGTGTGTTTTTGTTTGACTTCTTGATGCCTGCCGAGATGAGTTTTGTATTCTTTATAGGGGCTTTTCTGTTATTGTGGATTTCAAGGAAGAAAGGCATGTATTTCAAATTTGGGAATCATAATAGCTGCTGCAGCACTGTTGGGTGCACGGGGATTAGCTGTTATAACAGGACTTGCTTCTGGATCTATTGAACCCAAGGGATGGCCATTTGTTGCTGTAACTTTGTTGATAGTATTGTACAACCTTTCGATTATCCAGGTAGGTTTATTAGGCTTATGTTTATTCAGAAAGATCACTGTATGAGAAAAATTCGTGGGTCTTTGATAGGTTTGATTTGACAAGGTATCTGGCGCATTATCTCATCTTGCTCAGTTCTTGCTCAGCTCTCGTTACAATTTCTTCCTGTGCCTTAGTGAGGGGAGAACGGGAGGATAACTCAATCGCTTTCAGGAATGCCTCCTTTGCCTTGGTATTATTCCCTGTTTTTCTGTAAAGCAAACCGAGTTCCAAATATACATTTGGAAGATCAGGAGCGTACTCAATCGCTTTCAAGAAACGCTTTTCTGCCTCCTTGTAGTTGTTGAATGGCCACGGTGGTTCTCTGTACCTTATCGCAGAACCAATCAGCGCAAGGGCTTTGTACAACGGATCTTCAAGAAGTTCTATCGCCTTTTCAATGTAAACATCAAAATCGCGAAGCAACCTGAGCTTGGTAAATGGATCGCTGTAGTCGATAATTCTCGAAATTGCCAAAGCGGCAACGAACCAAGATCTACCGTTTGTTGGGTCGAGTTTAATAGCGTTCTCTGCAAGATTTCTCGCTTCGCTGTAATAGGACAATTTCTCTTTCTCCGTCGCACCCTAGATCGCATATTCCAAGATTGCCTCGGATAAGATGGTTAGAAGATGTGAATCAGCTGAATAATCTGGCTTGGCTTTCGCGGCTTCAATGAATTTTTTCAGACCGGTGACGTCTCTTTCTCTTCGCAGACTTTGAAAGATTCTATCGGCATCCTGCAAGTTATTAAAATCCAAGTCACTCACCTTCTCTGCAAAAACACATACAAGCTGTAAGAAAACAAGACACAACATTAAAATTCTGAGCAACATATGACACCTCAAAACAACTTTCTCAGGTTCAGTCCTTGTAAGTTTCAAACACCTTTCTTATCTCATTTGTTGCCTTCAAAAACAATTCGACGAGTACTGGGTCAAAGTGTTTGCCTGCTTCTGATCTGATCATATCCACAGCTTGGTCGAATGGAAAGGGATCTTTGTATGGTCTTTTTGTCGTTAGCGCATCGAAAACATCGGCTATCGCAACTATTCTACCTTCTATGGATATTTCTTCTCCTTTCTTTCCAACTGGGTAACCTGTCCCATCGTATTTTTCGTGGTGATCAGAGATTATTTTCATCGCTGTGCTAAGTAGGTCTTCTTCTGTCATCTGTCGAATTAGTACGTTAGCGTTTTTCACAATCTTCTGACCTATTTCGACATGTCTTTTCATTATTTCCCATTCCTGTGGGTCAAGCCTACCGGGCTTTAGAAGGATGGTGTCGGGGATTCCAACTTTCCCAATGTCGTGGATTGGTGCAAAATTGTATATTTCTCTGACTTTTACAGCAGGTAGTTCTATCACTTCGTCGGAGTATTTCTCAGCCAAGATTCTTGAATAATTTGCCACGCGCTTAATGTGGTTGCCGGTTTCAGTATCCTTGAACTCAACCAAGTTAACAAAGGATTGAGCCATAGCTGAAAGAGCTGTTTGTATAATGTAGCAGTAGTGCAAAATTTTGCCCAATGTTTGTGAGATGAAGAAAAGCTTTTTTCCATCCACTCGTGAATAGGCGTATTTCTTCCTCGAATTCACGAACAAAAATGCGAAAACTTTGTTATTTCTGAAGACTGGAACAGTTAAACTTGAGCGAAATCCCTCCTCAAGTATCAGCTTGGTTGCAAGAGAATTTGAAAACTCTTGGTCTTCAAGATCGTTGATGATTCTGAAAGCGTATTCACCAGTCACCAGTTTTCTTAAAGATGTTTCTGTGATGTGCTGCTTGAAATTTGGCTTCAGTCTAAGTTCTTTTCCCGAGGGTGCATACGCAGTTTCCGCTACAACGAATCCCTCTGGATCGATGAAGGCTATCGAAAATCTTTCGCACCCGATGATCTTCTGAACAGCTTCTCACACTTGTTCTATAAACGACTCCACATTGTAAACAGGAGACAATTGAGCGAAAACCTCATACTGTCGTATTTGATCCAAATCTTCTCTGAATAGGTTTAAAATCAATTCTGTGAGCAATTCACGTTGAAACTCACGAATTGGTTCATGAATAACCACGTCAGCCAAAGTTTGACCTCCTGTATCAAGAATTGTTGATCGATTATATTTTAATCTAAAAGCAATTATACAGAAAAATCTCAAAATTGCAGTTACAAAATCTCCGACAGACAGCCATGAGGCAGATGACGATTACTTTGTGAAGGCACATTGTACCCCTACAAAGTGTCAGTTAGATCTATGATGGATTTTCCTTAATTGCTTGGAATGTTCAGTGGTCCATAGCCGAGTGTATCCAAATTCCTCACCGATATGTAGGGGATAAATCCATGGTTGGAAATCTTTTCAATTAATTCCTTTACTTGTTTTTTGTTTCTTATGTCTGTGTAATCTATCACAATCACAGGGATGCCTTTTTTCTTAATCGATTTCAGCTTTGGAATGTAGAACTGAGTGAGATTTTCTGGAACTGAAAAGTAGTTGACCTTGTTATCCTTGGTTTTTTCCCACGTGCTGTATAAGCCCTCGAAGACAAAACCGCTGATCAAATGTTCGATATTATCGAGTATGTGAAAGGCTCTGTTTACAAGTATCCGTAAATGCGGATAGCGATTGCTCAACTGTATAATGAAATCAGCCAGAGCAATTTCGTACTCCTCCGCATCTTTTCCCTTTAGAACAAGCTGATACGAATCGAGGGTGTCCAAAAAAATCCCTGCGAATTTTTTAGGAACTATTTCACGTTCGATTTTTCTAAAAAGGTATTCACGATATTCTCTGACTCTTATGTCCATGATGTAACTGTTCCAAAGATCGTTTCTTCCGATGACCCATTGCCGATTGAGAGAAGGGCTAAGTTTTTCGGCTTCCCCAACGTTGAGATAAGCGAAAACAAGGTTTTTTCTCCTGACAAAATCCTCAGTTTCGAGATCGTTGGGATCTACAACTATCCAATCGAAGTATCTGTAGGCGGATTCCGATGGCTTGCCGTGGTAGAGAAACGCAACGGATCTGGGAAACTGAAGAGCCGCAAGAGAACAGCTCATGAGTAAAAACATTACAATCGCTATTCTCAAGAGAATCATCCTTTAAGTATAGAATTTGATCGGTTTCATTTTATCACAACCGCGATATTCTTTTTATAATTATCTTTAGTGGTGATCAAATGAGAGTTTACGAAATATTTATTTTTTCGGGTTTGATATTTCTTGTGGATATTGTTTTCAAATACTATGGTTATCTAACAGCTGATATCAACCCCTACGTCCTTTTTGCCGTTTACGTTGCGGCAAGGTATGGTCTGATGTCGTCACTCATTCTGACTTTTCTTTCAACCTTACTTACGATCCTATCAGTTTACATGCACTATGGTAAAGCGGCAACACAGATCGTTCTCAGCTGGGCAACCTTGCGAGTGCCACTTTTGATTCTAATGATATCGATCGTTGCAGGAATTCTCACAGATTTGCGCGAGAGGAAAATAAGAGATCTTGAGAATGAGCTGGTAATAACTCGAAATACGATAAAGGAATACAAGCAAAACTTGGAGAAGTATGAAACTATCACAAACACTCTTCAGAAGAGAATAGTTCTTGAAGAAGGTGTATCGGCTTTTGTCGAAAAACTTAGGCAGATAGAGCTGTACAACAGGGAAGACATTTTCAACCAGGCAATTGATTTGATATCCAAATTCATTGAAGCAACAACAATATCCATTTATCTTCTTTCGAGTAATAACTTTCTGAGGTTGAGAGTAAGAAAAGGTCCTGGTTTCCTTCCAAACTCTTTCCCAATGAACAGGTCTTTGGTTGTATCCAAGTCAGCGGAACTTGGAGTTTTCTCAGTCGCTGATCTTTACTTCACCTCTGAAAACGTTGACTTCAGCATTGAACCTGCGATATCTGTTGCAATAAGAAGCCAGGAAAAGGTGTTCGGATTCATCCTTGTTGAAGTCATTTCACCAGAACATCTTAACAGATCCACACAGACGTACCTGCAAGTTTTGGCTGACTGGTTGGCTTCCTTGCTTGAGATATCATCAGATCTTACAAATTTGGTTGTGACTGACGATGAGATGAAGTTCTATTCGTTTTTGCTGAAAATAAGCGAAAGATATGAAAAGTACAAAATACCTTACTCTGTTATCCACGCAAAACTGGGTAATTCCAAGGAATTTGATGAATTGAAACGTTTGTTGAGAGAAACGGATTTTGTCCTACATAAAGAAGGAGAACTTAGGATAATCTTGACTGTATGTGGCGAAGATGGCTTGAAGCGAGTCTTGGAAAGGCTGCAAAAGGTTCCAAGTTTGACAATAGAGGAGGCGTATAGCAGATCGTAATCTTAGGGCTATTATCAACGATTGTCGGAATGTTGGCATTCTATTTTAAATCATGGTTGTTCGTCATCGTTTATGCGGTGCTTTGCCTTTTTCTTACCAAAAAGGATTTGTTGTCCTTTATCTTGTCATTTGTCATGTTTCCCATTCTTCCTTTGATTTACGGGTTGAGCAAGAAAAATTGGAAACCAAAGTATAAAGAAACGCCGGATTTTGAACTTCCTTCGGCTGGCGTCAAGGTTAGTTACGACAAACTTGATGTAGTGCCTATAGATCTGATCATGAAATATGGATCTATCGAACAGAAGAAAAAAGCAATTGAGACAGTTTACAAAATGGTCGAGGAGTTAAGATTGGAAGCTGATAGGGCAGCTGCAATACTCTACACGTTCCTGATGAATGAAACTTCACAGGACATTGTGCTTTACTGTACAGAGTATTTGGAGCAAATCGAAAGTTTTCTCATTTCGCAGATAGGAAGATATTCAAAACTCGTTCATACGAAAGACGGTTTGTTTAATTTTGCACTCTACTCATATCAGTATTCGAAGACACCATTCTTGATAGATGAACAGAAAATCGAAATCCTGCGGTTTGTCAGAGAGAAATTGGAGCAATCTCCGAATGAATTTTTCGATAAGAACCTCGCAGATCTGTATCTGAGAATTCTCGTGGATCTCGGTGAGAAGGAAGTTTTTGAACAAAAGTTTAAAAGCTTTGAGAACTTGTACACAAACGCAGAAAAAGCCGTGCTTCTTTCATATGCAAGAAAGATTTTTGCTTGGGGTGAGAAAGATGGCAAAACTACTCGAGATAATGAGACGTAATGCGAAATTTTTCATTGCGTTGACGGCGACGGTGATTGCCCTTTCTTTAATCATTGCGGTGAATTATGAGACCCATGTTGAAATACCGGCTGATGGCTCGCAGATCTTGAGTTTGAACAAAAGGATGATTTATCTGAAGCAAAAAGAGCTACTCAAGAAAATTGAAGATACAAAGATTACATCAGAACGACTTGTTTTGCTTGATGAACTTTTAAGGATATCCAGTTTTCTTGGGGATAAAGAAACTCAAAAAATCGCTGTCCAAATCAAGAGGCAAACGCTTTTGAAAGAGTTACTCTCATCACTCGAGCAAGAAGAATCCATTGTGGAACTTTTTAGAACGATGATTGAGAACCTACCTGTGGAACAGCTTCGGAAAGTGAAGGACGAAATTGTAAGGTTGATAGGTGAATGATATGAGGGTTGGTTTGATTTTTGAAGGGACTTATCCTTATGTTACCGGTGGGGTGTCCACATGGGGACATCTTTTAATTCAGCATCTTAGAGATTTTGAGTTTTGTGTAATACATATAGGTGATATTCCGAAAGAAAAAATCCCAAAGTACAAACTCCCCGAAAATGTTGTGGAGTTCTTTGAGTTTCAACTTTTTGCACAGTACGATTTCACGGAAAAACGAGTTCAGCGCGAGTTTTTCGAGAAGCTTGGAAATTCGATCAAATATCCCTTCGATGAACTACAGATTTCGCAGGAGCTTTACAAATTGCTCGAGAGATATAGCGACAACGATTTCACAAAAGTCTTCCAGTGTGATTGCTACTGGAGTGCAATAACCGATTTTTACAAGATCTACCTTCCGGACGAGAGTTTTACGAATTATTATTGGACTGTCAGAGGCATGCTCATACCTGTTGTCAACAGTATGACAATGGGTCTACCCAAGTGTGATCTTTATCACACTGTCACGACGGGCTATGCTGGGTTATGTGCTACGATGAACAGCTTAAGGCATAAAAAGCCTTTGATCTTAACGGAACATGGCATCTACCACAGGGAAAGGGAACTTGAGATACTAAAGTCAAGATGGATTCCTGAAGCTTACAAAAAGGGCTGGATAAAGTTGTTTAAAGTCATGAGCGCTCTTGCATACCAGAGATCCAATGTTGTTACGACACTTTTTGAGAAGAATCAACTATTCCAAAGGGAACTTTGTAAGGATTATTCGAAACTTCGGGTCATTCCAAATGGTGTTGATTACATCAAATTCTCATCACTACCAAGGAAAAAGTCTAAGAAGCCTTTTGTGGCAGGTTTAGTCGGTAGGGTTGTTGAGATCAAGGATATAAAAACCGCTGTGAAAGTTGCCCGATACGTAAAAGATAGAATCCCGGATTTTAAACTGTTGATAATAGGACCTACTGATGAAGATGAGCAGTATTATCGTGAATGTCTGCAACTTGTTGAACTCTTCAAGCTTCAGGACACGGTTGAGTTCACCGGACCTGTTGACGTGACGAAGTACTATCCAGAGATAGATGTACTTCTTCTCACCAGCGTAAGTGAAGGACAACCTTTGGTGATATTGGAAGCTTTTTCAGCGGGTATACCGGTTGTTGCTACGGATGTTGGTGGTTGTTCTGAGTTGGTGTACGGATCCAAAGAAGATCTGTTGGCTCCAGCCGGTGTAATTGCAAAGCCCAAGGATTTCGTAGGTATAGGCGAGGGATTGATAAAACTATACGAAGACGATGAGTTCAGGCAAGCAGCTTCAAGAGTTGCCAAACAGAGGGTTGAGAGAAGATACACGATTGAGAGAATGATCGAGAATTATAGAAGACTTTATGAAGAAGTATCAAAGGAGAAATAGGAATGGCTGGTATTGGTTTTAGGTTGAACAGAATGTTTTATCGAGGTTCTGTAAGTTCGGACATTTTAGCCATTTTCTATTCAATGCTTGTAGCTGCAGGACCGTGGATTATTACAGCTGCCTCCCTTTTTGCAATACTTTATTTCTTCGATATCGAGGATCCGTACCTGTTTGTTTCGCTTGTTTACGGGTTTATCATCTCCGTTATCTTCTCTGGTTTGACAAACACTTTCCTAACTCGTAGGGTTTCTGATCATGTCTATACCCGCAATTACAAGAAGATCTTTCCAGAGACGATGGGATTGCTTTTGGTAGCGAATTCATTGCTAGCACTTTTCTGTGTGCTTTTCCTTGGCATCAACAAACACGAAGCTTGGTTTATATTTGCTTTTACGTATTTGTGCGTATCTTTGCTTTCCTTGTGGATTGTTTCAGTTGCATCACTGGCTACGGAGAATATTCAGCTATACATTGTAAGCTACATCATCTTTGGTGTGACCGCAGCTTTGTTCGTTCGATTTTTCGGCGACGGTTCCTTCGACAAAATCATGGGTTTTTCTCTTTCAGTCAATCTGTCCATGTTCTTGCACTTGATCAACACTTTAAGATCTTTTGGAACCGAAGAATTCATTTCATTTAAGTGGTTCGGTGCGCTGAAAAAATACTGGGAAAACATATTCATAGGACTTGCCTACAACCTGGCTATATGGATTGATGAGTTCGTAGTCTGGAGATCGAAGACTTATTCACAAGAGATTTTGAAAGGCTTCAGGTTTTCTTCTTACTACGATTTACCGATGTTCATATCTTATCTTTCAATAATTCCAACGGTTGTGATGTTTGTCATGGTACTCGAAACGAGGTTCTACAGAAGATACCATGAATTCTATTCGATAATAATCTCGAGATCAACTTTGAACGACATGGAGTTGGCGAAAGACAATATGGCTGAAGAACTCAGAAAAAGTGTCGAACTGACGGTGATCATTCAGCTGTTCTTCTCGACTTTGTTGTTTATTGCAAATGAAATCGGAATCTTTTCCAGAGCTTTTTATGTTGAGAAGGCAATACTCAGAATAGGTATAGTTGGAGCGATGTTCAACGGATTCTACCTAACGATCACCCTGTTACTTCTCTACTTTGATTTTCGTAGGGATGTTCTGTGGTTGAATACTCTCACATTCTTGTGTAATCTTTCATTGTCAATTTGGTTTGTCAACAAAGCACCGTATACTCTTTTACCGGCTTCATATACAATATCCTTCACTATTTTCACCTTCGTCAGTTATGCTATCTTGTTGAAGAAAGTAGAAAAGATAATCCAGATTGAATTTTCGAGGCAGAAGATCCAGATAGAGAAAGGTGTGGTGAGAACGTTGAAGGACCTGAGAGGTGATCTGCGATGAAAAGGGTGTTGATAACGCTATTGATACTGTTGTTAACGCTCAGCTGCGTTGCCTTTGGCGAGAAACCTTTTCTTTTGTTGTACAATCCAACCGAGCAGTACGGTGAATACATGATGAAAAATCACGTTGTACCCGTTCTTGAGAAACTTGGTATCCCCTATGAACTTAGGAGCATTTTCGGGCTGAATTACAACGAGATTGATCATCAAAAATATGCTTTCGTGATTTCTTGGTATTATTCACAAAACGTTCCCTATCCTGAATCATACCTTCGGCAGCTATCGATTTTTGTCAAGAATGGCGGAAAATTCTTCTTCCTCAACAATCTCGGTGTGAAAACATCTTTCAGAGAAGTGAACAATCTGATGAACTTGCTTGGTGTTCACTATCGCGGTGGTTTCAAAACATTGGAAAATTCAACTGCGCAGTTTGAGAAGGAGTATTTCGTACGGGCTCCTTATGGAACCACAAGTGTCCCAGCTGAAAAGTATGACATTTTTGGTAGCGATGTTAAGAAGATCTTATCTTACTTGGATGAAACCGGATCTGAATATCCGATGATCTTTTTGTCGAAAACGGGTGGTGGAGCTGTTTTCAACAGTTTCATAGACAAAGATGGACGCGTGATTCTAAACGTTCAGAAAATCATTGAGTCTTTCTTTGAAACAGCCGTCGGTAATGAGAACAAGGTCTTAGTTGTCAAGAGCGTTTTTGATCCGGATGAATATGTAAGAACACAAAAGGAATTTATAGAAATCTTTGAACTCGCAAAAATCGAGGTGGATTTCGTTGACGTAACCGAATTCTATCGGCTCTCCTTCTTTGAGTTGTGCAAATATCGTTTCATCATATGGAACACTGAGTCAACCTATTTCGAAACACAGACGATCAAAAGATATGTGGAAAGTGGAGGTACTTTCATTTTTTGCACAAACATTTTCAACACACCTTGGAATAAGAACGTTGTAAGCCAAAGAATAAACGTGGAAAAGTTGGTCTTTGTAAAGGAACTTTTCCCACTTCACAATTCAGCCGATGGTATCAAGTATAAAATAGCTAATTTTGTCGTTGGTTTTTCCGTTGTGCTATCAGACAAATCAACGGTACTTGCCAAGCTCGAAGGGGATGGTTCTACACCAGTTATATGGTATGAAGAACGAGGAAAAGGATTTGTTGGCTATATCTATCCAATCACTGTTTTGAAGCCAATTCGTGGATTAATTCTTCAAGCAATACTTGAAATGCAGAATTTCTCGATTTCTGGCTTTCTGAATTCTGTTACCTTCCATCTTGACGACTTTTCATTGCCATCGTACAACGTCGAGAAAAACGGTATATTGGACGATGAGTTCTACTACGATGTCTGGTGGAAGGATATGAAAAACTTCTCTGAACGCTTCGGCATTCCGTTCACAGCGATGTTGATTCTGACTTACAACGGGTCAAGTTCTCCTCCATTCGATTTCACCGAATTTTTCGTGAGCCGTTCTGCTGGACCTTTGAAAGCTGTTCTTGAGTTAAATCAATCGCACCACGAGCTGGGATTCCATGGGTACAACCATATCTCTTTAACAGCAGAAAACTGGAAGAATCCGGAAAATTTGATTCTCAGCCTGGGGGTTTCTAAAGAATTTGTTGAAAGATTAGTCGGTCACAGTATTTTCTTTACTACTTACACTGCTGCAAACAACATTATTGACCTGTATGGTGTTGAAAATCTGCTTAAGGCAATTCCTGAGATCAGGGTAATTTGTACTTCTTATTATTATCCAAACTTCTCTGAATACGAAATCCTCAGCGGCAACGTTTTGATTGTGCCGAGGTCAACATACGGTTATTATCCGGAAGAGAGTGTGGTGCTAACCATTGCAAGCAGTCTCGCACATTTTGGAAGCTTTGCACACTTCATACACACAGACGATGTTTTCGCATCAGATCGAAATCCAGATGGAAAGGACTGGAACGCACTTTATCGAAGTCTTGTAGGAATATATTCGCAGGTGAAATCAACTTTTCCGTTCTTGAGATTCCACACGGTTTCTGAGTTCTACAAGTACATGGTTGATTACATGACAAAAAGCGTTAGATATGATCTGGATGACCATGGGCTGTACATAAATGTCCCGAAAGACAGCCTTTTTCCGAGATACTTCTTCGTCAGGGCAAAAAGAAAAATTGAAACCGTTAAAGGTGGTAAAATCCTATCCTACTTTGCTGAATCCAATCTCTATGTAGTTGAAATGAACGACCATTATCTTTCCATTGATTTCACACATTAAGTCAGACTGCCTTTTTCGAAATGGTTTATCTTAGTTTCTGGAAATCATCTCTATGCCTTTTCGGATGTCTTTTCGAGTGTTTCTAACAAGACTGGTCTAAGACTTATCGAAACCTGCTTACTCAATTACAGCGGTTGCATTTTTTCAAGAAATCCTCACTCCACACTGGGTTTGTGAGAGCGCCTACTGGCAAACTTTCAATGGAAGTTTCTCCTTGCCAAAAAGTTGAAGGCACGCGAAGTTCTGCTCTGACGTACCCATGTTCTCTGAGGTCAACATCTAACACCGTTTCGCTTGATTCTTCGTTTAATTTTTTCTGCAGTAATCCACCTTGTGGTGAAAGCAATCTTAAGATCAAACCTTTTGCTTTTTTGGCAATCACTTTGACTGTATATTTGTTGGTTTTTACAACATCACCTTGCATTGCGATTTTTTCGTTGTTTTTGAAAATTTCCAAAGCCAAGAATGGTCCCAAAGGACAAGCGGATATAGTCACATGCCCAGCGCGAATACCTTCAAGAATGGATTCAACGGTTAAATCTTTTGCGTAAACCCAGGTTGTCGGATACCCAAGCCATTCAAATATGCCATTTCCCAGTTTAATTGGATGACTATCACTGCCGCCGACTGCGATGATTCTTCTTCCAGAAAGCAAAAGATCGTTCCAAACTTTCAAGCTGTGTTCGTTGTTCCTGCTCCAAATGGATTGCCAGACTTCCATACAGTCAAAATCAAACGAATAGCCAAATTCCCACTCTGGACCTCCTGGCTTTGGATGATTTATTGAAAATAAAAGCCTTTTGCGATGAACTTCTTCGCACAATTGTTTTATTTGTTGTTGAGAAATGCATCTGAAATCAAACCACTGTTTTATTCCCCAAACGTTTGCATGACCAAGGTAAGTGGTGATCTCTTCACCAGGTATAACACAGAAATCTTGGCATTTCAGTCTTTGAATATCCAAAAGGTGACTAACAGTGTTGTGATCGGTGATGGCAAGAAAATCAAGTCCACGTCGTCTTGCTGCGGCGATCAGTTCATCCACACCACACTGAGCGTCGGAATGATAAGTATGAGAGTGCAAATCTCCTTTAAACCAAGCTGGACCAGTTTTGCTACAAATGTGTGGATAATTTTCGCTAGTGGTTATTTTTACCAAAGGAATGCTCATGTTTGTCAAAGAAATCTCTGAATCATGAAGCAGTATTTCCACGGTGTAGTCACATCTTTCGGAGTTTATCTTGTAAAGTCCTAAGATGACTTTCCAAACGCCAGGAATTATCGGACCTGGTATATATCCAGGTGTGGCAAAAGTTTCAGCAATTATCACGTGGCTTTTAGCGCTGCCGCTCCAACCTCGAAATCCTTCTGATGATAAAAACGAACCACCTCGTGGATCGAATAAACCAAGATCTATTACATTCCCCTGGCTGCGATCGTAATCATATCGTATTTCCAAATACTTGACGTTCTCTGGCACACTGAACGCAAAAAGTCGATACACGGATGAAAGACGATCTGAAGGTTTGAAGCTTCCAGAATAAACAATCTTCATGGCCATAACCTTTCACCTGTTTCCGCAAAGATGTAAATTCTGTTGGGATTTAGATGAATATACATCTGGTTGGAAAAAGTGGGAGGTTGATCTGTAAAAAGTCTTACTGAAACCAAAGAAGTTCCAACTTGTAGCGTGATCAAAGTCTCCGCACCGAGTGGTTGAATCGCGTACAGATGACCAGGTATGGCGTAAGGACCTGGTTCGCTTGATAGCTTTACATGCTCCGGCCTGAAACCAAGCATAAGATACTTTTCACCTAGTTTTTCAAATGAAAATTTTTGCTCAAGCGGTAAAGTCAGATCAAGCTCAAACTCGTTTCCTACGATTATTGTGAGATCTTTTTCTTGTTTTAAAAAGCATGTGAGTAAGTTCATCGGTGGGTTTCCGATGAATCCAGCCACAAATATGTTGTTTGGCCTGTGGTAAATTTCAAAAGGTGTACCAATTTGAAGCAATTTCCCTTGATCCATAACTCCTATTCTGTCTGCCATTGCCATGGCCTCAGCTTGATCGTGAGTCACATATATGGTGGTTATCTTTTCTTCCTTGCACAAGTGCTGCAAAAAAGCGCGGGCTTCAAGTCTTAGCTTTGCATCAAGATTTGAAAGCGGTTCATCAAATAGAAAAATTTTTGGTCGATAAACCAAAGCCCTGGCAACAGCTGCTCTTTGTTGTTGTCCACCTGATACTTGACCAGGCCTTCGAGACAAAAGATCCTTGATCCCAAGACGCGTTGCGACTTCTAGAACTTTTTCCTCTATTGTTTTGCGCGGAACTTTTCGTAGCTTCAATGGATAAGCGATGTTCTCAAAAAGAGTCATGTGTGGGTACAAAGCATAATCTTGAAAAACCATGGCCACATCTCTTTCTCTTGGATGTACGTTTGTTATATCCTGACCATCAAGGAAAATCTTTCCTTCGGTTGGCTTTTCCAATCCCGCTATGAGTCGAAGGGTTGTTGTTTTTCCACATCCTGAAGGTCCAAGTAATGCAATGAATTCGCCTTTTGCGACGGAAATAGTCAAGTGATCCACGGCAACAGTTGTGCCAAACTTTTTCGTGACGTTGTCCAAAAGAAGATAATCCTTTGTTATCTTGTTTTGTTCCTGCGGTACAAGTTGATTTTCCTTTGTAATCATCTTTTTATCCCTCCAAAGAATCTGAATCCGTATTTCCAATTCACAAATAGATAAAGTACTATAGCTGGAAGCATGTATATCAAAGAATACGCCGAAACCAAAGTTAGCACCGGAGTTCCACCTTCGGTGTAAAACGTGTAAATGGCAATCGGAGCCGGCATTTTCAAAGGACTTCTAATTAAAACCATCGGGATTAGAAAATCTCCCCAAGACTGAACAAAAGCCCACACAGCAACAACCATCATTCCAGGTCTTATGATAGGAATAACAACATCTCTAAACATTTGCAAAGGTTTTGCGCCACTAACAATAGCTGCTTCCTCGTAGGAACGCGGAACACTGTCTACAAAACCTCGCATGAGGAAAATCCCAGTTGGTAACAATCCACCAATGTAGACGAGTATAGTCCCAAGGTGTGTGTCAATCAACTTTAGGGAATACAAAAGCAGAAAGATTGGAACCATTGCAGCCGTTCCAGTAACCACAGCGGAGAATAATATCAAAATGTAAACTATCAAACTTTGACCAGGAACTTTTATCCTGGAAAGAGCGTAAGCTGCAAGTGATGCTATCAAAGTAACTCCGATCATTGCGCCGCCAGCTATTATTGGACTGTTTACAAACAGTGCTCGAAACGATATTGGATTTGATAAAACTACTCGAAAGTTGTTCAAAGTAGGTTTAGTTGGAAGTGAAATTCTCAAAGTAGCAGCTCTACTGAACGGAGCAGTGAAAAGCCAAAGGAGCGGTAACAAAAAGAACGCGATCAAAATTACTATCAGCAATATTCGGGCCAAATTTGATAAAAAGGATTTCAAACGCCTCATTTGTACACCTCCTGACGCTTTAGAAACGTGAGGTAAATTATTGCCAAAATCAAATTGATGGTCATCGTTACTACGGCTGCACTTGCTCCTCTTCCAAACTCAAGAAATCTGAAAGCCTCTCGATAAGTGTACATCGGAATTGTCTCACTTTTGAACAAAGGTCCCCCGCCGGTTATAAGATATGGTGTGAATGAGTTGAACGTCCAAAGTGTGACCAAAATCAAATCGGTGAGTATGTGCGGTTTGATCAAAGGAAAAATCACGTCTCTAAATCTTTGCCAAGCCGTTGCTCCGATCACTTCGGATATATCCCAGTAAGAAGGCGGAATCGATCCGAGGGCTGCGGAAAACAAAAGCATTGAAAAAGCCGTTCCTCTCCAAATGTTGAATAAAATTATTGCAAGAAGAGGCTGCTCAAAGTACCAATCTATTGGACCTATTTTGAAGAATTTCAAAATGGCATTCAAAGTCCCAAAATCTCTATCCAAAAAGGCAATCCAGGCGAACGCAACAGGCACACCTGGTAAAATCCAAGCAGCTATGGCAAGCGTGTAAACAATTTCACGAATTGTTTTCCATTTAAATCTATGAAGCAAAAGAGCTATACCTAACCCCAACGGAACCTGCCCAAGAATTGCAGAACCAACGACGAAAATCGCCGTATTTTTCAAGGCATTACCAAATTCTCCTGGGCGCATCCAGCGTTGAAAGTTGAACAATCGAAGATAGTTCCTTAGTCCTACAAACGTAGGAGAAAGTGCGGCTGGACCGGTGAGTGCTCGATTGGTGAAACTTATCACGATCACCCAAAAGAATGGAAACAGAAGAAAAAGGCAGATGAACAATAGAGCAGGCACCAAAAACAAAAAACCAACTTTTTTTGGCAAAATCTCCATTGGCCTTTCCTCCCTTCGTTGACAAAAGGGTCCGGCATAAGCCGGACCCGATCAGCGTTTTGCTATGATTTATAATTAAAGTTACTTAGTAGGTACGATGATTACTCTCTCGCGGTCTACTATTTCAATCACCGCTTCTTTGTATGCTTCCATAGCCTCCTTTGGTGTCATTATTCCAGATATTACTCGCTCTGTCATGAGCTGGGCTTGGTAAGAAATCTTTGGATATTCCGGATACATCGGTCGAACGGTCGTAAGTGGCAAAACTGCTTCAGCCATGGCGGACATCACGGGATCACCTATAACTGGTACATCAACTCTTGCGCGAATTCTGGGTTGTATCTTTTGAAATTCTATCTGCATCTCTTTACTCATTGCAAAACTCAGCAAAGCCCACGCCAGATCGGGATGACGAGTGTTTGGATTGATGATAAAACCAGTTCCACCGGAGATGGAGACAAAATCTTGTCCACGGTATCCAGCGCCAGGTTCTTTAGCTGGCATCTTTGCCCAACCAACTATTTGCTCGCGGTTTGGAATTGCCCACTCGGAACCAGGAGCAAGGACTGATCTCCAGAACCAATCTCCTTCGACAAGCATGGCAATTTTTCCTTCTCTAAAGGCTTCGAAAGTTTTGGCACGAGCACCTGATGTCAGCTGCATTCGGGCATCTCCAAGTTTCTCGTCAACATAGACTTTTTTGTAGAACTGAAGGGCTTCCAAAATTCCTGGATGTTCAACGATCCATTTTTCAGATTCAAAGTCAAACATGTGAATTCCCGTACCGAGTAGGACCATGAACCAACCTTGCATGGTGGTAGCTTCACCCATTTCAGTACCTGCGTTGATTTGAAGTGGAATTACACCAGGCAGTTGCTTCTTGATCAACCTCGCCGTTTCCAAAAGTTCTTCCCAAGAACGTGGTTGCCATGGTTCTGGGATGCCAGCTTTTTGGAACAAATCACGACGATAGAAAATGACACGAACGTCTGTACCAGCTGCTAGTCCATAAACTTTTCCACGATAACTCAAAATTTCTCTCATTCCTTGAGGTATATACTGCCATCCTTCCCAGTCCCATACCGAAGGTCCGACAATTTCTTCAAGAGGTTTGACCAAACCGGCTTCGGCAAATTCAGGGATCCAAAAGCCGTCGAATCCCAGGATGTCTGCTCCTCTACCAACGCTCAAATCGAGTGCATATTGCTGCTTAAGTGCCTCATCGCTTCCGCTGAACTGAATGAATTCAACTTTCACATCAATGCCTTTCTCTTTCATTGCGGCGGTGAATGCAGGTACAACGATGTCCTCAAACCACTCAACAAGTTGAGTGTTGACCCCTCCTCGAACGGCTCTTGAAATAACTGTAAGCGTAATTGGTTGTCCAAACACCATCGATGCAACCAGCACACAAACCATTACAGTTACCATTAACTTAAACCATTTCACAGCAACCCCCCCCTTTGGAATGGCAGTTGTATATACTTCTATTGTCAGTATAAACGGGATCATGTGCCAATTTCAAGCCTAATTATTCGTGATTATAGGCAATTATCGCCAAAAAAGATTGTATATACAACATGGTATTTTTTCTTTCTCTTTCTTCCTTGTTTTTTCAAGTTTTTTCTTCAAAATATTAACTTTTGATTCCTAAAAAATACTTGATATCATTTCAACAGAAAGATCTCTCACAAAATTGGGAGAAGATGGATGAAATGAAAAAGTACGAAATGATCACAAGATATTTAGAGAGGCTCATACTGACTGAGAAAATCAAAGTAGGCGAAAAACTGCCTTCTGAGAATGATATTTCCAAGCAATTTGGTGTCACACGCATGACCGTTAGACGAGCTTTGTTGGAGCTCGAAAAGAAAGGTTTGATCTTCAAGATACGCGGTTTAGGAACTTTTGTCAGTAGCGATGATCTGCTCTCAACCAGAAGAATAGGTGTTCTGGCTCGAAGCCCAACCATCGTATTTGGAATAGTCAAAACATGTACAGCTCTTGGAATCAAATGCTACGTAGAAGATACAGGACAAGATGTAACAAGTGAAATAAGAGGATTGAAACATCTTTTAGAGCACAAAATTGACGGTTTGATAATAGAGCCAAGGGCATTTACCGTAGAAAATCATGTCTTTCATCGCCTTGTGAATGCGAGTTTCCCGGTTGTTTTTGTTGATAGACTTGTGGAAGGATACACGGATATACCAACGGTTTTATCCGATAACTACCTTGGGGCGAGTTTACTTGCCAAACACATGAAAGAACGTCATAAATCGAATAACGCCGTTTTCGTCACTTTTGAAGGGGTCAACATTTCAAGCGTCAAAGAGAGATATGAGGGAATATGTGAACAATTCAAGCAAAAAATAGAGGTTGTAGAAGTTGATGGTCTTCAAGGAGATTTTTTGCCTCTTCTTGATTTAGTGAAAACAAGAAATATTGACACAATATTCTTCTGCAATGATTTTCTTGCTGTGAGAGGGTTGGGTTATCTTTTAAAAAGCGGCTTGAAGGTTCCAGAAGATGTAAAAGTGGTTGGATTTGACGATGAACCAGTTTCAGCTTTAACTATTCCGGAGTTGACAACAGTCAAGCAAGATTTAGAGCAGGTTGGAAGCCTTGCGGTTTTAACGCTTGTCAAGCTAATCAAAGGTGAGAGCGTTGGGAAATTGTTACGCATAAAAACCGAGTTGGTAATCAGAAAATCTTGTGGCTGCAATTTGTAGGAGGTATTAACATGGCTTACCGCAAAAGGGAGATGGAAGTTTCTCACTTGAAGAGAGCTCTTTTTGAATTGGCGCCGTTTTGCGTTGTTAAAAGGTATCAAATTGGTGATTGGACAAATGAGGGAAACAAAATTTCTTTGCCTTTCAATTGGTCTGGAAAAGATATGACGACCTTTGAGTGTTTTTTTAATCAAGAATTGCCAACAGCAGAACGCGAAGTTTACTTAAACGCTTGGTTTGGTGGAGAAACTCTTGTAAAAATCGACGGAAAATCTTACGGGGAAGTTAATGAATTTCACAAAGAGATCGACTTAACGAGCTTTTGCGATGGTAAAAAGCATCGGATTGAAGCAGTTGTAGTTCCAAGAGGGTTATTTGGGACAAAAGAAGAACCCATTTTCAAATACTCCTACGTGGTTGTTTACGACAAAAAAATGAGGGAAATTTTTTTCTTTACAAAGAACGTTATTTCGGTGATAGAAGAAACGGACGATGAAAGTTTGGCAAACTACTTGATAGACGTAACCAACGATTTTCTTCAGTCGCTGGATTTTCCAAGGGATTTGGAAACTTTCAAAAAGGGGCTTTTCGACAACATCACAGCATGGGAAGTTGAAAAGGTTTGGGATTCGGTTGAAATAGTTCCAAACGAGGGATTGTTCAGCAAAGAAGTTTTGGATACAGTTTTGGAAAAGTTCGAATCGTTCAAAGAGAAAGTCAAAAAGGCTCCTTTTTCAAAGCACGGTACAGTTTACGTTGTGGGTCATTCTCACATAGATTACGCGTGGCTGTGGCCAGTTGAGGAAACAAAAAGAAAGATAATACGAACTTTTGCCAACGCGGTTTTCCTTGCCAAAAAGTACGATTATTTCATCTACAGCCAATCTTCTGCACAAATGTACCAAGATCTCAAGGAAATTGATCCGGAGTTATTTGAAGAGGTAAAGAAACTGGTTGAAAAAGGGCAGTGGGAACCAGCCGGAGGAATGTGGGTTGAATCTGACACAAACCTTGTTTCCGTTGAATCGCTTATAAGGCAATTTTACTACGGGCAGAAATTTTTTGAGAAAGAGTTTGGAAAACGATCCGATTTTTGCTGGCTTCCGGACGTTTTTGGCTTTAGCTGGGTTTTGCCACAAATACTTGTCAAATCTGGAATCAAGTACTTTGTGACGACAAAACTTAGTTGGAACGAATCAAACAGATTTCCGTACGACATATGCTGGTGGCAAGGAATAGACGGCAGTAGGGTTTTGTACTATTCGTACAAAAACGACGACGGAGGATACAACGGCAACATCAATGCAAAATCGTTGATAAATTCTTGGAAAAACTTTCGACAGAAAGAATTGACCAATAAAATACTGATAACCGTTGGCTATGGTGATGGAGGCGGTGGACCAACGGAAGAGATGTGTCAAAACTACATTCACCTGAATGAAATCCCAGGCATTCCAAAGGTTGAATTTTCAACGGTATCAAAGTATTTGAATTCGATGAAGTTTGAAGATACCAATCTTCCTGTTTGGAATGACGAGCTGTACCTTGAATTTCACCGTGGAACTTACACTTCTCAGTCAAAGGTGAAAAAACTTCACAAGCTGGCAGAAGATAGCCTTAGAAAAGCTGAAATTATAAATGCACTCAGCGAAAAAGATTACCAAGAAAAAATAGACGAACTTTGGAAAATCCTGCTTAGAAATGAATTTCACGACATACTTCCAGGCTCTTCGATTCGAAAGGTTTACAAAACCACAGAAAAAGAACTAAGCCAAGTTATTGAAGAATGTGAAAAAATCATAAAAAATTGTGTGAATCAAAGTGAGGCAAAAATCACCCTCTTTAACCCCTCTAGTTTCGAACAACGCATTAAATTCGAGCTTAAAGAAAACCTTACCATAGAAGGTTTTGACAAGGTGAGAACTTACGATGAAAAATATTTGTACTATTCTCAAGAAACTTTGCCACCTTTGGGTACAAAGGTTTTTGATGTAAAACAGTCAACCGAATTGAATGAAAAATTTGAAAAGCCCAAGGATAAGTCTTCGGTTGAATCGAAAAACTTAAGGTTTGTGGTGTTTGAAGATGGAACCTTCAACATCTACGACAAAAGACTTGAAAGATGGATTTTCAAGGAAAACGGTGGTAACAAACTTGTTGTCGCAAGGGATGTTCCTGCTTATTATGACAACTGGGATATAGACATAAACCATGAAAGGCATCTTTTCAAATTGAACGCACAATCCATAAAACTCGTTGAGGAGAACGAGCTGAGAGCGGTTTTTGAGGTTGTGTTTAAATATGGCAAGTCCTGGATTGTTCAGCATTACATCTTTTGGTTTGACGAAGAGTTTGTCGAAATAAGAACAAAACTCGATTGGAGCGAAAAAAGGACTATTCTTAAGGCTGTTTTCGAAACGGATATAAAAAGCAGATATGCAAAGTACGATTTGGATTGTGGTTTCATCGATCGTCCGACAACCAGAAACACAAGCTTTGAAATGGCAAAATTTGAAGTGCCAGCTCACAGGTGGGTTGATCTATCCGAATACGATTACGGTGTTACGATAGCAAACAATTGCAAATACGGTCATTCAGCCAAAGATGGAACCATTTCTTTGTCGTTGATAAAATCTGGCATTTTTCCTGATTTTTACGCAGACGTTGGCATTCATGAATTTTCCTACGCTGTATATCCACACCTAAAACTTGACTTAGGAGATGTTGTGAAATTTGCCGATGTTTTCAACAAACCCATCGAAGTTCTTAAAGGTGGACTTGCACAAAGTTGCTTGATCAGTTTTTGCAAAAAGAATTCGAAAACACTATCGTTAAGGCGAATTGGAAAAAGTTACTATCTAAGGTTTGGAGAAACCGTTGGAAGCCACGAAAAGGTAAAGGTATCTTTCAATCAAAAGGTTGAAAAAGTTTGGACGACAAATCTTTTGGACGAAATTGAACATGAAATCGACCTCACTGAACCAAACAGTTTCATTTTCGAATTGAAACCTTTTGAGATAAAGACCATCAGGGTGGATACTTTCTAAAACAGTTGGCGACCTTTCAAAAGGTGGTTCTCTATAGAGCCACAAATTTTTTATTTTGGTGTAAAATAGAATCAAACTTTCTGCGAGGTGATTTCTATGAAAAGGTTCTTTTTCATAACTCTGATGTTCGTTGTTGCTACAATGATCGCGGCAAATTATGGTGTTTATCACGATTCGACGTTTGACAGAGGTACTGCGATTTTCATTTCAAACATGAGCGAAGAAAAAGCCTATTTGAGAGTTGTCGTTTACAATTCAACGGGAGATGAGCTTTGGAAAAACACCTATCGGCTCAACCTTTACGAAACGATTTTGATCGATCTCACCAAAATCATAAATCCGGATATCAACACGTGGGGATTGGTACTTGTGCAGAGCGATCAGCTTCTTTCCATATCTGTTTCCTACCTTCAGGATGATGCTTTATTTTCACGCGATATCATCACGGAACCTGCACAAAGTTCAATGGATGCAAAATAATATTGGTACAGCGCTTATTATGAAAAAGTTGGGATGGCTGAAACAGACGTTATGATTTCAAACATTTCTACAAGGGAAGCCGATGTCTACGTTTGGATATACGATTTTCAGGGTAAGATTTTAAAGGAGCTTTCTGGAACAATAAGTCCAAAAGCTACCGCATACGTGAGTCTTTACGATGAGCTTGACGTTGAAACTGTTGGAGTGATCGACATTCGCTCTACAGAACCTTTGATAATAGCCGTTGAATACATCAGGGATGGAAAAAGCTGGTCTATAAAGAACATAGTCAATTGGTATACAACCACAAATTGGTAAATCTATTTGCTTTAAGGCTTTTTTAATTTGTATGTAGAATTTTTAGAGTCGGAGGTGATGCTTGATGATTAAAGCTAAATTTTTAGCCATTTTTGCAATTTTATGCGTTGGCGTAATAGCTTTAGGACAAGTTCTTGTTGTCGTGCAGGCAGAGCCATTTTCCATGGTTTATCTGAACGACATCTATTACGGAATGGTTGGTATCGACGGAAAGCTTGAGATAACCTTGACAAGCTATGGGCAATACAGGGTTAGAGTTGTGAAAGATTGGTTTGTAGCTTACGAATCGGTTGTTTATACATCTCCAAATACGCGAATCGTGATTGCCGCTCAGATGAAAAGAGCAGGTGCTCTTAGAATTTTCTCAAATGTTTATCCAGTTGAAGTTTATATTGAGGGGAAATTCATTGGAAGAGCAAATTCCGTCAAAGATTTACTCTATGTGCCCGAAGGAACGCAATATGTTACTTTCAAATCGGATGGGTACATCCCCGAAACGCGTATGTTGACTTTTAACTACACGAAAGAGACGGCTGTGAATATCAACCTAATTCCAGAAGCTTTGATGGTTGATTTGAAAATCGAACCTGAGGCTTTCTCGCCAAACGGAGATTGGTACAAAGATACCACAACCTTTTACATTTATCTGAGTAAACCAGCACAGCTTGTTGTTGAGGCAATTGACCAGAATAAAAATGTAGTTTGGAGCTGGAGAGGAAAAGGAAAAAGCGGAACCAACACGATAATTTGGACTGGTGTGGGACTTCCCGATGGTACTTACGAAATAAGAGTAACTGCTTTGACCGATTCTGAGGCTTATTACGTCAGCAGGCCAGTTACCATCGATAGAAGTGTTTACACCTACACCAAGGAAATAACGCTTACAGTGCTTGGGATAGGCCTTTTTGGAGTGCTTTTGTTCTTTTTGCTTTCAACTTCTCAATGATTAAATAAGTTGAAGGCACTGGCTTTACGGTAACTTTTTTCTTCTCTTCCGTTTGAACCCAGCCATCTAAACCCAAAGCCAGTGCTCTTTCTATTGCCTTCTCGTACTCCTCTTTAGTTATCCTGCGGTTCAAAAGTTCATCATTTCTTGCGCCAAAAAGAGGATTGTATTGGGCCATCAAAGAAACTGGTACATTTGGAGAAAGTCCAAAGTAGACAAATTCAAGAACTTTTTCAGTTGACGAAACATCGTTCGGAAGAACAAGATGTCTTATTATCAAACCCCTCATCTTTTCTTCTTTGAATGGTCCAACCTGCCGTAGCATTTCAACGACTGCTTTCTTGGCTACGGTGAAATAATCTGGTACCTTTGAATATTTCATCCCAGTTTCATCATCAGCGTATTTTATGTCTGCCAGGTATATGTCCACATAACCTTCCAACATTTTCAAAGTCTCGACCGACTCATAGCTGCTGGTGTTGTAAACCACTGGTAGGTTGAAGCCTTTCGATTTTGCAATTTCAAGTGCTTGTACAATTGCCAAAATGTGTGGCGTGGGAGTTACAAGGTTCAAAGTTTTCGCTCCGTTTTTTTGCAAATCCAAAAATATCTCGGCAAACTCTTCAAAGTTGATCTCAACTCCATGTGCAAGTTGGCTGAAGTACATGTTTTGACAGTAAATACATCTCATGTTACAACCGCTGAAGAAAATCGTGCCAGCACCAGTTTCGCCACTTATTGGAGGTTCTTCGCCAAAATGAAGAACCACGGCGTTCAGTATCGGCAAATAACCTGCTTTGCAGCGACCGGTGGAAAAATACCGGTTGACTTTGCATTTAACTGGACAGATATCGCATTTTTCAAGCCTTTTCTTTAAAACTGCCACAACTTCATTCATAATACTCCAACTTTGCTGAAAGCGATGAGAATTTCTCTATCAAATTTTCGTAACCACGAAAGATTTGATCGACATCGCTTATAATTGTGGTCCCTTTTGCCATTAAACCTGCTATCACCAAGGCAGCGGCAGCTCTAAGGTCAGTTGCGGAAACTTGAGTTCCACTTAAATATTCGACACCGTGAACAATGGCAGTCCCATCGGTCACCTCGATTTTTGCACCCATGCGACGTAGTTCATCGACATGGAGGAACCGGGATTTGAAAACCGTTTCTATTATGGTGGAAGTTCCTTCTGCAACCGTCAGGAAAGTCATGATCTGTGGCTGCAAATCCGTTGGAAAACCTGGATAAGGTGCTACATGAACCTTGACCGGTTTTGGCCTGGTTGTCATTTTTACTTCTACAGAGGTTTGATCGATTTTAAGTTCCACCCCAGAAAGGTTCAAAATCTCAAACAAAGAAAATAAATGCTTCGGTTCCAAACCTTCGACGA
The DNA here is from genome assembly GCF_000217815.1 of Pseudothermotoga thermarum DSM 5069. NCBI lineage: Bacteria > Thermotogati > Thermotogota > Thermotogae > Thermotogales > Thermotogaceae > Pseudothermotoga > Pseudothermotoga thermarum. The sequence continues at coordinate 1,475,062 of NC_015707.1, read as the reverse complement.
CGGCGTTTCCCTGCGTTGCGGCAACGGCAATTATGTAGGTTCCAGCTTCGATTCTATCTGGAATAACCGAATGAACGCATCCTTTAAGTCTCTCTACTCCGAAGACTTCTATGGTTTTTGTACCAGCTCCTGAAATTCGAGCTCCGCATTTGTTCAAAAAGTTTGCAAGATCTTCTATCTCGGGTTCCATTGCGGCGTTTTGGATTACCGTGTAAGTACCGGCCATCAAAGCTGCGGTGGTCATTATGTGTTCCGTGGCGCCAACACTTGGAAAAGGAAAAGTCACGATCACTTGTGATGGCTTTTCGTTCATTCGAGCTTCAACTACACCATGTTCGACCTTCACCGAAAAACCCAGTTTTTCCAGCCCGTAGAGATGATAATCAACCGGTCGAACTCCAATAGAACATCCTCCAGGCAGAGGAACAAAGGCTTCTTTAAACTTCACCGCCAAGGGACCTAGGACGTTGAAAGAAGCCCTCATCTTTCTGACAAGTTCATATGGTACGGATGTGTTGGCTTTTTCAACAGGATATATCTCAAGTCTGGAACCTTTGAATTCGACCTTGCTTCCAGCGGATTCAAGAATTTGAATCATGGTTCTAACGTCCAAAAGATCTGGCACGTTTTCCAAAACAACTTTTTCATCGCAGAGTATTGAGGCGGCCATTATAGGCAAAACGGCGTTTTTCGCTCCAGATACTTTGACACGCCCCGATAATTTTATTGGCCCCTCAATTACAAGCTTTCCCATCAAGCTATCTCCTGCCTAAGGCTTTCGATCATGTTTTCAAGATTTTGTTCATCATCAGGGTAAACTCTGCAAGCAACCTTTACATGACAAGGTACAGCGCTAACACAGCCATTTTTGATCCTTTCAGCAACCTTCAAGGCATTCTCTTTGGTTATCTCGGTGAGAAGAACTATGAAGGTATCGTCAGAGAATCTTCCAACGCTGTCCATGGGAACGCGAACTATGCTTTTCAAAAACTTACCGAGCTGGATCAAATGTTTTTCAAAATCGTTGTTTTTGTCAACAAGTCGGACCAAAATAACAGCGTAACTTCTGTTTTCTTCAAAGGCTTTCTGGTGATAATAAGAAATGAGCTTGCTCATGTGCTCCATGTTGTAAGTTCTTGTCAAACTGTCGATTATTCTGCTTGTTCCTATATCCTTAACAAAGTCATCGTAAAGCTCAAACTGTTTTTTCACAAGTGCGTTGTATTCAGCAAGCATCTGTTCCATTTGAGCTTCGCGGGCTTTGTAATATTCAATCTGCTCTTCTAAAATTCTGATTTTCTTCAAAAGTTCTTCCCTTTCGTCCACTATTGATTCCTCCTAAAGGTTAAAGTTATTTTCCACATATATGATATCATCAAAATGAAAAATAAATACCCTTAAAAGGGAGTGATCGTTGTGAGAAAAATGCCACTCTTGCTTGTGGTTATTTTTGTAGTTGTGATTATTCTTGTATCCTGCAGTACCCCTACAAATCTGGTTGAAAACAAAAGTCCCCGTTTCAAATCCGCATATCCACCAAATGGTGCTACAAAGGTACCAACTGATGTGACTCTAAGTTGGGAATTCGAAGATCCAGACAACAACATAGTTAGATATGAATACAGAATAAGTAAGGATAAAAACAACCTTGGTAATTTCAAAGGTACCGATAAGAATTTTGCAAAAGTTCCATTAGATCTAGCCACTACCTACTACTGGGAAGTTGTGGCAATCGATACTTTTGGTGCAAAAGCAAGTTCTGGTGTGCTTAGTTTTACGACTGAGCGACCACCTGTGAAACCTTATAATCCCTCACCAGCAGATGATACTTTTATTTACGTTAAATCAATCGATTTAAATTGGGAATGTTATGATCCAGACGGAGATGAAGTTGTTTATGACCTCTATTTTGGTGAAACTAATCCACCTCCTTTGAAAGCAAAAGATTTGAAAGAATCAACTTACAGAGTGGATAACTTAGAGGAAAAGACATATTATTGGAAAGTTGTGGCAAAATCCGATGGTTTACAAGCAGAATCAGAAGTTTGGAGTTTTTCAGTTTCAATACCTGTTGGAAGCAATTTGTTTGTTCTAGCGCAATACAGAATTTATGAAGTTGATGCAACGAACATAACCTCACCGACAACTAGTTTATTGTTCGAATTAACCTCTGGAAAAGCCATCGACAGTTATAACAACAATGTGTACGTTGTTGGGGATAACGGTATCGCTGTTTATGATAGCAGAAGACTTTATCAAAACTCAGAATTCAAAGGTCACAGAATAATTGTCAAAGAGCTTTTAAGCAAAAATGTGAAAGTTGTAGCTGGTGATCTTTATGCGTTTGTGGCAGATAAAGAAGTTTTGAAGATACTGGATGTTAAAGATCCATCAAACATAGGAAAAGTTGCAGAATTTCTTACAAATAACCTGAAAGGCTTCTTTGTTGAAGATTCCAAAGTTTATCTTTGTGAAGAGAACATGTTGAAAGTCGTAGATGTAAGTAGTCCAGCTTCTCCCGCAGAAGTTGCTAAATATGAATTTGACTCAGAATACCCCATCGATGTTTACGTAGTTGACAATTTTGCGTACGTCATCACAGACAAAAGTTTGTGGAAATTCGATGTATCTAGTGAAAGTGAAATAAAAGAAGAAAAGCAAGTTTCTTTAACTGGTAATGGTAAAAGAGTCTACTACGATTCAGGTTTTGTCCTTGCTTTAACCGATCAAAAGCTTTATAGATTTAGCAGCGATTTTTCAAGCAAATTAGAGATTAATTTGTCAAATGGAAACGCTGTTGTCGCAAAGTCAGGATATGTTTACGTTGGTACTTCAAATGGTTTGAAAATTTTCGATATGAACTTAAGCCTTGTAGGAGAAGCTTTGAACAATGAGATTATAGAAGATATTTGCTTTGCACAATAAAATATGAAACCGAAAAAGATGGAAAAATAAAACCCGGCATCAAGCCGGGTTTTATTTTGTTATTCTTGTACCTGTCAAGCCATTCAGCGCCTCTTTCAACTTTGATATTTCCGTGATTAAGCATTCTCTACCAGTGCTTTTTACAAAGTTTATGGCAGCTTCTATCTTTGGTCCCATGCTGCCTTCTGGGAAGTGACCTTCCTTTAGGTATTTTTCAGCTTCCTCTATGGTCAAATGGTCCAAATCCACTTGATTTGGCTTTTTATAGTTTAAAGAAACCTTTTCAACTCCTGTTAGTATGATGAAAATATCTGCATTGATTTCAACTGCTAGCAAGGAGCTTGCCCTGTCTTTGTCTATGACAGCTTCAACTCCTTTTAGCTGTCCGTTTTCTTTTACAACTGGTATTCCACCACCACCAACTGCTATCACCACAACATCGCTAGTCAATAAAAGCTTTATGACATCTTTTTCAACGATTTCCAAAGGTTTTGGAGAAGGTACAACTCTTCTAAATCCTCTTCCGGCATCCTCTTTCATGACCCAGCCTTTTTCCTTTGCCAGTTTTTCAGCTTCCTCTTTTGTGTAAAACGGCCCAACTGGTTTTGTGGGGTTGAAAAATGCTGGATCGTTCTTATCCACAACAACCTGTGTTACGATGGCTGCTATTTCTCTTTTCATTCCCACTTTCAAAAGTTGGTTTCTAAGACTTTGGGCTATCATGTATCCCAAGCTTCCTTGAGTTTGAGCGTCGTTCACATCGATTGGAAATGGTGGTATAACCGACTTTGCCATCTCTTGTTGGATCAAAAGATTTCCAACCTGTGGCCCATTTCCATGGGTTATCACCACGCTGTAATCTTCAAGCAATTCCACGATGTGTTTCATGGCATCGTTTAAAGCACTTAGCATATTCTCAGCTGTCGGGCTTTCACCAGGTCGATTCACTGCATTACCACCGATTGCAATTACAGCTGTTTTCTTCATCCAAATACCTCCTCGCACCACAGAGTACTGCAAACAAAAAAATGTGCGAGGGTACATTCCCTCGCACATTTTCAAAAGTTAAAGTTCGATGTATGGCAACAAAGCCATCTGCCTAGCCCTTTTAATCGCTTTCTTGATCATTCTTTGGTGCTTGGAGCAATTTCCACTAACCCTCTTTGGAATTATCTTGGCTTTTTCGTTCAAAAATTCCCTCAAAAGCCTAACATCCTTGTAGTCTACGTACTCAACCTTCATTTCGCACAATTTACATTTTCTAAGTTTCTTTTTCCTTCTTCTTTGCTCTGCCATTTAAATCGCACCTCCTTAGAACGGTGGTTCATCTGGATTTTCACTTTCACGCCAAAAATCATCAAAGATATCCTCGTCGGAGTTTTCAATTTGACTTTCCGATTCAGCAAATTCAGTTTCTTCCTCTTCTTCAAACTCTGGTTCAACGGTTTCGGACACAGATTTTCGTTCCAAAAATCTTATGTCCCTTGCCCAAATTTCGGCGGTGGTTCTGGTTGTACCGTCTCTTGCCTGCCATCTTTGAAGTCTAAGTTCTCCTTCTACAAGTATCAACTGTCCTTTTTTCAGATACATCTTGGCAAATTCAGCAAGCTTGCCAAAAGTCACTATTCTGATAAAATCGGTGACCTCCTCCGCATCTGGCCGTGGAGGTCTGTTCACCGCAAGATTGAAAGTGGCTACCATCCGCCCGGAGGTAGTGTAACGCGTTTCTGGGTCCCGCGTGATTCGACCAACCAAAATGACCCTATTGAAATAGGGCATTAAGACACCTCATTCTGATTTTTCTTCGGTTGCCTGCTGCTCTTTCCGTTTCTTTGCTTCTTTCTTTTCGAGATCTTCTCTTCTAAAAGTCTGCCAACGTATGATCTGAGGTGTCACCCGGTAAAATTCTTCCAACTTATCAACGTTGGCAGGTGGGGCTTTGAAGTAGATGATCGTGTAATCTCCTTCGGTTTGATGGGCTATTGGGTAAGCTAATTTTCTGATTCCCCAGCGGTCAACGGATTGAATCGTTCCTTTGCACCTTTCGGTGATGATGCTTTTGACTTTTTCAACCAAGCTTTCTCTTTCCTCGCTGCTCAAGCGAGGATCCATGATGAACATGGACTCGTAAATTCTCTCCATACGATCCTCCTCCCTCGGTCTTACGGCCTTGCCTACCTCCGGCAAAGCGGGAGCCTTCAACATTATACAACGTTTATGTCCAACATTTGTTAAATCGTGGTTAATTGATGTGATTTGTGCAGAAAAAGAAGGTATAATCGTGCTTGAGAAAAAAGATTTTGCAAAGGGAGAAAGTGTTTCATGGTAAAAAACGTTGTTTTTGATCTTGGAGGAGTGCTTTTATCCTGGGAACCGTACAAGTACATGCTGGAAAATTTCGGAAAAGAGGTCGCCGATTTTTTGAATCAAAAGGTTTTTGAAGACAAAGATTGGTGGCTCATGGATCAGGGAGTGTACACCGAAAAGGAACTTTGGGAAAAAAAGAAAGCACAACTGCCTGAGTACAGACATTATTTGGAAATACTTGAAAAAGTTGTACCAGAATTACTTGTTCCAATTCAAGAGAACGTATCGGTGGCGTTGAGATTAAAGGAACTTGGCTACAAAATTTATATTCTTTCAAACTTCAGCAAGAACAACTTTGATTACGTTTATTCCAAATACGATTTTTTCAAAGCATTTGATGGCATGGTGATTTCAAGTCATGTGAACGTTGTGAAACCTGACGAGAAAATCTACAGAATACTCATAGAAAGGTATTCTTTGATTCCACAAGAATGTCTTTATGTGGACGACAGGAAGGAAAACGTTGAAATGGGATTGAAACTTGGATTTTTCGCCGTCCATCTCGAAGTCCCATATCAACTTAAAAGTATTGTTGAGAAGATTTTGAAAATCACACTTTAAACCCTTTTCAAACAGGTTTCTAAACCTATCACAGCCGCACCAAGCGCGCCAGTTACGGTTGGATCCTGCGGAACTTGAATGGAAGTGTTGAGAAGTTCTTCTAGGCACTTTTTGATCGCGATATTTTTTGCCACACCTCCGGTTAAAACCACCGGGCTTTCTCCATTTACTCTGCCGTACATTGCAATCAATCTTTTTGCTATCGCCATGTGAACGGCTTTGAGTATGTCCTCAACCTTATGTCCAGAGGACCTTAGAGATATCACTTCGCTTTCTGCAAAAACAGTACAAACACTGCTGATACTCAAATTTTCTTTGGCAAAAAGCGCTACTTCTCCAATTTTTTCTATCGGTACTTCCAACGTGTGCGCCATTACCTCGAGAAATCTACCTGTGCCAGCTGCGCATTTGTCGTTCATGACGAAATCTTTAACTTGCCCATCTTCAAGTTTTATGACCTTGCTGTCTTGTCCTCCTATGTCGATTATCGTTTTCACGTTTGGAAAAATCTCCCGAACCCCCTTGGCGTGACATGTTATTTCGGTAACTTGTAAATCTGCAAAGTCTAAAAGCGATCTGCCATACCCAGTTGCAACAACGAAAGCTTCTTCTCTTGAAATTTTCAACTTGCTTAAAACCTTTTCAAAAAGCATCGTCGCAACCTTGACTGGGTATGCACCAGTTTTTACGACTTCTTTGTAAAGCAAGTTTTTATTCTCATCCAAAACCGCTATTTTCGTTGTTGTAGAACCACTGTCAATACCGACGTAATATTTTGTTTTAGATTCCCTTCTCTCAATACCTTTTTCCATTTCGATCAGCGCCTCCAAACGAGTTTTGATTTGCTGATGATTCATTGAAAAATCGTTCTCAACCGTTACAAACTTTACGTTTAAACTTTTTAGTTGCATTTCGTCAAACCAGTAAAAATCGCAGAACTTTACCGTATGAATTACGGCAAGGTTGGTTTTGAATTTTTCAAATATCCACTCTGTTTGCCTTTCTTGGAGAGATCTTGCACAGAAAAGTCTTTGGCCAAGTAGTCTCAAGGCTATGTTTTCAAACGGATCTTTTGTGTATTCAAGTTGTGAAAACAAAACAAGTGGTCCACTGCACGTGGCGTTGATTGGGAGAACCTTGTTTTCTTCAACGATGCGAATGAAATTTTCATCCACAGGTGATCCAAGTACTATCAAAGGCTTTCCATGGTTTTTCATAGGTCCAACGTACTTTGAACCAGTTATTCTTTCGTACAAAACTTTGGCTTCTTCAAAACGAAATTGATAAACTGCTTGCTCGAGTTTTTCAATATCCTCGTACAGCTTTTTTTGAACCTCAAGCAGTTTTTCTCTACTCACCTTTTTGCCAAAGAACTTTTCCAGCTTCAGCAAGACAACTTCAAGGTCTTTTTTAAGCTTTTCTTTGCTGTGCTGATTAACCACAGTTGGCAGATGCAACGTAAAAACGCTGTGGGTTTTCGTCAAAAAGTCAACGGAACGTCTCATCGAGTCGCAAGAATCAATCCAAAAGAGCACGGCGTCTTTTGGCAGATCGGCGATGGTTCTTCTGCAAAAAGAGCAAACGTTTGGATGAAAATTTTCAAATTCGCAGCCTTTGATCTCAACCCTACGATATGGTATATCCAAACACATGAAAAACTCGAAAGGAACTCGTGGACAGTTGTAGATTATCATGATATCATCTCCAAAAAAGCATTTACCTTTGTTTTGTATTGAGCGGCAGATTGATTGTTGTGATCAACGCAATCGCCGTCCAAAGAAAGGAACGGAATGCCAATTTTTCCAAGTTCTTCCTTTATCAAAGAAACAGAGCCGGAAGATTGCTTACAACCCCAATGGTTGAACTGTATCACGCCATCAACCTTAAAATCTAAAGCAAGTTTCTTTATCAATTGAAGCCTTCTTTCAAGCGAACCTGTTTGGTAATTTTTTAAAAGCTTATCGGCAAGAGTTTCCAAAGGTCTTGAAGTGTCGATTTTCCAATCAAGCCAATCCCATTCAAGTTCACTGGTTACAACTGCGAATTTGGATTTTTCACCGAAAATTTCATAAAGCTCGTTGTCATAATAAGGTGTAAGATACAACCAAAGCAATCTTTTCTCCACATTTTTATAGGTGGGATAACCTTTCAATAAAGATCTTGCGGCTTTCAAAGTTACCAAACTTGGATTGACGTGAAGCGAGTACATAATGTTCACATGCTGATACAACTTCATCTTAATTGGTTCTTCACAAAATTTTTGATAAACTTCCCGCAAAATATCGTGGGTTTCTTTCTCAATTTCAAGGATTATCTTAAGTTTTTTCATGTCAAACTTCTTGTTCAAAAGCTTTTCAATTTCAACAATGAAGTCCTCAAGTTGTTTTGTTACATAATCTTTGTTTGAGGGAAGCTCTTTCCTTGGTATATCCAAAAGAAAAAACTTGATGTTGAACAGCCTTGAATGAGTATAGAAAGTTGGGATATTCCCATCACACAATACATTCGTTGTTGCAACGAACAACGGCTTTGGAAAAATTCCAAGAAGATTTATTCCAAGGCTGGTTCTGTGAAAGGTGCACATGTTACGTGCGATCCCCATCGACTCAGCTTTAGATATAGCAACATCCTCCAGCAGCATTGAAGCAAAAGCGCCAGCTAGTCCCTCAGCTGAAACAGGATGCAAATCAAAGGCTAGCAGAATCTCAACCGGAAAAAGCAAATTCACCCAAACAACATTTTTACCAAAAATAGCTTTTTGAACGACTTGCAAAGCACAGTAATCCATCCAGCTTGAAAAATCGTTTTTCAAAACTGCAACAGTTTTTCTTCTGAGAAACTCCGCGGAAAGCCCTGTTTTCAAAATTCTACGAGCTTTTGAAGGATTATAGATATATTTTCTCAATAATTTCCCAAAGGCAACACTTCTTTTACTCATTTCTCTTTCTCACCAACGAAAAAGTATACTATAAATGCAAAACAATTTATTTTGGAGGGATAACTAGTGTGTGGCATTTTTGGAATAGTTTACTCTCAAGATAGAGAAGACTTAGGACAAATTTTGACTGAGGCTGCTAAGAGGTTGGTTTACAGAGGATATGATTCTGTAGGAATTGCAACCATAAGAAAAGATAAAAGCTCGGAAATTAGAAAGGATGTCGGAGTCGTCGATGAAGTTGCTATTAGGTTGAACTTTACGCAGATGAAAGGTTTTAAAGGAATAGTACAACTTAGATGGGCTACTTTTGGAAAACCATCCCAAAAAAATGCTCAGCCTCACTACGATTGTGACAAAGACATGATTGGTGCGCACAACGGGAACATAGTGAACACAGTTCAACTTAGAAATCTTTTCTTGAGTAAAGGGCATATCGTTAGAAGTGAAAACGACGGAGAAATAGTCGTACACGCGATTGAAATGTTCTACGATCAGTTGAAAGATATGAACAAAGCCATTCAAGAAGCAAGCAAAATCCTCAAAGGTGATTTTGCGTGCGTTATTGCAAGGGTTGACGATGAAAAAATGTACTGTATCAAAAGAGGATCTTCGTTGTATCTAGGCGTTGGTGATGGATTTGTTTGCGCTTCATCTGATCTACCTTCGCTGATTCCATTGACAAGAAGAATTGTGCCACTTAAAGATGGTGAATACGTGGAGTTTACCTATGACAATTACACGATTAGAAGCCTTGAAAACGGTGAAGTTATACATCGTGAACCGCAGGTTATGGACATTTCTTCGGAGGCAGCGTCAAAACTTGGTTACGAGCACTACATGATCAAAGAAATAAAGGAACAACCAGAAAGACTTTCGGCTTTGTTTGAATTTTTGAGATACTACATGGATATATCAAAATACGTGAACATGCTCAACAATGCTAGGAACGTTTTCTTGGTTGGTTCAGGAAGTTCTTATCACGCAGCGCTTGCAGGAAGCTACTTTTTCAACAAAATAGCAAAGAAAGCAGTGTTTGCCTGCGAAGCCGGAAGATTTTTGGAAAATTACGGCGATTCTTTGAGTAAAGAAGATGTGGTTGTCCTCGTTTCACAAAGCGGAGAAACGAAGGATATCATCAACGTTCTAAACCATGTTGAAAACAAAGCAACCGTTCTTTCAATTGTCAACGTCATGGGTTCAACGGTGATGATGAGAAGTCAATTGAACATCCCACTTTGTTGTGAGCTTGAAATATCAGTTCCGGCAACAAAAACCTTTGTGAATCAACTTGCGGTATTCTATTATCTGGCTTCAAAAATGAGCTTTGACGATACCTATCTTAAAGCTGTCAAGACAATCCCTGAGCTTGTTAAAAAATCGATTGAGGTTACAGAGCCACAGATTCTAGAGCTCATAGACAGCGGAATAGACTTTGCAGATTCTTACATGCTGGGATATGGAATCATGCATCCTATAGCTTTGGAAGGAGCTTTGAAGATAAAGGAAGTAGTTTACAACCACGTGGAAGGTTTGCATTCATCCGAGTTCAAGCACGGTCCATTGTCAAGAGTTAAGGATGGATATCCTGTTTTCTTCATCACGCACAGCAGTCAAGCTTCGATCATAATTTCCCACATAAACGAAACAACGTGTAGGGGTGGATTGGCGATAGCTGTCAGCAACAAATCCGAAGAAATTGCAGCGAACGTTCAAAAATTCGTTGAGTATCCAGATTGTCCCTGGTATATTTCGGTTTTCTTGGCAACCGTCCCGTTGCAGCTTTTTGCTTACCATCTTGCGTTAAAATACGGAAACAACCCAGATCTTCCAAGAAATCTTTCAAAAACCATTACTGTAGATTAAATTTTGGTATAGTATAATTTCAGCCGGAGGTGAAAAATATGCCAGAATTTTTAAATCCATTCAGCGGGAAGGTACCAGAAAGAAAGATGACTCTCCAGGAATTGATAAGGGCAATCCGACTCAACCTTGCAGCCGAAGAAGAAGCTGTTCATCTTTATATGGCGCATGCTGAGGCAACCGATCATCCTTTGGCAAAGAAAGTGCTGATTGACATCGCAAATGAGGAAAGGGTACATGCAGGAGAATTTTTGAAACTTTTGGAAATACTCACAAAAGACGAGGCAAAATACCTTGAACAAGGTGCAAAGGAAGTAGAAGAACTGGCAAAGGACGAGTCTGATGAAGAGCCAACGATTGGTTCTCTGAGGGAAGGTGAGTGATATGGCAAACAAGTATCTTATGCAGGAGGATGCCCCCGTAAGTCAAGAAGTATGGGATTTGCTCAACAAAACCATGGTTGAAGTTGCCAAATCTTGTTTAACGGCAAGAAAAATTTTGCCAGTTAAAGGGCCTTTGGGATTTGGTGTGAAACAGATATCTTTGGCGGATGAAAAGGTGATGGAAGGAGTCTTCGTTCCAAAAAGCCTTCCTCTGTTTTACATTCATAAAACTTTTTCATTTCCGATGCGTGATATTGCAAGTTTTGAAAAAGAAAAGGTGGCTCTTGATCTTGGAAAGTTCATCCAAACTGTCAGAGAATGCTGCGAGCTTGAGGACAAAATAGTTTTCGAAGGAATCAACAACAACTATGGATTTCTCAACATGCCAGGAACGCTCAGCTGTTCTATGAAAAGTTGGGAAAAAGTCGGGCAAGCAGCCGAAGATTTGATCAAGGCAATAAGTCTTTTGGATGAAGCGGGCTTTCATGGACCATATATCGTTGCGCTACCTTCCAGCAGGTACAACTTGCTCTTTAGAAGGTATGAAAGTGGAAATCAAACAGAATATGAGCACATAAAGACGTTCATCAAAAGTGTTGTAAAAGCACCTGCGTTAAAAAACGAAGCAATCGTTTTCAGTGATTCTTCAGCGTATGCTTCACTGATAATCGGTCAAGATATGTCTATCGGTTTCATAGGTCCTAAGGACGAACAGCTTGAATTTTCTATATCCGAAAGCATCGCTCTTCTTGTCAATGTTCCTTCAGCTTTCTGTGTGATGAGAGGCTAAAAGCCTCTCATCATTTTTTTGTTGCATTGTTTAAAATTCAATCAACGAAATTGGAAATCCTCAAGTTCTATTACTATTTTATCGTTCACCAAAACAGTTTTGAGAGCAAGCGGAATGTCTTTCTTTATGACCCAAGAAATCTGCGGGATATCGTTCACATAAAAAGTGTACTTTTTTCCTTTGTACTGTCCAACCTTTTCTTCGCCCTCGGCGACGACTTTCATGTTTCCGTAGCTTAAGGGAACTGGGCTTTCCAAGTTTGCCATTTCCAAAATCCCAGCGTAGGCGAAACTTGTAGCCATGAACGTCCACCAATGCGGAATCATGATCTCAGCCAAAGAAATTTGTTCCCCTTTGGCTGTGAACTTTGTCCAATACATTACCTCGTAGTTATCCTTTGATCCCTTAATCTCAACTCCAGCATAGAAGGTTTCTTCTGGTGTGGTAATTTTGTAGGTAAGCGATTTGAAGGTAAAAAGGTTCGTTTCAAATCTGTAAGCAAAAAGTGTTGAGATTGCACAAACCAAAACAATGAAGAAAAGTTTTCTCATAACTATCCCCCCTTGGGTTGAGTCAGTACAAAAAATTCAACGCTCGTTGGATTAGAAATTCGTTAAAAAACCAAAGATCAAAATTCCTGCAAAACCGCTTGTGAATATCAACCACAGTGGATTGATCTTAAATTTACGCAAACCAATGAACACACCAGTTGCAAGGATCATAGTCCAAACATCAAGAAATCTTGGAAGAGAAAGGCTGATCAACGTAACTAGTACCATCACCGTCGTAAAACCCATCAAAGCCGCTGACCATCTTGTTTTATCGATGGAAACCTTTGTTGAAAGTAAAACTATGCATAACACGATCAGTATTGGGGGAAGCAAGAAGAAAAAAGTGTTCAAGAAAGCCCCAAGTAATCCTGCATGTCTGTAACCTGTATATGTGGCGAGGTTAATGGCAACTGGTCCTGGAGTCACCTGAGCGATTGCAACTGCTTGGGTAAACTCGGACAACGACAGAATCCCGTTTTCCATCATTTCCCTTTGAAGCAGACCGACTACCGCCCAGCCACCACCGAAAGAGAAAAATCCTATTTTCAAAAACACCAAGATCATTTTCAAAATCATTTTCCAACACCCCTAAGGTAAAGCAGCGCTATTGTTCCAAGAAAGACAGGTATCAAGAAAGCAGATTTGTACAACAATAAAATCGTTCCCACACTTACAATCAATATGTTGTAAGCAGACCACCTTTGTCTTCTCAAAAGATCATACAAAACGTTGAAAACCAAGCCAATAACGGCCGCATAACAACCTTTTAAAAAAGCTTGAACGTATATTGAATTCAAATGCGGCCTTAAAATGCTTGCAACAGCAACTATTGCAAAAAACGGTGGAAGCACAACTGCTATTCCAGCGGTCAGCGAGCCAAGCGGACCAGCCACTCTTTTGCCAAGCAAAACAGCTGTGTTGAAAGCTATAGGACCTGGAATGGCTTGAGCAAGGGATAAGTCTTTGTAAAACTCTTCTTCCGAAGCCCACTTAAGCTTTTTCGCCTCCCACTGCATAACAGCAACCATGGCATAACCTCCACCCAAGGTGAGCGAAGAAATTCGAAAAAAAGTTAAAAAGATTTTACCAAGCAACTTCAAATCGCATTTGACCTGCAAATTGATCCCTCCAGCAACTTTCTTCTTCCACAAGCATAAGTTAACACATGAACGTGAAAAAAACAATAAAAAAATGGGGCACGGCGCCCCAACCGCGAGGAGGTGTTATCTATCGTGAAGAGGTTGCTGGTTGCCAAAGTTACTCATCCTCGATTGAAATAGTACAATATTCAAAATTCCGCTTCAAGCTTTTTAATTGTATCGTTTGCATGTTGTTACGCCTAATTTATAGGTGAAAACGCGTGTAAAAATAAGCAACAAAAGGTGTAACAAAGAAACAGGAAAAAATCGAAATTTTTGGGCTATAATTTGCAATAACCAGTTATAAAGGGGGATTATTAGATGAAATGCGGTATTGTTGGTGTTGGGAACATAGGTGGAATAATAGCTAAAAGGTTGGTGGAAACAGGTACGTTGGACAAATCGGAACTCTTTCTTGCAAGTCGAACCTTTGAAAGGCTTAAACCTTTTGCAGAACAAGGTTTTCAAATCTCATCGGTAAAAGAAATTGCAGAAAAATGTGAAGTGATTTTTCTTTGCGTAAAACCTCAAGACAGCGATAAAATGTTCGAAGAACTTGGGGAAGCACCGGACAGATTGATAATCAGCACCATGACAGGTGTGACGATTAAAAGAATCGTGGAAAGGACAAAAAGCGTGAAAGTTGTCAGAATAATGCCGAACATTCCATCCATGATTGGACAGGGAGTTATAGGTCTTGCAAAGTCAGAAAGTTTGAATCAGCAAGATTGGCAGACGGTTGAAAAGTTACTTTCATGTCTTGGAAAGATATTCGAAGTCAAAGAAGAATTGATACCTGCGGTGACTGCACTCAGCGGAAGTGGTCCTGCGTTTATATTCGTCATAGTAGACGCTCTGATAGACGCCGGTATAAGGATGGGGCTATCTTATGATCTTTCAAGAAGAATGGTTTTGGAAACGATGAAAGGTTCGGCTGAACTTCTGCTTCAGCTTGGAAATCATCCTGGAGAGTTCAGACATGTCGTCACTTCGCCTGCGGGAACAACGATAGAAGGTATTTATAGAATGGAAAGAGAGAGAGTCAGAGGAGCTTTGATGAAAACAATCCAAGACACATACATGCGAGCGCTTGAACTACAAAAGGAATGAGGTGTTGAATCGTGAAAAAAATTCTGGCAATTTTACTTTTGCTGCCCTCCGTTTTTGTTGTCTCGGTTCAGTTTGCGACCCTTTACAAAGATGGTTACGTGGGAAACAAAACCGATTTACACGTTTTGGGCTTTCCAATAAAAGTAGCGGTGTACGGTGATTCAAGATATGGAGACTCAATTCACAGGCAAATCGTAAGCTTGATAGATCAACTAAAACCTCACATTGTTGTTCACCTTGGAGATATGGTCAACTCTGGGGACAACCTTCAAGACTGGCAAACGTTTTTCGAAATTGTTTCTCCATTGCTTGAGTATAGTTTCTTTCAACCGGTTAAAGGTAACCACGAAAAACCGGATGTTTATTACAGAGAATACTTTGGTAGATATGGTCTTTACAACTACTGGGCGCAGGTTGGAGATTGGTTGTTTGTGTTTCTCGATCCAGATGTTGGTGTAGATAGATTGAAAAAGTTCTTAAAGTCGTTAGATTATCAAGGGAAAAAGGTTTTGATTTTCACGCATTATCCACTTTTCAGTGGAGGACCACATGGAGAAACTGCGACAGTCAAAAGACTTCAAGTTCTGCATGAAACCTTCAAGGAAATGAATGTTCTCGCGGTCTTCAGCGGACATGATCACAACTACCAAAGGATAGTTAAAGACGGTATAACCTACATTGTAACCGGTGGAGGGGGTTCTCCACTTTACAACGTCAGGAAAATAGAAGGAACGATTGTTGCACTTAGAAGGTACCACTTTGTCTTTCTTGAACTAGCAGAAACGCTCAAGGCTAAGGTAATTTCCAGATACGGCGAAATACTGGACGAATTTGAAATCATCCCATAGCTGCTATTTCTCTATCGTATGAATCGGTAAGCCGCTGTTCAAAGCCAAAACGTATATCTGCGCATTTCTTTCAACATTTTCGCAAATTCTAAAAGCTTCTTCAAGTGAACCGCCAGCACATATCAAACCATGGTTTGCCATTATCACAGCTTTGCTTTTTTTCATAGCTTCAACAACGTTTTTTGCTAGTTCCTCAGTTCCAGCCGGTGCGTATTGCGATACAGGTATCTCCGGCGCTATTAAAAAAACACTTTCCGTTAAAGCCGGCAAAGGTTTTCTCAAAACAGATAGAACACTTGAATAAACCGAGTGGGTGTGAATTATGGCTTTGACTTCCTTGAAATTTTTGTATATTTCAAGGTGAAGTTTGTATTCGATGGATGGTTTTATACTGCCAAAAACCATATTTCCCTCAAAATCTATCACCGGTATTTGTTCGGCTGATCTTTCTTCGTAAGGAATCCCACTTGGGCTTATAACGACAAAACCATCCTTGGTTCTCAAACTTATGTTTCCCATACCATCCCTAACATGACCCAATTGATAGAGCTTTTTACCCCATTCTATTATTGCAAGTCTTTCTTTTAGAAACAACTTTGTCCACCTCCTAGAAACCTTTCCACTTCTTCTAAAGTTGGCAAAGCCGGTATTGCTCCACGTTTTGTTACGCACAAACCAGCTACAGCATTGGCAAACCTAACAATTTGTTCCATGTCTTTATACGATAACTCCCAAGGCAAAAGTTCTACCCTTGAAAGTTTATAGAGCACAGCACCTAAAAAAGCATCTCCAGCACCTGTTGTATCGACAACCTTAACGTTGAAAGCAGGAACATGACCTTGCCCTTTTGAAAAGGCAAAATAGCAACCTTTGCTACCCATAGTTATAAAAACCAACTTTGTACCCATTTTCATCACCGTTTTTAAAGCCTTTTCCAAATCTTCTTCGCTTGTTAACAAATACAATTCTTCTTGAGACAACTTAACTATGTGAGCATATTTCAAAGCTTCCACCATAACCTGCTTTGCCACTTTGGGATCTTTCCAAATCATTGGTCTGTGATTTGGATCATAAGAGATGAGCTTTGAAAGTTTTGTAGCAAACTCCACGGCTTTCGTGGTGGCTTTTTTGCAGGTTGGATAAGATAAAGACAACGAACCAAAGTGAAAGATTTTGGCGTTTTCTATCAAGCTCAAATCAACATCATCGCTTTCAAGAAGAGCATCAGCGCCTGGATTTCTCACAAAGGTAAAACTTCTCTCTCCTTTTTCATCAAGATGAACAAAGGTAAGTGTTGTTGGGGATAGATCTGTGAACTTCAAGCCTTTGGTTTCCACACCATTTTTCTCAAGAACTTTTTTCAAAAAGTAACCAAAATAATCTTCTCCAACCTTCCCTATAAAAGCGCTTTTTCCACCAAGTTTTGAAACAGCTACGGCAACGTTTGCTGGTGCACCGCCAGGATTCATTTGATAGACAGGATAACCTTCGGCTGAAAATCCCGCGGGGGTGAAATCGATTAAAAGCTCTCCGAGTGCTACAACGTCGTAAATCAAGCTGGGTCACCTCGGCAATGTTAAAAGTCATTCACTTTGGGAAGTACAAATTTCGGAGGTCAAAAGTGATTTTACACGATACATTTCACGATCTGCTTTTTCTATGAGTTCCTCCAAAGTTTTTCCATCTTCCGGGAAAATTGCAACACCAGCGCATGCACTTATGTTGAAAACTTGACCATCGATAACAATGGGTTGAAGAATGAGTTGCAAGACTCTATCGACAATTTGTTTTGCTTGATCTCTATCGGCGTTTTGTACAAATATGCCGAACTCGTCTCCCCCAAGCCTCCCGACCAAGTCCGACGTTTTGACGGCATTTTTAAGCCTTTTTCCTATTACCTCTAAAACTTTGTCACCAACTTTGTGACCGTGTTCGTCATTGACCATTTTGAATCTGTTGAGATCAATAAATACAACAGCTACAGGTTGATTTTTTGCCTCAAGTTGCTTCAAAAGCTTTTGCGCCTGTGTCAAAAAGCTGTAGCGATTCATAAGCCCTGTAAGCGAATCTTTTGTTGCTACATCCAAAAGCCGTTTGTTAAGATCATCGCTGAGAAACAAAATCAAATTGACTACACAAACTCCTACACCAGCTATGCCTAGAATGGATTCAACAAGGTGAAAATGCGGATGTGAAAAAAGTGAAAAAACCTTCGAGTATGCAAGCAGAAGTACACCAAAACGAAGCAGTGAAAATTTTGAAAAAGGAAGAAGGGAATATATCAGAAATCTCAGAGAAAGGTCTAGCAAGTTTAGAAATAATATCCAACCAACTACAGGTTGAAAGAAGCTCAGCAAAATTAAAATTGTTCCGAATATCAAAATTAAGCCCCTTAAGACTCCACCCCTCATTTTACTTCACCCACGGCTTTGATTTACGCTTTTAATTTTAGCGCCTTATTTTGTAAATTTATGTTACCGTTAGATTTCTTTTAAGAAACGTAAGGCTTGACCATTGTGGTGTTGACTTTTAATCAAAATGAATTGTAAAATTGCCTCGGTGATCTGAATGTTTTTCTTTGAGGAAACTAAAAAACACAAATTGAATTTGTCCAAACCTGCTCTTTTGATAATCGATATGCAAAACTATTTCTGCGATAAATCTTCGCCAGCTTATCTATCTGGTGTTGAGAATGTGATACCAAAAATGGAAACTCTTTCAAGAAAATTTTTCCAACTTGGCTATTTGGTGATAGCAACAATTCACGTTGGAGCAAGCAGAATGATGAAAGAATGGTGGGGAAACGAAATTGGCCAAGAATTTGCAAGGTTTTCACTGAACGTTGAACCAACGAAAATCTTGTTCAAAAACACTTACGACGCTTTCTATGGAACAGATCTTGAGGAAATCTTGTTGAGTAACAAAGTTGAACAAGTGGTTTTAACCGGTGTTATGACGCATCTTTGCGTTGAAACAACGGCTCGCAGTGCTTTTGTGAAAGGCTTTGAAGTTGTTGTGGTTGAGGATGCCACATGGGATAAAAACGATTGGTACCACTTTGCATCGCTCAAAAACCTTGCCCATGGTTTTGCGGTCATTTGTAAGGCCGACGATGTAATATGCACGTTGGAGTCGTAGGAGCAGGACCTGCGGGAATTTCGGCTGCACTTTTTCTCTCAAGGTACAACTTCGATGTCACGCTGTTTGAAAAGGACACCATTGGTGGCTTGATAATCAACGCTTGGAAGGTTGAAAATTTTCCGGTATTCCATCCGCTTTCAGGCGAGGAAATTGCTCAAATTCTCAAAGCTAGGCTTATGGAAAGCCCTGTTAAAGTGGTGCTTCAGGAAGTATTTGAAGTTCATGGCACAACCGTCAAAACAAACACAAACGTTTATGAATTTGATAAACTCATAATTGCCAGCGGTACTGTACCGGTAAAAATTTTGGAATTCGAAGTAGATCAAAACGTCGTCTATGAGTATAGGTTTCTACCAAAAGGAATCAAATGTCTTGCAATTTACGGTGCCGGCGATGTGGCTTTCGATTCAGCCTTGAAAGCAAAAGAAAACGGAGTAAAATTCGTCCACATATTCAACCGTGGGAAAACCGTTAAAGCTGTGCCAAAGTTGGTCGAATGTGCAAAGAATGCTGGCATAATTTATCATGAGGAAGAACCAATTTTGCGAGTATCACCTGGTTTGAAAGTAGAAACAGAAAGGGAAATCTACGATTTCGATGCATTGTTGATATCCATAGGAAGAAAGCCTAATCTTTCTTTCATCAAGGAAAGCTCCAACAATCAGTACATCGTTGGGGATGCTCGCGGTGGTTTTAGACAGATGAGCATAGCCATTGGAAGCGCTATAGAAACGGCTATGCGAATAGTTATGGAGGTGCGTGAAAGTTGAAGATACTTGCAAAATACGGTAAAGACGATCTTGCAACGGTTTTTGTTGGAGAAACATCCTCTGGAAAATTGGTTGAATTTGTCCAATCACTTCAACCACCGTTGAGTCGAAGTGAAAAATGGGTTTTGATAGTCTCAACACTCGTAGGTTGTCCGGTGGGATGTCCTATGTGCGATGCTGGAGGGTACTATCACGGAAAGCTTACAACCCAAGACATTCTAGAACAAATAGAGTTTTTGATTGGATATTACTTTCCATCTGGAAAGGTGGATACCAAAAAGTTCAAGATACAGTTCGCAAGAGTTGGTGAACCTGCGTTCAACGAAAATGTCTTAGAGGTTTTGGAAAAAATATCCCACTATGAAAATTTGATTCCATCGATTTCAACGATAGCTCCCCTAGGAACAGACAAATTCTTTGAAAAGCTCATCGAAGTGAAAAACAAGCATTATCTTGGAAGATTTCAACTGCAGTTTTCAATTCACTCAACTGATGAAACTCAACGCGATAAAATCATGCCGGTTGCAAAGTGGTCTTTGGAGAAAATAGCAAAGTATGGGGAAAGATTCGTGTGCTCTAAAGACAGGAAAATTACCTTGAACTTCGCTGTTGCTAAAGATTACAAACTAGATCCTGAGGTTATAAAAAGGTTTTTTGATCCTAAAAAATTTCTCATCAAGATAACACCGGTGAATCCTACCTACAATGCGATCAAAAATTCTATAGTCTCAGACGTGGATGTTCTCACTGGCATGCCGATAACACACAAAGACTTTGTGGAAAATCTTTCAAAAGCCGGCTATGAGATCATCTTAAGCGTTGGAGAGCTTGAAGAGAACAAGATTGGAAGTAACTGTGGACAGTATGTTCAAAGACATCTTCTGGAAAAGGGAAAACTTCCTGAAGCTTACAGCTATGTTGGCTGACCTTTTTTCTTGATAGTTTTGTCCTCAATGGTTAATTCTTTGAGAAAATCTTTCATCATCGTCAAAATCTCACGTCTAACAGAATCTGAAGAAAAAGTCACTGAGTAGGGAAACGATCTTTCCTGCACATAAAATTTGAGCAAAAATTGTCTGCCAGATTTTGTCCGCTGGTCCACAACCACAATTTTCTTTAGTTTTGGGGCTTCTATACGATGTTGTTTAATTCCTGGCAGAATTATTTCATAATCACTCAGAAAAATGCCTTGAGAATAATTTTTATATTGAAAAGTCACAACCGTTGAGATTGTTACAATGGGCACCAAAACAACAAACGGAAGGAACCTATCCAATAAATTTGTTTCACTTTGTGTTCCAAAAAACAAAATCATCGTTATCACGACTGTAGCTGTCCACAAGAACCAACAATTTATTTTCAGGTTTCGCATCATCTTTTCGTCTTTAAACCACATTGGCTATCCCCTGAAACTATTTTGCCACAATTTTAGAAAATCCAAGGAAAGAAAAAGTGAAAAAAGAAAAGGCCGATCACAATGAAATCAGTGAGTCGATGCAAAAATAACCAACGTTGTTTCAGAAATTTCCTAAGCAGATAATAAACGAAAAGAACAAGCACACCGAGCCACAGCAATAACCCGGTGTGCCAGTAAAGTCCTCTTAACGCAAGATAGCCGTGTGTTATACCAGTTATAAGCAGAGCAATACCAGTGTACCTATGGAATAATCGATCCGTATCTTAAGAACTTTGCGGCCTTTTTATTTTTCTTCAACAAGCGCTTCACGGGAAACAACGAAAAATTGTAAAAAAGAAGCACCACACTTATCCAAGCAAAGACTTTGTAAGCTACCATATTCTATACCCTACAACTGGAATGTCTTTAAGAACCTCGACGTCCGGATGATCATGCCCACACGACGGTCCAAGCTCACATTCAAACTGCGTTGTGTAATCTTTTCCTGCGGGTGCAGCTGAATCCAAATTTAGCCTGTTTCTCCAATCGGCAACTTGGGTGACATCGTAGACTTTGTTTCCAACCATTATGAAAGATTTGAAAAGTTCCCCTGCTCTTACTATCGCTTTAACTTTTGTTCCATCGTATATGGACAAGTTTTCTTCGTCAAAGACCAACAAACCTATTGGATAAATGTGTGATCTTTTCAAAAGCTCAACGTGTCCTGGCCTTTGGGAAATTTCATAAGTCAATTCATTACCCATTGGATATGCGTAATGAACACCATCTTTTACCGTTTGAGATTGACTCATATCGTATACAACGCCAAGAACTGCCGCGTAAGATTTTGCTCCGCCTTTACCGTTGTATTTTTGAAGTTGCTGTGGTGTAAAAACTAGTATTCCAAAAGGTTTGAAACCTTCAAGCTTTTTGACACCGTGGGGTGAGAGCTTGACTATATCGTGCGTCAGTTCTTCTCCAGCGTTGTGACGATTGGCATGCGTTCCGTCCTTCCAAAGCCTTGACCAAGATACATCGTAAACTATCCCGTTTACTGCAACCATTGCTGGACCGTCTTTGCCATTGTACTTTTTAAGCTCGTCAATGGTTATTCCAAGAATTCCAACAAAGTTGTCATCTGTGAGTTTTGAAGGATCAACTTCCTGTCTTGTCAAAAATTTCTTTGGATGCTCAAACGCGTAAACAACTCCTTCAACTGAAACGTAGTTGGGCGTTTCAAGCAAAGTTTTAAGGCTTATTATCATGTACTCTCCGTTGAACTTTGTCACATCGAATTTGTCCAAAGTTGGCGCGGCAAAAACAAGAAAAGCAACAGCCGTTAGAATGCCGATGATAGAAAGACGTTTCATAAATTCATACCTCCTTTGTAGGGATTTTCTAAGTTAAAGAATAATGGCAAAAGTTATTATTGTCAAGTTACAAAATGAAATTGCCATCAAAATTAACAATCTTCTTTTTGTTTTCGCCACAACTTCACCGTGATATAATTCAAATTGTGAAATGTTACGCAAACGCTTTTCAAAGGAGGTAAATTAGATGGCTTCGGTGAAAATTGCCATTATTGGTGCTGGCAGTGCGGTTTTTTCGATGAGGCTTGTGAATGATCTTTGTAAAACCAAAGGCTTAGCTGGCAGTTTGGTCAGTCTCATGGACATCGATCAGAAACGACTTGAAGGTGTTTACGATCTTGCCAGAAGGTATGTTGAAGAACTTGGTGCAGATTTGAAGTTTGAGAAAACAATGGACCTTGAGGTTGCTTTAAAAGATGCTGATTTCGTCATAAACACTGCTTTGGTTGGAGGGCATTGGTACCTTGAAAAGGTAAGGGAAATCAGCCAAAAGCATGGTTATTACCGTGGGATAGATGCACAAGAATTCAACATGGTTTCGGACTATTACACGATAAGCAATTTCAATCAGTTGAAGTTTTTTGTTGACGTTGCAAGGCTTATGGAGAAGTTATGTCCGAAGGCGTGGCTTTTACAGACTGCAAATCCCGTCTTTGAGGGTACGAATTTAATAAGAAGGTGTTCAAACATAAAAGTTGTTGGATTCTGTCATGGGCACTATGGGGTACATGAGATGGTTGAGGCACTTGGGCTAGATATAGAGAAGGTGGACTGGCAGGTTGCTGGGTTCAACCATGCGATATGGTTGAACAGGTTTGTTGTGGAAGGGAAGAACGGCTATGAACTTTTGGACAAGTGGATAGAAAAGAATTCTCACACATGGAAGCCGAAGACACCGTTTGATTTGCAGCTTAGTCCTGCTGCGATAGACATGTACAAATTTTACGGTCAGCTTCCGATAGGAGACACGCCGAGGAATGGTTCGTGGAAGTACAACTACAATTTAGAGGTTAAGAAGAAATGGTACGGTGAACCTTGGGGAGGAGCGGATTCGGAGCTAGGGTGGAAGTGGTATCAAGACATGCTGCAGGCTACGACGAATGCGATAGAGTACTTGCAAAAGAACAAGTTTATAAAGTTGCTGCAGCTTGAGACGTACATGAAGCTTGCGCCGGAAGGAATACCTGAGGAGCTGAAGCAACAGGCGAAGATATTTGCATCGCCTGACAAGTTGAGTGGCGAGCAGCACATACTGTTCATAGATTCTTTGGTTAACAACATTCCAAGAAGGTTTGTGATAAATGTGCCGAACGAGGGCTACATACCGCAGTTACCGGATGGGGTTGTGGTGGAGGTACCTGCGATAGTTGACGCGAAAGGTTGGCACGTAGAGAAGATAGAACCGCCGTTGACGGACAGAGTGGTGAAGTACTATTTGATGCCGAGGATGATGAGAATGGAAATGGCATTGGATGCGATAATGAACGGAGACAAGGATGTTTTGATTGAATTTTTAATAAGAGATCCAAGGACGAAGTCTTACGAACAAGCTGTTGCAGTGATAGAGGAAATAATGTCTTTACCGGGAAATGAAAAGATGAAAGAACACTATGAAAAACGAATCAAATTATGATATACTTTCATCAAGAGATATTTTCAAAAGGAGGGCTGAAGTATGAAAAAACTTTTGGTATTTGCAGTTGTCTTGGTATCTGTCGCAGCATTTGCGGCTGTCAACTTGGACGTCTTTGGTGCGTATCACTTCACTTTGAGTGCATCACCAACAGATGCGGCATCTTTAACTTACCTAACTTTTGGTGGAGCAGCCATGTTTGAAGTTGCCGAAGGAGTAGAAATCGGTGGTGGGGTCGGTTTAGCTTACTTTCTAAAAGGCGTTGAAGATTTTTTGCCTGAAGCTTCTCAAACAAAAATGACTTTGGACCTTCTAGTAGTTGCAAAATACTTCCTGCCAATCGATGACTTTTCGGGCTTGACCTTCAAAGGTTACGGTGGTTTGTCTGTTCCAAACTTCACAAAATTTGATGCCCTTGGTTACGTTGTCGGTATAGGTTTGTACTATACCTTCGACCTAGTTGACTTCAAATTTGGTGTTGGTGCAGGAATTGAGATGAGAACCTACAAAGACAAAAGAAGCGCTACAACAATTCCAGTTGGAGCCTTGCTCAACGTTAGGTTCTAAAAAGACATCGAAAATAAAAAACCCCGGCATCAGCCGGGGTTTTATTATGGTCAGGTTTGCAAAACAAGCTTACTTTATAACTTTAACATGTGCTGCCTGTGGTCCTTTTGGACCGTTTTGGATCTCAAACTCTACTTCCTGACCTTCCTTGAGGGTTTTGAAGCCGTCCATTTCGATTGCCGACCAATGGACGAAAACATCTCCACCCTCCTTCTTGGTTATGAAACCGTACCCCTTTTTGGGGTCAAACCACTTAACTGTACCTTTCATCTTACAACTCCTCCTTAAAAAGAACTACCCTCATCGGGCTATCCCATTATACTCCAAATAGGGAAAAAGTCAAATAGCTTTTTCAGCATTTTTTTCTTTTCTCAACCTATGATAAAGAAGCAAAAGTAGAGCAATACCAACTGTTAATCCGATCAAACGAATCGGTATCCACGCACAAAGTGAAAGAAGTCCCAACAAGATCAGCGCAAAGCGAGTGGCAAGATTGATGTGCCCTTCAAGGTAGCCTTCGATACCCGTGCCGAGCATCAAAGCAGCACAAATGCCAGAAATAAGCGCAAACAAGTTCATGAATGGGGTTGATTGCATCAAAAACGCTTTATCGTAGCAGAAAGCAAAGGGCAATAAAATAGCGATAATCCCAAGTTTTAAAGCCTGAAAACCGGTTTCATTTGGTGAAGCTCCACTTATCGAACTTGCCGCGTATGCTGCCAAAGCAACAGGTGGTGTTATCGCCGAGAAAACCGCAAAGTAAAAAACGAACATGTGAGAGGAAAGCGGGGAAAAGCCGAATTTTATCAGTGCAGGAACTGCCAAAGCCGAGGCAACGATGTACGCTGCAGTTGTTGGAAGTCCCATGCCAAGTATCAGCGAAAGTATTGCCACCATAACAAGAGCCATAAATGGATTGTTACCAGCTAACGAGAAAATGAGGCTGACGATTTTAAACCCGACTCCTGTCAGGCTCACCGCACCAACCACAATCCCAGCTGTGGCACAGGCTATGGCAACGACGAAGACATTCTTTGAGCCAAGGTAGATAGCATCGAGGATTTGTTTTGGTCCCATTCTCCTTCCTTTGTTGAGTAAAGAAACAAGCCAACAAGTTGCGATACTTGCAATAGCTGCCCGCATTGGAGTATAACCGCGTAATATCATTACGACAAGCACCACAATTGGAAGAATGATGTATATATTTTTTAAAACACTTTTTATGCTAGGTATCAATTCTTCGGATAATCCTTTCAAATTTAGCTTTTTTGCACGTAGGTGAACCATTATGTACGCTCCGAAATAATAAAGCAAAGCTGGTATAAAAGCAGCAACGATTATTTTACTGTATGGAATACCCAAAAAAGATGCCATTATGAAGGCCGCTGCACCCATAACGGGAGGCATTATTTGCCCACCTGAGCTTGCAACAGCTTCAACGGCACCAGCAAAAGTTGGTTGAAACCCTAGTTGTTTCATCATTGGTATAGTGAACGTTCCGGTGGCGTAAACATTTGCAACAGCCGATCCAGATATGCTACCAAACAATCCAGAGCTAATGACAGCTATCTTGGCAGGTCCTCCAGCGGTCTTTCCTGCAACAGCTTTGGCCAGATCCATGAAATAATTCCCTGTCCCACTTTTTTCAAGAAAACCGCCGAAAATGAGAAAAATCATAACAATTGTCGCAGAAACACCTAAAGGCGTGGAGAAAATTCCTTCACCAGTTAGGTAAAGATGTTCGATGATTCTATCAAAAGAAACGTACATACCCTTCCATTGGCCAGGAAGCAAATGGCCAAGGTACATGTACAAAATCATTGCCGAGGCAAGTATTGTTAGGGCAAGTCCTACAACCCGTCTAGTTGCCTCAAGAAGTGTGACAACAAGAATTATGCCAAATATCAATTCTTCTGGTCTCACAATTTCAACTTGAACTATCCTGTAGATTATTCTCTCGTAATTTAAGACGGCGTACAAGCAAGGAAGAGCGGACACAAAAACCAATATCCAGTCGTACCAAGGAACTCTATCTTTTGGGCTTTTCTTCGAAAAGGGAAAGTACACAAACACTAGAGGGAGAGCAAATAAAAGATGAATACTCCTTTGCAAATAAGCTTCAAAAGTACCAAATATAGCGGTGTAAAGATGAAAAATCCCAAGAGCTACCAATGCGAAATATCCCACATAGTAAGCCCAGCCTTTCAACGATCTCATGGTTTTCCCTCCAATTATGAAATCTCTCCTGGCAACCTTTTGGTCACCAGGAGAGATTGAAGGATGGTATTTTTTACTTTACCGAAGACCAGAATTTAACTGCTCCAGGATGTGCTGGTGCGTCCCCTAAAATAGCTTCTTTAGGATTGAGTTCTGCCATATCAACAAATGCTTTTGATAGCTCATCTTTTCTCTTCCAAAGTGATTCAGCAAGCTTGTAAACAAGATCTTCCGGCAATGTTTCTCTTATAACAAGACAGGTATAATCTCCAACAGTTGCCACAGGCTCTGTTACGGATTTATAAATACCCGGTTCTATGAAGAACTTCGTTGTTCCAAGCACTTTGGATACTTTTTCGATGGCTTCATCGTCAACGGGTAGAATCACAACATCAACCCTGCTTTCAATGTCCATTATTACAGAAGCAACACGACTTATTTGGAAAGCGAAGCAGTCGATGTTGTTGTCAGCAAGCAAGTTGGCACCATCACTGTAAGATGCGAACTCAACCCTTCCACCCCAAGATTTGATGGTCGACCAGCTGACACCATAGCCTTCCTCAAAAATTGTCCTTATAACGTACTCACTGGCTGTACCAGGTGTCAATGTTGCAAACCTTATTGGAAGTTTCTTCTCCACGATATCCTTCAGGCTCTTTACTCCATATTTCGTTGCAAAATCCTTTCTCATTATGAAGTATGCGTACTGTCTGTACAAGTTTGCAAACATAACGGTTCCTTTAACAGGGTTGGGAGCGAACGGACCAATACCTTTGACGGCAGCGTTGAATATCGACAATGTGGTCAATCCCACATCCGCTTGACCTTTCGAAATCACGATGATGTTGCTTGTTCCACCACCTGTTCCACTGATGGTTTGAAGAACATCTTGTGTCCAAATGTTCGAAATGGCTCCACCAAGCGCAAACCATGTGCCACCGGATGGACCGGAGACGAACCTTAGTTGACTCGGTCACTTGGCTTGAGCAAGAGTAAGAACCGAAAGAGCTAAAAGTATCACTAAGAGTACTTTAAATTTCACAGCTTCCACCTCCCGGCAAAATGAGTTAACACAAAGCAATTATAAATCATTAAAAGCGATGATACAATACTTTCTGGGGTCATACTATGGAACTTGAAATAACACAGGCACCATTGAACTGCTCAAGTGAGTTTGCAAAATATGTTATGATGACCGGTGAAAGATTTCTCAAAGCGGCGTTTGGAAAAAACGTTCAAAAAATGCTTGAAAGTTTGTTCGTTAGGAAAAATAACCTTTTTAGCTATGAATGCACAAGATTCGCAGTTGCAGATGGAAAAATTGTCGGAGCAGTTGTTTTCTATCCGTATGAATACTATATAAAAGCTCGTTGGAACACAGGCTTTTTGATAGTGAAAAATATCTTGTTCACAAAAATTTTTGGTCTAATCAAAATCGATCGGGGATTGGGAAAGCATAAGAAAGACGAAGTGTACCTGAGTCATTTGGCAGTTGATCCTAGTTACAGAGGCATGGGAATTGGTCACAGACTTCTTGAGCACGTGGTTGAAGAGGCTGAGCGCTTGAAAAAGAAAAAAGTAGTCCTACACGTTGAAAGCGATAACGTCAAAGCAATTGGCTTGTACAAAAGTTTTGGTTTCCTAACGGAAAAAACCGCAAAAATTAAAGTTTCTGGTCAGAATTTCGAATTTCTCAAAATGGTCAAATACATTTGAAGAATTTTCATCAACTATTCATTCTCTTGCATCAGAATATCACTATAATACCAATTAGGAGGATGATCGTGTGAAAAGATTGATGCTCAAATCAAAGCTTCACATGGCAAGGGTGACGGATAAAAATCTTGAATATGAAGGAAGTATAGAAATAGATGAAAATTTAATGAAAGCAGTTGATTTGAAAGAATTTGAACAAGTTTTAGTTGTGGACATTGAAAACGCAAACAGATTTGAAACTTATGTCATAAAGGGAAAAGCGGGTAGCGGTATCATCGCGCTGAACGGAGCGGCTGCAAGGCTGGTTGAAAAGGGAGATAGAATAATCATCATGGCATTTGGTCTTTTCGACGACGATGAATATAAATCCCCAAAAATAGCTATACTCAACGAGAGAAACGAGATTGTCCAGATGAAGTGAAATACATTGCTTTGAATTAGTTCCATCTACGCTGGTCAGCCAGCGTGGCAATTTGCGGAATAGCTTGAGGTACTGAAGTTTGAGAGCAGACTTCATAACAAGATCTACTTTTACCTTAAATCTTCTTGAAAGAAATCTTTCAAGTTCAATATATTTGAACAAATCTGGAACCTCTGCAAACTCAACAAAAAGGTCAACATCGCTTCTTTTGCTTTGTTCTCCTCTCACGTACGAGCCGAAAATTCCTATTTTAGAAACTTTGTACTTTTCTTGAAAAATCGGTTTTAATTTCAACAGCTCGTCTTTTATTTCCTCCAAGGTTCTCATTCTTTCATCCCCCAATCAACAGTACATTGTAGAACACGAAGACTTTATTCGTTGACTCCTGAGAGGGAAGATTATTTTTCATGGAAGCTCGGACTTAAATTCGGACTTAAACTAAGTATACCACGCAAAAAAGAGCTCCAAAAATATTGGTTAAACGCCGATTTCAAATTATTAGCACTTGATAAGGTGTATAATAAATTTTGGATAGTCAACGAGCGCTACCATCATGAAAAGAAAAAGGGCAACAGCGTCAATCTTTTAATAGAACAACGGCATGTTAGCTTTGATTGTATTTTACCTCTGTGGAAACATTTTCACCTTGAATTTTGCGCTCGTCGTATCTTCAGTGATGTAATCGTTTGCTATGGAGAATATGCTAAAGAAAAGAAAAGCAAGATAGGCTGGTGAGCCAGAATGGTTTCTATACCGGAGGAATTGAGATATCTTTTTTGGGATACAGATTTTGAATCGCTAAATCACCAGAAGCACAAAAGGTACATAATCGAACGCATACTTGAACTTGGCGATGAAAAAGCCTATAGATGGATGTTCAAAACCTACAAAAGCGAGGAAATAATCGAGGCTGTGAAAAAGAGTAGAAATATCTCACGAAAAACAGCTTTGATGATGTGCAATTTCTACGACATACCGAAGGAGGAAGTAGCCTGTTTGAAAACGTCATTTCCAATAAAACATTAGAAATCCTGAGATTATTGGGAAAAACTGAGGCTTTCAAATCAGCTGGTTTTTACCTTGCCGGTGGAACCGGACTTGCATTACAACTTGGACATAGAAAATCTGATGATTTAGGTTTTTTTACCGAACAGACTTTCGATAGTTTTATTGTTAACAAAATTGCAGATGTTTTGCCTGTACAAATCCAATACATTTCAGAAACCACGGTGTACTTGCTGAGCAACAATGTGAAGATAAGCTTATTCTTTTACCCCTATAAAGTGGTGTTTCCTTTCCTGCAGTTTGAAGGTTGCTTGGTTGCGGATTTACGTGATATCGCCGCTATGAAATTCATTGCTATAGGTCAGCGTGGGGCAAAGAGAGATTTTGTTGATCTTTATTTTTATTTTCTTAAGTATCCCGAAGTAAGCGAACTGCTAAAAATTGTCCAGCTAAAGTACTCCAAGGTAAGTTACAATTTAATTCATTTGGTGAAAAATCTTGGTTATTTTGATGATGTTGAAGAAGATCCAATGCCTGTGTTGGTCACAAAGAACGGTTTTAAAAGCATGACTACAAAACAGTGGAATGAAATCAAAGAGTTTTTCTTGAATCTTCAGAAAAAGATTCTTGCAGACCTTAGTATCGAGTAAGCCGTTTTTCCAACAAGTCTCAATTCTAACCGAGCCTCACCACCACGGAAAGACTTTCATCTCGAATCTTGCGCCGGTTGAATCTTCGGTGACAGGTATTATCTTTTGAAGATCTGCCAGTCGAATGTATCCATTTGTTCAGTACTTGCCTTTGTACCATACGTTGATAGTTATTTCGCTTGAAATCTGAACAAGCATATCGTAATCTTCGTTGAGCCTTTCTGGACTGCTTGAACTCAGATAGCCTTTTTCCAAAAGTTCTTGAATAGTCAACGCGCTGATCTGTTCTATTTCTTCATTTCTCAGTTATATTGCGACAATAAGATCTTGCGCTGCTACGGCTATGTTTCTCATCTCTGCCGCAATCTTAGTTGCAGTTGCTTGTCTGATGGCGTTGAATGGCATGGATATCGCAATCACAAGCAGTGCTGCAATGATGACAAGCACTATCAACAGCTCAATCAGAGTCATTCCTTTAAGCATGGCTAAGTTCCCCTTTCAAATGAACCGTGCTGAGACTGCTCTTTCTCTCACATCAGGACACGATGGTTCACGTAGTATCAAAGGAACATTTGAAATCAGCTGTCGCAGAAGTTCATAGCACAGAGAGCAGTATCATGGAATTTGTTGGTTTTAGTATATCCCACATTGAACGATTTGTTGTTATTTGGTTGAGGATCAGATCAAACCAACACGTTCGTCTGCTCACAAAACTCGTAACAACCAAAAAGAACTTGTTGAAGATAAGTGCAACAGATGAAGATGGTAGAATCATGATAAGAAGATTGAAAACCAAAAAACAAGGGGACAAAAACAACGGGGGACCGAAGATGACAAAATTCGAAACAATTCTTGTCAATATCGCAGCAATATCTGTTCCGCTTTTTGCGCACAGATCAATTACCTACCAATATACCACACCTAAGCATGCTTTACTTGCCGCTTTTGTTTTGTTGATCATGCTCAAACTGTTGATCGAATCAATTCGCAAGAAAGAGTTTTCTGTGCAGTTGTCATACCCCAATTTGTTGTGGTTTGTCTTTGGGATGATTTGTCTTTTTTCTACGATAAAAGTATTTCTTAGCAATAGGATATATTTCCCATTTTCTGTGTACGTAGCTTTGTATGTGATTTTGTTTGGATTCATCGCACTTTATTTTTCGAATCGTTTCACATCTAAAAAGTCCATCGTCAGCGTTTTGCTTAGTTTTCAAATTTCATCGTTGATTGTTTCGATAAACGGTCTGATCAATTTCTACACAGGTTTTGATTTGTTCGTTGGAGAATCAGGTAGAAAATTTGACAGAATGGCTCTTTCAAGCACCATTGGAAATCCAATTTTTACTGCTAACTTTTTAACCATGGTTATGATATCCAGCATTTATCTGATTTTCTCAGATGACTACGGTTGGGAAAGTAATAGGATCAAGCTTGCGAAGTTTGTTAAGTGGTTTGTTGCAATCACTTTTTTGGTCAATTTGATCGCATTTACTTTATGTTTGACAAGATCAGAGTATTTAGGTTTTGGTGTTGCTTTGCTGATTTTCTTTGTTTTGTATAGAACCTACAGCCCAAATAAGTCAGTCGATCAAGATGCTACTTTCAAGAGACTTCATCGCACACTGAAGATGGTTCTAATACTTTCATCGATTGCGATACTAATCGTTTTCAACATTCCAAGTAAGTTAAATCGCAAAATGGTGATAACTCAAAGGCTTCAATTCGAGACTGTCGCCTCAAACATGGAGGAAAGACTTGTAGCATGGAGAGCTTCGATTGAACAATGGAAACACAACAAACTAATTGGTGAGGGCATAGCCACCTTTCGAATCAGGGCAATTGATTGGATGCAGAATGTGATAGAAAAACATCCAGAATCACTCTATGTGTGGGGAAACTTCAAATCCACTCACAACGATTATCTACAAATTCTTGGTGAAACTGGTTTAATTGGACTTGGGATAATAGTGCTGTTTATCATCAGCACTGTCGTGTATGCTTTCAAATACTTGAGTAAAGCTAACTCGAAAGATGAGATTTTCTTATTTCTATCGTTGGGATGTTCTTTCATAGTTTATCTTGCTCAAAGTTTTTTCAGCTTTCCTTCTCATTTTCCTTCAAATACACTTTTTGCAGCGTTTGTGTTCGGTGTTGCGACTGGAAAATATTTCAACCATCGGAAAGTAATGACTTTCGAAATCAAGGTGAAAGGATTTCAAAAGGTACTCTGTCTAACTGCGATTTACCTTTTAACCATTGCTGTCTCGTATTTCAGTTGGACTAACTTTATAGCGCAAGTAAGTTACAAAGCGGGTTTGGAAGCTTACGTGAACTTAAGAGCAATAAAGGAACATAGAAACAATCTGTTGGAGTACAGGAATTTTTACGAACAAAAGCTTGCTGAATGCGACGATGAGGACGTTCTAGTCAAGCTCACGCAGGATCTTGAGAAAATCAATAAAAGTTTGGCAAAGACGGTTGTTTCTGAAGTTGAAATGTATCAAAAAGCTTTGAGCAATCTGATTGTGAGCGCGCAGATGAGTAGAACATATGGTGAAGCCTTCTTTCACCTCGCGTTCCTTGCACCTGGAAGGTCCTCCGAAATGACTTTTGATCTGTTAACAGGAAAATTCACTTCGCTGAGAGGCAAGTACGATGCCGTACAAAAATTGATTGCACCAATTCATAATGAAAAAGAACTGGAATTCATGGAACAAGTTGTCAAAGAAAAACCGCAAATAGCCCAACAAGTAGCAGAATTTCAAGTAATTATTGACGCCATTGGGCTGTTGAAAACATCCTCGCACTCACTGAATGACATAGGAATATACGATGGAATTGCAAAATTCAGCGCCGCTGCTTGCAAAATCATTGATAGAATAAGTGAGACTCTTAACAAAGAAGAACGTTTTTCAAAAAATATAGAACAGCTTCGATCGTTAAGAGAAAAGTATTTCAGCATGCTGTTGACGTATGCAAAAATGAACATCGACAAAGCTCCTGGATCGTGGAACGTGTATCCAGATAGAAAAAACATAGATTTGACAAAGGCTTTGGAAGGCCAGGACGTGTATAGAAGTATGGCAAAGGCGATTTTTGAAGTTGGCAGGACAGATAAAAGAGCAATCGAAATGTTGTTATATCTTGCAGAAAAAGAAGTATGGGCATGCAAGTATATGTACGAAAAAGGTGTATGGGCTGTTCCAGATGGGGTGATTGAGTATCTTCTTCAAATAATAATTGAGCTTGAAAGAACAGGGCAAGTTGACAAGGCAATGCAACTAAAACAAATCGTAAAACAAACATACGAGCCAGCAGCAGCTTTTGTAAAAGAACAGATTGAGAAGATAGATTTATCAAAAGCAATTCAGCAATACTCAAACAGATTTCAAAGAATTGTTGAAGACCTAATTCATTTTCAAGTTGATGAAGTTGTCAACGGTTTTAGACAAACTCTTGTAAGACTGCTGGAAGTTGTTGAAGATGAGCTGAAAGCAGAAATGAATGGTGGAGTTTTTTCGAAACTACTTGGAAAAGAACTACTCATAATTCTGACAAACAAAATTGATGTTCAAACAACAGATAAAATACTACAGCAGCTTTCCAGCGAAATACCGTTCGAGATCCTGTTGTGGGAAAGACTAAAGAGGTTCGAAAGAATGAAGGAGCAAATGTTATAGACAAACAAAATGCGGCCACAAGGGCCGCATTGTAATGATTATGATGTCACCACCAGCGGGCAGTCGTTAAAATATATTCGGCGTTACCGGTGGATCCGCTCATTTCCGGAACAACTCTTCGCAGATCGTCGATACGAACTGCTGATCCTGTATACCTAACAGTTATCGTTATCCTACCAGCCTCCGTGCCTGATCCCTCGGTAACTGACACCGTATAATCACCGCCGGGGTTAGTGTTCAAATATCCTTGACTCACCAAGCCTTGCAACCAGTTGCCTCCCGATATAACCGTTGTTCTTTCGGTCATAACGTACGATTGCGCAGCTGAAGCTATGTTTCTCATGGTCGAAGCTATCTTTGTAGCGTTCGCTTGTCTTACCGCATTCAACGCTATCGGTGTTACGATGGTCAACAGTGCGGCGATGATTGCCAGGACGATCAAAAGTTCAATTAACGTAAAACCTTTCCTCATAATTACACCTCCTTTGGATTAGATTATACACCTTTTTTAAGAAAATCAAATGCTTATTATAAATTAGAATTATTCTTCAGCTGATACGGCACACAAAGCTTTGTTCACAACTCTCACAAGTACCTTGCAAATCTGCGTTCGGTTCCACCATCTTCTCAATGAGCGTTAACCAAGTTGCCAAAACTTTTCATCTACAGTTTTTACAATCTGCTATTAAGATAATTTAGACAAAACAAAGTGTGCATGATCCATGATTTGTAAAGGCTGTTGTATCATCTTTGCATTCGTTCTGGAACAAATTATACACCCATGCGTTGCTAAGTCAACAAATTTAGCTAACTCAAAAGCAATCTCTCGCCTATCTCAACCCGCCAATATAGGCAAGCAAAATTGGTGCAGCTTTATGTTCATTTAACATTGCAAACCTGTTTGCAGAGATTATCAATTTAATTTCCCTAACGTACTCTTCCCGCCTTTGTGAATAGAAGATCAACCCATCTGCAAGTGGTTTGTTGATTTTCCCTGATCGAATGGCTCTGAATTCTCTGTAGAATGGAGAAACATTGAGGTTGTATGCATAGCTTCTCACGGCACTCAAAAGGTCTGGGAACCTTCGAACCTCGTAAATTTCATCTTCCGGTCTCTCCTTCGGCACCACACCGTTGCCGGGCTTGAAGGTTAATTCTCCGAAGATGTTGTTGGCTTCTATTGCAAATCTTGAAGTTCCCCAAGCTGATTCAATCGCTGCCTGCGCAAGGGCTATTTCCACGGGAATGGGCATGACTTTTTCTAAAAGTTCTTGCTTGTTTTTCGCTTTGTATTTTGTCAAATACCTTGACAGCTCGGGGCTGTTTTCGGGAAGCTCAACTATTTTTTCCCTTTCTTCGTAGATCTCTTTGTTCACCTTAATTATTATCGGCAAAAGTATCTTGACGAATAGGTCTTTTTTCTTTTTGACATCGTTGATCTGTCCCAAGTCGTTGGGCAGCCTTTTCAAAATCACCATGGGTACAACTCCAGCGGCAAGATCGTAACCGATTTTGTTGAAAAATTCCTCAACCTCAACGTAACTTTCAAACTCAAGTTCCAACAACTCGACGTACTCAGTTTGTTCTTCCTGTTCAAAAAATTGAACAAATTCAAATTTAAACTTTGGAACGTTTGCAAACACCACAATTATCGCAAGTATAAAAGCTATTTTTTTCAACAACTACGACACCTCCTTGTTTGGAATTATTCACCCTGTACGTTGTAGATCAACCAGTATCTAACGTACTCTTGATTATCCTTATCACGCACACTTATCAGTAATCTGTTGTACATTTTTGTAAGTTCAATTGGACCGATTTGTAAAATTGAATCTTTCAAGTTAGTTTGCAAAGTTCCTTTTTCCGACACGTACAGGGCTGCCGTCTTCACCTCCTTGGGATTTAAGATCTTGACGTTTAACTGAAGCTTGCCGTTTTCGACGGTAAAATTCTGAAAGATTGCAACCAATGGTTTTCTGGAAAGAATGTATCTAACGTGCTTTTCCGTTGCCCAGTCTTCGAGCAATGGTTCGCGAGGTATTTCGTAAAAACCATATTCAGGTGTATAAGGTCCTGGATTTTGGGTAAAGGCTAAGACAAAACCTTCTTCTTTTAAAACGTCAAAGAACTCTTGAAGGTAATGCCCATACGGATATGCGTAGTACCGCATTTGATAACCAGTTTTCTCATAGAATATCTGGTTTGCCTTTCTTGTATCATTTCTAAAGCGTTCAACTACATCCGAAAGAGGCATTTTCTTTAAAAACTTTGGAAAATCTTCGTGGGAAAAAGAATGGTTTGCAAACTCCACACCATCTTTCAACATTTCTCTGATCATATCCCAAGTGAGATAATCGGGATAACCAACTGCGCCAACTTGAAGGAAAACGGCAAACGGAACGTTGTACTTTTTGAAAACAGGATATGCGTGCTGGTAGACCGAACGATAGCCATCGTCCACGGTGAAAATTACCGCTTTGCCATCAAACGATTTTCGACCGTACGCATAATCTTCCAAATCCTTCAACGTCCATATCTCAAAGCCAAGTTCTTTTACAAGCTGTATGTGTCTTTCTAGTTCATAGGTCCACGTGTTGGTCGTTGGATACCTTGCATCATCGAAGCGGTGGTATAGAAAGATCACCACCGACGCATGGTAAATTGTTGCAAAAACAAAAAGGATTATCATCGTTATTTTCCTAAGCATACTTACCATCACCTTGGGTTATTATAATGGTGTGAATCGTCAAAGCGTGCGGCAAAAAAGAAATGAGTGAATAATGTAACCTAGGATCAAACGTTGTTAACATTTAACAGGGAGTGATTAAGTTTGAAAATGGTTATCGTTGCTCTTTTTTTAATTACAAGCGCTTTTTTGCTTGCGCAAACGATTTATTTTTCTCCAGCGCTGGATTTGGTGCTCACCGTCTACAGCCCATTTTTTGAAATGCGTCCTTCAAGACCGAATGAAATTGGTCTGTTCCAAGTACCGGGTAAGTCTTCAACGCTTCAAGTTGTTTCAATTTCAGCGTCTGGATTTAACGATTTAAACAGCTTTGCAAAGCTTTTGGGTGCGCAGCTTATCGGAGCAGAAGAACTCGCGGTTATGAACTTTTGGCTTGGTTCTCAAGAGTTTTTCTACAGAAGATTTTCCATTTCCAGTCAAAAAAGCGAAGGAATTCAAATGATTTTTCTTAGATCAGGAAAAGGATACATTTTAACTTATTATTCCAGCTTTGAAGAATTCTGGCAGCATTTGGTGCCGGCTTTGCTTACTATGACCAGTTTGAGAATAAGTGAAAAACCCCAGGTTTATTTGAACACAGATCACAACTACACCGTGAAGTTGATGGGACCGTTCGTGGCTGTGACGCCTGCAAGAGGAGAAATTGGAGCTTTTGCCACACATGTAGAGGGTAAAAGAGGTTATGTACAAATTGTTAAGGAAAACCTTCCAAGAAAAATCTCCTTGGAAGAGTATTCGAATTTGGTTGAAAGAAATACTTTGATGAAGTTGGCAGGCTACAAACTTTTTTCAACCGGGGTAAACTACGTTGAAGGAATCGATTATGCATGGAGAATTTTTGAATTTGAAAGGACAAACGAAAAATACCGTTGCATCCAAGCTTACACAATTGTTGAAACGGTTGCTTACACAATTACTTACATAGCGAAAGAGCAGGATTTTGATTTCTTCCTACCTGCCGCAGTTTACATTGCGTTTTCCTTCAAACCAATTTGGTAGCCTTGCCGTGGATGTATAATTCAACTTAGGGGTGAATAGTGTGAGAAAAACAATAATATTTTTCACCATGGTGCTCCTGACGACCTTGCTTATAGCTCAAGAACTTTTTGATTACGTCAAGTCAAAGATCAATGTTTCGTATCAAATTGTGTTGGAAAAAATAACCGAAGCTGGAACAAAGCTGATTCACGTTGTTTTGAAAAGTCAAACTTGGCAGAACATCGATTGGGTTCACGACGTGCTCATTGTGATACCCAATGAAGTGGTTTATCCAAAGTTTGGTGTACTGGTCATAACAGGAGATTTTGATCCAACGAAAGCAAAAGATTTGGAAGATTACGTTTGGATAGCCGACAAATTCTCTGCTCCAATGATCGTTTTTGGAGATGTACCAAACCAGCCCATATACGGTCTTAGAGAAGACGACCTGATAGCTCACACGTTGGTGGAATACAGAAAAACCGGGGATCTTACCCTTCCACTTCTTTTCCCAATGACGACAAGCGCAGTCGCTGCCATGAATTTGGCTCAAGAACTTCTTGGGGTTGAGAAATTTTTCGTCACCGGTGCTTCGAAAAGAGGTTGGACAACTTGGCTTACCGCCGTGGTCGATGAAAGAGTTTTTGCCATAGCTCCAATTGTTTTTGACATGCTCAACTTTCCTGCGCAGTACAGGCAACAGTTGACTATGTACGAAAAGTTCAGCGACAGCTTGAGACCTTACGTTGAACGCGGTGTAATGGAATGGATAACTGAAGAGGTTGGTCAAAGACTCATTCGAATGCTAGACCCGTTCTCTTACAGGGATAAACTTACAATGCCAAAGTACATAATCAACGCGACAAACGACGAATATTGGACGATATATTCGAGCATGCTTTACTTTTTCGATCTTCCAGGAAAAAATTATCTACTTTACGTTCCAAACAACCCGCATGGAATTAGAAACATTCCAATGGTTGTGGAGAACGCATCCAACTTTTTCAAGTTGGTTGTTGAGAACAAGCTGCCAGTCTTCGAGTTTTCAATATCAAATTCAAAGATAACCGTGAAGCATTCTGATCTTATAAAGGAAATCTATGTTTGGAGAGCGGTTTCAAACGTGACCGATTTCAGAAAATCCATATGGATGAGAATACCACTTGAACTTATCGATGGATTTTACACAGCAGATTTAATGCCACCTGAAGGAAGACATATCGCGTACTACGTTGAAGCAATCTTTGAAGTTGAAGGAGTGAGAATAAGCTTATGCACGCCAGCGGTTTACAAGTGAAAGTTCCAGGCATAGTTGGGGGAATGGGATCGCTTTCAACGGTGGATTTTCTTCAAAAAGTGGTTTCGCTGACGAAAGCGGATAAGGATCAAGACCATTTGAAAATGGTTGTAGACTTCAACACAGCCGTTCCAGACAGAACAACGGCTTTGTTGTACGGTGGAGAAGATCCCACACCATACCTTGTTGATTCGGTGAATAGGCTGGCGAAAGCTGGGGCAGACTTTGCCGTTTTCATATGCAACACAGCATATGCATTTTTGGAAAAAGTCAGAAAGCAAGCAGTTATACCAGTTTTAAATCTCCCTGAACTTACGGTCGAAAGACTTTGCAAAAAAGGTATAAAAAGATTTTGGCTGACCGGCACGAAAGGGTTGATAAAAAGTGGGGTTTATCAAGTGGCAGCCGAAAAGTTCAACGTAGAAATCTTGATTCCAACTGAAGAAGTTCAAGATAATTTGATGACGATAATTTATTCCGTTAAAGCGGGCAACGTTGAAAAAGCCAAAAAAGTATGGGAAGAAGCAGTTGAACCAAAACTTGAAGGCTACGTGCTTTTAGGGTGCACAGAACTTCCAGTCGTCGCGCGCAGCGAAAGATTAAAGCTAATAGATGTAAACCTTGAGTGGGCAAAGATAGTTATCGAGCTTTGTGGAAAGGCTGTTAAGGAGGATGAAACGGGGGTGTGAAAGTTGAATATAGCAAAGGCTGCTGCAAAGCGTCCTGTTGCAGTACTAATGCTTTTATTGGCTATAGTTGCCTTGTCTTATCTTGCTTTTCAAAGGTTGCATTTGGAGCTGATTCCACAGGTTGAATATCCGTACGCAGCCGTTTTTGCAACTTACATGGGAGCAGGTACTGAAGAAATAGAAGAGCTGGTTACCAAACCTTTGGAGAAAGTTATAGCCACCGTCCCGGGAGTGAAAAACTTTACAAGTGTTTCTCAACCTGGACTTTCTTTGATTTTGGTTGAATACGAATGGGGTGTGGACGTTTTAGCAGTTTCATCGCGCTTAGAAAGGTATTTGAACATCGCTCAAGCTCAGCTTCCTGAGGGAGTAAGACCAACTGTTGTGGAGTTTGATCCATCTTTGTTGCCTGTTTTTGCCTTTTCAACGCTGGAAGATCCAGAAAGATTCATACAACAGCTTAAAAGGCTACCCGACGTTGCCGGTGTAGAAGTTCTTGGCACTGGCGAAAAGGTTGTGAGAATAACGGTAGATCCACAAAAAGTCAGGCAATTTCAAATAGATCCTTCCTTGATGGAAATGTTTTTGTCTGGAAATTTTGTTTACCCCATGGGAACCTTAAAGGACGAAAACGGCAACGTTTACACTGTAACCGTCGATGGAAGATTTAAAGACATCGACGAATTGAAAATGGCAATAGTCGGCTTTAGGGGTTTGACTTATCAAATGGCAACAACAGGGCAAATGCCAAGACTTTTAGTGCCTGTAAGGCTTCACCAAGTGGCAGATGTTGAAGTTGTGGAAAGAAACGTACGTGGAACAGTCAGGGTGAACGGCGAAGAAGCAAAGGTAATCGTTGTCAGAAAAAGATCAGGTGCAAACACCGTTCAAACAGTCAGACAAGTCAAAAAACTCTTGAATGAACTAAAGGTTCCATACACAAGCTTGATAGACCAATCGCTTTACACGGAAAGAGCTATAAGGAGTTTGCTAAGAGATTTGGTACTTGGACTAATAAGCGCTTCTTTGGTTGTTTTAATTTTCGTGCTTGATTTTGTAAGCACTGCAATTGTTGCGCTGAGCATCCCACTCTCTTTGGTCGTGGCAATCGTGCTCATGTACTTTTTCAATTTGAACTTCGACATGCTCACACTTGGTGGTTTAACGATGGCCGTTGGAATGCTGGTTGACAACGCTATCGTTGTTTTTGAGAACATCTACAGGTACAAATCCATTGGTAAAGATTACGTTGAAGCTGCTGGAAGGGGAACTTCGGAAGTTTTTATGGCAATATTCGCTTCGACCGCGACAACGGTTATAGTCTTTTTGCCGCTTGTTTTCACGCAGAGTTTTGCTGCAAGCATGTTCAAATACTTTGCCGCCACGCTCAGTCTTGCTTTAGGTTCATCGCTCGCTGTGGCTGGTGTTTTGGTGCCAGCTGGTTCACGTTGGATAAAGGCGTATAAAACAAGCTCTTACGAAAAGGTTCTTGGCTTTTACAAGCAAGCACTTTCAAAAGCTTTGGATAAGAAGTGGATTTTGATCGCAGTTACAATCTTTTTGGTTGTCATATCAGGTTGGTATGTGCTTAACGCTAAGAGAAGCTTTATCCCAGAATTTGCCAACAACGTTGTTACCATAACGGCTTTGGCAGACGAGCAGGTTTCTTACGAAAAGATGTCTAAGCTAGTCAAGCAGGTCGAGGATTTCATACTGAAAAATAAAGACAAATACAACGTTCAAGCGGTTTATGCAGATATAGGGATAACAAGCCAATTTTCACAGATCATAGGTGGTGCCTCTGAAAACAAAGCCTACATAAATGTGTGGTTGAAAGGCAAAAGAAGTGAATATGTAAAGAAGGCATCGCAACTTGTTGAGGACTTAAAGCAAGCAGAATTTGTGGGACTAAGGCTTGAATTTGGAAGCGGTAATTACCTTGCCGAGATTTTCGGTTATCCATTGACGATAGAGTTAATTGGCAAAGATTTGAACGCTTTGATGGAAAAAGCGCAAGAAATTTGTGACAAACTTTCAAGTAAAAACGTTGGTCAAGTTTCAATACGTGGGGAAGCCAAGATTGAAACTGTTTACGTTGAGCTTGCAAGAGACAGAACGATCTTTTCTGGACTTGTACCTGGGCAGGTTTTCATGGAGCTTCAATATTACACACTTGGAAAATCCATTGGAACATTGCAAACTGAGCACGGCGTTCTACCTGTTTATTTGAATTACGCAAATCTTGAAAGAATAAACCAACTTGAATCGGTGATGCTCAAAGGTTCAGCTGGAAGAGATGTTCCACTGAGCGCAGTTTCCGACGTGACAAAGAAAAAAGTTTTCAACAGCATAGAGCATAAAAACGGTGAAAGAGTTGTTTATGTCGACATAGTTCAATCACATTTGTCAACGTCGGATTTGGTGAAAATCACGCAGCAAGTTTTGCAATCAGTCAACCTTGATGGTATAACCTACTCCTTAGCGGGTCAGAAAGCCTCGATGGACGTTCTGTTTGAACAGTTTAGGATCATCGTAATAACGGCCGCAATTTTGGTTTTCATGCTTTTGAGCGCTTTGTTTGAATCCTTTGTCGTGCCGTTTGTGATTTTCAGCACGGTTCCTATTGTTGCAGTTGCAATTGGTTTTGTGCTGATTCTTTTTGGTTACAGTTTAAATCTTCCTGTACTCGTCGGAGCTTTGACGCTTGTTGGAATCGTTGTGAACAATTCCATTGTGATGATAAGTTTCATAAAAAACTACGCAACTTTGAACAACCAATACAGGCAGACCATAGTTGAAGCAGCTTCGCTCAGGTTAAGACCCATCCTTATGACGACCCTTACAACCATAATAGCTTTGTTGCCTGTTGCATTCAGCAGATCAGAGGGTTCTGAGCTTGAAT
This sequence comes from Pseudothermotoga thermarum DSM 5069, assembly GCF_000217815.1. Taxonomy (NCBI): domain Bacteria; kingdom Thermotogati; phylum Thermotogota; class Thermotogae; order Thermotogales; family Thermotogaceae; genus Pseudothermotoga; species Pseudothermotoga thermarum. Next base: position 1,432,412 of record NC_015707.1, on the reverse strand, counting down.
CTCCTATAGCTTGGACGATAATAATTGGACTGATTTTTACAACCGCCTTTTCTTTGTTCGTCGTTCCAGGTCTTGCTGAGCTGTTCAAAATAGGTGTTAAGGAAAAAGTTTGAGGTGGTAAGAAGTTGAATTTAAAACTTACAAAAAGGATCATAATCGTTGGATTGATACTTACTCTTTCTGGTGATCTTGGACTTGGTGTTTTTGCATCCATCTTTGGCTCCATTTTGTTTTTAACAGGAATTTTGAATTTGGCAAGAATTTTCAAACACGCTGAAATCGCACCCGCTTTCTTCATGCCAGTTGCCTTGCAAATCGTTCTTGCCATACTTGGACAGGTGGTGGCAGGTAAATCTCTTCCTTTTTTGGTAAAAATCTACGAAGGACTAACGCAGCAAGAGTTGAAAAACATCGAAGGATGGGTTTCATGGTTTGTTCCAAGCTTAATTTTGATGGCGGTTCTATCAATAGCAATCTTTGGATTTTTCTCGAGGGCTTATCGAATTCTAGCTGAAAGTTCAAACATAAAGACTTTTTCAACGGTTGCAAAACTTTACAAGTGGGCGGCTTTTCTTTTTATTTTGCTCGTTGGAGCTGTACTTTCAATAGTTGCGCAAGTTGTCGCAATAATGGGCTTTGCGCGAATTAAAGAAGAAGGACTGTGAAAAAACATGTGGTGACCTCCTCCCATTCCTTAAAAGGAATGGGCTTCCTGCTTCATCGTGGGCGTGCTTACCAAGATGTAGGGATTGCTCCCTAACACCCTGGCAGAGGCTTCCCACTCCGCAGGCGTTACTTCGGACCGGTCCAGCCCTAGAGCTTGATCAGGGCCCAAGCCAAGCCCTTTCTTTAAAATCACAACCGCAGCATTAACGTCGCGGTCCATTACCCAGCCGCAATCGCATCTAATGACCCTGTCAGACAGCTTCAGATCGTGTTGTTTGCGCAGTTTGCACAGATCTTTGTAGACTTTTCAAATCTAGGCACAGGGATAGACGTCGCAAGGCTGTGGCTCAACTTTGCTTTCAATCCGCCTACCCCTGCCCCCTGTAATTGCTTGCCAAATTTAGACATCCAGCCAGCTACTGCATCTTCCTGGTAAACGACGACTTTGTACATCTTTAAAAAGCCAATAAGTTTGTTGATCGCGTCTCTGCGTTTGTTGGCAATTTTCTCGTACTCTCTGCGTAGCAACTGCAGCGTCTTTTTGTAGTTGTTTGAACCGCGTTTCTTTCTTGCCAGCCGTCTTTGCAGTCTTCTCAACCGCAGTGTCTCGTGTATCTCAAAGTCTATGCACATGCCATTTGACAGTGTTACTTTATTTTTAACACCAAAATCGATACCGATGGGTTTATCAAAAACAGGACCGTCAGATTCCTTTGGCAGGTAACACGTGACGTGTAAGTAGTAACCAGACGGCTTTAAGACAAGCACTCTAAACTTGCCAAGTCTTTGGATGTGAACACGGTTGCGCTGAAAATCGAGTTTGTATGTTACTCCGTACTGCTTCAGCGGTATGTAGTTTACGTACTCTTTAAATTTCAACGCGCCAAATTTATAGCCGTTAGCTTTAAGCGCAGCTATCGCACGTAAATTATTTTCGATAACCTGAGCTATTTCCTGCTTTATTTGGCTGCCTAGTACTTGCAGTTCCCTGTGTTCAAAGTTATCGCCGACTTTTATCTCGACAACGTTTACCTTGTGGACCGGCAGATCCAGCCTTTTTATGTCAGCAATCAACCAGTTGTACAGCCACTTTGCTTCAAGAAAAGCCCGTTTTAAAAGCTCAGCTTTGTGCTTTGATAAGTTCTGCAGCTTCAGCTGGTACACAACAAGCCTTTGAGATTGTCTTTTCAATTTTGTTTCAGCGAATGTTTGTTTTATTTTTTCAGCCTTATCCAAGTTTGGCTTGCTCCTTTCTTGAGAAGGCTGCTTGTGATATGATTATAAACGCTGTGTTGCTCTTATACATTATAGCCATTCATCGCAATCCCTTGAAAGGGATTTGCTTTCTGGCTTAATTTCTGTAAAAATATCTTTGAGGTGGTTTTGTGAAAGAAGTGTATCTTGACAACAGCAGCACAACAAAAGCTCTTGACGAAGTAATTGAGGCTATGGTTAACGCCTTAAAAGTATGTTATGGCAATCCATCTTCGCTTCATCGAAAAGGTATTGAAGCGGAGAAAATAGTGTTGGACGCAAGGGAAAAAATAGCAAAGGCTCTTCAAGTAAAACCAAGTGAAATTTATTTCACATCGGGAGGAACTGAATCGAACAACTTGGCGATAAAGGGTGTTGCCTACGCTAAACGAAAACAAGGTAACCATTTGATAACAAGCCAAATAGAACATCCATCCGTTCTTGAGGTTTTCAAACAGTTGGAAAACGAAGGTTTCAAGGTAACCTACATACCCGTGGACAAGGAAGGACATGTAGACCTAGAACAGCTTGAAAAATCGATAACTCCAGAGACAATTCTTGTAAGCATAATGTACGTCAACAACGAAGTTGGTTCGATACAACCTATGGAAGAGATTGTCAAAATCGTTTCACGACATGAAAACATCACTCTTCACGTCGACGCGGTACAGGCTTTTGGGAAAATTCCACTTTTGCCTTCTTTGAAAGGGATAGATCTTTTGAGCATCAGCGCACACAAAATATACGGTCCAAAGGGAATAGGAGCTTTGTTCATCAGGGAAAAAACCAAGATCGTTCCGCTTTTCAACGGTGGGGGGCAAGAAAAAGGTATAAGACCTGGGACCGAAAATGTTCCTGGGATAGCTGGATTTTCAGCGGCTGTAGAAGTTGTTTTTAAAAACTTTGAAGAATGGACCTTGCGTATGAGGAATTTGAAAAATCATCTTCGTAACAGGATTTTGACAGAAATAGATGGTACAGTTTTGAACGGTCCAAAGGACGGGGCTCCGCACATCTTGAACATATCGTTTTTAGGTGTAAAATCAGAGGTGCTTTTGCATACCCTTGAAGTTCATGGGATATACGTTTCCTCTGGATCTGCTTGTCTGTCAAAAAAAGGCCAAAAAAGCCATGTGCTTTTGGCAATGAAAAAGAAAGACGAGGAGATAGACGGTGCAATACGCTTTAGCTTATCTCCGTTTTTGACTTTCGAAGACATAGATTACACGGTTGAAGTTTTGAAAAAAGAAGTTGCTCAACTTAGAAAGTATGCAGGGAGGTAAAAAGGTGAACTTGTATTTGATAAGTTATTCTGAGATCGGATTGAAAGGCGAAAATAGATGGTTTTTCGAAGACACGCTTGTCAAAAGAATAAAAGAAGCTTTGAAGGATTTTGAAGATGTAAACATCAGCAAAACGCATGGAAGAATTTATCTGAAGGTCAAAGCACCTAAAGAAGAAGTTTTAAAAAGGCTGAGAAAGGTTTTTGGAATAAACACAACAGCGGTTGCTTTTGAAAGCGATCTTGACTTGGAAAAGATCAAAGAAACGGTAATACAAGCACTTATGGGAGCAGATTTAAACGGCAAAACTTTCAAAATAGAAAGTCGAAGAGCTAACAAAGCCTTTCCGCTCAGTTCGATAGAATTAAACAGAATTCTCGGTGAACATGTACTGAAGAATTTTCAAGGTTTAAAAGTTGATGTTCACAATCCCCAAGTAGTGGTTCACATCGAAATCAGAGAAAAAGCTTACGTTTATTGTGAGAAAATACCAGGACCGGGTGGACTTCCGGTTGGAACCAGCGGAAAGGCTTTGCTTTTGCTTTCTGGGGGAATCGACAGCCCAGTGGCAGGGTATTTAATGATGAAAAGAGGTGCAACTTTAGAAGCGGTTTACTTTCACTCTTTCCCTTTCACAAGCGATAGGGCAAAGGAAAAAGTCATAAAACTTTGTAAAGTTCTTGCCGAATACGGTGGACAAATAGTTCTTCACGTTGTCAACTTTACCGAAGTGATAAAAGAACTTGCCGAAAAATGTCCAAACGATTATTTGACGATAATGATGAGAAGAATGATGGTCAGGGTGGCAGAACAAATCGCGAAAAAAGTTGGTGCAAAGGTCCTTGTAACTGGTGAAAGCCTTGGACAAGTGGCAAGTCAGACCATGGAATCGATAGTTGCCGTAGATGAAGCTGCCAGTATGCCGATACTTCGCCCATTGATAGGCTTTGACAAAGTGGAAATAATAGATCTTTCAAAGAAAATAGGAACTTATGAAATATCCATAGAACCATACGCCGATTGCTGTACAATCTTTGTTCCAAAAAAACCGGAGACAAAACCAAAACTTCACAAGGTAAAACAATTTGAGGAAAACTTGAACTTAGAAAAACTGGTTGAGCATGCATTGGCTGAAACTGAAGTTATAAAGATATAGATTTTTTCAAAGTAATTCTTCTAAGTCGTCTGTTGTGGCATGAGCTAAATTATTGATTTTAGCATAGTACATTGCTCTGTCTGCTTTTGTCAAAAGCCCCTCCAGTGTTTCTCCATCTTCGGGAAATACCGCTATACCGATGTTTGCTGAGATGACATGAACTGTTAAGCGCGTTTCTATTGGTTTTTCAATTGCTTGCTCAATTCTTTTTGCCAGCTCAACAGCTCCATTAATATCCGTACCGTAAGCCATGGTAACAAATTCATCTCCTCCAACTCTTGCAATCAAATCGCTTTTTCTCAAAAGTTCTTTCAACCTTTGTGCTACTATTTTCAATACCTCATCGCCTTCCGCGTGACCAAAGGTGTCGTTAACGTTTTTGAACTTTTTTAGGTCCATGTAAAGCAAAGAAACTTTCTCTGATTCCCTGTCTGCTAGAGCCAGCATTTTTGAACCAAATTCGAAAAGATACCTTCTGTTTGGAAGCTGCGTCAAAGAATCATGGTAAGAAAGATGTTCAAACTTTTCTCTTTCTTCTCTAAGCTGTTTTTCGAATTGCAAACGGTATAGCAAAACACCAACGATATTGGAAAACAATTGACCTATTTGAAGTGATTCTTCGTCGAAAGCATCTTCGTTTTCGAAGTTATCCAAGTGCATCAACCCCTTGGGTTCATCGCCAACTAATATGGGAAGTCTAAGCACGCATTTTATTTGATCGAGTCGTCCAAATTTTCTTAATATTTCCAATTCCTCGGGAGATAAAATTTTAGAATCTCTGGCTGCAAGATCTCTAGCAACATAAGCCCTTTTATCAAATGGTCCTGGGATTTTTCTAAGATCGAACCTTACTTTTTTAAGTTGTTCCAAATCGTATCCAACGGCTGTTTTAAAAACAAGATAGTGGTCTTCTATTAAAAGCAAAGAACCCGCTTGCGCACCTGGAACGACTTCGATAGCGCTTTTAAGCACTTGCAGAAGAATTTCTTCCAACAATGGTAGTTCTGACTGCAAAATTTCCTGCACAAAATCTATCAATTTTCTAAGCGCTGCAGATCTTCTTAAAGCTTGTTTGAACAGATTATTTGTCAATTCCTTTTCTTTAATCAAAAGCTTTTCAAGTTCTAGTCTGTTCAACAAAACAGCCACTATGCTGGAAAAAAGCTGTCCAAGTTTAATTGCTCCATTGTCAAATGCATCTTCACCTTCAAAGTTGTCAAGGTGTATAACCCCAATTATTTCATCTCTGACTATTACAGGTATTCTCAAGGTGCTTTTGATCTCATCCAATCGACCGTATTTTCTAAGTAATTCCAGTTGTTCCAATGGAACTGTTTTCCCATTTTTGCTTGGAAGATGCTTGATAATTTGCACTTGCTTGCTGTAATAATCTTTTTCCTTTTTGATTTCAATTTTGATTTCTTTAAGCTTTTCCAAATCGTAGCCAGCAGTGGCTTTGAAAACAAAGAAGTTTTCCTCTTTTAAGAAAAACGAACCGGCTTGTGCACCTGGTATTGCTTTTACCGCTGTTTCAAGAATTTGATTGTAAATCTGTTCTTCATTTAAGGAACCACCCTGAAGAACTTTTTGAATAAGGTCAACAATGCATTGAAGTGCAAATTCACGTTTTAAAGAATGATCCAAAAGTTTTTTGACCGTATCCTGCTCTTGTTTTATTCTTTCTTCAAAAAGCTTCCTTTCTAGCAAAAGGCAGATTCTTCCCGCAAAAAGTTTACCAATTTCGATTGATTCTTCATTGAAAACATTTTCATCGTGGAAATTATCGAGGTTAAAAAATCCAACAATCTTACCTTGAACGATTAACGGTAAAGAGAGGGTAGATTTTATCTTTTCAATTACCCCAGCGGCAAGAAAAACCTCGTACTGATCGCTTGTGAGCAGTTTTTTATCTATCGCTGCTGGATTTTTTATGATGGTAGCTTCATCGCTTATCTCCTGCCTGTTGAGCTGCTGGGGAGCTAGCTTTACCTTACGAAGTTCTTCAAGTGGAAAACCAACGGCTGCTTTGAAAACGTAAAAACCATTTTCTTCTAAGACTATCGAACCAGCCTCAGCGCCTGGAACGATTTTGACAGCTTCTTCCAAGATGAGTTGATATTCATTTTCTTCAAGCAGCTTTTCTTTTCTAAGAAAATCTTCCATAAAAGTTAATATGGACTGCAAAGCTTGAAGTTTTCTTTCATACCTTTTATTCAACTCTCTATGAAGTACATAAATTTGTCTCAAATCCAGGCTGAACTTAAAAATACCGGCAAGCAATCCAACAAGCAAGGAAATTACCAATGTTGAAAGCTCAAAAAGCTTACCTGCATACTTTGCTTTTAAACCAAACACGAATTCCTTTCCGGCTGGGTCAAAGGATATATTTTCTATGTTGAACAACTCGCAGATTCCATTTGGATCGATTTTTGCAACTGCAATTTTGTCGCTGACGTACCTTTCAAGGTTGGAATCAAAAACGACAAAATGAACCATCAAAAAGTTGTCTTGAGAGAAAATTTCAAACACATAGTGCTCCTGAACATCGGCTGGTTGTAGGAATATTTCTTCAATGAAGGGAAAGTCTGCTTTTAAATATGTAAATTGCCGATGAATTTCTTCTTCGTTTTGCTCAATCAAAGCTTCGTACATTTCTGTCCATTGAAAATACCCAACGCTGATGGAATTTACGAAAAACTCTGCAGCTTTTTCAAAGAAGTTTTTTGAAAGCTCGAATTTGTGGTTGATTTCTGTGTATTTGAGCCACGTAAGGAGTGATAAAGCTGCAAACAGTGCCACTAAAAAGACCATGAAAGCTTGCCAAAAGATTTTAAGGTTCATCTCAACCCTTCCCTTAACCCTGCGTTTGGCAGAAGATTATATCACCAAGTTATTTGAGCACATTTTCAAACCGTTTAACTATCTCATCGTAGCCAGACGGATCGACTAAATTTTCCTTTTTCCCGTTTTTGTAGACGAAGGATACAAATCTAAAGATTCTTTCCAGCCGAATTTTGTAATAAATCGATTCGAAAAAGTTTTGCGAATTGTTGCTGGAAGCTTTGATTATCTCCTCAAGGAGCGTTTTTGAAGTGTAGATTTTCAACCTTTCCACTTTGAAAAACAATGCAAGCATCTCAAGTACTCTGGTGCAAATTGCTTTTGGATCATATTCCAAAAGCGCCAAAGTTTCCAACCTAAGTCTTGGAAGAATTTGCTTGTAATACTGCTCCTGCGGTGACAAGGCAGGGTCCAATTTAACCGAAAGCAAGAAAGCGGCGATATCTTTTTGCACTGGATCCATGGACATGAAAAGTTTTCCAATGACATCCTCTGGTTCGTAAATGTAATAATTATCACCGTAAAGTTTACCAAATGCAGCAAGTGTGTCAAGATATCCTGCCAAAAGGTATTTTCTTGAAACCTCTGGATCAAAGGTTAGAAGAGTTCCATAATGTTCCCTTGGTCGAATGTAAGTTATATTGGCATCGATGAACGAGCGAAGATACTCTAAAATATCCGACACAGCATGCGTCCCAATATCCACGACAACTATCCTTTCATATCCTTTTTCTCTTGCCATTCTCACAGGTATATTGCTGTAAACACCCCCGTCGATGAAAAGTTTTCCACCAATCTCCTCACGTTTGAAAAGCGGAAAGTTTGCGCTGGAAAGAATGTAATCGGCAAGCATTCCTTCGGGAATGTCTTCAATGTAAAGCATGTATGGTTTAAGCTCGCTTATAGAATAAGCAACCAAACCGTAGTGAACTTTCGAGTTTCTGATTTTTTCTTCCGGCAAAAGTTCTTTTATTTTCTGCCTAAGGGGAGATACATCGATACCACCTTCGGAGATAATTCTTCTTGCAGCATCGATTGCTTCAGGGATGGTTAAATCGAAAAACCTTCTTTCAAGAATTTTTCTGACAGATTCGGGTATATTCATCACATCTTCAAATGTGGCTTGAAGCCAAGCGCTTTTGGCAAACTCTATATCTCCCAAGGCAATCAAAGCACCGTTGATGGCTCCGACCGACGTTCCATAGACTGCGGCAATTTCTATTCCAAGATCGTTCAAAGCCTGCCAAACACCTATTTGATATGCCCCCCGCCCCCCTCCACCTGACAAAACCAAAGCAACGCTTAGCATCGTTGTAAAGACTTCGTTCATAGGGTCACCTCGGGGATATTATACTTTGATTGAGAACTATCTTACAATGCCAAAAACGCTCACACTTATTCTTGAACTTCTTGAGGGTGTACCAGCCGGAGTGTAATTACCGGACAAAATCCTTGGATCGTGTACATATCCGTGATAGTAGCCCGTCCGAGTTTGTCCAGTGTTTGGGTTGAAAGTGCCAACTGGTCCTCTGGTTTTCTGCATAATGCTACCAAGTACAAACAACTGACCTTTTGGACTTCCTTGGTTATAATTTTCAACGGTAAACTGTCCGTCGAAAGCATATATACTTGCAACGATTTTCATATTATTTAGTTTTCTCTTGATAACCACGTTATTCCCAGCAACGATGTTAAGTGAAGATGTCTCATTCTGCTCGACATAGCTTAGCAGTTCCTGAATTTTGTTATCTGGAACCGCGGTGCTCAAAGCATTTGGACCAAGGTTTTGAATCAACCATTGTTGTATTGTTGGTGTTATTATTCTTCGATATATGTTGATGTCTTTTTCGCTGAACAGCGTAAGATTACCAGAGTAAGACATATTTTCAGTCGAAGTATCTCCAAGGTTTATGTTCTCGGTTGAATAGATTATTCCGTTGAATTTTACACTGTATGGTCCTTCTGTCCGTCTCCAGTTTGATCCTTGTTTTGCAAAAATCTCCACTATGGCATCTGGAAGCTGTGTCCAAGATATTTCATACTTAGTGTTGCCAATGACTATTTTTATTTTGCTCGTATTAGCATCAACACTAAGATAAAGATTTGAAGAACTTGTAATCTTAAGCCCCATTGGATTTGTAGAGTTGTTCTTAAACTGATTAATTTCAAGGACAAAATGATTGTTTAGAAGTTGTTTGTATTCGTCCTTGATTGCTGTAAAGTCTAACTCATTTCTTTCGGCATCGGAAATCAACCTGTAAGCTGGATTACCACCAAAATCTGCAAGGCTCCTGATAATTTGATCATAGTTTGGAGTATTTGCCGTGATTTCTCGCGGGTTACCCGTGTGTCTTATGAAACCTGGTACCTCAACTGTATCTTGAAAATATGGCTTACCACCCGCGTTGTTAATTCTTATCATACTGTTGGATCTGAAAGGACCATAAATTCTGGTTCGGCTGGTAAACCATATGTTTTCTCCCTCGTCATGACTGAAGTACACATACTTGTTCAGTAGCTCGGGCATCACTACAGCATAGGAATACACTGATTTATTGTCCTTGACAACTCGAGCCACCACAAACATTCTCATTTTTGTGTTCCTGAAAGGAAAAACGTATACAGCAACATCGGACAAGTTGTATTCAGCAGAGTAACTTTCAAACTCATCTCTTAAAATCTGATTGCTATGGATGCCCCTTGATTTGTCGAAAACGCAAAATGACTTGTCATTGTATATCCATTGGTCAACGTAGTCTCTCCAATTTTGGTCGAGTTTAGTACGGAATTCATCCCACCAAATCGGTGTATACGAAGTCGTGGTCAAATTAATACCAAGTAAGCCACTTGATGCAGTTCGCACATAACCTATGCCTATTTGAAGTGCGTTGGAAACGTGTAACTCTAGCTCTTTGTAGCTTGAAACCCTTTGAACATTCGTCATGTGGTTGCTCACCGTGTTATAAATCACCGAAAGCACAATTACAGAAAAAAGAAGTATCAACAGGGTTGTTGGAAGCATGAACCCTTTTTTCATGGAAAATTCCCCCATTCAGGTGGTGCTCAAGCTAACTGTGGTAAGAAATCTGAAGGTTTTTTTAATGCTTCCTGATTCCATTTGAATGACAACTTCTATTGCTTCTCTTTGTTGCGCAGTGCCACCGATCGCACCAACGTTGAATTTGACACTCTTTACCTGTTTTTGCAGTGGTATGACATTCCTTTCTCCTTGTGCTGTAATAAGTTTGATGTAATTATTCTGTTGATCGTATCTTATCTCCCATTGTTCGTATTCAATCTTACCAGCTGCTCCTGGAACTGGTTTTTTCAGGGTTACGAACGGAAGATCTTGTCCAACCTGCACATCTTTCCAAATAGATTGACTGATCAAGGAATCTATTTGCTCAGCTATCTGAGATGCATACAAGTACATTTCAGAAATCACTTGAGTTTTGATCAAATTTCCAAACGCAAACGAATAAACGATGCCAATGGTGGCAATAAGTATACCGACTATCACCAACGTTGCCAGCAAACCCGTAAATGATAGGCTCACCATGCCACCCCCTCAGGCTAAAAACCCTGATAGACATGAAAAGAAATCTCTTTTCCTGGTTTTGTTTCAATTATAACCTTGAATTTTCTATAGAAGGAATTGCTTGATTCGATCTCGATCTGCTTTATCTTAGGGTATTGAGAAGAAAGTGAGCTATTTATCTCGTTCGCAAGTTCCGTGATCTGAGAGCCCCTTTTCAAAAGATAAAGCCTTCTTGCTGTGTAAATTTGCAACATAGACGCTCGATCAATTGAATCAGTTGCTGACATGGATGTTAGGACAGAACCAACACCAGTCATCACAATCAGGGCGACGATGGCTATCAACAACATTCCAACCAAAACTTCAAAAAGACTCATACCCTCCTTCACACAGATGCCTCCCTTTGTACTTATTATATAACAGCTTAAGAAAAAAGAAACATAATTATGAATGAGCCATAGTTTAAAAATGTCTGTACTGCATAGTCAAATCTTAGGCAATTTTTCATATGTTTTCCGTCAATAAACACCATTCATAATACTTTCTGGAACTCTCATACTCGAAGCGCTGCGTCGACAACCAAAGACCCGCCTTTTTCATGTTGCTGCATCCTCACTTTTAGTTTTATACTTTTCCGCTATTTGGTTTCTCAGGAAAGCAATATGACACAGCTCGCAACTCGGATATTGGAGGCTGTATGTGAATGCTTCGACGAAACGATTTGAGCAGTCTGGAAGAAGTTAACAATAATGAGAAAACAAGAAAATCGAAGAAAACATGAGATCTCTCGAGAAAAAGAGCTGACAGCGAATCATAATGATCAGAAACAACGAAAATATTCTGTTTTTGATAGTTGATTTTTATGTTATACAATGCTACTTTACGAATGGAAATCTTTCTCAGAAAGATTACATCATAGGGGGGCACCTGTGCGCAGCAAAATCGATCCCAAGTCAATGAAAGAGATCAACAAAAGAATCATCTTTCGGCATTTGATCGAATCAGGTCCGATGAGTAGAGTTGAACTTGTGCGAAAAACGAGACTCGCTAACAGCGCAGTATGGAGAATCATTCAAGAACTTGAGGAGGAGGGACTGATCTCCCGAAAAGATTATCTTGAACGAACAGCCACGAAAGGTGCAACTGTATTCGGTCCCTCAAAATCGTTTGCATGTTCGATTATTCTTGACATTCAAGTTAATCAGTCGATTATTGCTCTTGGTTTTCTTGACAAAACATGGAAGATCGTTGACAGTTTCGAAACCAATGGACTGGAAAAGTTCCTGGCGAAAACCGACAAGGTGATCTCAAAACTCTGTAATCAGGATGATGTTGACAAAAACAGAACTGTTTTATCCATATCAATACCTGGGGTTGTAGATGAAGAAGGAAGCATACTTTCTCGAGCACCGAACCTACAATGGCAGAACATCAACTTGGTTGAGACTTTCTCGAAATACGGTTTGAAAGTGACAGCAGACAACGATGCGAATTTGTCGTTGCTTGCAGAGTGGTTTTTCTCTCAAGATGTTAGAAGTGCGAAGAATGCTTTTTTCTTGTATTTTGGGGAAGGAATCGGAGGATCACTTTTGATAGATGGCAAGATAGTCAAGGGCAGGAATGGCGCAGCAGGCGAGATCGGACATACGATACTGAAGGTATTGGATTCGAAGTACATCGAAGTCGAGGAAATGCTTTCCATTTCGAAATTGGTAAGAAAATATGAAGAACGTACTGAACGAAATCTGAGAGGAAACTTAACTCAGAAGTTCGAAAACGCAGTCCAAAAATGGAGGGTGGGGGACAAAATAGCAACTGAATTGTTCGAAGAGTTCACGGACAATATAGCAACCACCCTGCTGAACATAGGTTACACGATCAATCCCGAAGTGATAATCTTCGGGGGAATAGTGAACAACATATGGGAAATCTTTGGAAATCTTGTGATAAGGAAAATCGAGATCTTGGACAAATACGACTTCATGAAGGGGATTAACTACAGAGACACCGTTTTTAAGGGTACATCACCATCACTTGTAGGCTGCAACGTGGCGGCAATTGAGAGCCTTTTTGTGAGTATTTGAAAGGGATAGCTTACCACATTCTATAAAAGGAGAGGTGTTGTTGTATGTTGAGGAAGTTTCTTGTGATATTACTGGCACTCACAGTCACATTATCAGTCGCCTCAAAGCTTGAGATTTTCAGCTGGTGGACGGCTGGCGGAGAAGCAGAGGGGCTTCAAGAACTGTTCAACATCTACTCAAAGCTTTACCCAGGCGTGGAAATCATCAACGCAACAGTTGCCGGTGGTGCTGGCGCACAGGCAAAGGCTGTTTTGAAAACAAGAATGCTCGGCGGCGATCCTCCTGACACATTCCAGGTTCACGCTGGTCACGAACTGATTGACACATGGGTCAAGACAGGTTTCATGGAACCGTTGACACAGTTGTTCATCAGCGAAGGTTGGACAAGAGTCATGCCAAAGGGAATCCTCGATATTGTCAGCTACGATGAAGGTACTGGTCGGTTCCCGTGAACATCCACAGGGCGAACGTTCTTTGGTACAACAAGGCAATCTTCGAGAAATACGGTTTGAAACCACCGACGACTTTTGACGAATTCTTCGATGTTGCTGAAAAATTGAAGGCTCGTGGTATTATTCCCCTTGCCCTGGGGACAAAAGATGGATGGGAAGCAGCTCATGCTTTCGAAACAGTGCTTATTGGGACACTTGGTGCAGAAGGTTACAAAGTTTGTGGAATGGCGCGACAAAGTGGTCAGATCCAAGAGTCACCCAGGCTCTTGAAATCTTTGCAAAAATGCTGAAGTACATCAATCCAGACCACTCTGCAAGAAGCTGGGATGAAGCATGCGCACTTATAGTTGAAGGAAAAGCAGCGATGAACATAATGGGAGACTGGGCAGTTGGTTATTTCATGGCAAAAGGATTCAACGATTTTGGTTGGGTACTTGCTCCAAATAACGCAGGGATTTTCGATGTGTTGTCGGATAGCTTTGGATTACCTAAGGGTGCGAAAAACAAAGAGAACGTTATAGCATTTCTCAAAGTCCTCGGTTCCAAGGAAGGTCAAGAAGCCTTTAATATTAAGAAAGGATCAATCCCTGCAAGAACTGATGTCAACAAAGATCTGTTTCCTGAGTACCAAAAATCAGCTATGGATGATTGGTTGAAACATGAGATTGTACCAAGCGTTATGCATGGCGTTGCTGCTTCCGAAAGCTGGGTCACAGAGTTCAAGGATGTCATATCCCTGTTTGTTGCAAGAGCTGATGTCAAGACAACCCAAAGAGCACTCGTGAACATTGCGAAAGCTCAGGGCGTGCCGCAATAATTCCAGATTTATAGGAGGGCAGTTGTGTTGCCCTCCTTTTTGTGAGCTTGTGGAGGTATGGTATGAGAATTCGAAAAGATAAGATCACAGGTTTTCTGTTCATCCTACCATCGATAGTCTTGGTGTCGATATTTGTTTACGGTTTCATTGGTTGGACTGGCTGGGTTTCGCTTGTGAACTGGAGAGATATCTTCCCGGACTTCACATTTGTCGGTTTGAGAAACTATGTGAGGCTATTTGAGCATTTTCGATTCATAACTTCCATGAAGAATACTGTAGTCTTTACGATCTTGTTTTTGGCTTCCAGCATAATTATTGGATTGTTGCTTGCAATTTTGTTGGATAGAAAAGTGAGATTTGAAGGTGTATTTAGAACTATTTATTTGTTTCCAATGGCGATATCTTTCGTTGTGACTGGCGTTGTATGGAGATGGATACTCAACCCAGGTCCTGGTGTTGAGAGCGTCGGCTTGAATCTGCTTTTGGAGAAAATAGGACTTGGCTTGTTGAAGAGCGGTTGGTACACCGATCCAAGAATAGGGATAAAAGCCGTGGTGATAGCTGCAACATGGCGGATGTCAGGATATGTGATGGCGATGTACCTGGCAGGTATCAGAGGTATACCAACGGAACTCTACGAGGCGGCACAACTCGATGGTGCAACTACTGTCCATATTTACAGGTATATTGTTCTTCCACTACTCAAGCCGATCACCCTTGGAGCAGTTATAGTGCTTGGACACATTTCTCTGAAAATCTTTGATCTGGTTTTCGCCATGACTGGTAGCGGGATAGGATTCTCATGTGATGTTCCAGCTTTGTTCATGTACGACACAACGTTCAGAGGTAATTACTTTTCTCAAGGAGCAGCTATAGCCATGATCCTGCTCTTATCCGTAGCAGCGTTGATAATCCCATACCTTGTCTACAGTATGAGAACGGAGGTTCAAAGATGAGCTGGAGAAGAGTTGCACTTTATTTTGTGCTTGTTTTATTTGCGCTTTATTATCTTCTGCCAGTTTATGTCTTGCTTGTAACAAGTCTAAAAGACTTCAAAGAGGTTAGTCTGAGAAACATGTGGAATCCCCCAAGAAGTTTTAGCCTGCAAAGTTTCATTCAAGCTTGGAAAGGCGATCAAAATAGAAGTTTGGGAGATTTATCATAAACTCTCATGAATAACGTCCATTTAGTTGTTTCGATCTTCGTTTTTTTCATTCGATGAACGATCAGCCTTGACAAAGTGGAAGTTCAAAGATATTTACATCATTTTCCAAATGCAGTTGCTTAATATGTTCATCACGTATCAAAATATCTTGATACCCTTCGTTCAGTTTCTGCAGAAAATCAAAAGGATAACAAGCAACCTTATGAAGGTGTCAACTTAAGATGGGAAATACGATAAAATAAACGGGAACCAACCTTCTCACCGAAAGGAGGTTCCCGTGAATATGAAAGTCACAACAACTAATATCACCCAGTACCTACTACAAATTATACTTTCTTGACTTGTTCAAAGTATCCCTTGTTCTCCAGAAATTTTTTCGACATACTTGAACATCCTTATTGTGCAATAATCTTACCACCAAACACAAAATTATCCGAACTCTCTGCACTTTCTGAAGACAATTGTTAACCTAACCAATAGAGGAATATTCAAAGAAGCCAGATACAAAAAAAATGTCACATTTTCAGTGCACATTTTGAGAATAGAGTTATAATGAAAATGACGGAGTGATGAGATGAACAGGTGGAGAGACTGGTATGAGCAGGGAAAAAGGGATTTTGATAAAGCAAAACTCGATCTTGAACACAAATTTTATGAATGGGCTTGCTTCACCGCTCAACAAGCTGCGGAGAAAGTTCTCAAAGCTTTGGCCTTAAAATTAGGCATAAACTTGTGGGGACATTCGCTTGGTGAGATTTTAAAACTCTTATCGCGGCAAATTTCCATATCAGAAGATCTGCTTGAGAAAGCTAAATTGCTTGATTTGTACTACATACCAACACGCTATCCAAACGGTTTGCCTGGAGGAATACCAGCTGAATATTTTTCCGAAAAACAAGCAAAGGAGGCTATCGATGCGGCAGATACTATCATCAAGTTCAGTGAAGGCTATCTTTTTGGACAGAGAGAAAATCCTTGAGACACTGAAAAAAGTTTCAGAAGAAGCGTACAAAACTTTTCCTCAAATAAAGAAAATCATTCTCTTTGGTTCACTTGCAAGAGGGGATCACACAGGCTTAAGTGACGTAGATTTGATTCTTGTTGCAACGAATCTTCCAAAAAACCCCATAGAAAGATTGAAACTTTTTTATCCATTTTTCTCAGACAGAATTCCTATCGCCCTTGATTTGATAGTGATCGAAGAAAATGAAATGGAAAACATCAAGCACATGTTGGGTGGTCCTACGATAATCCTGTAACTCACCCAATTCCCTTCAACTTTCTACCACCTATTATGTGAAAGTGAATGTGGTAAATCTCTTGTCCAGCGTCTTTACCGTTGTTTTGAACGATTCTATAGCTTTCAATACCTTGATCTTTTGTAACCTTTTGAATTATCTCAAACATCCTTACCAACTTTGGAAAATCCTCATTCGTTAAATCGTTTATGGTAGGAACATGTTTTTTATAGATCAGCAAAAGATGAACCGGCGCAACAGGCTTAATGTCTTTGATCACTATAAAATCTTCATCTTCATAAACTTTTTCACTTGATTGTCTTCCTTGGATTATTTCGCAGAAAACGCACATTTTCGACACCTCCAACGTGTTTGGTTTTTCTATTGTATAGGTTATCATCTTACTTGAAAAGGAGGGATAAACATTGGACGAACTTGTTGTTGACGTATTGATTGAAATTCCCAAAGGCAGTAGAAACAAATATGAATACGACAAAAAGCGCAACCTCATACGATTCGACAGGATGTTGTTTTCATCGGTGCATTATCCATGTGACTATGGTTATATAACAGACACGCTGGCTTTGGACGGCGATCCGCTTGATGCTTTGGTGCTGGTTTGGGAACCGACTTTTCCTGGTTGTTTAATTGAATCAATTCCTGTGGGTTTATTCCTCATGCGCGATGAAAAGGGACCAGACGAAAAGGTGCTTTGTGTACCCAAGAATGATCCACTTTGGAACCACATAAAAGATCTTGAGGACGTTCCTCCTCACTTGTTAAAAGAAATCGAGCACTTTTTCTCAATCTACAAAGAACTTGAAGGAAAGAAGGTTGTTATAGAAGGTTGGAAACCAAAGAGTATGGCTATAGAGATCATCAAACAGGCTCGAAAGAGATATCAATTGAAGCAAGATTGTGATTGAATTAGGATAGCAAAAAAGCGGGCTTTTGCCCGCTGGCTCTTTCATATATTGATTTTCCTCTTCAAAACAATTATCTCTTAACCGATCCGAGGGAACTATTATTCAATTGATAAGATCTAAAAGGATTAAATAACAGCTTGCCCAACAAAAACAGCACGCCATAAGCAACCAGAGCACCTTGCCCCAGCTCAACTCCCTCAGACTGCAGTCCACTATATAGTATACGTTGTGGAAAAATTTAACAATCGAGCTTTCTTTCGTATCGTAGGCAAAAATGGAACGATTCTCGAAAAGACAACGCTTGAATTCTATAAAGACTAAGCTTGTGCCTTTCGTATTATTTGTTAATCAGGTTATAATACAATTGAAATGACACGTGGGGGTGAAGGAGTTGCGATTGTGCCCCATCTTAACGAGACCTTTCACTTGGTGTATAACTCCTTGGAATCGCTAAAAAGACGCCGGGACTATAGCGGGGGGAGTGGTAATGCTAAACGGTGGAGAAGTTGTGAAAGGCGATTATTGGAACGAACCAGTTAAGATAGAAAAAGTGGACATAATAGGAGATCACGTAAGAATCGTTGGCTCCACCTTGTATACGAAACGGCACATCGATCAGTTGTTGAGAAAGAGAGATATCGAGAAATTACAGATTGTAAACCAGATGATAGATTTTTCTTCTTCAGCTCAGGATGTCTTTCTCTTCGTTGAAGCTATCCGATTTAAGTATGCTTCTTTGTTTGACCCCTTTTTGGCGATGAACGTCTCCAAAATCGATCCTTTGCCCTTTCAGATAGAAGCTGTTTACGGATACGCGTTAAAGCAACCTCGAATAAGATTTTTGATAGCGGATGACCCTGGAGCGGGCAAAACAGTGATGGCAGGTTTGATAATCAAAGAACTGAAGCTCAGAAAACTGGCTTCTCGAATACTAATTGTTGTACCGGGTCATTTAAAGGACCAATGGAGAAGGGAACTGAGTGACAAATTCAACGAGAAGTTCATAGTCTTAGATAGGCACACTTTTGATAGTCACTACGGAGAGAATCCCTGGGAAGTAAACGATCAAGTGATTTCCTCTCTGGATTTTGCGAAGCAAGATGATATTTTACCGTCCCTAAGTTCCGTTCATTGGGACCTGGTTGTGGTGGACGAAGCCCACAAAATGGCTGCTTACTCTTATGGGGAGAACAAAACCGAAAAAACCCAGCGGTACAAGCTGGGAGAGATTCTTTCGAAAACGTCAAATCATCTTCTATTTCTTACAGCAACACCCCATAAAGGAGATCCAGACAACTTCAGGTTATTTTTGGACTTACTTTATCCGGGATTCTTTGCAACTTCCGAATTGGTGGAGAAATCCCTTGAAAACAAGGATAATCCTCTGTTCATAAGAAGATTGAAAGAAGATCTGCGAGACTTTCAAGGTAGACCTATCTTCACGAGAAGATTTACGCAAACCATCAAATTTAGGCTGTCCGAGAAGGAAAAGATGCTTTACAACGCCGTTTCACGGTATGTGGTTGAACAGTACAACAAATCCTTGGCAAACACCAAGAAGCGAAATGTGGCGTTCGCACTTTTGATTCTTCAAAGAAGAATGGCGTCGAGTAACTATGCACTTCTGCAGTCACTAAGAAGAAGAAAGAGTAGGCTTGAAGAAATTCTAAAAGGAGGCAAGGAGAGAGAAAAAGAACCTTCCATAGACTACGAGACACTCGAAGATCTTGAAGAACTTGAGGAACAAGACAGGTGGAAGAAAGAAGAAGAATGGGAAACCCTGACATTTGCGCAAAGTGCCGAAGAACTGAAAGAAGAAATCAAAACGATAGATGGTTTGATCGACATGGTTAAGGAAATCATAAATGAGGAATCTGAGGTAAAGCTTCTGGAACTCAAGAAAGCCATAGAAGAAGGTTTCAAGAAGATAAGAGAAATGAACGGTGAACCTAAGATTCTCATCTTCACTGAATCAAAGGACACTTTAGACTACCTTGTAAGCAAGATTCGGAGTTGGGGCTATAAAGTCAACTTCATTCACGGGTCGATGCAACTACAAGATAGAATAGAAGCCGAGAAGATTTTCAAGAATGAGACAGAAGTGATGGTTGCAACTGAAGCTGCCGGAGAAGGAATTAACCTTCAATTTTGCCATTTAATGATCAACTACGACATTCCATGGAATCCAACACGATTGGAACAAAGGATGGGAAGGATTCATCGATATGGTCAGACGAGAGACGTTTACATTTTCAACCTTGTTGCAGAGGACACCAAAGAAGGGGAAATTCTAACAAAGCTTTTGGAAAAACTTGAAGAAATCAAGAACAAGCTTGGAAGCGACAAAGTCTTTGATGTTGTCGGTCATATCTATTCGGACAGAGAATTTTATCAACTAATTGTTGATGCTGTTACTCAGGCAAAAACCATGGACGAGATCCTGAGCCAAATAGACATAAGAGTGGATCAAGAGTACATTTCAAAAATCAAGCAAGTCCTCGGAGAATCTCTCGCAACTAAATTTATAGATTATTCCAAGATCAAGGAGATGTTTGAAAAAGCGGAAGAATGCAGACTTATACCTGAATATTTGGAAAGGTTTTTCAAAAAAGCGTTCGAAAGATCTGGTGGTAAATTCAGGGAGACCAAGGATGGATTCATAGCTGTCGAGTCAATACCTGCCGAGATAAAAATGATTGCAAACGACGTTGACTTCAAAAACAGATTTGGACCGTTAGTAAGCAGCTATAAAAAGATAACCTTCGACAAAGAAAAAGCCTCTAAAAGCTCGGATTCGGAATTTGTATCCTTTGGTCATCCACTTTTTGAAGCTTTGATTGAATGGGTTATGGAAAATTTCGTCGAAAACGTTAAAAAAGGTGCCGTTTTCACAGACCCATCCGGAACGTACGACGGGTTCATTTGGTTTTACATAGGAGAGATCAGAGACGGAAAAGGTGAAATCGCGGGAAGAAAAATCATTGCAGTCTACGATAATGGCAAAGAGAAGAGAGAAATCGATCCTTCTGTTCTCTGGGATTTGGCGCCATCTGAAGAACCCGCCGAATCGATGGAAATAAAAGATAGCGATCTTCTGCCTTTTGTGATAGAAGCCGTAGAGAAGTATAAAGAAGAGATAAGAAAAGAAAGGGAGCGGCAAGCAAAAATCAAAGAAAAATACGGAGTTCAATCTCTTGAATACCTTATACTTGAGCTTGATGCAGATCTTGCCGAACTTTACGAAAGAGAAGAAAGAGGGGAAAAGGTAAAACCCGCAATAGACAGGAAAAAAGAGCAAAAAAGCAGGTATGAAAAAGCTAAAGAGGATCTTGAAAAAGAGATAAAGGAAGAGCAAAGCCTGACAATTTCAACGCCAGAGCTCCTGACTGTTGTGAGGGTTATTCCGCAGGTAGGGGAAATGGCGGAAAACGAAGAGATTGAAAAAATAGGAATGCAGATAGCCATGGAATACGAGAGGGACCAAGGAAGGGTACCAGAGGATGTCTCCAGGGAAAACCTGGGCTTTGATATACGCTCAAGAGGGAAGGAAGAAATCAGATACATCGAAGTAAAGGCGAGGGCAAAGGACGGAGAAATCATCTTAACCCCGAATGAATGGATCAAAGCCAGGATGCTCAGGGAAAAGTATTGGTTGTATGTTGTGACAAACGCCGAAAACAATCCAGAACTTTACATTATAAACAATCCAGCAGAAAATCTCAAAGCAATAGAGAAAGTCGAGGTTGTCAGGTACATAATCAACCCAGAGGAATGGAAAAGAAAAAGGATGGAGGTACTGAAATGGAAGAAAGATTTATAGAAAATAGCTTTCCAGTCAAAGAAATCAGCGAAATATCCGCCAAGGAAAAAAACATAAGACACGGGCATATTTCAACCTTGCATATCTGGTGGGCAAGAAGACCTCTGGCAAGCTCAAGGGCAACTGCGTACGCAGCTTTAATTCCTGCAGCGGACGACCCAATCCAGTGGGATAAGACAAGGCAGTTCATAATAGAACTTTCAAAATGGGAAAATTCGTTAAATCCCAGCATCATTGAAAAAGCAAGAAGAGACATTTTAAACGCCAACGGGGGAAGACCTCCAAGAGTTTTGGATCCATTTTCAGGAGGAGGATCGATACCACTGGAAGCCCTGAGACTTGGCTGTGAAACCCACGCTGCGGAATACAATCCAGTTGCTGTTCTAATTTTGAAATGCACGCT
The DNA here is from genome assembly GCF_000217815.1 of Pseudothermotoga thermarum DSM 5069. Classification (NCBI taxonomy): domain Bacteria; kingdom Thermotogati; phylum Thermotogota; class Thermotogae; order Thermotogales; family Thermotogaceae; genus Pseudothermotoga; species Pseudothermotoga thermarum. The sequence goes on along the minus strand of NC_015707.1, from coordinate 1,410,769 downwards.
CGAATATCCTCAAAAATATGGAAAAATCGTGAAAGTAAAAAACAAGGTAGGTTTGGCAGAAATAGATGCTCAAGCAAATCTTCTTGTTGAGGACGTTAAAAAGTGGGGAAACTGGGTGTTAAAAGAAGCCGAAAAAGAAATCGGACAGTTTTATCCAAAGGATGAAAACGGTGAAATTCCTGTGGGATACATTTGGTCGAGAACCGTTCCATGCCAAAATCCAGCCTGCAACGCGGAAATTCCGCTAATGCGTCAATACTGGCTTGCAAAGAAAGATAGGAAAAAGGTTTCACTGTATCCTTATGTGGAAGGAAAAGAGGTCAAGTTTAAGATAGTTGGAGATGGATACGAACAAATGCCGAAGGGTTTTGATCCGGAAAAAGGAACCGTTTCAAGAGCCGTTGTGGTATGCCCGGTGTGCGGTTCTGTGATAGACGATAAAACGACGAGAAAGCTTTTTCAGCAGGGCAAAGCGGGACAGAAAATGGTGGCAATAGTTTTGAATTCAAAGAGCGGTAAGAAATACAGAATTGCTACCAGGAAAGATCTGGAAACTTACCAGGAAGCGGAAAAATACCTGCGGGAAAAAAGGGAAAAACTGATGGACGAGTGGTTGCTCGATCCTGTGCCGGATGAAGAGCTACCACCAAAAGAAACTCTGGGATTTAGGGTTCAAAGATATGGAATGGCAAAATGGGGAGATCTTTTCAACTCTCGGCAAAAACTGGCTTTGATCACCTTTGTGGAGAAAGTCAGACTTGCGTATAAAAGGATGCTTGAAGAAGGGTACGACAAAGACTACGCAAAGGCTGTGGTAAGTTATTTGGCTTTGGGAGTAAGCAGAACCTCTGATTTTGCAAGTAATTTATGCAGATGGCATCCACAGTGGGAATTCATTCCAAACACCTTTGCTCGACAAGCGTTACCAATGTCTTGGGATTATGCTGAATTGAATTTATTTTCCCCTATATTAGCTGGAACCTTTGAAAGTATGCTGAACCAAGTTAAACGAGTGATTGAAGAAGTTTCAAAAGTTGGTTCTAATTATGCTACAACTATGCAGTCCTCCGCCACGTCTCTTCCTTATCCTGACAACTACTTCGACGCAGTTTTCACGGATCCGCCGTATTATGACAACGTTCCTTATTCTTATATTTCCGACTTTTTCTACGTATGGCTCAAAAGAAGTATCGGAGATCTGTATCCAGAATTGTTTGTAACACCTTTGACGCCAAAGGCAAAGGAAATAGTAGCTTACTCTCACACTCATGGAGGTTTGGAGGCAGGAAAGAAATATTTTGAGGAAATGCTCAAAAAAGCCTTCCAAGAAATGTACCGTGTTCTGAAACCGAACGGCATAGTGACGATTGTTTACGGTCACAAATCGACCTCTGGGTGGGAAACTTTGATCAATTCTCTTTTGGATTCGGAACTTGTGGTAACGGCTTCGTGGCCTATTGATACGGAGATGAAGGCAAGATTGAGAGCAAAGGAATCTGCTGCCTTGGCATCGTCCATCTACCTTGTGTGCAGGAAAATCGAGAGAAAAGACATTGGATGGTTCAGCGAGTTGAAGCAGGAAATAAAAGACTATTTATCCGAAAAGTTGGAAAGGTTATGGCAAGAGGGAGTGAGTGGTGCGGACTTTTTCATCTCAGCCATAGGCGCTTCGATCGAAATTTTTGGAAGGTACAAAAAAGTGATGGACTTTGAAGGAAACGAGATAGCAACAAGCAGATTACTTGAATATGTTAGAGAAGTGGTTACAGATTACGCAGTTAAGCAGATTTTACACAATGGGATAGCTTCGGAGCTTTCCGCACTCACGCGGTTTTACATCTTGTGGCGATGGACCTATGGAGAATCAAAGGTAGAGTTTGACGATGCGAGAAAACTTGCCCAGTCTACGGGAATTGATATCGAAAAAGAGTGGAACAAAGGGTTCATCCGAAAGGTGAAAGAATTTATAGAGGTGCTTGGACCGCATGAAAGAAAGCTTGAAGAGTTGGAGAATTCATCGGAATTGATCGATGTTTTGCACAGGGTTCTCATTTGCTGGAAAGAGGGAAGAAAGGATGAGATGAAGAAAGTTCTTGCCGAAACTGGATACGGTACCAAGGACGTCTTTTACAAAGTGGCTCAAGCCATCTCAGAAACTCTGGGGAATGAGAGCAAGGAGAAAAGGCTTCTTGATGGTTTCTTAACGGGCAAAGACAGTTTGATCGAGGAAATAAAAGGCGGGGGTCAAGGGAGGTTGTTCGCATGATGGCGTTTACTTTGGTGGCAAGACCCCATGAGGACATAATCAAAGGAAAGCTTACGATGGATGTTTTCGCAGCTGACTTATGGCAGGTGCTCATTAAAAAAGCACCCATTGAGTATCAGGACAGGGATCTGTTTTTCAAGAGAACATATGAGACGGAGAACCTAAGGAGGATATTCTCAATAGCCGAGAATCGATTGAAAGGGAAAAGTGGAGATTCTGTGATTCAACTCCAAACTCCCTTCGGAGGGGGTAAAACGCACACGCTGATAGCACTTTACCACAAGGCTCAAGAGTGGGGCGCTAAAACTGTTGTGCTGGACGGCACCGCTTTTGACCCGAAGGAAATACGGTTGTGGGAAGAAATAGAAAGGCAGCTTACGGGGAAAGTGGAAATCACAAGTGGAGATAACGCTCCTGGCAAGGACAAACTGTTAAGGATTCTTGCTGAGAATTCGCCTGTTCTTATACTGATGGACGAGGTCCTGGAGTACGTTACAAAAGCTGAGGCGGTTAAGGTTGGAGACTCCAACCTGGCAGCTCAGACACTTGCCTTCATGCAAGAGTTAACAGGAGCAGTATCTGCGGTGGGAGAAGCCCTCTTGGTGCTGACGTTACCGTCGAGCGCACCTGATCACTACAGCGAAAATGCGGAGAGATTCCTTCAGCAGTTGCAAAAGGTAACCGGCAGAACCGAGAAAATCCATGCTCCCGTTGGTGAAGAAGAGATAGGGCACGTAATAAGAAAAAGACTCTTTGAATCTGTCGATGAAGCTAAGGTAAAAGAAATTGTGGATCAATTCGTTGAATACGCAAAAGTAGAAGGACTTTTAGACGGCGAAGAAGCCATAAGTTACAGGGAAAGGTTTATCAGAAGCTATCCGTTTAAGCCCGAAGTTGTAGATGTGCTGTACAAAAGATGGGGGTCATTTCCCTCTTTTCAGAGAACAAGGGGAGTGTTGAGATTGCTTTCCTTGGTTGTACACGATCTTCTGAATGATAGACTGCCGTTCATCAGACTTGGCGACTTCAACTTGAGGAACGATGAAATAAGAAGAGAATTGATAAAACACATCGGCGAAGAATGGGACAGTATCATTTCTCAAGACATAACTTCAACAGATTCCGGTGCCTCAAAGGTAGACAGGGAAATACAATCCACATTCAGGCCTTTCAAACTTGGAACCGTTGTTGGCACAACAATTTTCATGTACTCGCATTCCGGTGGAACGGAGAAAGGAACAACGATGCGAGAAATTAAGATAAGCACCGTGTATCCGAAGGATATACCAAGTTCAATCGTGGACACAATCGTCATGGAATTGAAAAGACAAGAGTTTTACCTGTCCGACGAGGGGTTGTACTTCACGAATCAACCCAATTTGAACAGAATACTCCTCATGCGCGAGGAAAATGTATCGGAGCAAGAAATTATCCATAAAGAGCGAGAAATCATAGAGGACTCTATAGCCAAAGACAGGGAATCGAAATTCAAAGTCTACATATGGCCGCAGTCTCATAAAGACATTCCGGACGACGAGAGATTCAAACTCGTCATACTAAGTAAAGCCGAACCTGAGATGGAGTTTATGGAAAAATACGGGGAAGGGTTTCGAACATATCGCAACACATTGTTTTTCCTCTGTACGGATGAAACAAGCAAAGACGGCTTTCACAGATTCCTGCGAAGACTTATTGCTCAAGAACTTGTAGCCTCGGACAAACGGATTTCTTTAACAGAGAATCAAAGGCAGGAATTGGAAAACAAAATCAGAAATGCGAAGAACAAAGTCTACGAAGAGCTAAGAAGGTACTATCGGAAGCTGTTCGTTCCTGGGAGGAATGTTTTCAGAACGATAGATTTAGGAATTCCAGCCTACAGTGAAACAGCATTGACTTCTGAGATATATAGACGACTAAAAGACGAAGAAGGTGAAATTGTTGAGCAGATCTCCCCTCTTGTGATCAAGAGCAAGTATTTCCCCGAAGACAAAGAGTATCTGGAAACGAGAACGCTCTACGAAACTTTTCTGAGAACGCCGGGAGAAATGCGAGTATTGTCAAAAGAGGCTTTCATCAAGAGCATAGCACAAGGTGTTAAAAGCGGCCTGTTTGGCTTGGGTTACCTGAAGGAGGGCGAACCGGAGTGCTTGTATTTTAAAGAAGAAGCAAAAGTGGAGCTTGTCGATGGCGAAATCATACTTTCAGAAAAACTGTGCTTGAAGAAACGTGAGGAAGCAAAGGTAGAACCTGCCTACTTTCCAGAGGATCAGTATGAACCTGTGAAATCTGCACAGCAAATCCTCGAGCCAGTTGATGAAAAAGAAGCTTACAGTTCACCAAAAACTGGGATTCATGAATACAAAAATGTGAAACTGAAGCTAAGGGTACCAAAAGAGAATTTGTCTGAGATAGTGCGAATCGTTCTCCTCTTGGCAAAAAGATTCAATAAGCATGACATCAGGGTCGAAATCAAAATGAGTGGCGGAAGCATTGAATCCACGGAATACGAAGACAAAGTAGAAGAGGCTCTGAGGCAAGGAAAAATCGAAATCGAGGAAAAAGAACTCGATTGAGGCCTATTGAACAACTAAAGGCAGGGAGGATAGGTAATAAGAGCAAGAGCGATCACAGCTTTTGTCGCAGTTGTGGTAATCCTAATACTTATTAGCTGCACCAGCACGGAATCAATCGGAACTCAGAGTCAAACTCCTTTTGAAATTATCTGGGAAAGAACGTTAGCTGATGAGGATGAGCTTGCTTGGGTAATAATAAAAACAACGGATGGAAATTACATCGTTCTCAGTTATGCGGGTCCGCTTAAAACTTCTGCTACGAAACTAAGACCGAACGGTGAATTAGTATGGAGAAGAATTTTGGAAACAGATGGATTAGGTAAATTTGCAGTTGAAACAAGTGACGGGGGATTTTTGATCCTGGACAGACGGTTGTCTTTCGAATATGATTACTACAACACTGATCAATCAATACTTTTCAAATTTGATAAAAACGGGGATAAAGTATTCGAAAAGCCTCTTCCGATATTTACAAGTGGATATGCGTGGTGGGCTACTAAAGCGCATAATGGCGGAGTAGTGACGACTGGGTGTAAGCAGATTCAAGTTAATCTGCCGGAATATGATCTCGAAGGACGGGCTGAAGTTATTCACATAGCTAAGGTGAATGGAAATGGGGAAATACTTTGGGAGAAAACTTACGGTGGTTTAGAGGATTATGATGTGTGCTACCCGACGATTAATGGGATTATACCTGATGGTGCAATATGCTTAAAGGATTATTATGAAGGTTACCCGTATTCAATTACGCAGACTTCTGATGGAGGATATGTGGTAACAGGCTGGAGAATACGTTTAGTTGGTGAAATAATCCTTATCCCGGGTTTTATTCCAGAAGTACCAGAAATAGTTGAAGAACTGTTTGTTTTAAAAATTGACACTAACGGAGAAAAAATTTGGGATAAGGGATACGAGGAATATGCGGATAGTTTTGCAAGAATTGTAGAATCTCACGATGGCAACTACATCCTAATAACGGGCAATGAAGAGGGAACCGAGATAGTCAAAATCGACAAATACACGCAGGAAATTATGTGGAAACGGACTTATCCGAATACACAAGTTTACGATATAAAGCAAATTCCCCGTGGGTACTTCGTTCTAACAATATACACCTATGATTCAGAAGGCCGGATGACAAAAAGTGGTCTGCTGAAGATAGATTCGACTGGCAAAGAGATAGATCGATATCTCAGAAGAGACCGGGTTTTTGGAACTTGTATATTAGAAGGCGATACGATAGTAGTGGTTGGATACACTACTGAAGATATTGGAAACCCACTTTCAAGGAGGCAAGCATACGTAGCGAAGGTTGTCTTTTAGGTTGATCTTTTAATCAATCATACGGTTTAAAGTCCTTTTTCAGGAATGCTTAGTAATTCAAAGCACACGTTCTCATATCTTAATTTCTCATCTTTTGCGGTTTTTGCAGACTTGTGCTCGAGAGAAATGTGGACGGGCATAAGTATAGCATGCGTGAAGAAAAGGTAAGGACAACATATACATCGTGTACTGGCTGGCAAATTCTAACGGAGAATTACTAGAATAAATGTGGCTAACTATGAAATCAGTGGCAATTCTGACGTTGGTTGTTGCCTGATGGCAAGCCAATACTCTGAGTGGGGATTCATTGGAACCCTTCCGCCGATTTCTCTACATATCCTTAGGGAAGAAACATATGGCGGAATACTTACCGTTGATCCAGGTTCACCGTTAAGACAAGCGATGCTAATTATCTTAAATGTCCTGGAAAATGATGTTAGTATTAGTAGAAAAGCGACAGGGATCTATGTCTCTTAGGTGAGTTGGAATAAAACCACAATACATCTGTTTGATAGGGGGGATTATGCATGAAAAGGTCAGTGTTTGTTTTGCTGTTTGCGCTATGTTTATGGCTTGCGGTAAGTTGTGTGGCATCAAGTCTTGCAAACAGCCCTTGGCCAAAATTCAGGGGAGATGCACAGAACACAGGAAGAAGCCCATATTCAGGACCACAAACACCAACGTTGAAGTGGATGTACAAAACCGGTGGAAGCGTGGAATCATCTCCAGTGATAGGTTCAGATGGCACGATCTACGTTGGGTCGTGGGATAAAAATGTCTATGCTTTAGATCCGAATGGAACGTTGAAGTGGAGATTTGAAACTGATGATCGTGTGATCTCGTCTCCAGCTATAGGCTCGGACGGCACAATTTACGTGGGTCAGCGGATGGATACATCTATGCTTTGAATCCCGATGGAACATTGAAATGGAAGTATAAAACTGCCGGAAGGGTGTTATCATCCCCAGCGATAGGCAAAGACGGCATGATTTACGTGGGATCGGATGGTGGAAACATATACGCGCTGAACCCCGATGGAACATTCAAGTGGAGGTATAAAACTGGTGACAATGTGCAGTCAAGCCCAGCGATAGGTTCAGACGGTACGATTTATGTTGGATCATGGGATAGAAATATCTATGCGTTAAATCCAAATGGGACGTTGAAATGGAAGTTTAAGACTGGTGAAGCGGTGCGATCGTCTCCAGGGATAGGGCAGGATGGCACGATTTACGTTGGATCGTACGATGGATGCTTATACGCTCTGAATCCTGATGGAACATTGAAATGGAGCTATCCAACCGGTGGATGGGTACGATCATCTCCGGCGATAGACGCAGACGGCACGATTTATGTTGGATCGTATGATGGATATATCTACGCTTTGAATCCCGATGGTACGTTGAAATGGAGGTTTCAAACTGATGATTTGGTGCCATCATCACCGGCGATAAGCAAAGACGGTACGGTTTATGTAGGAGCAAGGGATGAATACATCTACGCTTTGAACAGTAACGGAACGTTGAAATGGAAGTACAAAACAGGTGGTGAGGTGTGGTCGTCTCCAGCAATAAGTTCAGATGGCACAATTTACGTGGGATCCAGCGATGGAGAATTGTACGCAATTGGTGATTAAGATTTGATCTGTATGATCCGTCTACATGGGTTGTCGTGCTGTCAAATAGAGTGAAGACTGCTTGAATTGGTTTGGTTGTACGTAGAAAGAACTTTAACGAAGGAATAACACCTGGCGTGGAAGCGTATTATCCGAACTCTCGAAGAGGGTATACAGGAACGGGCTTTTGTTAGAATTGAAGCGAAGGAAAGCAAGGAGGGGTGGAACGGAGCAAATAAAGCCGAGCAAACCGAACCAGTTCCACCCCGCCACCGTCACCCAAGCATCCGCCACCTCTTCTGAAGCAGACGAGAATGGAGGCGAGGAGGCATGATGAAAGTCAGAGATCCAGATTGTTTTAATACCGTGATAGAGAAAATTAAGGGTTTTCCAGAAGTTATAGCCATCATCCTTTTTGGTTCCTATGCAAAAGGAACAGCAAAGGAAATCTCTGATATAGATATAGCAGTTGTTGTGAGAAATCCAGACAAATATATAGAAGGTGAGATTGGGAGTATGTATTCGCCGAATTTTGATGTTGTGCTTTTCCATCGACTCCCCTTACACATCCAGTTTGAGGTTTTCAAGCATGGAAAAGAGATTTTTTGCAGGGATGAGAAAAAACTTCTTGAGATAAAACGGATGGTGTTCAGAGAATACATAGAAATGTCTGATATGTACGAAAGGATAAAAAGGAAGGTTCTGGCATGAGAATAGTTGACATCATTCTAAGATTTGAAACTCATTCAAAGAATGCAAAAGATTGCGCAGAGAAAGATATATTGCCTCCCTGAATATTTAGACAGCAGGAAAGTATAAACTAAGAATAGGGAGGCAATGGTATGAAAAAAAGCAGGTTTTCAGCAGAAGAGAAGATGGTAATTGTTCTCACAGGACTTAAAGGCAACAAAACGGTTGCCGCGATATGTAAGGAATATGGGATTAGCCAAGCACAGTATTACAAATGGAGAGACAGGTTTTTGGAAGCTGGTAGAAGTGCATTGGAAAGCCCAGAGAATACCAACCAAGTTCAGCAACTTGAGAAGAAGATCCAAGAACTTGAGCAGATCATAGGCAAGCAAGCCATAGTGATAGAGACATTAAAAAAAGACTGTCACACAGAATGGAGGCAAATAGCAAGGCAGCTAATAGAGCAAGGTTTTAGCATAAGTGAAGCAATGAAATATTTGGGGATGAGCAGGAGTGGATATTATTACAAAAAGCGAGGATACAAACGGAAAAGGGATGATGGGGATGTAATAGGAGAGATACTATTGTTGAAGGGGAAGCATCCGAGCTTTGGCTACAGAAGGATATGGGCGATGCTGAGGAGAAGAGGCTGGAAGATAAACAAAAAGAGGGTATACAGGGTAATGAAGGAGAACGGGCTTTTGTTAGAATCAAAGAGGAAGAAAGTAAGGAAGTAATGAGACAGAACTAATAAAGCTGAAAGGATACCCTTTCAACCCTTTCCCAGACACAAAATTCACCCTAAGTCTCTAAGAGCGCAATTTACTATGAAATTCTCGCTCTGACCTGTATCCAGCAGTATTTCCTTATCCTCTTTTTTGAGGAGAAGAGATAGCCCATGTTCTGCCACAAGATTTCTCACAAAGACGGCGTTTTCTATTAAAACCTGTACCTCCACTCAATCTCGTCCCCTTTCTTCAATGATTGTGTACACGAAGTTCATACTTTTTCGCATTACCATGCGGTGCCGTGGATGCTTCCTGCACCTTTACCTCGCTTTGTGGCTTGAATGTCTCCTTCCCAGTAGATAACATGGCAGAGGAAATATCCGGGGTTGCTTATGTCATAGCCTTGTGGAAGTTCACGGACTGGCTGCCATTCTGTACTGTCCATGTAGCGAAAATAAATGTGCGAACCAACTATTCCATATGTATACTTTCTTCCGTATTTGTCAACCAAATTGGGCGAAACATAGACGCAAAGTGGGAAGACTCTAACATGGTACGTTTGTCCCGCAACAAGCTGACTTATTGTGAAACTTTGCGGAGAGATCATCTCGTAGCCATAGTAGTCCTTCGCTGGAACATATACAGCTGGTACAGTCTCACTTTTGATCAACTTTTGTTGACTACTGTCCCATATCTCTACATCAAATCCCCAGATAAGTCGTGCACAAAATTCAGGGACGATTGCTTTCTCGATGGCATCGGAAACAGAGCCACCGCTGATTCTTTTGGCTTCTAAAGAGACTGTCAGAATTCCTTCATCTTCTCCTTGTGCCATTAGTCGGGTCGGACTTGTGACAATGAACAAAAATATGATAATCGTTGTAGTGGCAATTAACTTTTTGCAGAGTCGGCTATTTGACCTGTTCATTTTCACACCTCCTTTCTACCTGAGGATGATAGTCAAGTGTGATGTTTCCTGTAATTTTTGACCGTCCTTAATGCATTTTGGCACTTTTGTACCACAAATTGCTGTATGGATAGCAGGAGTTTAAGAAACTGCCATACGTATACTTTTTCGGGGTTTGTTAGCCGCGCAACCAACTGGATCATTGTAAGATTTTGTGGAGAATCATCTCTGACTCACTGCAAAACGTCGTTAAGCGATACGCTGGTCGTACAATTTCTTCTTTGATTAACACTCGTTGACTTTTGTCCCATATTCACACGACGAATCCACAGATGATTCGTGCAACAATTTCAGGAACGAATACTTTGTCAATCGCATTCCAAGAGGAACGACCACTCGTTCTATTGGCTTCAAAAAGATTGTCAAAGCTCCTTCATCTTCTCCCTGTGCCATTAGTCGGATCGGACATATGGCAAGGATCAGAAACAGGATAATCACTATAGCAGCAACTAATCTTCTGCTCAGTAGATCATTCAAGGCACTTATCCTCACGCTTCCTCCCAGTTCACAGGTGAATTCTTATTGAGAAGAAGTTTATTTATTTCGAATCAAGATAAATTTAAAGACTGAGTCGCGGTACCGTGAACTTAAAACTAACATAAGGTCAAGATAAAGCTGGGACTAAATTTATTATTTGCTACCGTTAAAACAAAAACTACTACACATGTATTTGTTCAAATTGTATATATGTTTGATATAATGATAATTGAAATTCTCTGAACTCTGTTTCCCAACTGTTGAAGTCGAACTGCAATATTTGTGGGCACCAGTTTCAATTTGCACGATGTCAGTTACAGCGTGACTGTCAAGACAATCACGTAGCAGGGGGTGAGTAGCTGTGTCAGTTAAGCAACTGCTAAGGTTAGCAACGGTTCTTGTCGGGGTGTTGCTTTTAACACTGGCTGGATGTGCAGATCCAGGAGTATCTGGTAGTGTCCCTCCAGGCAACGGTGGGGATAACTCTTCGATCACAAAGAGCGAGTTTCGATTCGTGGTTGACTGGGAATACCTTGACAGAACTCTTGGTGGTACTTTTGTCAAATCTGGTGAGTCAGGAAGCGGGTTGACACCGACGCACGTTGGTGTTCGGCTTGTTTATCCGAAAGCAGATGGTTCGTACGATTACTTTGCTCAAGGTACTGAAAGAGTTGAAGGACAAACGCAGGGCATCATAACTTTGAACGTGCCTGTTACACAAACTGCTTTTCTGCAAGTTGTTGTTGTAAGCATGGATCCAAACGATTGGAGAAACAATTATGTTTTAGCCGTTGGATACCGTGATCCAGTTGCAATTCAAGGGGCTATAACAGAAATGAAACTTGAAGACATCACTTTGCAAAGCACAATGGATATATGGGAGTTCTTGGAACCTTGGAAGACAAAATTAGTACAAAAAGATGTTGTACTACCAGCAAATCAAGACATCGATGTTAGGTGGAAGTGGAAAGATGGGATCAGTTTGGGTCTTTTTGCGGGAGCTTCTGGATCACGATATAATGGGGCAAGTCGGATTATAGTAAGGGCCGATTATTATCTTAATAACGTTCGATTTTCACTGCCATGGGGGCAAGATCAGCAATCTTACTATTTTAAGATACCAAAGCAAAAAAACAGCACACAATTGGAGGTAAGCTTTGGTATAACGATATACGGTCCTGACTTTGGTTTGGCGCAGGATGTTTCTCGTGGTTATCCGTGGTTTTACCTTCCAGATGCCAATCCTGAGCGTGTATTAGGCGTTAGTCCAACCAGATGGATGATTCTCTTCACAGAAAATGCAGATTTGTTTATGCTTAACATAGTAATCGATTGGGCAAGAATCGAAAACATGTTTGGTGATACACCAACGCATGTTGGGGTTCGACTAATATATCCAAACGAAAACGCTGCTTTCGCGTTTAGCATTCCAAAAGGCGGAAGACAAGAACTGATTTCATCTGGAATACCTGTTACACCTGGCACGAGAATTCAACTGGTTGTCGTCAACAACAATCCAGATAGCGAAGGTAAAAGATATTTACTGGGAATTGGGCACCATGATGACGTATACAGTTTTCTCTTCAGTAAAGGTGAGGTAAAACTACCGGATGATATTGAATTAATCGATCCAGATAACGAATGGGAGTTTATCGATGGATGGGAAGAACGCTTGAATCAAGGAGAAATAGTCTTATACCAAGAAGATATTGATTGTGCGTTCAAGTGGCGGTGGAAAAATCCAGACAAATTAGGACCATTTAAGAATTGGCTCTCGGGTGATGGATTCATTTTTGCAGGTCTCACTCTTACGCTAAGCAATGGTGAGACATTTGAAAGTGGTCGGTACAGAGCTTTCGATCAATATGATAATGAGTACTTTTACTATAAGTTGCCACCTTTGCAACAAGGAACCACGGGTATTGTGAAGTTAGAGAGAGGAATCCACGGAGCATATTATGGTTTGGGTAATTTTGCATTTGAACTTAAATCAAATCGATTCATGAGTTGGAATTTTACTTATATGCCATCAAACGTCGTTGGGAATTGATTATCGGAGATGAAGGGCGGTTTCAAGGAGGTCGGTCAATCTTAAAAACCAAAGATGGAAATTATTTGGTAAGCGGTTTTTCGAGTCCAGGAGGTTATTCAAGTGATTTTTATGTCGTAAAGATTAACTCAACTGGAGAAATCATCTGGAGCAAGACCTGTTCTTCGGAAATGGCCATTGCCGAGACTATGGTTGATGCCAAAGCAATAGAAACAGATGACGGCAAATACATAATTTTCGGAGGTGGTACGAGCAAAGAAAACTTTGATTACGTGCTTATAGCTATGAAACTCGATAGCAATGGAAACAAGCTATTTGAAAGAATGTATGAACTTAATCTTTCAGGACCAGGTGCTATAACAAAAGCGCACGATTAAGGATACATAATAGCTGGTTATAAGGATAAATACGAAGATCAGGTGCACACTCAAACACTTTGTGTTTTGAAAATAGATGAACAAGGCAACACTGTATGGGAAAAGAATTACAATGAGCCTATACAACCTTCGTCTATGATTAAGACAGCATTTGACAGCTATATTCTTGTAGGTGCTTATGTTGAAGAAGAGTACAACCGAAGACTTGCACTAGTGGAACTTAATAGCAACGGCGAAATTAAGCAGATTGAAGTTTACGAATTGGAAGCGGATTCCTTTTTTGTGATAAAGCAAACAGTTGACGGTAACTATGTTTTAGCAGGTGGAAATAAGGTAATCAAAGTCAACAGTAACTCATGGGAAATAGTTTGGATAAAGTATTATAACTGTTGGTTTTCATTCTTTGACATAGAATCACTTTCTAATGGAGAGTTCGTGGTTGTGGGAGACAACTTGATACTGAAGTTGGATTCCCAGGGCAATCAGATTAAGGACGTAATACTCCAGCGAGATTCTGCTCAGCTTTACCTTTCTTCTTTTGTTTTAGAAGGAAACGAAACAATCATTGTTGCTGGAATAGTGACCTTAAAATATGAATGCAAAGTATACATAGCTAAGATAAAAATCTGATTGATGAAACTTTTGTGAGTAATATTCCCTGATAAGTTGAGATACTTTTAAATTCAAGGCGGGGTTGGAGGCTGTTCTACATACCCCGCCATTTTTGTTTGATTAGACCGGAAGATTGGAGTTAGGTCGAGTTTTACCATCAATAGAGCAGTTTATATGAGTAACACATCGCAACCATTTTAGTATTCATACATGATAAGTAAATTGGATTTCTGTTATCTATTTTGACTTTCATTAACCAGCTTTGGTGGATTTTGCAATAATTTTTGTTACTTCTGTTGGTGGTATCTTATCTACATAGCTTTTTAATATTAGTGATGATTTATAATATCTACAACGAAACGTTATTAGTCTATAAGCACGATTAATATCACAAAACATATAACTACACTGCTTACCGTGCACCTCTTTATTTCCCCTATACCCCCCTTCAAAATGGTCTAAGGGTATCTTAATGGGTACTAACACTTTCGACAGGGTTTATAAGCCAAAATAAGGCGTGCGCCAAAAACAGTAGCTTGTTAATAAGCTTAAACACAACGCAGATTCGCTGCATATGCATTTGTTTTCATGGAGTCTCGTAAGCCATTGTTGGATGTCGCTGTGGGGCGTGCAATATAAGAGACATTATATTGCATTCATTGATTGTCACCAACGGCAAACTACGCGGGAAAACTTGTAGAGGGATCTTATTACTTATAGGCTTGCAACAACGGCACATGCATTTGAAGTCTGCTAGATTGAAATAACCTCGGACAAGGCTTTAAGCAAGATTGATATTTGAAGAGTCAGCCTTTTCGAGTTTGATAAATGAAAATCCGAAACGTATTTATAAATGCATTTTGTGATTAATAATGAGCTGAACAATGAAAAAAAATAATCGCCAATAAAAATCGTATCTACTAATTATTACCAAGATTTGTTATATAAAGTGAAAAAATCATTTTTGCTGAAAATAGTTATGAACAATGACAAGAGTTTTTTATAAGATGTAAAATCCGTTTTCAATGCGGATCAAGTACTTTCCCTAACGATCAGTTCAACGTCGAGCACGATTTGTTTTGGCGAAGAACGCTGTTCGGTGATTTTTTCGTAAAGCAAGTCGAATGCGATCATTCCTTCTATGTGTTTGTCTATCCTAACTGTGGTTAAAGAAGGTTGGACAAACGAGGCATATGAAATATCGTCGTAACCAACTATTGCTACATCTTCTGGTACGTTTCTTTTAAGAGCCTTTAAGGCTTTTAAACATGCTATGGCAAAAACGTCGTTGAAACAAAATATGGCATCGTAATCAAGGTTGGAAAGTTCCATTATTTTGTTGAATGCAGATTCATATCCTTCTTCTATTTCAACCATTTCAAAAGGTTCAATGCCAAATTCTTTATGAGCTTTCAAATATCCTTCATACCTCATTCTTGCGACGGACTTGTACATGTAAGCGTTAAGCATGAGAATTTTCCGTCGGCCTTTTTCAAGAAGGTGTTTTGTCGCAAGATAGCCACCTTTTACATCGTCAGAATAAACTTCATCAACGTTAAGACCTTCAAAATGCACACCAAGTATCACGAAAGGAAAGTTTAGCTTCAGCAGTTTTTCGATATCTTCTTGGGCAAATTGTGTGGGTGAAATTATTATTCCATCCACCCGTTTTTCCAAGAGAGTATCCACAGCCTTGAGCTCATTCACGTAATCCCTTTCGGTGTTCATTAAGATAACCTGGTATCCATATCCTCTTGCTCTCATTTCTATTCCCTTGAAAACTTCCGTGTAAAAAGGGTTTGAGCTGTCTTCAAACACCACGCCAATAGTTTTAGAAACGCTTCGTCTAAAGCATGAAGCAGTTGCGTTTTTGATGTATCCCAACTTTTTTGCAGCCTCGAGAACTTTTTTCCTGGTTTCAGGACTCACGTCTGGTTTGTTGTTCAAAACTCGTGAAACTGTATTGATAGACACACCTGCTTCTTTAGCCACATCACTGATTGTGACAAATTTTTTCAACTTTCAATCCTCCTTTCATCCTTTTATACTCCCCATCGTTAATCCTTTTATGAAGTATTTTTGGAAAATGAGGAAAACTGTTACTGGAACAGTCGCTGCTATCAGCGCACCTGCGGCTATTATATTCCAACTTGAAATCCACTGACCTTGAAGTGTTGTTAGACCTATTGTGACAACCTTTTTTGCATCGCTTTGAAGCAGTATGAGAGACCAAAGATAATCGTTCCAAATCCAAGTGAATTCTAAAATTGCAAGGGCTGCCAAAGCCGGTTTAATCAACGGCATGATTATTTTACTGTAAATGACAAAAGAGCTTGCACCATCTATCGTCGCAGCTTCGAACAAGCTTGAAGGAATAGTTACCATGAAATTTCTTAAGAAAAATGTACAAAATCCAAGTTGAAAAGCTATATGGAACAGTATAACTCCTGTAAGTGTATCGTACAACCCCGTGACAACCGAAAACCTGTAAACCGGTATCAAGAGCATTTGAAACGGGATCAACATACCAGCTACGAATATGATCAATATCAAGTTTCTAAATTTAAAGTTGTACCACGCAAGTGCGAAAGCAGCTAAACTCGATAGAAATAAAGTTCCCGCGACTGATACAGCCGTTACTATAAAAGTATTCTTAAAGTAAATGCTCATTCTACCTTCACGCCATGCCACCACAAAGTTTGAAAAAGTCCAGTTTCTTGGGGGTGACCAAAAGTTTCGCAACATGAATATTTCGTCCATCGTTTTAAACGAGGTAAAAATTGCAACAACAAATGGAACCATCCAAACGACAACAATTACACTGCAAAGTAAATAATAAATGAGTGCTTTGAGTTTTCTTTTCATTCGCGTTCCTCCCTTTTCAGCACGTTGTAAAGGTACAGCAAGATGAAGCCAAGGGTAATCAAGAATTGAATCACCGCGATCGCTGCGCCGTATCCCATCCTGTAGTTGTGGAATGCATGAATGTACATGTAATTAGCCATAACGCTTGAAGAGTAGAACGGTCCGCCGCGTGTCATGACAAACACTATATCGAAAGCCCTCAGGGAATCTATTATGTTCACAGTTATGGCTATAACCATGGCTGGGCGAAGTTGTGGGAGGATAACGTACCAAAATCTTTGAAAGCTGTTCGCACCATCTACTACTGCGGCTTCCACTAGTTCCTTAGACACGTTCTGTAGTCCAGCCAAAAACAAGATCATCGCGTATGGTATTTGACGCCACAAAGCTGCCAAGATCAAAGCATAAGTTACAACTTGAGGATCGCTAAGCCAAGCTTTTGCAAAAGAACCTAATCCCACTGCCCTCAAAAAGACATTCAAAACACCTGAACGTGGTTCCAAAATCCAAGACCAGATTTGACCGATGACAACAAAAGAAAGAGCCATTGGAAGATAAACGAGAGATTTGAAAACTCTTTGACCGGGATACTTTTGATCCATGAGCATTGCAAAAAGTAAGCCAATTGGAACAGAAAGAAGTACAAAACCTATCATCCATTTTATGTTGTTAGAAAGCGAAAGAAGAAAGTATCTGTCTGAAAAAAGCCTTCGAAAATTTTCCAAACCAACAAAGACCTTGCGTGTCATTCCATCCCATCTTGTGAAGCTCACATAGATTGTTTGAAAGATTGGAAATATAACCCAAACAAAGTACATCGCAAGAGGCACAGAAAGGTACAGATAAGGGGTTAACTTTTTCATGTGCAAACCTCCAAAACACCCCGTGGGCACACGCCCACGGGAGTTTATTGGTTTACTTTACTCCGTAGATTCTCTTTCTTTCGGATTCAAGTCTATCAAGGATTGAGGAAATTTTTCCAGGATTCAACATGAATTCTATCATTGCATTCATACCGACTTCAGCCATTTCCGGATTGGTGTCTCTATCGTAGAATTGTGCAACACCATGTGATTCAAGGATCATTTGCAAACCTTTCTTGGCATGTTCATCTGGCGGTGCAACGTGAACGTTGGCAGCCAACCTTCCGAGGTCTTTGGCAAATTTTTCTTGTGCTTCTTTGGAAGCTATGAACTTGAGAAATTCAATGGCTCCTTTTTTGTTCGGAGCATTTGCTGGTATCATGAAACCGTCAATTGGTGTTTCTTCGTACAACCCAACAGATGGATCAATGGTCGGGAATCTGAAGAAGTCTAGGTCATCTTTCACTTCAGCTGGCGCAACATCTTTGATGAACTGTCCCATGTAATACATTGCTGCTTCTCCTCTGAAGAGGAACGTTGCTGCTTCCTGCCATTCGTATGCAGAATGGTTAGCAAGATAGTAACCTTTGTCGATTATTTGTCTCCAATACTCGAACACTTTCTTAATTCTCGGATCGTTGTATGGAACTTTACCAGCCGTTAAATCGATGTGGAAATCAAGTCCGTTGATTCTGAGGTTCAAAATGTCAAACCAACCGGCTGCCGTCCATGGGAATTTCGTTCCTATGGCTATTGGCGTGATGCCTTTTGATTTGAGAGTTTCACAAACTGCGAGAAATTCATCCCATGTCTTTGGCGCTTTAATTCCGTATTTTTCAAAAATGGACTTGCGGTAGTACACACCCCACCAGTACCAGCTTTGAGGGATGAAGTAAATCTTATCTTTGTAAGAACAAGTGCTCTTGAACGATTCTGGGAAGTAATCTGACCAGCTGGAGCCTTCGAAGACCTCATCTACAGGATAGAGCAGACCCATTTCTGCAAAGTACCTCATTCGTTCTCCAGCAAACCAAGTTACAACATCTGCTGTTCCCTTCGGAGAAGCCAGCCACGTTCTGAGCAGGACCTTGAAATCTTCATGTGCAAAGGTGTTCACAACAACTTCGTACTGAGGATACTTTTCTTCGAACATCTTTACAAGTTCTGCAAGAGCTGCACGTGGAGCCGGATCTGACATATAGCTGTTTACAACGATTCTTTCCTTGGCAAAGAGTACGATTGCGAGGATGGTTAAAAGGAGGATTAAAAATTTCCTCATCCTGAAACACCCCCTTGGAAAAATTTTCGGTAACGTTACCGGTGTAAATGTTACCTTGTTAACATACCATTGTCAAGTCCAGTTAATCTTTAAAAATCCCAAAAAGAACCAATCTACGCTGAAAAACCTTCTTGTTCTTATCCAATCTTTTTCTATCTCGCTGTTGCTAAATATTTTTTGCGAAGTTAACATTGATACAAATGAAAAACGGGGAGCAAGCCGCTCCCCACTGAGGTTATTCAAGCAGCTAAACTAACGATTAAAGGACAAAGATGCTTATTATCCAAATGACGAAAGCCGATGCAATGCCTTGAACAAATGTTCCAAACGTCTGTAATTTGTATCCTGCCTTCACGTCCATATTCGAGAATTGCGTAACAACCCAGAAGTAGCTATCATTGGCATGCGAAACAACCATCGAACCAGCGCCTATGGCAACTGTTACCAAAGCTTTGGCAATTGCGGATGTGAATCCCAAAGGTTCCAGCAAGGGAGCCATAAGTGCGGAAGTCGTTATCAAAGAGACTGTGGAAGAACCTTGGGCTGTCTTAATGGCAGCTGCAATTATGAATGGAAGCCAAATTCCAAGGTTTGCTTTCGCAAGTTGTTCACCTATGATTTTTGCAACTCCAGAATTTTGTAATACCCTTCCAAATGCCCCACCAGCAGCCGTTATGAGTATGATTACACCTGCGCTCAAAACAGCCTGCCCAACCCAACCGTTCATCGAAACCATATCTTTCGTCAGCTTCTTGGGTAAAGCAAAAGCAATCAAAACACCTATGATCAATGCTGTAACAGGATTTCCAAGGAAACCGACAAGCTGTCTAAACGCACCATCACCAAAAGGTTTTGTTGGAAAATCTGAAATCGACTTAAGGACTATAAGTACAAGCGGAACAACTATTGGCATGAAAGCAGCCGACGCTTTTGGGGCTTCCTTCATCCTTTGGGCTATTTCTTCTTCGGTCAGCTCTGGCTGCGGATCGATGTATATCTTCGAGGCATATTTGACTGAGAAGATCCAGCCAGTTATCATAGCTGGAATTGCAACGATCAACCCAACAAGGATTACCAAGCCAAGGTCCGCACCAAGGTTCCCTGCGGCGGCTATTGGACCTGGTGTTGGTGGAACCATCGTGTGTGTTGCATATAAACCCAAGCTGAGAGCTATTGCAGTTGTCGAAAGGCTCAATCCTGCTCGCTTAGTCAAGGCTTTGTTGAGAGGTTGAAGAATGACAAAACCCGAATCACAGAAAACGGGGATAGACACGATGTATCCTATGATTGACATTGCAAGTGGCACGTTTTTCTTGCCGGTCACTTTGAGAACGCTTTCAGCCATCGTGAACGCGCCTGCAGATTTTTCCAAGAAAACACCAATGATCGTTCCAGCCACTATGACGATACCTATGGAACTGACTGTTCCGCCAAACCCACCAGTGATTGCACTAACTACATCGCCAAGTTTCATGCCAGAGAGAATACCAAAAAGAAATCCTGCGAAGATCAGCGCAAGAAACGGGTGCAGTCTCCATCTTACTGTGGATACAACTATGAACAAAATACTCAGCACCAGCAAAACCGTTGGCCAAACCACCCTACTCACCCCCTGTTAGAATGATTTGGATCAAATTTATTATACCAAGAGAACGATTTTCGTGAAACATTCTTAGCCAAATAAGAATAGATAACTCCATACCTTATGAACAGCTCAAATACAAGCGACAAAAGTGAGAGAATCGATACTTAAAAGCCAAAAAGCGCACCGTACGGTGCGCTCAAATACTTAAGAAAAGCTATTTCACATTGTAGGACAGGTGATACATCCTATAGAGAAACTTGGAAGAACAGCCCCCACCCCACAAGGTGCTTTGTTTGTGAGGACGAACAAACCTTTCATGTCAATATAACCATGTTCGTCGATCGTCGGTGTTATGGTAATGTCAACACTTTCAAACCAATCTTCAGACACGATCTCTCCGTTGATGTTCCTGCCATTGAAGTAATTTGTTGGATCTTCCAAAAGGCTTGCAAGCTCAACTATATCTGCTGCCCCAGGCTTGAACGATATTATACCCTTAACCTCAAAGGTTCTTTCAACGTTGGATCGACCATACAGCGCATAGTTGCTTTTCTTGTTGAACGCAGAGGTGGTATTCATAACTATCGTTGCGGGGTTGCTGTTGCTCGTGATACCACTACCAAGGTTGTTGTATGCAATGCTGTTGGCAAGAACATGTTTCACTGGTATACCCTCTCCACCAAGTTTGAAGCCGTTTCCTTCCCCGGTTCTTCCTTCAAAGGTTATACCGTTGTTGTAAGCCACGCAGTTTTCGATTACGACCACACCTATTGGACCTGTTTCAACTTTTGAATAAAGGTCCCATCCATCGTCGACGTTGTTGAAGGCTATACAGTTTCTGAAAACATTTCCTGGTCCAACGGTTATCTTTGCCGCAAAACCATCCGCGTTGTTTGCACCAGGGTCGCAGTTGTTGTAGGACATGCAACTCAGTATTAGATTGTACGTAGGCCATTTTTCAAATGGATCTGCCGAGAAACCGGATATTTGTATTCCAGTATCTCCATTATTATAGGCATTCACTCTCTCAAGGATGTTATGATGACCGGCAATGTTGATTCCTTTGACATTCCCGTCGCTGTTGCAAACATCCAGGTTCTTTATGTGCCAATGGTTGGCAAGGATTGCAAACGCCGATGAAAGTGGCCCAGCACCTGCTCCTTTGAAATCCAAGATCGCACGCTGATCCCCGGCAACTTTCATCACAATGGGTTTATCTGGTTCACCATCGATACCACGATGAATTACCAAAGGTTGTCTCATCTTGTAAACACCTGGCTCGAGAACTATGGTTTGCCCTGGCCTTGCGAAATTCACAGCTGTGTGGATATCGATTGGTGATTCCAAAGTGCCCTTCCCATCTGGAGAACCAGTTGGTGACACGTACAACACCTCATTGGCGAAATATCTGTACTCGACCTGAAATTCCATAGATTTTGTTTCATAGCTTGACAGTGATTCGCCACTTTTTGTTCTGTAATTTGGTTCAGGAGTAAACAAGATTTTGAATTTGTTGATTCCCTCTTTCAATTTGATTTGGTAATCCGTCTCGATGTTGGCTGTTACTTTGAGACCATCAACAATCTTTGTTCCAAATTCATCAAAGATGGAAAGTTTTCCATCGGCATTTGCGAAGAAAACAAACTTGTAGTTCTCTAAACCAGAGGTCGATGGAGACAAAACTCTGTAAACAGGTTCAACTGCCTGAAGCGGTTCAGGCTCCGCAGGTGGATCGGTCTTGGGATCGGATGTCGTGAAAGAAATGTTTGTAATCGTCACAACCGTTCCTCTTGCTGCTGCAAATCCAACGTAGATTTTTTCGGGATCCAGAACGGTTAATTTTTTCCAACCATTATCGTACATGATTATTTCAGTAGATGGATCGTTGTTCAAGATAGCGTGATAACCAGTGTTGGTCTTCTTCAACGTCAAAGTATATGTGTCTCCTTGTTTTACAACTTTTCCAGGTGTCCAATCAAAAGCGTTGTATACAACAGTTGCTCCTGTGGTGATGTTTTTCTCAATGTGCTCAGGCGTTAAACCATAAACAAATCTTGTTCCCATAGCAGGCCTTATAACTTGAGTTGTTCCATCAGGCAAAACTCTTCTCATCCTTCCACAAATGATTCCAGCGGAATTTGTCATGAAAAGATCCGTACTTCCATGAACCCCAAGAGAGTCTCTGATGATGATTCCAAAACCTTCTTGGCCATCTGGAGTTGGGTTTATGTAATCAACATGGAACGTTGCAGTGAGGACAAAGTTTTCCTCGTATGGATTGACTTCAGTATAATAGAATGAAATCCCATCGAAAAAGTCTGTGAATTTTCCCCCCTTTTTCACTATTTGCAAAGTGTTCGGATCATAGATACATGCGTGGAGCCTTATGGAACCATCTTCTAGAAATTCAATTCTGTTGGTATCGTCATAGGTTGTTTGACCAAACCTTATGAATTTCCATTTTCTTTCCTCAGTTTCAGCAACTTTCTTTCTTAAATACCCACTTACCGCTTGTTCTCCTCTGACCGCTGTAACTTTTATGTCATATTCAACGTTTGGTATAAGGTCAGTTATTGTGCAAAAGGTGGTTGTCAAGTTATCCGCAACCAATTTGAAAGAATCCTCGTCTGCTCTTTTGAATTCAACGATGTATTTTTCTGCTTCCTTAACTTCGCTCCACTCAACCAATAAAGAGTTATTTTTTCTTGTGTAAGCCTCAACTTTTGGGGCACTTAACGGCAAAAGAAAGGAAAATTTCTGAATTTCAGAATCTTTACTCAGCTCTTCGTCGGTTCGTCGAGCAACAACTTTGAAATGATATGTCCCTGACCTTTTTGGTGAATAACTAACCTGTCTGATTCTCTCCTTGGAACTTCCGACAAGAATTTCATCTAGTTTGTTCAATTGCTCATCCAAAATCTCAATAGTAGCTAAATCTGCACCTTCAAAACCGGTGACAACCTCAAAGGTGATGATAATTACATTGGGATCATTTTCATCAACTTTCACAGAAACAATCTTCGGTGTTGGAACTTGATCCCAAGCTGGTCTTGGTTTTTGCACCGCCTCAGAACCTTCTTCTTCAATTCTAATGTAATAGATATTCACACCAGCTCTTGGAGAGGCAAGGTAATAATCGCCTGGTTCTGTTATCTTGAAAATCTGTTTCTCAATAGACTTCCCAAGTGCTGGAACTGATCCAACGAGTGTACCATCTAATTTGTACAAATTAAGTTGTCTATCTTCGGAGCTGCTTGAGCTGATCAGATAAACTATCACGGTAGCGGCACGATTAACCGAAAAATGAATCGATCGATATTCAGCTGTTCCGGCTCCATTGAGCTTTAAGCGCTTTGTAAAAGTTGTACCATCTGAAGCTACTTTGCTATGAGGTTCAATGTCCACTGGTTTATCTGCTGTGGCTGTTATGAGGAATGGTCCAAATCGAACAGGTGATGTTATCTTTTGACTTTCAAGCTCAGAAATCACAAGTTCCTTCGGCAGAATTTTCTCTTCCACCCTGATGTAATAAATGTTTACTCCACCTTTGGGTGAGGCGAGATAATAAGTACCAGCTTCAGTTATTTCAAAAACTTGCTTCTCCAAGGTCTGGCCAAGGGCAGGTACCGATGCAACAAGTGTTCCGTCAACTTTGTACAGATCAAGTTTTCTATCTTCGCTACTGCTAGAACTAATCAAATATACGATAACTGTTGCTGGTCCATCGACTTTAAAATGAATTGAACGATACTCTGCAGTTCCAGCTCCACCAAGCTTCAATCGCTTTGTGAAAGCTGTACCATCTGAAGCAATCTTGCTGTGAGGTTCTATGACCACCGTCTTGTCAAAAGTAGCTGTGATGAGAAATTCACCAAAATGGATAGAAGAATTCAGCGTCTGACTTTCAAGTTCAGAAATCACCAATTCTTTGACCGATGCAAGTAATAGTGAGGCTGCTAAGATAAATAAGACCAAAAGAAATGACTGTTTCATACTTTCACCCCCTCACTTTTCTTGTTTACCTATAGTTAATTTCATTTTCCATTTTCCACCAAAATTATACATCAAAATGGTCATTCTCAAACTTTTTAACATTTGCCGGACTTTTACTCTAAGCTATCAAAGCAAGCACAAGGTCGTTGACGTTCGTGCCAGTTGGCCCTATCTTCAATAGACAATTTGCAAGATCAAGCGCGCGATATGAATCGTTGTTATCCAACAGTTTAATGGGATCTAACCCTGCTTCCTTAATCTTTAAAACAGTTTGTCCGTCCACTATCCCACCTGCAGCATCAGTTGGCCCATCGGTTCCATCTGTTCCAACAGAAGCTATTACTACCGACTTTAAGCCTGCTATTTCAATCGCAGCAGACAATGCAAGCTCTTGATTTCTTCCACCTTTCCCAGTTCCCTTTACATGCACAACAGTTTCCCCACCAAGTATTATCGCAGCAGGTTTTCTAATTGGTCTATCGAAGATAAGTATTTCTTTTGCAATACTTGCAAGAAACCTTCCAGCTTCTTTTGCTTCGCAGTTCAAAGTAGTTGTCAATATAACCGTATTGTAACCAAGAGATTTTGCGACGCTTTCCGCGGTTTCACAAGCAGTTTTGACACTTCCTATAATGTAATGTTCGGCATTTGTGACAACTTTGGGTGTTTCCTCAAGCAAATATCTTTTGAGGGGTTCATCTAATCTTAAGTTGTAGCGCTCGACAATTTGAAGAACCTCTTGAGTGGTTGTTAAATCAGGATAAGCTGGACCAGAGGCTATGCTATCAAGCCTATCCTGAAGAACATCTGACAACACTAAAGCTATAATTTTTCTTGGGTAAACAAATTCCGCAAATTTTCCTCCCTTGACAAGTGACAAACGCTTTCTTATCGCGTTTATCTCAGTAATATTCGCTCCACAAGCGAGAAGATCTTTTGTAATTTGCTGAAGCTGAGCAAGAGTTATACCTTCCTTCAACTTTTCAAAAAGACTTGATCCACCGCCAGAGATTAAAAACAGTATCTGAACAGTTTCATCGAGTTTTGAAATCAACTGCAAAGCTCTATCGGTCGCTTTCAAAGAGTTTTCGTCTGGTACGGGATGGCCCGCTTCGTAAATTTCAAAGTTTTCTATTTCACCCAAGCTGTGATTATACTTTGTTATCACAACACCTTTTATAATTTTATCTTTAAGAATCTCAGAAGCAGCTTTTGCCATCCTCCAGGCAGCCTTGCCAATCGCAAGGACAAAAAATTTTCCGTCCAGGTTAAGTTTGGAAAGTTGATCTTTTACTGCGTTGTCAGGAAGAACAGATTCGATGGTTTTTTGGATAATCTGCAATGCGTCTTTTACCAGATTGTGTTTTGACATTGCTGCACCTCCTCACAAATCTTATTGTACCAACAGAAAACCGCCTGTTTGACACAGGCGGTCATTGACAAGCTTTTCAATCACTCACACGGCAAGGTTGAATTCGCATATGGCATGATTAAAATATCTGCATCTACACCTTTTTTCTTCAAAGCTGCTTTTAAAGCTTCGTCGACGGAGTCAAAAGGTTGCATGAAAATATCACTGACAACCTTTGGATCCATTTTTGAGCAAAGAAAGATTTCTGCTTTTTTCAAAACCCTGCAAAATCCAACGGCTTTGTGCCCACCAAGCACGAAGTTTTCCTTTATCCACTGCAAGGGTTCATCGATGGTTTTGGCTTTTCTCATCCACTCTTCAAAAGTTTTTTCTCCGAAACCTTCCCTACACTCGGCAACAAGTATTATTATTCCTCCAGGTTTCACAGCTTGAAAAGCGTTATCAAGTCCCTTTTGAGCCTGGTATAAGTTTATATCCTTTGGATATCCACCGCATGAAGCCACAACTATGTCGTATTTTTTCTTTATGGGGACTTTGTACATCTTATCTATGTGCTTCGTTCCTTCCCTATGGGCTGCAACTGGATCTCCAGCAACGACTTTGACGATTTCTTTTTTGCTGTTCAAAACCGCGTTTACAATGAACTTTACTCCAGCCATTTTTCCAGCTTCATCTATATCTTCCCTAACAGGATTTCCTTCTATTCTTCCGGCAGTCGCACCGTCTAAAAGCATCATTGAATGGTTGGCTTCTATGGTTCTTTTGCTGCACACCCCTGGAAGCAGCGCTTTGTTTCCTCCACTGTAGCCTGCAAACCAATGAAGTTCCAAATTTCCTGTGGCGATTATGAAATCCGATTCAAAAACTGTTTTGAAGATTTCAACGGGTGTTCCTCTTTTTGTCGTTCCAATGTAAACACAGTTTGAAATATCATGGTTTAAACACTCCACTTTTTCGTAAACTTCTTTTCCAACGGCCTTTTGCATTTCCTCGGTTGTCATCTTTCTGTGAAATCCCAATGCAAAAACGATTTTCACTTTATCCAGTGTAAAGCCTGCTTTTGTGATTTCTTCCAAAATGGGTGGAACAAGAATATGCGAAGGTGACGGTCTTGTTATATCGCTGACAAGGATGGTTATTTTTCTTGGGCGATGCTTTTGCAACAACTCTTTAAGTGTAGGGCTTGATATGGGATTTTTCAAACTTTCAAGTACTTCGGCGAAAGGATCTACAACACCGGAAGATTCTTCATTTGGAAACAAAACATCACATTTTAAATTTTGAGGGATTTGAAGTTTTATCACTTTCTCACCGTACTTCAATTCAATTTCATTATTTCTCATGATATCCCTCCAACTGCGGTAATTTGATTATTCCTCCCTTAATCAGCGCTTCGTTGATCATTCTTCCCTGTTCTACTTTTTCCCTTATTCTCTTGAGAAGCTCTTCATCGGGCAAGGGGTTTTGCGCAATACCTTGTTCTATTGCTTTCTTTGCAACTGCAAACGCTTCTTCTATGAAAACCTCTTTTTCCTCCATCGTAGGGACAATGTATTCCTCGTGGATCCCTTTTCTGTAAGCATAGTCTGCGATAGCCTGCGCAGCTGCAATGCACATCTCGTCGGTTATCTTCGTTGCCCTTACATCCAATACCCCACGGAAGATCGCTGGGAAACCAAGTGAGTTGTTAACTTGATTTGGAAAGTCGCTTCTTCCAGTTGCCACTATTCTTGCTCCAGCTTCCTTTGCTTCCCATGGCCATATCTCTGGAACAGGGTTTGCTCCAGCAAAAACGATTGCGTCTTTGTTCATGAGTTTAATCCAATCTTTTAAAATAATACCTGGACCGCTTTTTGAATATGCAACGCAAACATCTGCACCTTTGAGTGCTTCCGGTATACCTCCAGAAATATTCTTTCCATTGGTTTTTGACCACATGGTTTTCAACGGTTCAGCAAATTCGTTCAACCGTTCTTTATTTATTATTCCTTTTACGTCGCATACAATCACATTGGACATATCTACTCCAACTTTTTCAAGCAATTTTGCAAATGCGTAGTTTGCACTTCCTGCGCCGATCAATGCTATTCTCACGTTGTATAGATCTTTACCTACTATTCGTAAGGCGTTTATCAAACCGGCAAGTGTAACGGTTGCGGTACCTTGCTGATCGTCGTGAAAAACCGGTATGGAAAGTTCTTCCTGCAGTCTTTCAAGAAGCAAAAAACACTTTGGACTTTCAATGTCTTCCAAGTTTATCCCTGCAACAGATGGGGAAATCCATTTACAAAACATTACGATCTCCTCTAGTTTTTTCGTACCTATACAAAGTGGTATGGCGTCCACTCCACCTAGATACTTAAAAAGCAAAGCCTTGCCTTCTATCACAGGTAAGCCTGCCTCAGGTCCAATATCTCCAAGCCCCAATATCCTTGTTCCATCGCTTATCACAGCTATGGTGTTTTCTCTGTTGGTGTAGTCATACACCCTTGATTTGTCTTTAGCTATTTCTTGACAAACTTTTGCCACACCTGGTGTGTACCAAACGGCAAAGTCTTCGTAGGATAAAATTGGAACTTTTGGTGCGATTTGCACTTTGCCTTTGTAAATTGAGTGAAAAGCTTTGGCTTTGTTTGACAGTTCTTCATGTGTTTTTTGTGGTTTCTCAACATGGTTATTTTCCAGCATCTTTTCACCTCCTGCTTTATACTATTTTTAACTACTACTTTATGATACAATGAAAACGAAATGAAGAAATGTTCTCAAAAGGAGGTTGAGTGTGTGGGAATTCGGTTTAAAGTGATAAGTTTGGTTTTGCTTTTGGTTGTTCTCACCGCAGCAGTGCTAACTGTTGTCAACCTTCTTGAAATCAGAAATCTATCGTTGAATTCCGCTGTAAACAGCTTGAAGCAAAAAGCTGAAAAAGAATCGTTAATAGTTGATAATTGGATAAAAAGTAGGCTTGCTACTCTGAGCACTATTTCGGCAGATTTTCAGACTTTTCTCATGCTCTTTGAAAAAAGTTTTGTCACGATGACATTGAAAGCGAAGATAGATCAACTTGAGCCACTGGGATTTGTGGATTGGTTTTTTGCAAATTTCGAGGGTAAAGCCTACACCTTGAAGGACAAGGAAATAGATCTGTCTCAAATGGGGTTTTTCAATGCAATTATTAACGAAGGTAGATCCTATTTTGTGGCTACAGGAATCAACTGGGAAGGAGTTAAATCAATAGTCTTTGCCGTTCCAGTTTATTCTTACGAAGGAGTAGCAGAAGGTGTTTTCGGCGCGGTGATGCCACAAAAACTTTTGCAGGATTTTGTTTCTTCGGTTAAATATGGACAAACAGGATATGCTTATATCAGCGATTTTACAGGGAAAATTGTTGCACATCCAAAGGAAGAATACGTTTCAAAAAAGCTTTCAGAGTTGGATCCTGCTTTGAAACCAATTGAAGAGCAAATAGCCAAAAAATCTGTTTCGTACGTTTCATACGTTTTTGAAAAGATAAAAAGATTGGTTGCAATGGCACCTGTTGAGAGCGCCGAATGGATGCTTTGCGCTGGAATATTTGAATCTGAGCTCAACGCCCCCTTTATTGCATCGTTGAAAAAGAGTGTTCTTACAACAGCCGTAGCAGTCTTAGTAAGTATTGTAATAGGTTTTCTATTTGGAAGGGTCATCACAAAACCCATACTTGATTTGACGGAATTCTCAAAACAAATTGCTTCGGGTGATCTTACCGGTAAATTCGAAGTAAAAAGCAGAGATGAAACTGGACAGCTCTCAAAAGTCCTTATCCTGCTTGTTGAAAATTTAAGAAATAGCATAGCAAAAATCGTTAATTTGAAAGAGGAGGTGTCAACTTAAGCCGGGAAATACGATAAAATAAACGGGAACCAACTCTTCTCACCGAAAGGAGGTTCCCGTAAAGATGAAAGTTACAACAACAAATATCACCGAGTACCTATACCAAATTATACCAAACCTTTTTCAAAGACAAAGAGTTCCACATGAGGCGAAAGTATCTGCATTGGTTTTGTACTTTTATGGACTTGCATTAAGGAAGGCAGCAGCCATAATTGGAGTCAGTCATGAAGCCTTGAGGAAATGGTGGGCAAGAATGAAAGAAGAGATATTTGCTGAGAAGATAGAAGGCAATGCAGTAGTAGCTGTAGACGAGATGAAGGTGAACATAAACGGTTACTGCTGGTATGTATGGATAGCGTTTGAGGTTAAGAGGAAGAAAGTGATCTATGCGTTGGTCAGCAAAACGCGAGAGAAGGACAAAGCGAGCTTGGTGATGAAGATGGTGAAGAAGAGAGTGACAGGTAAGTTGAGGATAATAACGGACAAAGGGCCATGGTACTGGGAAGCGAGCGAAGAGAATATGGGATATTGGGAACACGAGCATGAGAGGTTTGGGGAGAGGAGTCTTGTTGAGAGCGTGATAGGGATAAAAAGGTACAGGCTGAGGCGTTTTAACATAAGCAGGTTATGGTACAAGAGGAGGGATGAGGACATAGTGAAGTGGCTATTTCCATTTCTTCTATTAGTGCAGTTTTCCTTCTTAAGTTGACAGGTCCAAGATAGTGCAACGGATTTTTCAAATAAACTTGTTGAAAATGTGCAGAAAGCCACAAGTTTGTCTCAGGATGTGAATCAACTGGCAGAAGAAACGACCAAGCTAATAGGTGAGATTTCAGAGTCTATAAGCGAGGTTAACAGTGGGGTAGAAGAGATTTCGTCAGGAGCTGAAAACGTTGCCAAAAATGCTGCAAAACTTGCAGAAAGCGTGGAAAAGCTGAAACAGAAAGGTCAGAAAGCGTCTTCCTCAATTCAAAACCTTGCAAGCAACGTGAATTTGCTGTCTACAACAGGCAAACAAGCCATGGCAATTATGGAGAAACTTGTTCAAATGTCCCAGCAAATAGAAGTGATTACAAACACGATATCTAGCATAGCTGAACAAACAAACCTTTTGGCTCTCAACGCGGCAATAGAAGCAGCAAGAGCTGGAGAAGCAGGACGTGGATTTGCAGTTGTTGCGGACGAAATAAGAAAACTTGCTGAGGAAAGCAAAAGGTCAACACAAGCCATTTCAGAAACTCTGAAAAATATCATGGAGTTGACAGATGCAGTTGCCAAAGGCGGGGGTTATGTCACTCAAGAACTTGGAAATGTTGTAAAGATCATGGAAGAAGCGGTGCAAGATATAAGCGAAATGGTAAAAGAAATAGATAAGTTTTCTTCTTTAACAAACGATTTGGCTGCGACAAGTGAAGAGCAAAGCGGAGCAGTTCAAGAGATAGCTGCCGCCACGGATAAAATAGTTCGCAACGTCGAGACTTTGAAAGCAGATTTTTCGAGAGTTTCAACAGCAGTAGAACAGCAAACCAATGAAACGAAAAGCTTGTTGAATATCACAGAAGCACTCAATCAAATTGTCTCTGACTTGGAGCAATTGGCTTCCAAATACAAGATTTGATATTCATTATGATAAGCACTCAAAAACAAAGCCATCCAGTTGAAAATCTTGTTTCGACAAAACTGGATGGCTTTGTTTCATTAATTTACTTTTGCCACAACTAAGAAGTCCAATGATATTCACCAAAATTCTTTTTGTTGCTGCTTAACTTCTTTCACCCAACTACACAGTGATAACAAATCCACATTTCCACCGGAAAGAATTGCCACGACTCTTTTGTTTCTTGGTAAGATTTTGTGGAAAAGCAACGCGGCAACTGTGACTGCTCCGGACGGTTCCACCAAGATTTTCATCCTTTCCAAGAGAAAAACCATCGCTGCTTTAATTTGTTCTTCGCTTACAAGAAGAACATCATCCACGTATTTCTTAACGACTTCGAAGGTTATTCTCCCAGGGGAAGCGGTTCTAAGTCCATCAGCTATTGTGTTTATATCTTTCAGCTCAACAATGTGTCCAGCCTTGAATGAAAGATAAGTACTGTTGCTCTGCTCGGGTTCAACGCCGTAGATCTTCACGTTTTTCATTTGTTCCTTTACGGCAACGGCAATACCGGATATCAAACCGCAACCTCCGCAGGGAACAAGTATCGCATCAACGTGTCCAAGGTCTTCCAAAATCTCCAAACCTATGGTTCCTTGCCCCACCATTATCCATGGATGGTCAAACGCAGGAACAAAAACTTTTCCCGTTTCCTTGGAAATTTCAAAGGCTCTACTCAACCTTTCTGTAGAAGTTCTGCCAAATTTTTCGATCTTTGCACCGTAGCCTTCTATTGCTGCGAGTTTTGCAGGAGAAGCGTCTTCTGGTACAACCACCGTGACGTCAACTTCTAAAAGTTTACCTGCGCAAGCCAAAGCCTGACCGTGGTTTCCTGATGAACCTGTGACAACTCCTTTTTTTCGTTCGTCTGGGCACATTGAAAGTAAAAAATTCATAGCACCTCTGAACTTGAAGGAACCGGTTTTTTGAAAATTCTCACACTTCAAAAAAGCTTGATTGCCAGAGATTGAATCAAGTGTTTTGGATGTCAGAATCGGCGTTTTGTGTACGTATTTGGATATCCTCTCTCGAGCTGCCTTGACATCTTTCAGGCTTATCATTTGGAATCGCTCCTTTCAAGATATTTCGAAATATAGTGGTTCTCCGGATCGAACTTTTCAGCTTGAAGAAACGGGTTGAACCTTCTGTATTTTGATCTTGGATCAACACCTACACCAGCGTTCCACTGCCAGTTGCCAACGTTCAAGGCTGGATCATAATCGATCAAGTGTTGGGCAAACAATCTTTCTCCTATTCTCCAATCCCACCCAAAATCTTTGGTGAAATAACTTGCGATTATCATTCTAACTCGGTTGTGGACAAAACCTTCCAAATAGAGTTGTTTCAATCCAGCGTCGATTATAGGTATGCCGATCTGTGCGTTCAACACCCTTTTCCAATCCTCAGCCGATGGTTTCAACCATCGTCTGTTATAGTCTTTTCTAAGATCTTGAAACTCACTTTCCGGAAAGTGATAAAAAAGGTAACTAAAAAACTCTCTCCAAAGAAGTTCATCGATGAATTTTGCTGAATTTGGCCTGTTCATCACCCACCTGAAAACCTTTCTGATCGAAATTGTTCCATAACGCAGATGAGCACTGAGTAAGGAGGTGCCGTTTACAGCAGGAAAGTCTCTCAACTTTTCGTATTCTGGCAAAATCTTTTCGAATCTTTCCAATAGCTCCTCAGCCGACTTCACAGCTCCTTCGTGAACAAGTTCTATCTCTTCAAAACCAAGAGAACTAAGCGAAAAATCAAGTTTCTCAGCTTTTTCTTCACCAATTTTGTACACACATGGCATAGATACGGAAAGCCATTCTACTTTTGGTTTTTCTTGGTAAATAGCTTCTAATTTTTCAAGCTCTTTGTAAGCGGCATTTTTGAAGTGAAAGAAGGTTGTGAGAATCTTTCCTTTCTTGGAACGTATTTTGTCGAAACTTAGGAGATAACCTTCCGAAACCTCTACAACGGGGAGAAATTTTTCAGCCTCCTTAACAGCTTGACAAGCAGAATGACCAAGTTCCACGCAGGTGAAGACTTTTGCTTCGGGAAACTGTGTTTTCAACCAACCAAAAACATCTTTTGCTTTTCCGTAGCATATTGTTATCGCCGTTCCAAATTTGGCAAGCTCTCTGTTGAGATTAACAAGTTGGCGGAAGATGAAATTGACCTTTTTCTCTTGTCCCTCACCTGTAAACTCGGACGGATCAAACAAGTAAAATGGAAAAACTGCATTTCCATCCTCTGCAGCATGGATCAACACCCGGTTATCTTCAATTCTCATATCCCTTCTGATCCACCAGATGTTGCATTTAACCATCCAAGACACCTACATTTCGACTACGGTGTTTGATCCAGAGAGTTCCTTGATGATTCTCCCATCTCTGACCAGCAAGATTCTATCAGCTCGCTGCGCAATCTTCTCGTCGTGGGTGACTACGACCAAGGTTGTTCCATTCTCTGCACGCATTCTTTCAAGCAAATTGATGATCATCGCACCAGTTTCAGAATCAAGGTTTCCCGTCGGTTCATCTGCCCAGACTATCTTTGGATTGTGAACCAAAGCTCTTGCGATGGCAACCCTCTGTTGCTCTCCACCAGAAAGTTGTGAAGGAAACTTATCTTCTTTTCCAGCCAACCCAACCTTTTTTAGCATTTCCACAACTTTTTCAGTTACCTTACGCCCTTTTAATCCAAGTATTCTCAAAGGTAGCTCAACATTTTCAAGAACAGTTAGAACAGGTATCAGGTTGAAAAATTGAAAGACAAAACCCATGTTTTCTGCTCTGAACTTTGTTTTTTGCTCTTCGTTCAAAAGGTGAAAAGCCACACCGTCAAAGAAAATCTCTCCCTCTGTTGGTGAATCTATTCCTGAAAGACAGTTTAACAAGGTTGTTTTACCTGAACCAGATGGACCAAGTATGGTTACAAATTCTCCTTTTTCTATGGTTAAATTTATTCCTCTGAGCGCTTCGATCCTCTTTTCACCTTTGCCGTATACTTTCCAAAGATTTTTCACTATTATCATCATTTTACCTCCTAGGATTAGTCAGGTGCTCTCAAAGCTTCGGCTGGACTTTTCTTCGTCAAGACAACCGGTAAAGATACGGCTATTATCATGAAAGTGTATATTGCGATGATGAGCAAAACAAAGTTTTTCAGCGGGAATGAAAATTCACCAGAACCGAAAAGTTCAAAGATCAACCTTAAAACATTTCTTGATTCGAAGTATCCTGCAAAACTTCCAACCAGAATACCAATAGAAGCTATGACTATGTTTTCCAAAATAAATGCCAAGCTGATGTTGTAGCTCGACATTCCCACAGCCATCAAAGTACCTGTTAAACGCCTTCTTACAACAACGCTTCTCAAAGAATGGAAGGCAATTGCACTAAAGCCACTGATCAAGCCAAAGTACAACAAAACAACGGCAGTTTGAACCAAAAGATCTATTCCAGAAAAAAGCTTGTTCAACTCTTCTTTTACGTGAATTGGAAAATCGAATAGTTTGCTGTAAAAGCTTTTGATCTGCGAAACATTTTCTGGATCGATCTTTGCAAGTAAAACCGGTATGGGACGAACTTCCTTTGGAAGACTTTTTGTGGAAGCAACGTACTTTGTTGGAACCAAAAGCTGCCTCATGTCAAAAACATCTACCACTTCGAGTTCAACCGAAGAAGTTCCTCCTATTCTAAATGGGGATCTTACCCTTCCAGAAACGGTTTTTCCCGTTGGTAGATCGTTTTTCTGCAAATAACCGACAATTGCTTTGCCCGGTTCAAGAAGTTTTTCACGCCACCTAGGATCCGTTTCAAATGGTACCAAAGCTTGTTTAAGAAAGTTTTCATCGACAAAGACTATCAAATCGTTTTCAAATTCGGCAACGTAAACTCTTGAGTAACTCAAAATACCATTGCAGATTTCTATTTCGCTTTTTGAAAAGATGAGCTTCAAAGGATTCCTGATCACGATGAAATCGTATCCAAAAAGCCCATTTTCCATCCTTTGTTTTACAAATCTTTGAACATTTGAATGGACAGTTATCACCAAAGTCATGACGAATACTATCAAGCTGAACATGGAAGCGATTATGAACGAATTTTTCCAGTTTCTTTCAACATACGAAAGTGCTATAAAACTTGAAACAGAAGCTTTGCCAACGAACTTCGATAAAAATCTCCTTGCAAGAAAAATCGCGTAGGCAAAGATCAGCCAAGCTGAAATGTAGAAAGCCGCTCCTCTTTGCAATATTTCCCATCCTCCAACGTTTTGACTTGGTGGAAGATAGCTGATCAAACAAGTTAGAAAAACACCAATCAACAAACTCACAATTGGATTTAAGAAGATCAATGTCAATCCTACTGCCAGCGAAAGTATTCCGAAAATTTGAAATTTACCGATAAACAGAATCGTCAAAATTCCCAAGCATATAAGGCTTAATCCAACCATTCGAATAGCTTTTTTAAAAGTCAAACTTTGCAAATTTTCCACCTGAACTTCAAACATTTGAACAGGTGGCTTGTTGGTGATTTGCCAGATTTTTCTAAGAAATATCAACATGGGAACAACCAAGCCGGCAAAGATACCAAGTAAAACAGTTGGAAACGTTACATGGAGTGAAAATCCTTCGAAAGAAGGCACAAAGCTTACGTTCAAAATTTTAACGGTTTCTATGAACTTTTCAAGCAAATACCTTGCCAAAAGTATTCCAAAAAATCCACCGAAAATTCCTGCAACTAAAAGATATGCTAATCCTTCGATGAAAAAAGCTGCCATTATGTGAATGGTTTTCATGCCCAAAGTTCTTAGGATAACCATCGTTGAACTTCTTTCTTCGGCAAAACTTTTTGCAAAAAGATACACAAGGATGAAGGAAGCTAGAATCGAAAAGCCACTGAAAGCTATGGTTACATATCCTAAAGCTCTGTTTGCTGGTGAATTTAACAGTTGAAATTTCATCGCAACAGCTCTAACATTTGAAATTTTACGAAGGTCTTCGACGATCGTTGAGTGTTCTTCAAGTTTTCCATTCAAGTTCAAATAGATTCTCGTTGGAAAACCACCAGGGCCTGCGAAATCATCGATGTGTACAAAAATCGTTCCCAAGTAGTGAAGATTTTCGCCACGAAAGTTTAAAAAGCCATCTTCACCTATATGTGTTACCGTAAATTTCTTTTCTCCAGCTCCAACGTTCACAACTACTTCAACACCAAGGGAAATCTTCAAAAGATTTGCCAAAGATCGTGAAATGATTACTTCACCGGAGAAAAGATCCAACTGCTTATCCACAAAATTTTTCAAATCTTCTGGATAGACTCCTATTATTAAGCAATCTGCGCTCTTATCTTCGTACATAATTCGTCCAACGGTTTCAGACACAGGTAAAATCTTTTTGACTTTTTCGTGGGATGCTATCGAACTCACAATTTGTTCGTCCAAGCTAAATTTCATAAAGATGTTATTTCTTCTATTTTCAACATAGGCATCGGCAGGTCCAAAGTTTTTTGAAAAACTCGATACTACCCAATTTTTTATGCTATCGTTTATGGAAAGTCCTCCCACAATGAGCATAGAAGGAATAGATATCCCCAAAATCAGCACAAAAGCGGTTTTAAAGTGAGCCTTAAAGTTTCGAAAAGCAATCTTGAGAATCGTTTTCAACATGAAAAAACTAGCCTCCAAAATGATTCTATCATTTACAAGATACCGTTAATCGTGTACAATGATAACTAGAAAAACCAAATAACCTCAATTTGGTTTTTCACTCTTTCCCAAGGGGGAGCGGATGTTATCCGCTGAGAGGAGGGTGTAACCCTCGACCCCTTGAACCTGATCCGGGTAATGCCGGCGGAGGGATTTGGGAAAGAGTGAGAGAAAAAAATAAAATCCCTCCGTCAGGAGGGATTTTTTTTCGGAGGTGGGTAAAGTGAAAGACATCGTGATTTCCAAACTGATTCTTGACGCCTTTTATAAGAAGTTATCGCAATGTCTTGATTTGGATGTGGCTATAGCCGGTGCGGGACCAAGTGGGCTTGCGATGGCTTACAAACTTGCCAGCGAAGGTTTAAAGGTGGCAATTTTTGAGGCAAAAAACGCACCAGGAGGAGGAATATGGGGCGGAGGAATGATGTTCAACGAGGTGGTTCTTGAAGAGGAATTGGCCGATTTTCTTGACGAACTTGGGATAAACTACGTCAAGCGCGATGGCTTTCTTGTGGCCGATGCCGTGCACTTTGCATCCGGTTTAATATACGCTGCCACGAAAAAAGGCGCAATTGTTTTCAACAACGTGTTCGTTGAAGATCTTGCGATGAGAGACAGAGTTGTGTGCGGCGTGGTTATAAACTGGATGCCAACCATAAAGGAAAAATTGCACGTTGATCCAATCACCGTTAAGGCAAAGTACGTGGTTGATGGAACTGGTCATCCAGCCAACCTTGTGAGACTTTTGACGAAAAGAGGAATTTTGAACAGCGTTAAAGGTAATACAGAAAACCTTTGTAGCTGTGGTGTTGTGGAGTACGAATTTCCAATGGATGCGGAGAATGGTGAAAAATTCGTTGTGCAAAACACCCATGAGATTTATCCAGGTTTGATAGTGATCGGCATGGCAGCTGTAAGTGTCGGTGGAGGACCGCGGATGGGACCAATTTTCGGTGGGATGATACTTTCTGGATTAAAAGCAGCCGATATGGTGATAGGATTGTTGAAGAAAGAGGTGGTCTTAAAATGACGCAACTTGAAGCAGCAAGACTTGGAAAGCCAACTTCTGAAATGCTTTATGTTGCAGAGCAAGAAATGGTAAACCTTGAAACTGTGATTGAAAAAATAGCTCAAGGTAAGGCGGTTATACCGAGAAACAAAAACCACAAAAGCCTAACTAGACCTGTCATAATCGGCGAAGGTTTTTCCGTGAAAGTTAACGCGAACATCGGTACATCTATCGTTTATTCGAACATTGACGAAGAATTGAGAAAATTGCAAGTTGCTTTGCACTATGGAACAGACACAGTCATGGTGCTATCAACGGGTGGAGATATCAAAAGGTGCAGAGAGATAATTTTGGAAAATTCCCCAGTTCCCGTTGGAAGCGTCCCAATATACGATACAGCTGTTAAGAGTGTGCAACTAGGAAAAAAGGTTATAGATTTTTCCGAAAAAGATTTCATCGATTTGATAAAAGAACATGCCGAAACTGGCATCGATTTTATGACGATTCATGCTGGCATCACTATGAGAACTTTGAATTTGATCAAAAACAGCAAAAGAATTATGAAAATCGTGAGCCGTGGAGGTTCGATCATCGCAGGATGGATGATTGCCAACGAGAAGGAAAATCCTCTTTACACACATTTTGACGAAATTTTGGAAATAGCAAAAGAATACGATGTAACTTTAAGTCTTGGAGATGGACTACGTCCTGGTGCTGTTTTGGATGCCTCTGATACGCTGCAATTTTCAGAGCTTTTCGTTTTGGCTGAGCTTGCCGAGCGTGCGAACGAAGCAGGTGTTCAAGTAATGATAGAAGGACCCGGGCATGTGCCGTTGAACGAGATTGAAATGAACGTGAAATTGATGAAGAAAATCACGAAAGGAAGACCAATTTTTCTCCTAGGTCCCTTGCCGACCGATAGGGGAGTTGGTTATGACCATCTTGTAGCAAGTATAGGGGGAGCCTTGGCCGCGTATTATGGTACGGATTTTCTTTGTTACGTTACACCGGCTGAGCATTTATGCCTGCCAGATGTGGAAGATGTAAAAGAAGGAGTGATAGCCTCAAAGATAGCGGCAACGATAGCTGATGTGGCAAAGGGTAACAAAAAAGCACTTATGCTTGAAGAAAAAATGGCAAGCGCAAGAGCAAACTTTGATTGGGAAAGTATGTTCAAATACGCCATAGCTGGCGATGTTGCAAGAAAAAAGTGGGAAACCAGAAGATACGATGAAGAAGGTTGTTCGATGTGTGGACCATTCTGCGCGATAAAAATAACAAAGGAGTATGTCGAGAATGCGGAAAGGCTTGTCGACCAGCATAATAAGAGCTGATGTTGGTAAAATAGATCAATTACCATGGTTTTCTCATTATGAACTCACTTTTTTCAAACAAAAAGATGTTGAAAAAGTAATGCGCTTTCTAAAAGAAAGAAAGGCTTCTTTTGGCGTTCATGCACCTTTTGTTTTTAGATACTGCCAAGTTCATCCACAGCCGACTAGTTTGAATCCAACTTTAAGACATGATACTTTGAAGAAAAATCAAAAATGCATAGAACTTGCGAAAAGTCTTGGAGCCGATTACGTTATTTTGCATTTTCCAAGTGCAAAACAAAGCGAAAGTTGGCTAGATATATACGAAGATATCGTTCAAGAAATAGCGTGTCTAAAAACAAATGGAATACAAATTAGGATCGAAAACGTTTACTGCAACGATTGTTTTCACACTTCAAATGACTACAAAGATTTTTTGGAAAGGACAAATTTAACTATTTGTGTCGACATAGGTCATCTTCTGATAGATTCACAGATCTACGGCTTAGACCCTGTTGAGTTTGTGGAAAGCTTGAAACCTTTTATTTCGGAATTTCACATTTACTATGCAGACTTGATTGAGTACGAAAAATGTCATCATAAAGCGTGGAAAAATGAAAAGAAATTTCTTCAGTTACTTGAATACATAAGGGATATAGATGCAGATTTTGTTTTAGAACCATCACCCGAATGTCTTGAAGGCTTTGAAAATCTTTTAAAATACCTCGAAGAACTTTAAGTTGAAGGGGTGGAAACTGTGGTTCTTGTGGTGGCTGGTTTTGATCCTTCTGCAGGCGCAGGGATTTTGCAAGATATAAAAACACTTTCACTTCTTGGAGTTCAAACTTGCGCTGTGGTTGCAGTTGAAACCGTTCAAAATGCAGAAAAAGTTTTTCAAATAAAACCACGACCTGTTGAAGATATTTGTCTTGAGCTTGATGTTCTTCCAACACCCAGAGTTGTGAAAGTGGGGTTGTGTCAACCAACTTTTGTTGAACTTTTGAGAAGAAAATATCCAAATGCAAAAATTGTTTGGAATGTAATTTTAAAGTCAAGTTCTGGATTTGAATTTTTCAAACCACAAGAAGTCTTACCATACTTAGGCTTTGCAGATTACCTTTTGATGAACTCTGAAGAATACGATCGTCTCGTCGAGTGTAATAAAAGTTTTTTAAAGAATATGATGGAAAAGATAATTATAACTGGTGGACACAGAAAAGAAGAAAAAATCATCATCGAATACAACGGAGAAAAATTTGTTGAAGAAAAAGTTGAAGGCAAGTTCCACGGAACAGGATGTTGCTTTTCATCGGCTTTTGCTGGTTTTTTGGATTTAGGGTATGAACCAAAAGAAGCCATCATTGCTGCTGCAGCATTGGTGAGAAAGATATTGGAAAGATCAAAAAACTTAAAATACGTCGCAAGTGAGCTTTTGGCCAGAGAATGGCAAAAATACGATATATTGGAACAATTGGACGAACTTTTGGAAGAATTTCTCATGCTCGGTCCTCTGACTGTCCCTGAAGTAGGTCAAAATGTATCTTTTGCGCTCGATTGGTCAAAAACCGAAGAAGAAGTTGCGAAATTTCCTGGAAGAATAAGGATGTGTCTTGGAAAAGCCGTTGTGGTTTCCAAAGCCTGCTTTAAAGATAAATCTCACACTGCTAGGATGGTTTTGACGGCGAAAAAGTTCTTTCCTCACATCAAATGCGCAACGAATATAAAGTTCAAAAAAGAGTATGTTGAAAACGCAATAAAACAAGGGTACCTTGTTTTCAAGTACGATCGATCACTTGAATCGG
Organism: Pseudothermotoga thermarum DSM 5069; assembly: GCF_000217815.1. Lineage (NCBI taxonomy): Bacteria > Thermotogati > Thermotogota > Thermotogae > Thermotogales > Thermotogaceae > Pseudothermotoga > Pseudothermotoga thermarum. The sequence continues at coordinate 1,369,780 of NC_015707.1, read as the reverse complement.
AGGAATTGATGAAAAAGGATGAAGGTTCAATGGAGTTCATGATAAAGCTTGCCGTTGAAAAACTTGGAAGAATGCCGGATGTAATATGGGACGATGGTTGGTATGGAAAAGAGGCAATGATAAGAGTTTTCGGTAGAAATCCAAAGGAAATCCTTGAGAAGGTCAAAAAGATTGTTTCAGGTTGAACTCACTTTGTCACAGTAACCTTTTTTATAATCCTTGGATTGTCTGGATTGTACCCTTTTAAAATGCAAAGATAGTAAGAGAAAAGCTGTATCAAAACAGTTAAACTCAGTATTCTTGAAAGTCCATTTGAGCTGAACTCTACATTCTTCTTGACAAAGTCTTTCATTTCTGGAATATCACAGAAAGAGTAGACGTCTATTTTTTGCTCGTTCAATTTAGCGGCAGTTTGCAAAAGATCTTCCCTTGTTTCATCGTTTATGCCAAGCAAAAACACGGGTATTTCAGAATTTATCATCGCTATTGGCCCATGCATGAAATCAGACGTTGAAAAACCCTTTGCCCTGACGTAACTAGTTTCCTGTATCTTCAAAGCAAATTCAAGCGCTATAGGATAAGTCAAACCACGTCCAAGTACAAAACATTCGTTCATGTACCTGAACCTTTCAACGAAAAGTTTTATCTCGTTTTCTTTGTCCAAAGCTTCTTTCACCACGTTTTCAACCTGTTGCAGTTTTTTCAACTCTTCATCGGATTTGGAAAGCAAACATGCAAGCATTCCAAGCAGTAAAAGCTCTGCCGAAAAAGTTTTTGTGGCGGCAACGGCCTTTTCCACGCCAACGTTCATGTAAATTGAAAAATCAGCAACTTTAGCCAGCCTAGATTGAGGATTGTTTGTCAAAGAAACGCAAAGTGCCCCGCATTCTTTTGCCATCTCGAAAAAGCTGCAAACATCTTCGGACATCCCAGATTGAGAAACGGCGATCACACATGCTTTATCAAGTTTAAGCTTTCTGGCGTATATTGAAGCAACTGATGGTGCGGCGAGGGATACCGGTATCCCGGCGAAAATTTCAATGGCGTACTTTCCGAATGTGGCTGCGTTGTCTGAAGAGCCGCGCGCCACAAAGACGATGAATTCTATACCCCTCTCAAAGATGCCTTTTGCAACTTTTTCTAACACTTCCAAGTTCGCTTCATAGCAAGTTTTTAAAACTTGTGATTGCTCTTGTATTTCGCTGTACATGTGATGCATGTTTCTTCACCCCAAAATTTAAGACTTTCTAAAAGATTATACCATATGACAAAGATATATTAATGAAATACCCAATACAGTCATGCGCTTTAAAATAGCGTTCATCTTTTAAGCTGGGATAAATCGTCGCGCATCGAAAGATTGAGATAATAAACCACTTTGTTAAACCCCTCAGCATAAATCCATCTTTGCATCTCGATAACTTGTGTTGTGGTAGGTAAATTCATCAATTTCCTTTCTTCATCTGTTGCCAATCTTGGCAAAAGAACCTGTTCGACTTTTTTGACTTCAAGTTGAACTTCCTCGATGAGTATCTTTGCTATGGAGCCTTGAAGATTTCTGTGATAAAGTAACTGACCAATTTCAGGTAAAAAATAAGAACTTTCCACTGCTATGGGAATATCGTCCACAAACCTCAATCTTTTCACAAAATAAACTTTTTCAAGATCTTTCCATTTTGCCTGTTTTAACAGTTCTTGGTTTGGAGAAATAAAACCGCATTCCAAAACAACGTTGTGCGAAACCATCCCAAAAGTCTCAAGTGCATAGGAAAGGCTTATCAGGGGTTCAAAGCCCAGGGAAGGTCTTAGTTTTCTCACGAAAGTTCCATACCCATGCTTGCGAACAAGCAACCCTTCTTTGATGAGTCCTTCAATGGCTTCTCTAACCGTTGCTCTACTCACTTGATATTGCTCCATCAGATCGTATTCTCCAGGTATCTTTTCTCCCTCTTTCCATTCACCTTTCAAAATCTTTTCTTTTATCAACTCTCTGAGTTGCACGTAAAGCGGAATAGGGCTGTTTCTATCAAGCATTTACTTTTTCACCTCTAAATCCAACCCCAACGTTCCTCCAGGGTTCATTATGTTGTTAGGATCGAAGTACTTTTTCAAGCATTTCATAACGTTAAGTTGATTTGTTCCAATACACTCTTCAAACCATGGTGCAAACAGTTTTCCTATACCGTGGTGATGGCTCAACGCCGCTCCTGATTTTACTATACTATCAATTATTCCGCTTTGGTACTCAACAAATTCCTGTATGTCCTTGAATTTCCCAACGAAAATGAAATACAAGTTAGTACCCTGTGGATAAAAGTGAGAACAATGGCTCATGACAATCGTGTTTGGCCTTTGTTTGCAAAAACTTCTAACCGTTTTCCAAACATATTCAACTTGATCCCAAGCTACGGCACACTCAAGCGTATCTATGACTATTCCAAAGTCCATTAGATCATCTCTGATGTATGGATCGGTAAACCTACCCTTTTCCCAAGCTTTTGTGACATAACCTGTGGTGTACATTCCACCAAAATCTTTTGCAATCTTCATTATTTTCCTTTTGATGTTTTTTGCAAAATCCTTTTCACCTTGCGCTAAACCCAAAAGTAAGCAACGTTCCATCGGCTTATAACCTTTCATTCGAATCAATTTGTCTATGATAGTTCCTTCCACACCGTACAATTTCATTGCAACATCGGTTTCCTCAGGATCTGAAAGACGCATCACCGCTGGGAAGCCAAATTGACCTTGCATTATCTCTCTGCATGCGTTTAAAGCTTTCTCAAAACTTGGAAAGATGAAGCTAAACCTTTGATCGTTTTCTGGCATGTACCTGAAGATTTTCAGCGTAACTGATACCAAAAGACCGTAAGCACCTTCGCTTCCTATGAAAATTTGGTCGATCGATGGACCAAGTGCTGCACGTGGATACGGCTTGGTTACTATTTCTCCTATGGGAGTTATATACTTTTGGCAGACAACTAGATCTTCTATTTTGCCGTAGTACGTTGAATTTTGCCCTGCTCCTCTTGTCACAACCCAACCGCCAACCGTTGAATACTCGAACGATTGTGGCAGATGACCACAGGTATATCTGTGCTTTGTGCCAAAGTATTTAGGAGCGTTGTTCAACTTTTCTTCAAGCTCAGGTCCGTATATTCCAGGTTCCACCGTAACGGTGTGGTTCACCTCATTTACGGAGATGATTTTGTTCATATGTTTTGTGAAATCAACACATATACCACCTTTCACACACTCTGTGCCACGTGTAACTGTTGAACCTCCCCCACGTGGATATATTGGTATCTTCTCCTCGTTGCAATATTTCACAAGTTCAACTACGTCTCTTTCGTTTCGCGGGTAAACAACTGCATCTGGAAGGTTTTCTATTATCTTCTTCCGAAGTCTTAAAATATCATAAGCCGTTTTGCCGTAGCTTGCTTTAACGCGTGAAAAGTCATCTGTTTTTACATTCTCCTCTCCCACAATTTGTTTGAGTTTTTCAAGTTGGTTTTTTGAAAGCTTTATAGGTATATTCACCTCAACCTTTTCAAATCCAAGGTCAACAGGCTGCAAGAAATCTTCATCCATCAAGTTCAAAGCTTTTTTCAAAAGCGCATATAACCTTTCGTTTGGATGTTTGAAAAAGCTCGGATCACCCCACTTGAAAATTGCTCTGTACGAGTCAGGTGGTGCAACTTGTTCAACCCATTTTGGAACAAACCCCATGATGGTCCCCTCCTCAGCACTCTGGATAGCCTGTTATTCTTTGAAGTCTTTTATAAAGCGGACGAAGTTTTGGATACAAAGCTTTGTAGACTTTTTCGTAAAGCTCTTGGTAGACCTTTGTATTCTCCAGGTTGGGTTCAAAGGCTTTTTCGTACCTGCTCATGTTTTTCACTGCTTCTTCGAAAATTGAGAAATACCTTAAGCCATAAAAACCAACCATTGAAGCTCCAAGACCTGCTGCTTCCTGCGTTTCCATTCTTAAAACCTGCCTTCCAGTGACATCAGCAATCGTTTGGCAGACAAATTCCGATTTTGATGCCCCGCCTGTGACGACGATTTTTTTCATCTTCACTTTTGATACCTTTTCGATCTTTTCTATTCCATCCCTCAAGGCGTACGATAGACCTTCTATTATTGCCCTGTACAAGTACGCTTTGTTGTGCATTTGACCAAAGCCTATAATTGCTCCCCTTGCCTCTGGCATTTTCAAACCTGCTCCCCAGTAGGGTTGAACTATTAGCCCAACAGAACCAGGACAAGTTTGCAAAATTGCTTGATGCTCAAGAAGATCTTCGGTTGAAAGACCATTTTTTTGAGCCAAAGCTTCTTCGTAAAGCGCAAACTCTTTTTTAAACCAAGTGATCATCCAAAAGCCTCTGAAAATTTCAACTTCTGGGTTGTAGTGTTTTGGTACAACTGCTGGATACGGTGGCATGAATTTTATAGGTTCCATGTACCTTTTGGTTGTGATCTGAATGGTTAAAGTTGTTCCAAGGCTAGCACAGCCCATTGATTCTTCAAGACAACCTGCCGCCAAAGTTTCGCATCCTTTGTCAGAACCAGCTGCCACAACCGGTGTACCTTCTTTTATTCCCGTTAAGTTTGATGCCTCCTTTGTTATGTTGCCAAAAATCGTTCCGGGTTGAACAAGTTCTGGCAGTTTTTCCCTTTCTATTGGAAAAAGATAGGAATGAAAATCTCTTGGATCTGCCCAAGTGTGTCTTTTGTAATCGAAAGGAATGTGTCCGATTTGGTTTGCAATGCTGTCAACGTACTTTTTTGTCAAAAGGTAATGAAACCATCCGGAAAGCAAAAGAAATTTCTCTGTCTTTTTCCAAATTTCTGGTTCGTTCTGTCTCAACCAGTTGGCTTTGCATTTTTTGAAAGAAATCTTCGCTGCCTTGTCCATACCGACGATTTTGAATCCAAGTTGGTAATACCAAGGAAGTTTTGCATCATACCTTGCCATTCTTTGATCTAACCAAAGTATGGCTGGTCTTAAAGGATTTCCCTCTTTGTCAACACAAACGCAAGTGTCCCTTTGAGTGGTAACTACAACCGCTTGAACGTTTTTCCAAGCTTGAGGTGATCTTTCACTTACTACCTTGCAACCTTCTTGCAAAGCTTTGACGTAAACCGATAGATCCTGCTCTGCCCATCCTGGTTTTGGGGAAAAGTAAGGTTCCGCGTAGGTGTGTTTGTGAAGATCAACCAATCTACCGTTTGAGTCGAAAAGCATCACCCTAAGACTTTGAGTTCCACAGTCGATGGCTAATACAGTTTCTTTCCCCATATCCCCCGCCTCCCAAATCCAAAAAGTAAGTTGAGACAAGATTTGCACCAGTTCCGGCAATGTTTTCACATATAACCTCTCCGACGTCAACTTTATTTTTCACCACGATTTTCCTAACCACTTCCATTATCCCTTGAAAGTCTTTGACTGTAACTGGTCTATCCGTTTTCACAGGTAAAAGCGGTTGTTCACTGTAAATTGTCCTAACAGTTGTGCACAAAACTTGGTGTGGATCAAACAGATTTTTCAAAACAAAATCGTACCCCCGTTGACATTTATATCCTTCCAATTTGTAATCGTGGCCTTCTTTCATCACCAAAACTTCACAACCTTTTGGACAAACGCTACATATGATTTTCCTTGATCCTTCTTTCACCTGTTTTTCCTCTTCAAATTCTGTGATTTTCAACGTTAAATGTTTTACATCTTCGTTGATTTCTAGGTCAAAATATTCCGTCTGCTGGGGTCTTAAGAACGCAAAACTTTTTTCGACCGGTTCTTTCGTCCCTATCACCTTTATTTTGACATTTCTCAAAGTTTTACTGGATCTAAAATAAATTCTAACTTTCCTGCTGGATGGATCGACAAACTGTGGTACTGCAAACGCGAAAAATTCGTCGTGTTCGACGGGTATTAAACTTTTTCTTTCAAAAAGCCCTAAGGCGTAAAGTCCTGCCGATCTTCCTGCAACTTTGCCAAGTTGTGTCACAAAATCAACCTGATCACTCACAAAAACGTTGTTACCACATGCAAAAACTCCGTCCAGTAAAGTCATGCAATTTTGATCGACAAACGGTCCTTTGGTACGTTGATCTATCAAAACCCCCAATTGTTCCAAAAGGTCGTTTTCTGGTATCAAGCCTGCGGCAATTATCAATGCATCACATTGCACGATTTTCTCACTGTTTGGAATCGGCCGACCTTGTTCATCGACTTCAACAATTTCCACAGCTTCTAACCTGTCTTTTCCAAAAACCCTTTTAACTGTGTGACGTAAGTAAAGCGGTATTTGAAAAGCGTCAAGACATTGTACTATGTTTCTGATCAAACCAGATGATTCGGATTTTATCTCATAAACTCCTTCAACTTTTGCCCCTTCTATTGTCAAACGTCTTGCCATTATCAATCCAACATCCCCACTTCCAAGGATGACACACTTTTTTGTTGGCAAATACCCCATGATGTTGACGTAGTACTGAACGGTTCCAGCTGTAAAAATGCCGCTGGGTCTATCGCCGTGCACAAATATTTGTCTTGAAGTTCTTTCACGGCAGCCTGTGGAAAATACCATCGATTTGCTTGAAATTTGAAAAACACCATTTTGATTTTGAATGGTGATAAAAAAGCGATTTTTAACTTTTTCGATTTGAGTTACAAAACTTTGCGTCAAAACCTCGACAGGAAAATTTTTGAGCATTTTCAAAAACTTCGCAGCGTATTCTGTACCTGTAAGCTTTTCTTTAAATTCAACCAATCCGAATCCTTCGTGAATGCACTGCTTTAATATGCCTCCAAGTTGTCTTTCGCGCTCGATCAATAGTACCCTTGCGCCAGTTTTACTGGCTTCAATTGCCGCTGCCAATCCACCTGGTCCAGAGCCAAGCACAACGACGTCAAATTCCACCATCGAAATCTCCCCTTGTTGGTTCAAGCAAAATGTAAGAATCTCTTCCTTTCTTTGTGAACTTCGTCAAATCAAAACCTTTTTCAGCCAATATCCAAAGTATTTGCGGTGTACAAAAGCCACCTTGGCACCTTCCCATTCCGGCTCTCGTTCTCCACTTTATTCCATCCAAAGTGGAAGCAGGTATTAACGATTGCAAAGCTTGCTCAATTTGTCCTTTAGTTACCTGCTCGCAACGACAAATGACCAAACCATAGCTTGGATTTTTCTCGATGATTTTTTGTTTTTCAATCAAAGAAAGTTTGCTGAAATCGGGATCGGTTTTACGAACCGGGCAAAATTTTTCGTTTTCGACAACTTTCATGAACTTTGACAAAACTTCAACGGACATTTTCGCAACATCAACGGCTATCGCAGGAGCACTTGTAAGTCCAGGAGATTGAATACCCGCTACGTGAATGAGATTTTGGATTTTAATTGATTTTTCTACGATGAAATCTTCCTCGTATGTCGCAGCCCTGTTTCCAGCAAAGTAAGTGATAATGTCCTTTTCGCTTAAATTATTGACAAGCTTAGCGTGTTTTTTAAGCAGAGACTGAAGTCCTTGCTCGCTTGTGCTGTAATCTTCCTTGTGTGGAACCTCTTGCGCAGTGGGTCCTAACAGTATGTTGCCATGAACGGTTGGGATCACTCCACCACCTTTTGTGACAGAAGCAGCTTGAGTTATTGAAACCATTGAAACGGTAGATTTAACGAGAAATCCCTTTTTCTTGTCTACTATTGCCATTTCACCTTTTCTTGGATGAATTGTGAAAAACTGATCATTTGCCAAGCTTGCCACATAATCTGCCCAAAGTCCGGCTGCGTTTATCACCAACTTTGGAAAAATTCTTCCACGGTTTGTAAGCACACAGACAATTCGATCATCTTCTATCTCCATTCCTTCAACAAAAGTGTTGAAGCTAAACTTGACGCCATTTTGAACAGCGTTCTCAGCCAACGCCAAGGTCATTTTGAAAGGATCAACTATGCCTGCTTGCGGTAAGAAATAACCCCATGAAAACTGATCGATCAAATTTGGTTCCAACTTTTTCACGGACGATTTCGACAAAATTTTAAAGACATCTATACCATTTTTTCGAGCCCTGTTGTTTAAAAAGCCCACCAGCATCAGATACAGCGGATTTTTGAAAAGGATGATCAAGCCGTTTTGAACGTACGGAAAATCTAGTTCCTTGGCAAGTTGGGGGATCATTCTTATTCCCAAAGAGTTGTAAAAAGCCTTTTTAGTGCCAGGTTTTGGAGCAATCGGAGGATGGATCATACCGGCATTTCTTGAACTTTGATGGAAAGCTACATCTGGTTCTTTATCAACCACCAAGATGTTTAATTTGTACCTTGAAAGCTCTCTTGCTATGCTGCATCCAACTACACCTGCACCTATTATTAGAACATCGACCTTTACGCCTTCCAATTCATTGTCACGAAAATTTGGTTTGATTATCGTTTCCTTACCTACTTCCTCACATTCCAAAAGGTTCACAACACCTCTGTAACCAAGTTTTGTGGCAAGTTTTCCTGCTTTTACAACCTGCTCCCATTTTTTTGTTCTGCCTTCTAAAACTATCGCTCCGTTTTTTTCAGAAAGATGAACTTTCACCCCTATTTTGCTTTTAACGAGTTTCTCAAATTCAAAAAGTTTCATCCCATCACCTTCTGACAATAGGATGTACGTACATCATTATCTTAACAAATCCATGAAAGGTATGTCAAGACTTACAGAAATTTAGCCAGAAAGCACATCCCTTTCAAGGGATTGTGATGAATGGCTGCGATTGTTTGGTATAGTTGTTTTGGCTTGAAGCTGAATCAAGCCCTAGGGTCGGACCGGCTGGAAGTAACGCCTGTGGAGCAGGAAAATGCGATGAAGCAAAAAGCCCATTCCTTAAAAGGAATGGGAGGAGGTCACGTTAAAAAAGCCGGGGCATTGGTCCCCGGCTGTTTTTTAACCTATCCAACTTTTTATGTCTTGCTCTACGGTTGAAATTGTTCCAATGTTGAATTTTTCTACCAAAAGCTTTGCAACATTTTTCGACAAAAAGGCAGGTAGGGTTGGTCCAAGGTGGATGTTCTTAACACCAAGATACAGCAAAGCAAGAAGAACCGTTACAGCTTTTTGTTCATACCAAGCGATGTTGTACACTATTGGAAGTTCGTTTATATCCTTCAGATTAAATATCTCCTTTAACTTGAGTGCAATCAAAGCCAGCGAGTACGAATCGTTGCACTGACCTGCATCAAGCACCCTCGGTATTCCGTTGATATCTCCAAGGTTCAATTTGTTGTACCTATACTTTGCACAACCTGCGGTAAGAATAACCGTGTCTTTTGGCAAAGCCTTTGCGAATTCGGTGTAATACTTTCTTACAGGAAATCTTCCATCACAACCTGCCATGACAACGAATTTCTTGATTGCCCCGGTTTTGACTGCTTCAACGATTTTGTCGGCAAGCGCCAGAGCTTGATTGTGAGCAAAACCACCAATTATGAATCCTTCTTCGATGGGTGTTGGCGGGGGACATCTTTTGGCATGTTCTATGATCAATGAAAAATCTTTCGTGCCGTCTTCTTTTTCAGGGATGTGCTTTACCCCTGGGAAAGCGACCATGTTGGTGGTGTACAATCTGTCTTTATAGCTGTCTTTCGGCGGAACCAAGCAGTTGGTGGTCATCAAAATTGGTCCGTTGAACTTTTCAAATTCTTCGCTTTGTTTCCACCAAGAATTGCCGTAGTTTCCAACAAAGTGTGGGTATTTTTTGAAGAAAGGATAATAATGCGCAGGAAGCATTTCACCGTGCGTGTAGACGTCGATGCCAGCATCTTTCGATTGTTCCAAAAGCATTTCCAAATCTCTCAAATCGTGACCTGAAACCAAAATGCCAGGTCTATTTCTAACACCGATGTTCACTTTGGTCATCTGTGGATTGCCATATCTTGAAGTATTTGCTTTATCGAGTAATTCCATGGTTTTAACTGCGTATTTACCTGTTTCCATGACCAAGGAGATCAATTCGTCAGTCGTTATGTCTTTTCGAAGGGTTTGGGATAAAGCTTCTTCCATAAATTTGTATATCTCTTCATCTTTAAAACCAAGAACGTAAGCATGATAGGCATAAGCCGCCATACCTTTGATTCCGTAGGTTATAAGTTCCTTTAAAGATCGAATATCCTCGTTTGGTTCAGACAAGATTCCAACTTCTTCTGCTTTTTTCAAGAAATCCTCTTTACTTTGGCCGGTCCAAGTCAAAAAGTCTGCAAACTCTTTCGCTTCAACTTTCAGTTTTGATTTTAGGGAATCTCGAATGGTTAAACCTTCCTTGATTTTTCCGACAAAATAGTGTGGATCAAAGTTTACGTTGGTAACAGTTGAAAAAAGGCTTTCAAGCAAGAACTTGTTTGTTTTTTCCTCGTTGATCTTTTGTTCTCTTGCCAGTTTGTTTAACCAAGCGATGGCTTTTGTCACGTAAACCAAAACATCTTGAAGTTTTGCTGTTTCATCCGTCTTGCCACATACTCCGGCTTTCAACGAACAAGCTACATTGTTGAGAGCTTCTTGACACTGGTAGCAGAACATCGACATGCTCATACCTCCTTTAATCTTGAATTATCTTGCCGTCTATGGAGATTGTTATCTCAGAATATGGAACTATCGTTTTTGCCTCGAGCATAGCCTGCTTGACCATCATTGCTATGCCGTTGCAACATGGAACTTCCATTTTGAGAACTGTGATGCTTTTTATCGTGTTGTTTTTTAAGATTTCCAAGAACTTCTCGTAGTAAAGATCAAGTTCGTCAAGCTTTGGACAACCTATTATCGTTTTTCTTCCTTTTATGAACTCTTGGTGAAGATTTGCATAAGCATAGGCAACACAATCTGCTGCGATGAGAAGATGAGAATCTTGCAAAAACTTTGCGTAGGGATTGATTAGCTTGAACTGTATTGGCCAGTTGGTTAATTGAGATTCAACATGCGGATGTTCTTGTTGTTCAAGATCTTGACGATGCTCAACCGATGTTCTTTGAATAGTCTGCTCCATTGAACCGGGACAACCACACGGAAGCAGTTGCTGTGAATTGCTTTCAACGTGTGTTTCATGTTCATGATGTATCGTATTTGTATTTCGCTCGACTTCAATTATTTCTATGGCTCCTGTTGGACAAACCGGAAGACAAGCTCCAAGTCCATCGCAGTAATCTTCGTTCACAAGTTTTGCCTTGCCGTTGATCATCTGAATCGCTCCTTCATGGCATGCGGTAACACAAAGCCCGCAACCGTTGCATTTTTCTTCATCAATCCTTACGATTTTTCTTTTCATTCCTTGCACCTCCATTCTGAGAATAGTCAAAGTTGAAAGATTTTTCGGTAACAGATGTTACAAAAAAACTATTGATAAATTGGTATATATTTGGATATACTAATCACAGAGGGAGGGCAATTCGTTTGAACTTCTCCAAATTGATCTGTTCAAAACTCTTCAACGGTCTAAATGAAAAAGAGATATTCGAAGAGCTTAAGAAGGTTTCCTTCATACAAAAAACCTTTCATGAAGGTGAAACGATTTTTCACGAAGGCGAAGAACTTCTTTTCATAGGTTTGATAGTGGAAGGATCGGTTGACGTTGTTCACGTTTCCATTTCTGGAAAACAGTACAAAATAACCACTTTAAGTCAAGGTGATACAATCGGTGAAGCCGTTTTGTTCTCATCTCATTCTCACATTCCAGCTACAGTTGTCGCAAGGGAAAAAAGTTTCATCTTGTTCTTCGATAAAAGTGCGATAACAAAGCTTATACGTAACAACGAAAGAATATTGAGAAATTATCTTCGAATCCTTTCTGACAGGATTTTGATGATGAACAAGCGTTTGAAAGAATCTACGCTCATGAATCTAAGGCAAAGAATATGCAATTACCTTTTGGAGCAGTACAAGAAGACAAAAAGTTTGACTATTGAATTACCATCTTCCAAGGAAGATCTTGCTGAGTTGTTTGGAGTGCATAGACCTTCTCTTTCAAGAGAACTGATCAGAATGCGTGATGAGGGAATAATAGATTTTCACGGCAGAACGATAAAGATACAAGACCTTGAAAAAGTTGAGGACATAGTTTATGAGAGTTTTGAAGTTTAGTTGCAAAGGCTTGCTATCAAGTTGAACCAGTTACTTTGTGAGAAACTTAAAGCCATGTAGTCGGTTTGATATTTTGAAAAAAGTGTTGGATTCGTTGTGAAAAAGATGCTCAATGGATGGTAAATCTGTCTTACTGAATTGTCGACCTTTTTTTCTGCGTAGTAATAGACCACAAAATTCTCGATTTTCTCTATGACACTGTTTATTTTTGCTTTTATCTCCAGATCATTGAAATTATCACTCCAAGTTTCACATAGTTGCTTCATGTCAAAAAGCAAATTGTCAACGTAAGTTACCACATTTGAGTAGTTCAAATCCCTTACAACTCCGGTATGATTCATCAAGGCAGCAGCTAGATTGTTCAAGACATTATTCAAATCGTCCGCTTTTTCAAGATCGTAAACTGCCAGACTCAAACCTATGCCTACATACGTTTGGTAATCACTTCTCCTTTTGGCGAATTCTCGGTAAAAATCCACGATTCTTTTACTGAATTCAAAACTGTCGGTCGATGATGAAATTCCTCCAAGGAACGTGTAATCCCACCCATAAGCTGGTTCACTAAAGCTCGATGCCACAGCGTATTTTGCAAGATCTTTTACCTCATAAAGCACCTCAAAAGATCCCATCAAACAAGCGTCAAAGCCAAGGACATCTAACTTTTGTAATCCGACTTTTGACAAGGCATTTCTGATTGCATCGGCAAGTTCGGATGTGGTAAGAGCGTTGTTTTGCGGACCATCATAGGATATGGCTTTGGGCTTGAATTGTTCTTTTCCATCGTCAATCCAAGCATTTCCATGGTTCCATATTATCAATGCATATCTATTTGCAACGAAGTTTTTCAGTTGTTTTGTAAGCCATTCTTCCAAAAAATCTCCTGAACCTGAGTCAATTCCATCGTAAGGATCGGTGTATGGATCGATCAGAACACGGCTGCCGTTGGAGGAAAGAACATACGTTCCATCCTGTTTGCCTATAGGTCTGTCAAGCATAACAACTGCAGAGAAATTTTGATTATAACCGACAGTTTCAAGTTCTTGCAAATCACTTAAAGCATAGTCATCCAAATCGTTATCCGCACCGAACCAAATTAGAACAAGCCAGTTTGGTCTTACAAAAGAAAGAGTTACACTTATTGAAATCGAAGGATTGTAAACCAAACTTGCAGTCGCTGTGTGTGTTCCTTCAAAATTCTTTGTGGCAAGGATCGAAAAAGTAGCTCTTCCATAGTCATCTGTTGTTGCAATATATGTTTTTCCCATGAGTGTTAACTGTGCTGGTTGGTTAGCGATGGGATTACCAAATTCATCCTTGAACGTGAATGTTAGATAGTTCATCCTTCCTATAACACATGTAAGATCACTTTCAAAATATACCCTGCTTGTAGTAAGAGCTGCACAGGCGTAGAGAAATATAACAACGACAGCTATGAGAATCAGAATTCTGAACGTTTTCAAGATTGAACCTCCTAAGGAAAGTTTACCACAAAAAAGCCGCATCGCATGGATGCGGCTCTGATGAAAAACATTATTCCCAAGTTATGTCTTAAATTTCGCAACCATCGATGAAAGCGTCTGAGACAGACTTGTCAATTCGTGGCTGATTTCTTCAAGTTTTTGTGCTTGCCTTGCTTGCTAATCGATTAGATGTTGAACATTGGATAGGTCCTTGATCATCCCTTCAACGGAATCTGTGAGATGTTTCATAGCTGCTGCCATCTCTTCGGCTGATGCTCCTTGTTCTTGTGCTATCGCAGCAGAATCTTCGACTCGAGAACTCATAGCTTGAACTTTTGACATGATAGATTCAAACTGAGCGGTGATTAACCTTCGATTTTCAAACATCTCATCGACAACTTTGAAGACTTCCTGAGACTCGCTTTCAACATTTGCTACACTATCTCTAAGAGAACCGAGTATTTTGGATATGTTCTTTGTGGCATCCTGCGTCTGCTCAGCAAGTTTTCTTATTTCATCTGCGACCACTGCAAAACCACGTCCTGCTTCACCAGCTCTTGCTGCTTCTATAGCTGCGTTGAGTGCAAGCAAGTTGGTCTGCTCAGCTATAGATTCGATTGTATTCACAACGTTTCCAATCACGTTCGTGGATTCAAGCAATTCCTTCAAGCTCCTGGCTTGTTCCTCTGTGAACTGTTTCAGCTGCTGAATATTCTTGGCAATGATTTCCACGGTTTTGGTTCCCTCATTTGCCGCAGCACTGACTTCCTTAGACTGAACTGCGAGTTCTTCCATGGCTTTCGCTGTTCCTGCTGCGCCGTTTGCAACCTGATCAACTTGTTCCATGACAATTCGCGTGGATTCAGAAATTCTGTTTGCAGCTTCCAAAATGCTCTGAAAGGCTTTTTGCGCGTTCTGCGAAGCACTTCGATTTTCGTCTATCAAAAGATCAAATGTTTTTGCAATTCCTGCAAGGCTGTTCGAACTCTCAATTATGCTGTTTATGATCTGTTTCAAAGATTGCGTCGCTTGATTTAGAGCTTCCTCCATGTGAGAAAGTTCGTCTTTGCCCTTCTTTTCGAAAACCGTCGTCAGATCTCCAGTGCCGAAGTTGACTACCTTTGTTGCATCTTCGCGTATTCTTTTCACAAGTGGGAGCGTTGTGAAAGAAAGCAGCATTAGAACCACGCCGGCCATTATCACATAAATTATTATGGTGTTTCTTGCCAAGATATTTCTCTCTACCAGCAATTCTTGCATATCAGCTATGGAGAAGACATAATAATCAAACCCCGGTACCTTTGACCAAATTGCCAGTTTTTGCTGTCCTGACTCGTTGTATTCCAAATAGTTAACTTTCGAATCCTTCATCGCTTGAAATGGTTTTGAAAGCTCTGCAATCTCGCTGGCTTTTTTGCCAAAATTCTTCATATCCTTATGAAGTATCACATTACCTTCAGAATCCACCAGGGCGACATACCCTTTTGTTCCAATTTTACTTTTCTCAACCAGTGTTTTCCACAACTCCCCATTATCGCTCAAATTCAAGTTCATTCCTAAAATTCCCATCACTGTATCCCATGCAAAAATTGGTGTGACAATTCTTAGAACAGGAACTGAATCTTGATAGGTTAACTCAAGATAAGTGCTTAGATCACCTGCTCTTGCACGTTCTACATAACCTTCGTACAACGAGTAGTCGACTTTTTGAGTTCTTTCTGTCTCCTGACTCACATAACCTGTTGCTTTATTAAAATAGGTTGCTGCAAAGCCAGAATGGATAGTTTCAGGATATTTTGCAAGAGTTTTTCTAAAATTCATGGCAATTAAGAAAGCATCTCCATAAGACGCACCAAGATAATTTGCTGAAAGCTCAGTTAACTCAACCATTTTTGACAACTTTTCAGATGCATACTGTGCAAGAGCTTGGGTGCTGCTTTGTGCTCCTTGGACTATGGAACGGGTTATCATCAAAGTCGATGTTCTATAAACAAAGATGAAGCTCACAATGAATCCTGCTATTACAAGTATGATAATTAAGATAATTTTTGCTCGAATACTCATAGTTAAACCCCCTTTTGAAAAAATTTCATTATAAAGAAGAAATTATTAAATTGCTGCATTATTCACTAGGTTTCTATCACAAAGCTTTCATTCCATCGTCGCTCTGCACCTTTATAAGCTTTGGATGTTTTCCAAATGTTTTGAAATAATGTTCATCAAGCTCTGGGAATATCCATTCGATTATATTTTTTCTGGCAAGGACCAAGACACTGCCCCCAAAACCTCCCCCAACCATCCTTGCACCCAAGATGCCAAGCTTGCCTTTCAGAAATCCAACTATGAAATCAAGTTCATCACAGGATACTTCATACAAATCCCGTAAACTTGTGTGAGATTCGTAAAGCAATTCTCCAAGTAAGTAAAAGCGATTTTCTCTCAACGCTTTAACTGCTTTAAGTACGCGAGCATTTTCATCAATGACATGCTTGGCACGTTTTTTCAAAATTGGATCAAGTATCTCAAGGTCTTCCGGTTTAACTTCTCTAAAGGATTTTTTGCTTATAACCTTTAAGGCTTGTTCACATTCTGCCCTTCTTTTGTTATACTCTGAAGATGATAGCTCATGCTTAACTTGAGTATCGATGAGCACAAACTCGTAATCTCCAAGGTTCAAAGGAACGTATTCAAAGGACAGAGTCATAGTGTCTAACAAAAGGGCGTAGTCTTTTTTCCCAAAAACTGCAGTAAATTGGTCCATGACACCGCAGCGAACGCCCACAAATTCTCTTTCGGCTTTAACGCCTATTTCGACAAGCTGTTTGCCATCGATCGGTAGTTTGAATATTTCTCTTAAACCATAGGCTACTGAGATTTCCAAAGCTGCGGAGCTTGATAAGCCAGAACCGATCGGCAGCGTTGAACTGATATGAATTTTCACTGGCTCGACCTTAAAGCCCATTTGTTCTATTGCCCATATCACTCCCATTGGATAATCGGTCCACTTGCCAAGTTTTTGGTGTCTTTCAAGTACAACTGTTTCGTTGAAGGTATCTGAGTGAAATTCAAACCTGTCGCTCGGTTGAATATCCACCTCAACGTATTTGTCAATGGCAAACGGTAAAACGAACCCATCGTTGTAGTCGGTGTGCTCACCTATTATGTTCACTCTTCCAGGCGCTCTGAACTTTGGCATTCTTCTCCCTCCACCTTGGCTTCTCTAAGCATTTTGGCAGCCTGTTCCGGTACAACCGGATTTATGAAAGTCCAAGTGCCAGTTTCAACACTTGCCATCCATTTTATTTTATCTTTATCGCGTTTTGGTGGGTTAAATTCAACATGGAAATGAAAGATCTCTTCGTTTATAGGTACGTTAACAGGTGCTTGAAAGAACATCATCATGTAGGGGAATTCCTCTTGGTACAAAGCATCGTACTTTGATGTAACCAACTTCAAAATCTTTGCAAAATCCGATCTTTCTTCACCTGAAAGCTGTGTTATGTAGCTTACATGCCTTTTTGGATATATGTGAACCTCAAATGGAAAACGTGCGTAGAATGGTACGACCGCCAAAAAGTGCTTCGTTTGACAAACGATTCTTTCTTTTTTCATCAACTCTTGCTTTACAACATCGCAGATCACACAGCTTCCTTTTTCTTTGTACCACTTTTTCATTGCCATCAGTTTTGTCTCTATTCTCTTTGGGATGAACGGAAAAGCGTAAAGCTGTCCGTGGGGATGTGGTAAGCTTGCTCCAACTTCCTTACCGCGATTTTCGAAAATGAATATGTATTTTACAAAATCGTACTTTGACAGATCGATTGTTCTATCAACCCACATTTCGACCAATTTTTCAATTTGCTTAAGTGGCATGCCAGGTAATGCGGTGTTGTGGTCGGATGTGTATACAACAACTTCGCATACACCGTAAGATCTTTCTTTTTGGAAAAAATCGTCCTGAACAACTTCCGGTGGTTCTCTCAAAAGGGCTGGGAATTTGTTGTCAAAACTTACCAAATCGTACTGCTGCGGCAACTCGGCGCCTCCAATGCATATAGGACAACTTTGCTGGCTTGGTTGAACTGGCCTTTTTTGAGTTTCAGCAGAAACTATGATCCATTCGTCTGTGAGTGGATTGTAACGAAGCTCTTGCATCATGTTCCCCCTTCTGAATAAAAGTGAAACAACCTTTTATTTTCTCTCAAAACGGTGTTTTTCACAAGGAAAATTTTCTTTGGTTCTTCCACAAAACCTCTTTTAGATTCAAAAACACCGTACTTGCTGTGTTCATCAACATATTCTACCTTGAAATCTTCAAAAATGTTTGAAATGTTCAAAAGTTTTACGATAGGAAGCTGTTTTGCGTCGGTGTGGAAAACCAAACCGTAGTTTAAAACATTCACGATCTTCAAGGTTGTTTCGTCAGTTTCGTCTACTTCAACGTAAACCCTCACCGCTTTGTTGAGCAAAGCGTTGACGATCAGCTCTCTAAGAAAATCTCCTTCTGGTAGTTCCACAAATGGTTTTCTCATCAAAATTGCGTCGGCTTTTCCAACGGCACCAAGCCACGATATCCCATCTGCAATGATGTAAGAGTCTTTCAACAGATTTCTTGCAGCTTGTAGCTCATCCAATTTTGAGAAGCGAATTTTGAAGTGTTCAACGTTCATATTTTTCAAACGGTTCAAGATGGTAAGGTCAAACGGCAAGTCAACAACGGGTTTCAATCTGTGAGCCGCGCATTGTTTGACAAAGTGTTCCAAAGCTTTTTCATCCTCGATGTAAAGAGTCATCAAAGCATCGCAGTTGTTTGAAACAGCCTCTTTAATCCTCTTTTCAAGTTCTTCAAAGCTGGTTCTAAGTATTCTCAAAGGTGAAGAAACTTTTGTCACTTTGTTGTACTCACAAACGGTTTTTACATACTCTTTCAACAAAAAGTCTGGTTTTGCTCCTTCTAAAAGCACAACTGGTTCTACTTCAACTGGTTGATCAAAAGGCTTTTGGTAAATCAAATACCCTTTTACTTCACTTCCAATTTTGCTTGTATGAGCTATCGCATTTTTTTCCGACAAAAACCCAATAAGGATATTTTTACCGACAACGAAATTGCTTGCCGTTGCCAACGTAAGATCTAAATCGATCGAAAATGCTTCAACTTTTCCTTCAGCTTTGTCGAGAGTTCCAAAGAATATGCATCCAAAATCTTGCTTCACCAAGTCGATAGAAACCTTCTTGGCTTCGAAAAACGTTGAAAATATCCCTTTTTCCCAAACTTGGCCAAAAATTTTCATATACCCTTCTCCCTGTACTAGAAGACTTCTATTTTTTCCAAAAACTCATGTTGGTTAGTCCCATCGACCAACAAAACTTGCATGGTGTAAAGACCTTTTTGCAAGCCAACAAGTTCAACTTCGACTGCCGGGTATGTGAAAACCTGTGTAACCATATCCGTTGGCTTTGGTGAAACAACATGTGCTTTAATGATTATCTTTCCTTCTTCCACCAAAACCGAATCAACTTCAATGCTGTATCCACCAGTTGGTTTTTCACCTGCGCTTATAACCACAAAAATCTTGGTTCCGAATTCAAAACGTGTTGTTTGTTTGCGATTCTCATCAAAAATTAGTACACTCGGTTCATTGGTGCCTCTGACTGGTTTAACAAGAAAAGTGTCTTTTGACTTTTGTACTTGAAGATCCACTTCCAAACCAGAGACCAATATTTTGCTGGTTTCCTTTGGTAAGATGAAAAGATGTTGAGGTAAATCAATGTAAAAGTTTCTCCTTTTTCCTTTGATTTCAAAACTGTGTACAAAATTGGGACCAACAATTTGCACGTCGAAAACATCGGTTGAAACAAGCGCGGGTGCAAAGCGCCAGGCTTTCAAAAGAAGAACAATTTCATTTTCTTTTGAAAGTATCATGTATTGAACGTTGAAAGATCTTGTTCCAACCGATTGGTAATATTCCGAAGGAAAAACAACTTCAACTGGAGCATAGTAAACAAAGCCCATTAGAGTAACTCCAAAAAGCAAAAATGCAAAAAACAACTTTTGCATAGAAATCGCCTCATATTTCCATAACGTCGCCGGGTTTCATAATCACACACTTCACACCTGTTTTTTGAACTTCTTTGGCGAATTTTTCCGGATCAGCACTTATAACCGGCCAGGTGTTGTAGTGAATTGGAACTACAACCTTTGGTTTGATCATCTTAACAGCTTCCACGGCATCCCACATGTCCATGACGAAATTGCCTCCAATTGGAAGCATTGCAACGTCTACATTTTCCTTTGCCAAAAGCTCCATATCCTTTGTCAAACCAGTGTCACCGGCATGGTAAATCTTTTTCCCCTCGGCTTCGATCAAAAAACCACATGGATTACCCGCATACACCGGAAGATCTCCTTCGATTAAACTTGAGCCATGAACTGCCGGTGTAAGTTTAACCGTTCCAAAATCGAAGGCATATTTTCCACCAATGTGCATTGGATGCGTTGAAATGCCATGCCTTGCAATATAGCTGCAAAGCTCAAAATTCGCAATTACAGTTGAGCCATTCGCTTTGGTTATCTTGATGGTATCACCGAGGTGATCGGCATGACCGTGCGTAACCAAAATGTAGTGAATTTTTGGAAGATCGGAAAGCTTTATCGGGCAAGCTGGATTATCGCTTATAAATGGGTCGATGAGCAAGTTTTTCTCTTTAAGTTCCACCAAAACAGCCGCATGTCCCAAGAATTTGATCTTCATACCATCACCTCCTGCTATATTTTACCTTAATAGAGCTTTTGATGTAGCATTGTACTTGAAAGAGAGTCAAATTAATCAGGGGGAAATTTGGTGTGTCAAGCAGACCCGATTTTCAAATTTTGAAAAATAGATTGGAAAAACTGCTTGAAAAGCTCAAAAATTGTGATCTTTGCCCAAGAAATTGCAAAGTCAACAGGCTAGAAGGTGAAATAGGAGCTTGTCAAATAGGTGCAAAAGTGGTTGTTGCAAGCTATGGTCCCCATTTTGGTGAAGAGTCTTTCCTGGTAGGTTACGGTGGTTCTGGAACCATTTTCTTTTCAGGTTGCAATTTGAAGTGCGTGTTCTGTCAAAATTGGACGATCAGCCAAACTTGCGAAGGGAAGGAAGTCGAACTTGAAAAAGTTATGCTCTTTCTTCAGAAAATTGGTTGTCACAACATAAACCTTGTTACGCCAACCCATCAAGTTCCGATGATCTTTGAGGCTTTGATCAAAGCCTTTCAACTTGGCTTAAAGATTCCAATAGTTTACAACTGCGGTGGATACGAATCGGTGGAAACACTCAAACTTCTGGAAGGAGTCATAGATATCTACATGCCGGATTTTAAATACGGAGACGATGAGATGGCTTTAAAGTATTCTGGTGTTCACAATTATGTGGAAGTGGCTAAAACAGCACTCGAAGAAATGTTCAGACAAGTTGGACCGCTTCGGATAGAAAACGGTGTAGCGGTAAAAGGTGTTTTTGTAAGGCACCTTGTGCTTCCAAATGATCTTGCAAACAGCGAGAAGGTTTTCAAAATCATAGCAGACGTCTCAAAGGATATACCCGTGAACGTCATGGCTCAGTATTATCCAACTTACAAAGCCTCCAGATATCCTGAGCTTTCAAGAAGGATATACCAAAGTGAATATTACAAAGCAGTTGAACTTGCAAAAAAATATGGCTTAACTGTGGTTCAATAGTTTTAAAAAGGTGTATACTTTAATTAACTTCTAGGAGGTGATGGACCTGTCAACTTAAGAAGGAAAACTGCACTAATAGAAGAAATGGAAATAGCCACTTCACTATGTCCTCATCCCTCCTCTTGTACCATAACCTGCTTATGTTAAAACGCCTCAGCCTGTACCTTTTTATCCCTATCACGCTCTCAACAAGACTTCTTTCCCCAAACCTCTCATGCTCGTGTTCCCAATATCCCATATTCTTTTGGGAGTTCGGATAATTTTGTGTCTGGTGGTAAGATTATTGTACAATAAGGAGGTGTCGGGCATGTCGAACAAATTTCTGGAAGACAGGGAATACTTTGAACAAGTCAAGAAAAGGTCTTTAGAGATGTTGCTTAAGGAATATGCGGATGATTCTGATCAAAAGCAAAGGGAAACACTTGCAGATTTGTTTGAAAGGCTTTTGAACACGATAATGCTTTCAGAGAGAAAGATATATCTTGAGACTGAGGAAGGGGACAAAGGGAACGGGAAGTATGAAAGGGATCTTTACAGCACGTATGGAATTTTGGAACTTGAAGTACCGAGGACGAGGAAAGGCGGTTTTAGGCC
This sequence comes from Pseudothermotoga thermarum DSM 5069, assembly GCF_000217815.1. Lineage (NCBI taxonomy): Bacteria > Thermotogati > Thermotogota > Thermotogae > Thermotogales > Thermotogaceae > Pseudothermotoga > Pseudothermotoga thermarum. Next base: position 1,347,895 of record NC_015707.1, on the reverse strand, counting down.
ACATTTATTGAAGGAAAAGTACAAGAGGCTGGACGAATCGTATGTTAAGTTATTGGAATCGATGATAGCGAGTGGGTTTTCGGAGTCTGAGATAATGAGTGTTTTGAAGAGGTTAGGGTTACCATACTCGGAGAAGGAGCTTGAGAGGATAAAGGAAGGGTTGAAGGAAGAATTGAGATGGTTCAAGGAGAGGGAGCTACCGAGTGAGGCATTTGCGCTAATAATAGATGGTTACCACAGTGAGATAAGGGAAGAAGGGAAAGTAAGGTATGGGGTATGTTACATAGTATTGGGGATAGACATGGAGGGGAAGAAGGACATATACGGTTTGTACACGTATTTGGGTAAGGAGAGCAGGGTGGAATGGGGGAAGGTATTTGAGGATTTGGTGAGACGTGGCTTGAAGAGGGTGATGGTAGTAGTAAGCGACGATTTAAGTGGCTTAGGGGAGATAATAAGGATGGTATATCCATTAGCGGATCACCAGCTTTGTGTGAAGCATTTGAAGAGGAATGCGGATAGGCAAATGAAGCGAGAGGATGCGAAGGGGTTCAAGGAAGGGTTGGACGAATTGAAGAAACTCAGCTATGAAGAGGCATTAGGGAAGATGGGGAAGCTGCTTGAGAAGTACAAAGAGGAGTATCCGAGTTTTGTGAGATATTTGGAGGGTAAGAAAGAGAAATACGTGGCATATACGAAATATCCTGAGGAATTGAGGGGATACATATACACGACGAATGCGGTGGAGAGCATAAACAGCAAGATAGAGCGAGTAAGGATAAAAAGTGGGGGATATTTTGGGAGTGTTGAGCTATTGGAGTTAAGCGTGTATTTGCACAGGAAGAACCTGAGGGAGACAAAATGGAGGAACGGGATAATGAGGGTAAAGGGATGTATGTATGAGCTGAACCAGATGTTTCAACTGAGGTATTTTGTCCAGACACAAAATTCACCCTAAGTCTCCAAACCTCTCCAATAGTATCCTCTTCACCCATACCTTCAATGCTTCAAACTCCTTCTCCTCTAGCCCCCCTAATGCCGCTGCAAACTCCTTTAACCTACTCAGCAGTTCATCGAAATTTACATCCTGATCCAACAAAAATACTCCGCTTATCAAGTTCCTCAAACTTATCAGCTCTTCCTTACCATACCTGTTCACGTCTATCAAGATATACTTGAAATCCAATACATGCTCACCAAAAAGTTCGTACGAATCCAACATCTCTTTGTAACTCACCTTCGCTGTCCAATTACGCTTGCCGTTGTACAATACTATCGGTATTATCGCTGGTAAACTGAAATCTTTCTTTCTCATCTCCTTCTTTGCTGCATCTTTCAATATGCTCCTGTATATCTCAACCATGTACAATAGCAACCTGTATGGCATCGCATAGTCTACACTCGATTGCAACTCCAACAATATGTAGATTATTACCTGCTTACCTTTCAACTTAACTCTGTACACCAAATCTGCTTCTTTGTTTGAAAAGTCTTGGAGTATGAAGGATTTGTCGATCCTTACTATGTCTTGTTCATCGATGTATTTGACCCATTCTTCTTTGATGAAGCTCTGCAGCAGTTCAAGAAAGGTTTCTTTGTTTGAGAGAAGAAACTTGTATCCTTTGTCGTGTTGAAAGTGTGGTTTTTGGATTGGTTGGTTTTGGTTGTTTTCCACGTTTTGTGCTCCTTTCAGCACAATCTTTCTGAAGATATCTTACCACAACCACAAAAGATCGCTATGCCCAAGAGTGTGTCTAACCACCTTAGTACATGTTCCAATTTTACCGATCGTAATCGGCAAATTTGGACGTATTTACCAATTTATATTTGCGCATTCATGACAAAAGATCCTTTCACACGGAACTACTCAAGATTTCTTGATGGGTGATGCACAAAAATATTTCGGTTCTCGAACAAATGTTTTGGAAATCTTCAAAAAATTGCCAGATATCGTTGGGCAAAGGTTTTCATGGAATTCTTTGAGAGACATTTTTTCTGGAAGGATACAAAGTGAAGAAACGATTCAAAAGTATTTTCGAATACCTTGGCTATAGCTTTATTCTTGCAAACATCAAAATCCCAGTTTGGTTGTTCTTAGCTGTTGTTGATACGTAGCCCTCTACAATACGCAGATGATATAATTCTCCTGCAGATTTCTGAATGTTAACCGGGGTGATAGGTGTGAAAAAACACCTGTTGTGACGAGTTTGGAAGATATTATCAGAATCCTCAAAGAACATGAGCACGAAATAAGCGAAAAATACAGCGTTAAGAGAATCGGTGTTTTCGGATCTTTTGTGAAAGGAAAACAAAGCAAGAAAAGTGATGTTGACATACTCGTGGAATACGAACAACTGCCAGGTCTTTTGAAACTCATAGAGTTAGAGATGTACATAGAAGAACTTGTTGGCAGGAAAGTTGATCTTGTCGAGATAAACAGCTTCAGGAAGGAATTAAGGGATCGAGTATTGAAAGAGGTCGTGTATATATGAGCCTTCCAGCTACGCTATATATTCGAAGGATATCGTAGAAAGTATTGAGCATATTCAAGAATAACTTCATATCGATGTGACTGGGTAAGTCTTGTGTCTAATTCTTCAGAATTTATTATTGCAAAAATCAAATACAGAATTGTCCGAACTCCGCAAGATTCAACATGTGAACCTTAGTGTGGACTCGTAGAAACACACAACTGATTCAAACAGTTTTGATCTGTGAGTACTCTTAGTCTTCAAAAGACTCAACGATCTTTCCTTTGTGATTTCGTTCTTTTTGTCAACGCAGGTTAGTGATAGGGCATTCTAAATTTCCAGAATATTACAAGAGTTTTTCATAGAATCCCAGGATCTGATTTTCTAAAGAACCATGTTCTTCTATGAATTTTCTGTATTTCTCGGAATCATATTCTTGTGACAGGATCATTTCCACGGCCTCGTCGATATGATTGTAAAGAATGTATTCAGGATAATAGTCTCTTGCTACGTAAAAGTTATGCACAGCTGGTTTGATACCCTTTGCCATAGCCTCCATTATTGCTACTCCATATCCTTCAAGCCAACTTGTGGAAAGGAAGAAAGACTTATCTTCGAGCCAAGAATTAATATCATTTGTCCAAGTTTCAAAGATGAAATGAGATTTGAGATGCATTTCTTCAAGTATGTATAAAAGATATTCAAATAGTCTTTCGTCCTGAATCCTTCCAACCCAGTAAAATTTGTAGTCAGGTGAAATATCAACTAATTTCTTAAGTATTTGGACAACGAATTGAGGGTTTTTCTTATGGTTGAACAAACCAGCGAAAGCAATATTTTTTCGTGGTTCACGAACAGAATATTTGTACCTATTAAGGTTTATTCCATTATATACGATAGAATTACTTATTAAACCTAAAGCAGGACAATTTTGAATTGCTTTATCTTTTATGTGGTTTGCAACGAAGAAAATGTGATCAATCTTCTCCCACTTGATTTGCTTTAGCATATCTGGTAAGTAAGCTTCATATCCATGTAATCTCATTACTAACTTTTTATTCTTTTTCTCAAAATTGTTTGTGACAAAAACAGCCAGCTCATTACCCCATTCAAGCCACACGATGTCTGCCCAGTCGTAAGCTTGTTTTAATTCATTTGCGTTGTTTGAAACCACCAGCTTGGTCTCAAAGATGTTTTTGAAAACATCATAGATGTCCTTCAAAAAGTTGTCAAGTCCAGGAAGACATAAAATGGCAAGCTTTTCAGGTCTTCGAACTTCTTTGAAAGCTTCTTCGTAAATCTGAGAGTATTTATCATCCAACTCTTTCGCCTTTTTCAGGTAATAAAACGCCATTGGAACGTTTTTTAAACCGTTGCAGGCAACTGCCATGTAGAACCAATCATCGGCAGTCTTTTCCCAAATCCTTGTTGAATATCTCCAAGCTTCAAACCAGTTTTCTTCATCAAGGTATTTTTTAACAAGCCTTCTATATTCTTCGTCGTTCATTTGATCACCCCTTATAGAATGATTGATTTTCCAAAAGTTGTTCGATTGGAACGTCTTTTATCACTTTGGCTGGAACACCTGCGACGATTTTCCTTGCTGGAACGTTTCTTGTCACAACTGCGCCTGCTGCAACAAGTGCGTCTTCTTCAATTATGATTCCTGGCAGTATAGTTGCATTGGCTCCTATTCTTGCACCTTTTTTTACAGTTGGTCCTTTGAAATATTTCTTGCGTTCTTCAGTTCTTCCAAGGAAGTTGTCGTTGGTGAAGGTTACTTCCGGAGCTATGAAACAATAGTCTTCTATAATCGACATAGCCGTTATATAAGCTTCGGTTTCTATTTTCACATATTTTCCAATAACCGTTTTGTTTTCCACAGTTACACCACGACCGATGATGGTTTTTTCCCCGATGAAAACATCTTCCCTAATTGAGGCAAGATCTCCAACGAAAACAAAATTGGAAAGTTTTGCACCACGATATATGACACAGTTTGCACCTATTGTTACATAGTCGCCTATTTCAAGCGGTGGTAAGATTTTCTCTTCCGTTGTAGCAGAAGTTGAAGCTTTGAAAGGTTCTTTCCCGAGAACCGTGTTGTCGGCTATCACGCAATTTTTACCGATTTTTGTGTCTTTTCTTATGACAACGTTGTGACCAATAATGGCGTTATCACCTATTTCAACGTTGTCTTCAACAACCACATTGTATCCAAGCTTAACATTTTCACCGATTTTTGCAGTTGGAGAGATGAACATGTTACTCACTCCTTATGTTTTCTTCCATATGATTTTTCTGTTTCGGCTAAAGTTTATCCTACCTGCCGCTAAAGTCTTTGGAAAAGTTGCCGATATAAATATTGGAAACCCTGAGGCGCCCAGGGAAAACTAAAAGGTACCAGGAAGGTACCTGAAAGACAGACAGGGAGGTGTAGTTTAAATGAGGATTAATCACAACATAAGTGCGTTGAACGCTTGGAGAAGCATGAGTGAGACACAGTACAGCATGAGCAAAACACTTGAAAAACTTTCAAGTGGATTGAGAATCAACAGGGCTGGAGACGATGCAGCAGGATTGGCAATAAGTGAAAAAATGAGAGGTCAAATTCGCGGTTTGAACATGGCAATCAAGAACGCACAGGACGCAATATCTTTGATCCAAACAGCCGAAGGAGCATTGACAGAGGTTCATGCGATACTTCAAAGAATGAGAGAACTTGCAGTGCAAGCATCCACAGATACGAACACAAACGTCGATAGAGCCCAGATACAGGCAGAACTTGACCAACTGAGGGAAGAGATTGATAGGATAGCAAGGGTGACAGAATTCAACACGAAGAAACTGTTGGATGGAAAACTTGAGGGATTCAGGTGGAATCCAGATGCGAAGGTAGTTACGGGTGGAAATATCGATGTAAAACTTAGCGCTGTCTCATCAGCAGCAACTGAGGGAACATATGTTATAGAAGTCGGTCAATTCAGTTCAGTTGTCACAGCACAAATACAAGTGAGAATAGTTCATATTGATAGCACAGGTGCAATTGCATCAACGGCAATAGTATCTATTGGTGCCGGTTCTTATGAAATGAACGGTATAACATTCACATGGACAACAGGTCAATTTGACATTGATCAGTTCGGTGGAGCATTACCACAAGAAGCAGTTATAGACAGCGCAGTTGTAAGAGTTGAAGGAAGGTACACAGCTAACAATCAACTTGTATTCCAGATAGGTGCTAACGAAGGCCACAACATGATAGCAGGAATTGACGACATGAGTGCCGCAGCACTTGGTTTGTCAACCTCAACACTCAAAGTTGTCGGTGATACGGAAGTGGAGGCACAAGGAAATGCAGAAAGAACGATAATGGTAGTAGATGCTGCCATCCACAAAGTAAGCACAGCAAGAGCTCAACTTGGTGCTATCCAGAACAGATTAGAACATACGATAAGCAACCTTGGAGTAGCTGCAGAAAACTTGACGGCTGCAGAAAGCCGAATCAGAGATGCAGACATGGCGAAAGAGATGATGGAATTCACCAAACTGCAGATCTTGATGCAATCAAGCATGGCAATGCTTGCACAGGCAAACGTACAACCACAGGCTGTGCTGCAGCTAATGAGATAACAATAACAGCAAACAAAGGCGGGCGTTTGCCCGCCTTTTTCTTTTATAATAGCTTTGAGGTGATAAAATGGGACTTTTGAGCGTTGCGATGATTGTCAAAAACGAAGAGCACAACCTTGAAAGGGCTTTGAACAGTATAAAGGATGTTGTGGATGAAATTGTCATCGTCGATACAGGTTCAACGGATAGAACCGTTGAGATAGCAAAAAAATACACCGACAAAGTTTACTTTCATCCTTGGAAAAACGACTTTTCAGAGGCAAGGAATAATTCTTTGAAATATCCAACCTGTGAATGGGTTTTGATATTCGACGCAGACGAAGAAGCTTCTGAGGAATTTAGAAAAAACATAAGACAGTTTCTTCAAAGCCTGCCAAAGGATGTCAACACGGTGTATCTTCCAACGATAAGCTATCTTGATTGGGATTTTCAAAGAACAGAGGTTGCTTCGACTGCAAGGATATTCAGAAATGGAACGGTTTATTATGAAAACATCGTTCACAATCAAGCGATTTACAAACCAAAAGTTGTCAACGCAAATTTCCCGATCATTCATTATGGATACATTTGGACAAGGAAACTCAAAAAGCAAAAGTACGATCGAACAGCGACGTTAATTAGAGAACAACTTAAAGGTTGCAAAAGCGAGGGTGAAAAGCTTTACTATTTAGTTCAGCTTTACAAAACCGAGAAAACAGGTGGACCAAAACATTTGGCAGCACAGGTTGGATATGAAACTTACCTACTTTTGAGAAAAGTTTCAAAAATTCCTGCAATAGCTTTGGAGTTTGCATATATTTTCGGTTTGGAACTTGCAACGGCTGGACTATATGATATGGCTCAGGAACTGCTCGAATTGACCATACGTGTGGTACCGGAATATCCTGATCCATACTATGGAATGCTTTTTCTAAGTTACAAAAGGCAAGAGTGGGAAAAACTGCTTGAGTGGAGACGAAGGTTTATCGAGAAAACTGAAGAAGCGTCGAAAAACGTTGAAAAATTCTCTTGGACGATAATGTCTTTCAAAGAACTTGGTACGGCTGATCTTTTTGGTTGTCTTGCGGCTTTAAAGCTTGATGATTATGAAAAGTTCAACCAAATTGCTTTGAACTTGATATCTCAAGATGCTCCTGCTGCAAATCAAGCGATTGTTCAAGTTGTTTTGGACGAGGTGGCGGCGAAAGATATTGCAAAAGCCGTTGATGGATTAAAAGCCATTTTGCAGTACTGTTTGAAGAACAAAATGGCCGTCAAAGTGGATGGGCTTTTGGAAAAGATAGCGGAAAAGAAGGTTGAGTTTGATTTGAGTTTGCTTTTACAGTTCAATCTGAGCAGTTTTTCAAAACTTGTTCTTGAAAGAATGCAAACGGGGAAAGATCTTTTGCTTAAGTTTATAAACAACGGAGATCTTTTGGATATCGTTCAAAAAGAAAAGATAAGAGGGCTTATTTTTGTTTATTCTTTGCTTGAGGATAGTGAAAAAGAATCTTTCCTGAGAAATCTCACAGAACATGTTGAACAAGATGTTCTTGGTTGTGTTCATGCCTTGCTTGGGGATTTGTATTTGAAACAATCAAAGTTTTTGGATGCGATAAGAAATTATCGAAAAGCCATAGAACTTTTGCCAGAACTTCACAAATTTATAAAGCCAGTTACCGACGATTTGAAAACACGTCTTGATCCAACCATAGAAGGGGTTTACGACGAGCTTTATAAGTTTTACACGGAAAATTTAGAGCTTCCGATAGACGTTGGAAAGTATTGTCAAAACAAAGCAGATAAGCTTTATCTTCTTTCAGATTCGGATATTGCTTACTATGTTTCTGCGATCAACACGAAGGACGATGAAAAAAGAATTGAGCTTTTGCAAAAGGTAAAGGACATCGAAAAGTTTCCGATGTACTACTACAGGCTTGCAAAGTCTTACGAGAAAAAGGATAAAAAGAAAGCTTTCGAGCTTCACATAAAAGCTGTGGAGCACAACGAAAGGCTTGGGGATATAAGCTTTGGAGTTTATTCTTTCACAGGGCTTTATCCAAATTCTGTTTTTTCTTGGATGAAGGAAGATGATGAAATCGTTTGGGTTGGAAACATCAGCGAAAGGTTCAGCGGACTTGGGGTGATACATCCAGTCAGAGCTTGGAAGATGTCAAAGGAAGGCTTTATCTACGCATTGCCGTATCCATCAAACGACGCACTAAAAGAGTACAAAAGAAGGGAAAAGCAGAGTTATAAAACTTTATCTGTGTCGGTTAAAAAGCAAGATTTGTACGAACTTTTGTCGAAGTTTGGTTGGGAAGATTTGAAAGAATTTGAAAACCACCAAGAGTACGAGTCTGTGATGAAGGAACTTGGAATCGTCGTTGACGAAAAATCGGACAACCAAGTTTTGCTTTTGAATATAAACGAAGAATTCGATTTTGAAAAACTGTTGAAGGGAAAAAATGTTCTTTTGCTGCACGTTTTCCCAGACCTTTCAAACGAGCAAGATCCTACTTGGTTCTATCCTGCCTTCAGGTTGTTTTGGACCTTGCCGGCTTTGAAGAAGAAGTTGAAAAACTTGGGATATGAAGTTGTTGAAAACGGCATTTGTCAGTCTGGCTTAAGGTACGTTTTGGCAAAGCTTTGAGAAAAACAAAGCATACTGGAGTATACATGAAAGAAAATGAGCATAAGTGAGGTATCCTGGGGCTATTTTGGAGGTTTTGGGATTTTTTTGGTGAAATACACAGAAAAACACCCTTTGGCTTTGACGCGCGCGGTAGTATAATTAAATTGTGAAATAAAGAACAATTCGACTCGATATAGAGTTTCGACCTGTTTATAATTCTTCAACCTACGTGCGAAGGGAGGCTTTTTTATGGCTAAGTCTTTGTACGAACAAGCGCTTGAAGTCTTTCGAAATGCCGCGCGCGTGATGAACCTAGATCCAAACATAGCAAGATATTTGGAAAGACCACAGCGTACCATAATAGTTGAATTCCCCGTACTAATGGACGATGGAAGAGTGGAGATATTCACAGGGTACCGCTGCCAGCACAACACAGCAAGAGGACCAGCCAAGGGTGGTATAAGGTATCATCCAAACGTAACACTTGAAGAAGTTCAAACGCTTGCGTTCTGGATGACGTGGAAGTGTGCTTTGCTCAACCTGCCGTTCGGTGGAGGAAAAGGAGGAGTAAGGGTAGATCCAACCAAGCTTTCCAAAGGCGAGCTTGAAAGACTATCAAGGAGGTTCTTCTTCGAGATAGCAAACTTCATTGGACCAGAGAAAGACATACCAGCCCCAGATGTGAACACGAACGCTCAGGTGATGGCATGGTACCTTGACACTTACAGCATGCACGTTGGCTACATGGCTCCTGGTGTGGTTACAGGAAAACCCGTTGAACTTGGTGGATCTGTTGGAAGAAATGAGGCAACAGGGCGCGGTGTTGCAGTCATAGCCTCAGAGGCTTGTAAATACCTTGGAAAAGACATTTCAAAAGCAACCGTTGCAGTTCAAGGTTTTGGAAACGTTGGGTCATTCTCTGCAAAGATTCTTCAGGAGGATTACAAAGCAAAGATAGTGGCGGTAAGTGATATTTCAGCAGCTTACTACAATCCAGATGGAATTGACGTAAATGATTTGATTGCCTACAGAGATCAAAACAACGGTTTGATCAAAGGTTATCCAAAGGCTCAGCCAATCAAACACGAAGAGCTTTTGGAACTTGACGTTGACATACTCATTCCGGCAGCGTTGGAAAACGCTATAACTAAAGAGAACGCTCCAAACATCAGGGCAAAGCTGATCGTTGAGGGTGCAAATGGTCCTGTTACACCGGAAGCCGATAAGATACTGCTTGAAAAAGGTGTAACGATAATCCCAGACATTCTTGCAAACGCCGGTGGAGTTACAGTTTCATACTTTGAGTGGGTGCAAGACTTGCAGTTCTTCTTCTGGGACCTTGACGATGTGAGAAACAAACTTTCCAAGATGATGAGAGCTGCTTTTGCTGAAGTTGCCAAAGTGAAAGAAAAGTACAACACTGACTTTAGAACAGCTGCCTATATACTTGCCATCGATAGAGTTGCGCAGGCAGTTAAGCTAAGAGGAATATACCCATAAAAAGATAAACTTTCAAAATACAAGGCGCACCAATTGGTGCGCCTTTTTTTTAATTAACATTCTAAGGAATAATTTGAAACTTCTCATGTTTAGCAGACTTTCTCTTCTCATTTTTATTCTCTTTTCACGAATTGGTTTTGATTATTTTTGGGAAATTTTTGTACCAAAAAAGTACTTTAAACGACAAGTATCGATTTGTTGAAAATTTCTGAAAGCACTTCACAATCTCTACCAAACGTGGTATATGTTATTCCAAACAAAAAAATTATCTTCTAGAATTTGCAGATCATCTCTACAGATCTGCTTTGGTTGTTGTCGCCCTATTATGTTGACTTAGCTGTTATATATGGTTGTTTGAAATAAAACATATATAGTTTCCTAAATCTTTGTGAAGGGAGGTTAAGTTTGATGGAAGCAACTTTGCGTGAAGAAGAAAGATCTTTGTATCAACAGGCTCTTAAAGTTTTCTATCGCGCCGCCTACGTGATGGAACTTGATCCAGAAATCGCCAAGATCTTAGCAGTTCCTGAAAGAAGTCTTACTGTTCGCTTTCCAGTTGTTATGGACGATGGAAGAATTGAAGTTTTTACAGGTTATCGTTGTCAGCACAGTACAATTCTTGGTCCGGCCAAGGGTGGGGTCAGGTATCATCCAGATGTCACACTTGATGAGGTTGAGACTCTTGCTTTTTGGATGACTTGGAAATGTTCCTTGATGAACCTTCCGTACGGTGGAGGAAAAGGTGGAGTTAAAGTTGACACGACAAAACTTTCTCCGCGCGAATTTGAAAGGTTATCCAGAAGGTTCTTTTACGAAATATCGGACATAGTTGGCCAGTTTAGAGATATTCCTGCACCAGATGTTAGAACGAATTCTCAGGTCATGGCATGGTTTGTTGACACATACAACAAAACAATGAGGCGTTATGAACCAGGTGTCGTCACAGGAAAACCTGTGGAAATTGGTGGTTCCCTTGGTAGGGATGAAGCAACAGGAAGAGGACTTGCCGTAGTGACTGCAGAAGCATGTGAGTATTTGGGTATCGACATATCGAAAGCAACTGTGGCAGTTCAAGGTTTTGGAAATGTTGGATATTTCTCGGCGAAGATTCTTCAACAAGAATATGGAGCCAAAGTAGTTGCGATAAGTGCATCAACAGCTGCACTTTACAATCCAAATGGAATTGATGTTGAAGATTTGATGAATTATAAAATGCAAAACAAAGGTTCACTGGTTGGATATCCGAAAGCACAACAGATTTCCCACAAAGAACTGCTTGAGCTGAATGTGGATATCCTTGTTCCTGCGGCGTTGGAAAATGCTATTACCGAGGAGAATGCTGACAATGTTAAAGCAAAGATAATTGCAGAAGGTGCAAACGGCCCTGTCACGCCGGAAGCTGATAAAATACTAAATTCAAAGGGAATTTTGGTGATACCAGACATTCTTGCAAATGGAGGAGGAGTTACTGTTTCGTACTTTGAGTGGGTTCAAAATGTGCAGTGTATACGCTGGGAGTTGGAAGAAGTTAGAAATAAGCTTGCAAAAAACATGAAAGCGGCTTTTGCTGAAGTGGTAAAAGCAAAGCAAAAATATGGCACCGATCTAAGAACGGCTTCTTACATAGTAGCGATAGGTAGGGTTGCCACCGCCTTGAAACTCAAAGGAATTTATCCATAAATTTTAAGGCGCACCAAACGGTGCGCCTTTTTCAAGTGAGTTTGTCCAACTTATTTGTGGTTTGTTCAAGCAGCGATTTGTAAGCGTTTAAGCCGGTTTGACCTTGCTTTGATTGTTTTGCCTGCTGGGATATTTGTTCCATGAGGTGTTTTATCTTTTCCATTCTATTTTGGTCGGCTTGAAAGATCTTCTTAGCAAGCTCAACCGGTATGTCTGTAAATTTTTCCAAAATGAGCTTTCTTTCGTCCAAAAGAGTTGACATTTCTTCGAATCTTTCTTCTTCCAAAAGTTGATCCAGTTGTTCTTCGATTTCAAGAAGTCTTTTCACCAGTTGCTCGTCAAAAGCTTGCATTCTTCACCTTCTTTCAGCTTCAAGGAAAAATCTCCTTCAACAGGATGATGGAAAACCTTTAGTTCGACTAAAGGTACTAGGAAAAACTGGCGGTTCAAAAGATCGTAGTGTGGAATCGTAAGGTTTTGCGTTTCAAACACTATGTTTCCATAAAGCAGTATATCCAAATCTATAGTCCTTGGTCCCCACTTTTCGGTTCTAACCCTTCCAAGAATTTTTTCTATTTCAAGCAGATTTTCAAGCAACCTTGTTGGTGTTAGAGTTGTTTCAACTTCGACAACGCAGTTGAGAAAATCTGGCTGATCTGTTTTACCGTACGGTTTTGTTTCGTAGATCGAAGATTTTCTCACAATTTGAATTTGACGTTTTTCCATGAGCAAACAGGCATTTTGAATGTTTTTCAACCTATTTTCAAGGTTTGAACCGATTCCTATGTAAATTCCACCTGTTGTTTTTTCAAGGACAACTTGTGCGACGACGACAAAATCGTGCGAAATGGAAACATGAGCAAGGTTAAAGCCTTCAAAGTCTTTGTGCAATATCAACACAGGTTTGCCAAGTTTGTTGTGGATAAATTCAACGTCCTTAAAAAAACAGTTTCTCAACCCTGTTCCAAGTGCTTTGAAAAAGGCTTCCTTTGCCGCAAAACGTGAGGCAAGATAGGTTTTCTTATCCTTTGTTTTTTCAAACTCTTGCTTTTCGTGCGGTCCAAGGATTTTGTCTGCGAGTTTTTCATCGACTCGCTCGATTCTCAACACGTCAACGCCTATTCCAAAGATCATACTGGATAAACTGGCTCACCTATTTCTTCGATTAACTTGAAGTCGACTTTCAACTCTTGCATATACCTTTTTTGCAGATATCTTTTTCCAATATCTCCAAGGATGATGTAGATCAAAACATCTTCGTCGGATTTGGCTAACAGCCCAAGTTCTTTTCTTGCCTTTTCAACTTCAGGTTCGATGATTTCCCCAGGTCTTACGTCTATCGGTTTTTCATCGCCAAGTATTTTTTTGACAAGCTCTGGATCGATTGGAGCTGGTGGCCTACCGTACAATCCCTTGACGTAGTCTTTCACTTCTCTTGTGACCTTCGAGTACCTTTCACCGGTCATAACGTTTAAAACCGCTTGTACTCCAACTATTTGGCTGGTCGGGGTCACCAGCGGAGGATATCCTAAGTCTTTTTGGACTCTTGGAATTTCTTCCAAAACTTCTTTGAGTTTGTGAAGCATTTTTTGCTCTTGAAGTTGTTTGATCAGGTTGGAGTACATTCCCCCAGGGACTTGGGCATAGAGAATTTTTGGATCTATCGTGACCATTTTGACATCGAAAGCAGAATACTTTTCACGAACCTTTGTGAAGTGGTCGATCAAAAAGTTTAAAACGTCCCAGTTTATGGGTGGAACTTCGCCGGATTTGCTCAAAGTGTAGTAAAAAGGTTCAAATGGTGGTTGAGAAGTTCCAAGTGCGAATGGTGACAAAGCAGTATCAATGATATCTGCCCCAGCCATTATAGCTGCTTGATAACTTGCTATTGCAAAGCCGCAGGTGCAATGAGAGTGAACGTCAACCGGCAGAGAGAAGTTTTTCTTCAAAGCGCTGACAAGTTCGTAAGCGGTTTTTGGATCCAAAAGTCCTGCCATATCTTTTATGCACAATGAATCAACACCAAGGTCAACCAATTTTTTGGCATATTCGACGTAATATTCAAGGGTGTGTACAGGGCTGACTGTGTACGAAATTGCTCCTTGTACATGTGCTTTATTCTTTTTTGCTTCATCGATTGCAACAATTAGGTTTCTTTCGTCGTTCAAAGCGTCAAAAACTCTTATTATGTCAATACCATTTTCTACAGCTTTTCTTACAAACAATCTAACGGTATCATCAGCATAATGCCTGTATCCAACCAAATTTTGCCCGCGCAAAAGCATTTGAAGTTTTGTGTTTTTAATTTTTTCTCGAATCTTTCTAAGCCTTTCCCATGGATCTTCGTTTAAAAATCTCACAGCCACATCAAAGGTTGCTCCACCCCATACTTCCATTGAATAAAAACCCATTTGATCCATCGCTTCAAGAGCTGGTAGCATGTCCTTCGTTGACATTCTTGTGGCTATCAAAGATTGATGGCCGTCTCTCAAAGTTGTATCGACAAATTTCATTCTTTCACCTCCGAAAAGTACCTGATAAGCTCTAGCGCTATTTTCACCCTCGGTTCAAAGGTGTCCAAAAGCGCGAATTCTTGCTCTGAATGGAATTTACCTCCGCAGATTCCAAGGCCGTCCAAAGTCGGTACGTTAGCTTGTGAGAAAAAGGCGCTGTCTGCACCACCGCTGGAATGTTCAAATTCAACGTTTATTCCAAGCTTGTTTAATACCTTTTCAACGGCTTCCTTCATCTTTGGATGAAGGGTCATCGAAGGACGGCTTTCTTCAAACTCGATTTGACAGCTTGTTCCAGGGACAGTTGTTTCAGAGCATATTTTTTCAAGAGCCAGCTTGCATTTTTCGAAATCATTTCTTTCAAGGTAGCGAATATCAAAGTAAACTTTGCAGGAATCTGGCGTTATGTTCGATTTTTCACCGCCGTTTATCAAAGTGGGGTTGAGTGTAACAGAACCGAATTTGCCGTTGAGCGAGTATATTTGATCTATCTTCCTTGCGGCTTCCAAGATGGCATTTGCACCTTCGTGCAACCTTGCTGCATGCCCTTTGATACCTTTAACATAAAGGTTTGTAGGAACAATACCTTTTCTAGTTAGAATCAATGATCCGTTTTCTCCACCAGGTTCGAAGGAAAGGCAACACAGACTTTTTTCGGCGTAGGCATAGAAGGTTTTCCTGCTGGCTTTTGATCCAAGTTCTTCGTCGACGTTCATAATTATGCAAAGGTTCTTTACTCCACTTTTCACAGCTTCTTCTGCCACCTTCAAAAGGACGATAATTCCACCTTTCATGTCTGCAACGCCTGGTCCATAGGCAATTGAATCAACTACTTTGAAAGGTCTTTTGGATGATTCGCCTTCCTTAAAAACAGTGTCTAGATGGCCTATCAAAGTTATGTATGGGGGTTCGCCTAAAATGGCAACATGAGCGGCTTCTTCTTGGTGAGCTGAAAAACCTAATTTCCTAAGTTCATCAACAACAAAGCTTGTTCTAGCAAGTTTTGTCGAATAATCTATATCAAAGCCGGTATCTGTGTTAACCAATCTTTCATAGAGTTCTATCAAACGTTTTTCCATATTTTTCACCTTAACTCATTTTACAACTTTTTCATTACAAACCGAGTTCCTGCAACACTAAAATGATCTTAATTCTTCCAGGAAGATTGTAAGAATCGTTTATAACATGAAAATGTCTGCATATTCTCTGTGGGGAAGCACAATCTTCACAAATACCTGTGGTTGCACAGGGAGTTGAAAGCGACAGCCTTTTTGCGTTCATCGGCGCAATGTACCGTATTCTTTCGCGTGCTTCTTGTAAATCCTTCACAATTTTGTTTGCGCTGACAACCAAGATAACGTTCTTAGGACCAAAGGTCACAGCTGCCACTCTGTTTCCAAATCCATCCATGAAGACAAGTTCTCCGTCCAAAGTTATTGCGTTTGCACTGCAAAGGTAATAATCACAACTCATTGCTTCAAGTTCAACCTTTCTTCTGTCTGGAGCGTTGTACCTATCCAAAAATTTGTACTTTCCGCTTCTAAGTAAGTCCAATATTCCTGTTTCAACCAAAGTGACAGATCCGCCAGAGCTGACAACACTTCCTTCTGGGATTAAACTTTCAACTATCTGTTTAGCTTCAGCGGCATCCTTTGCTATGTAGACTTCAAACTTTTTCCTTTCAAGAATCGGTTTTATCTTTTCGCAAAGTTTTTGATACTTGAACTGGTAAAGTTGTTCTCTCACACAATTCACCTCCGAATGTTTTTGTTCCTAAGACTATCATAATATAAATTGCTGAAATACATGGACAAAAGCTGGTCGACTCACTTTTGTATCTTGTACAATAATATGTTGAATAAGCATACAAAATTTTGTATAATATGGAGGGGATGGGTGATGAGAAAGGTTCATCCGTTGTTAAAACCGTTGATACCAATAACAAAAGGGTTGGCCGCGATGCTCGGTCCAGATTACGAAATAGTTTTGCACGATGTTTCTGATCCGGAGCATTCAGTTATCGCCATCGAAAACGGTCATGTGACCGGTAGGACCGTTGGATCACCGTTGACGGATTTTGGTTTGTATCTTCTAAAGTCTCCAAAATTCAAGGATGTTGACTACATAGCCAACTACATGACCACGACTTCGGATGGAAGGATTTTAAAATCCACCACGATTTTCATAAGGGATGAAAGCGGAAAAATCATAGGTTTTCTGTGCATCAACTTCGACACCACAAAGCTTTCCATCTGTAAGCAGATGATAGACCAAGCTTTGACCTTTCAAACCCTTGAAGAACTGACGGGCGCCGAACATGAAAGTTTTGCAAAAAAAGTTGATGAACTACTTTTGGAAGTCATAGACGAGGTTAAAAAGAAAACGGGTAAACCACTGAGGTTTGCCACCAAGGAGGAGAAAATAGAAGTTATACGAAAGCTCGATGAAAAAGGCTTTTTCTTGCTCAAAGGAGCGGTTGAAGCGTTGGCAAAAGAGATGGGAAATTCGAAGTTCACAATTTATGCTTACCTTCGTGAGGCAAGGTCGAAAAAGAACGCAATGTTGTAAAAGGAGGGTTTTTGAATGAAAATTGTTTCAACTGATCAGGCACCGAAAGCAATAGGTCCTTACTCACAAGCAGTGGAAGTCAACGGGTTTGTTTTTGTTTCAGGGCAAATACCAATCGATCCTGCCACAGGTCAACTCGTGGATGGGGATATCAAAAAGCAAACGGAAAGAATTTTTGAAAACATCAAAGCCATATTGAAAGCCGCTGGATGTGATCTCAGCAACGTCGTCAAGGCAACGGTTTTTGCGACAGACATAAACGATTTTTCGCAGATCAACGAAGTTTATTCCAAGTATTTCGACCAGCATAAACCGGCCAGATCCTTCGTACAAGTTTCAGCGCTTCCAAAGGGTGCAAAAGTCGAAATTGAAGTAATAGCCTTCAAGGGTGATAAAAATGGTTGAGCCTTACTCGAGTGGTTTGTTGAAAGAAGATCCCTACGCCAAAAAAGTTGTGATCATGGCAAGAGTGGTGGCAGTGTTAAGGGGAAAGCTGGAAAACAGAAAACTTTCTTTGATACCCATGCCTTCAAGAGCTTTGAAAAGGTATGAAATACACGAGTTAATAGTCACCGATGAACAGGAAGCAGCACCGGGAAAAGAGGTCAACAAAATAGCTTACCTTGCGTTTGTTGAAATTTTAAATCCCGGTGTGGCTGTTGTGGGTGACAAAGTAATCCTTCAAGATGGAAAAACCGTTGGAAGAATCGCTGGTTTTGATGAAACGCACATGCCAAACCATGAAAACATAGTTATCAAAGTGGAAAAGCGTATGAGTGGGGAAGAAATGGGGATCAACGTCGATGATTTGATAATTTTCCTAAAGGAGTGAGGTGAGAAGAATGCAAAAGTACAGGTACCATCTTTACAAGAACTTGAAGTTGGCAATGCCAAAGATACTTGAGGAAGCGAAAAAGGCTGCCGACGAAATTGGTATACCTCAAGAACTGAGAGGAAAGTTTGGTCTCACTGGAGCAATTTCAGGGTGCCATGGTCTATTGACAAAAGAAGTGGATGAAGCCATAAGTGCAGTCGCAAGAAAGGTTATTCCAAATAAAGTCTTTGCCGATGAGATAAGGGATATTGTCAAAGATTACTATGGGGACGACTACGATGCACTTTTAGTGAGCACATGCGAAGCGGCTTTGTGGCTTTCTTTTGATGTTTTGGTTGCACCACCTTTGACTGGTAGGGGAGACAAGTACAGAAGCCGCTACATAATCCCGTACGAAAGACACATTCACCACCACGGTGGGTATGGAAGGCCTGTGCCACCTTACTACAAAGATGTTTTTGCCGACAGAGGATGTACTGCCGGTGAGCTTGGATTTTATGGCAAAAGGCTTGAAAACGTCGATGTGGTCATCGTTCCAATGGCTGGGGCAAGGTACACGGTTCACGGCATAAAATATCATCCTGCAGTTCTTTTGAGCGGTGTGAATGCGATTGAAACCGCCAAGAGAATCGAGCAAGCTGCTGAGAGGTACATCGACACGTTGGCAGGTTTCAGCAGCCTTGGCTATGACACAGTCGGTTATGGTTATGGAGAAAAAGCCGAAGATGGCGCACCATTGCTTCAAAAGAAAATCGGTGAGCTTGCTGAAAAGTACAACGTTCCTTACATAGTTGACAACGCATGGGGTCTTCCATTCATAGGAACGGATCCAAGAAAAATCGGCGCATGGGTTATGACTTACAGCATGGACAAAGCAGCAGGTGCACCAACCTGTGGATTGATCATAGGAAGAGAAGATGTGATGGTTTCCTTGAGAAGAGCTATGGGTACGCACGGTGACAGGTATGGAACTTGGT
The DNA here is from genome assembly GCF_000217815.1 of Pseudothermotoga thermarum DSM 5069. NCBI lineage: Bacteria > Thermotogati > Thermotogota > Thermotogae > Thermotogales > Thermotogaceae > Pseudothermotoga > Pseudothermotoga thermarum. The sequence continues at coordinate 1,329,104 of NC_015707.1, read as the reverse complement.
CTTCTTACGGTAAAGCAGCCTACGTCACCTTCGATCCTGGTAAAGAAGCTTTGGCAGGAGCTATAGCCGCTTTGAAGGTCTTGAAAGAAAGGGCTGACAAAATCAAAGCATCCGTTGACAAGTTGTACCAGATAACCGTTGAGGAGTTCGACAAGCTCGACAAGAGGATCAGACCCATTTTCAAAATTTCCAAAAGTTACAACTCCGCTGCCGTGGAGATCAACTACGACGACTGTTGGGAAAAAGGTGTTCCATTCCCGATATTCACGATCGAAGACATGTACGCCGGAACGAACATACTGCAGGTCGGAACGGATGCGATGGGAATAATACAAACCATCGCATACGATGGTAACATTTTCATATCCCTCGGGCTTGGTACAACGGATGAAAATGGGGATATAATCGAGGAAACAACAAGGCTTGCGGTCAGAGGTTTGGTTAAGTTGATAGAAATAGTTGCAAAGTACGCGGAGTTGATTTGATGGTTGCTGAAGGAATTTTGATGAACAAGATTCCTTTCACAAAAATGAATGGCGCGGGTAATGATTTTATAGTTTTCGACAATCGAGACGGCATTCTCGATAACCTAGATCTTAAAGCCTTTGTGAAGAAAATCTGCGATCGAAGGTTCTCACTCGGAGCCGATGGAGTACTTGTTTTGGAAAATTCCAAAATTGCAGATTTTTCGATGAGATATTTCAACAGCGATGGATCTGAAGCTGAGATGTGTGGCAACGGAGCAAGATGCATTGCAAGGTTTGCATATTTAAAAGGTGTTGCAAAGGAAAAGATGATCTTTGAGACTAAAGCAGGACTTTACGAAGCTGAAGTTGTGGAAGATCGCGTCCGGGTTAAATTCCCGGACGTGGATCTTTCAAAGATTCAACTTGATCAAAGTTATAAATTTTCAGAGGAATTGGAGAAATACCACTTTGCGACTGTCGGTGTTCCGCACACGGTTTTCTACGTGGACGATTTTTCAAACTTGACGCATGAAAAAATTGTTGAGCTTGGCAGAAAAGTCAGATATTGCACCGAAATTTTTCCAAAAGGAGCAAATGTCAACTTTGTCAAGGTGATCGATGAAAACACCATAGCCGTTCGAACTTACGAAAGAGGGGTAGAAGATGAAACCTACGCGTGTGGAACAGGAGCTGTGAGTTGTGCAATTGTTTCAACTTTGCTTGGAAAAGTTAAACCACCGGTTGTTGTGAAAGTTCTTGGTGGAACACTCAAGGTTCACTTTAAAATCGAAGGTCAAAAGACAACTGAGATCTTTTTGGAAGGCGATGCAAGGGTCGTTGCAGAAGGATATATTCTGCCAGACGGTTGGAGTTGGTAAAAGTCATAAAGAAAAAAACTTATTGAAAGGGGGATGATACCTTGCGTAAGCCAAAAATAGTGGTTGTCGGTGGAGGGTGGGGAGGTTGTGCGGCTGCAGCTGCGGCTGCTAAAGCTGGTGCCGAGGTAACACTTTTAGAAAGAACGGATATGCTTTTGGGAACAGGATTAGTTGGGGGAATCTTCAGAAACAACGGAAGATTCACAGCTGCAGAGGAAATGCTTGCGATGGGTGCGGATATATTCACCGTGATGGACAACTGTACAACACACAAAAACGTCGAATTTCCTGGGCACAAGCATGCAAGTCTTTACAACGTTTACAAAATCGAACCAGCCGTGAGGTCTTATTTGACAGAACTTGGTGTCAAAATCATGACGAATGCAAGAGTTATCGATGCAGCTAAAGAAGGCAACAAAATAAGATGTGTTGTCGTTGAAAACGTTGGTCCAGTTGAAGGAGATGTCTTTGTCGATGCGACTGGTACGTCAGCTGTCCCAGCAAATTGTACAAAGTACGGCAACGGCTGTGCTATGTGCATATTAAGGTGTCACAGTTTTGGACCAAGGATAAGCATAACGACAAAAGTTGGAGTGGAAGAGTGGGTTGGTAAAAAGTCTGATGGTACAGTTGGCGCAATGAGTGGATCGTGCAAGCTTTGCAAAGATTCCATCGATCCACAAATTGTAAAGGAGCTTGAGGAAAAAGGTTGTGTGGTAATACCTATTCCAGAATCGGTCAGAGAAGAAGAGAAATTGCTTTCAATGAAAGCTTGCCAACAGTATGCACTTAAGGAATTCATTGAAAACCTCGTTTTGCTCGATACTGGTCCTGCGAAACTTATGGTTCCTTTTTTCCCACTTGAAAGACTAAGAAAAATACCGGGAATGGAAAAGGCAAGGTATGAGGATCCAATTGCAGGCGGAAAAGGAAATTCTATGAGATTCTTCGGTTTTGCCAATTGCAATACGCACCTTCAGGCTATTGGTCCTGTTGATAATTTGTTCTGCGCTGGAGAAAAAGCAGGAGCCATGGTCGGTCACACCGAAGCCATAGTCACAGGTACCCTGGCTGGTCACAACGCAGTTAGAAAAGCTATAGGTGAGAAGTTGTTGGAGTTGCCGTGGGAATTGGCTGTAGGAGATTTTGTGAACTATGTGATAGGTGAGATGAAGAAAGAAGAAGGACGTCAGTACAAGTACACCTTTTCAGGATCAATTTACTTTGAAAGAATGAAGGCTAAAGGTTTGTACACTACAGATGTTCAAGTTATTCGCGAGAGAGTTAAAAAAGCCGGATTACAATCAATTTTCAACACCAAATTAGTTTAAGGGGGTATTTCAGATGGTGGAACTTACCTTAGCTCATTGGCTTTATTTGTTCTTCATGGCGGCAGTTGTCGTGACAATGTTTCTACGCAAAGATACGCCTCTTATCTGTTTGATTGGTGCATTGTGCGTCGCCTGGGCAGTCACAAAATCCTTTATAGGGGCTGTTCAAGCGGTTTTCAACGCGATTGTCGTCACAGCAGTTGAGCTGATGGGCATTGTTGTGGTAATCTCCCTGATGGTTGCGCTCTCCAAACAAATGGAAAGAAGTGGAGCAGCAGCAGTCTTGATAAGTATCCTTGGTAAACCAATCAAAGGCCCAAAGTCAGCATTTTGGTTTGTTGGAATAATCACAGCTATTCTTGCGCTCTTCATATGGCCAACACCGTCTGTAGCTCTTCTTGGTAGTTTGTTGGTTCCTGTTGCCGTCAGCGCGGGACTTTCCCCCGTTGCAACAGGTGTTTCCATCGCAATCTTTGCGTATGGTATCTCTTTGACAACAGATTTTGTAATTCAAGGTGCACCAACTTTGACGGCAAAAGCAGCTGGAATTAGCGTTGGACAAGTTATGAGTGCAATGGTTCCGTTGATCATCACTTGGGCGGTTATTGCTATTCCGTTGACCTATTTCTTCACAATGAAGGCCAACAAAGGGTATGATCCAAAGAAAGACATAGAGATATTTGGCGAAAGCATACTCAAGGATAAGAATTTGAAGCATTCCACTTTGGCAAAAGTCGAGGCTGTTGTTGTGGCGTTGACCTTCCTTGTGAATATCATCTTAATGCTCGCATTGAAACTCAGAGGTGGAGATGCAACGGCGTTGCTCGGTGGTTCTGCCGCTTTGTTGCTTGTTGTTTTCACATTGATTCAGTACAAGTCGGAAGGACTTGAGGTGGGTGTTGAATTTCTCAGAGATGGTTTCATGTTTGGAGTAAAGATATTTGCACCTGTTTTTGCAATCGCGGCTTTGTTCTATATGGGTGGAGGTCCGGCAAAAGCAATATTTGGAGAATCTGGAAGAGAGCTACTCTTTGATCTGTGTAAAGCGCTGGCTCAAAAAGTTCCTTTGAATCGATTCGCTGTGGCGCCAATGCAGGCAGTCATTGGTGCAATAACAGGTCTTGATGGTTCGGGATTTTCCGGTTTACCACTCATGGGTACTTTGGCTGGTGGGTTGAGCGTTGCTGCAAAAGTTAGAGCCGATGTACTTGCAGCACTTGGGCAACTAACAGCGGTCAATACCGGTGGTGGAACAATTGTACCATGGGCGTTGATTGCGGTTGCTGGTGTTACAAAGACAAGACCAGAAGAAATCGCTAGAAAGAACTTTGTGCCTGTGGTTCTTGGATTTGTTGGAGCAACTATAGTTGCCATGATTCTCATGTAGTAAATCAGGGGGGCATACGCCCCCCTTTTCATGAGGTGATGAAGATGGACTTTTCAAGATTTGTAATAGACGGAATAGATTTGGAAACAACCTTACTTGCCGAAAGTGAAGATCAAGCTCGAGAACTTGGATTGAGTTTGATGAAATCTCTTGGTTTCAAAGATGTGGATGTTGTTTTTGTAGAGCACAACGGCTTTGCAGCCAGAATTAGGTTGAGGGCTTACGTTTACAGGCCGGGCGATAAGTACCAATGGTTTGAAGGAGAGGATTTGCGATGAAGATAGTTTTGGTACCCTTGGACCCTGTTCACGATGTTGCAGTTAAAATTCTCAGAAGGATTTTTTCAGAGCGTGGGCATGATGTGGTGCTTCTTCCTCCGGATATGAAGCTTGAAGAAGTTGTTGAAATATGTTTGAAGGAAAACCCAGATTACATAATGGTCAGCAGAACCGTAGGTTACAACGCTGCCGAAATACTTGGAAGATTCATCGATTTGATAGATGCTGCTGGTTTGAGGAAAAAGTGCAAGGTGGTGGTTGGGGGAAAGGCAGTTACACCGCAGTTGGCGGCTGAGCTTGGGTATGACGCCGGATTTGGTGAAAAAACAAAGTGGGAAGAGGTTATAGAATTTGTCGAAGGAAGAACGGTTGAAAAGAAGGAAGAGATTGTTAAAAAGAAAAAGTTTGACATAACACAAGGTTATTCGTACAAAGTAAAAGATTCAGCCTTTGAAGAATTGCTTGAGAAGATAACATCTCAGATATTGAATTGGGCCGAGAGAAGGACCAGCCCTGGTGTGGAAAGGGCTAAGATAAGAGAAAGAATTTTTGAAGGGGAAGATTTGACGCAAGATTATTTGAAGTTGTCGGACGATTTGGTCAGGGAGTTTTACAAAAACAACGTTTTACCAAAGCATGTTCGGTTGATTTCACAAGACGAATACGAAAGGTTCAAAGAGAACTTGATGAAGGTAAAAATAGAACCGAAGTCCTTGAGACATGTTGGCGAAAAACCGTTGGTTTTTGTTCAGTACGGTACAGGATGTCCATTCATGGATGCAATGCACATAAAAGTAAGCGAAGCTTGGGGGGCGGATGGTGTTCTTCACTTTGACCCTTCTTGGGGAGCAAGGTGTGAGGGATTTCTTTCTGGACTTCTTGCACATGAAGAGGATGGTTCGATCATCACCTTTGAGAATTTGAAGATTATAAAATCCGTTTTAGAAGAATCGACGTTGTGGTGTGTTCGAGCACACAGAGGATTGAACACACCTGAAACAGTTGTTCTTGCTGCTAAAGCAGGGGCTGATTTGACGAAGATCAACATGGTCTATGGTTCTTTGAATGGAGGCACAGACCCGGAGAGACTGACCGTCGATGGGGTTTATGCTATCAAATTGGCAGCACGTTATGGAATGCCGTTTGACATTCCAACAAACGAAGAACTCGGGGGAGTTCCAGCTCACAAGGCTTTTGCGGGAATGCTTGTGGTTGCGTACCTTGGTGTAAAACTTGGTGCAAAACCAATTTTGAAACCTTTGTTCTGTTATTCGCCGGATGTCATGATAAACAAGTACATGGAAGACAACTACATTGATTACAATGCGGGAAAGGTGTTTGCTTTAAGAGATATAATCGATGCGCCGATTTGGCCAGGTGAACCGATTGGTTTTATGACGCACACGGAAGACAGGGTTCAATCTGCCATGACGACGGCTTTACACGCTGCACTCGCCAAATCGTTGAATTTGGACGCTATAACAATTGCTTCCACAGACGAAGCTTACGCGAGGGGAGCGATAACAAGCTCAGCAAGAATTGACACTTTGAGAGCCGTTGCGGAAGCTTTCAGATTCTTTGGACAGGCAAGTATAGAACCAACCAAACAAGCTTTTGAGGACGCTGAAATGATAAAGCAAGGAATATACGATACTTTGAAAAAAGTTGCAGAACGAGGAGACTTTGTGGCCTCGTTGTACGAAGGACTTTTTGGAACAAGAGAAGAAGGTGCAAATCCAGGAAGAAACGGCAGAGGAACGGTAAGACTATGTTGACGATAGGAATACTTGGCACGGCAAAAAATACAGGTAAAACAACGACTTTAAACGTTGCTTTGAAATGCCTTTCGAATTTAAAGTTGGCAGTAACGAGTATAGGTTTTGATGGAGAAGATTTTGACTTTGTAACTGGCCTACCAAAGCCAAAGATTTTCGTTGAGGAAGGCTGTTTGGTTGTTACAAGTGCAAAGGCAGCAAAACATTCTACGGCAAAGTTGGAGTTTTTAAAGTCTTTAAGCTTCAAAACTCCAATGGGTGAAGTTGGACTTTACAAGGTCAAAGAAACTGGCACGGTTGTTTTGGTTGGACCAAGCTCAAGCCAAGATTTGTTGACTGCGTTGAAAGAAGTTCAAGAGTATAACGTTGACGTTTTTTTGATAGACGGTGCGGTGAATAGGATGATGCCTTTTCAACATGTCGATTACGTTGTGATCGCAACAGGTGCAGCCAAAAGTACAGATTTAGAAGAGCTTTTTTTGGAAATGAAAGTATTCGTGAAAGTCTTTCAATTGCCCGCAGTCAAGGAAAAACCAACGATTCGTGGTTTGGTGACTTTGCAAAAACTTTTAGAATCAAGGGATGAATCAATTGTCGTTGAATCTCCGTTTCATCTTCTTTTATCCGCTGAGCCAAAGATGCTTGACGGGGTTTTGGATACGGTAAAAATATCGCTATCAAGAAAGCCAAAGCTTTTATGCATAACGGTTAATCCATGTTATCCCGAAAAAAGGTTTGACGATTACAAACTTTCCAAGGTCGACTTAACGCCGTTGGTCTCGAAGTTGAGGACTTCGTTGGGTATAATTACAGTTGATGTGGAGCAGAATGAAAACGAGTTTTGTAGGTTATTAACTCGTGTTGTTGAGAGAAACGGGGGTGTGGAAAGCTGAAAGACTTTTATAGAATGGACGTTTCCGAGATTTTAAAGCATTTTTCCACCGATCTGCAGAATGGACTTTCCAGCCAAGAAGCAAAAAGAATGTTAGAACAATACGGTCCCAACGAACTTGAGGAAGGAAAAAGAAGAACAATTTTTCAAATGTTTCTTTCCCAGTTTGCGAACTTTCTCATAATCATACTTTTGGCGGCAGCAGTGATTTCGCTTTTGTTTGGAGAAACGGTGGATGCAATTTTGATAATGGCAATAGTCGTTTTGAATGTGATAATCAGCACTATTCAAGAAGCAAAGGCAGAAAAATCCTTGGCCTTGCTCAAGAAAATGGCAGCTCCGACGGCCAAAGTCATAAGAGATGGCGTAGTTCAAACTGTTCCATCCAGGGAAATTGTTCCAGGTGACGTTGTCATCCTTGAAGCAGGAAACTACGTTCCAGCGGATGGAAGAGTTGTAGAAGCCGTGAATTTGTCGACCAGTGAAGCAGCTTTAACCGGTGAATCTCAACCTGTAGAAAAAATCGTTCAAGCGATCGATGAAGAAAATCTGCCGATTGGCGACAGGAAAAACATGGTTTACTCTGGAACGATTGTGAGCAGGGGAAGAGGCAAAGCTATTGTTACAGCCACCGGAAACGAGACGGAGATAGGAAAAATAGCAAAAGCGCTTTCACAGATGGAAGAAACAAAAACACCGCTGCAAGTTAACTTGGAAAAGCTTGGAAAACAAATAGGAATAATCATCCTTGCCATATGTGCCATTGTGTTTATCGTTGGGACTTTGGAAGGTAATCCCGTTCTTGAGATGTTTTTGACCGCCGTTAGCCTTGCCGTCGCCGCAGTTCCAGAAGGTTTACCAGCTGTGGTTACAATCGTTCTTGCACTTGGAATGTACAACATGGTGAAACGCCATGCGATAATAAGAAAACTTCAAGCTGTTGAAGCATTGGGTTCTGTTAACGTCAGAGGACTTAACAGGAACAGAGTTCATCCAGAGATTAATCGATAAAATGGAGAAACTAAACGTGGAATATATTACTAATGCACATGTCTATTCAATACAATATTCCAAGTTCAATGAGAAAATAACTAGTATCATATCTCCTAAAGGCGTTGCTAAACTAGTTCAGTAAAACTATCATATACGCCACTGGTGCACACGAGAGAAATATCCACGGACTCGGAATAGTTGGTAGCAGAGTAGACGGAGTATACGCAGCGGGGGAAGTACAGACGCTAATGGACATTTACGGAATTCTACCTGGAAAGGAAGTAGTGATCATCGGATCTGGTGATGTAAGATTAATAATGGCCAGGAGGTTTGCACTTGAAGGAGCAAAAGTGAAAGCTGTAGTTGAAATAATGCCTTATCCTGGTGGATTAACGAGAAATATTGTTCAATGTCTATTAGATTTTAATATACCACTATTATTAAGTCACGCGGTAGTGAAAATCATAGGTAGGAAAAGGGTGGAAAAAGTAGTAGTAGCCAAGGTAGATGAAAAATTACGACCTATTGAAGGTACAGAATTTGAAATACCTTGCGACACAGTAATAATTGCAGCTGGATTAAGACCCAATATTGATCTACTAGAGAAGCTGGGAGTTATTATTGATCCATCAACTGGAGGTCCCGTAGTGAATGAACTCTTAGAGACAAATGTACCTGGAATATTTGTCGCTGGAAATGCTCTTGTCGTAAATGATCTTGTGGATTATGTAGTGCTTCAGGGCGAAATAGCGGCTGAAGGAGCATATATATTTGTGACAAATAATGGGATTCCTATATATGATTGGAAACCAATCATAAAGGTCGCAATATAAGGCTTCTTGTTCCACACTATGTAAGTGGAACACGAAACGTTAGAATATATGCTAGGGTGCAATTCCCGGAGAAAAGAGTATTCGTACAAGTACCTGAATTAAAGATGAAAATATACCATAATGCTGTTAGACCAGCCGAAATGATGGTTCTAGACTTGAAAAAGGATGTATTCTCCAATCTACAAGCTGACAAACTTACCTTAGAGGTGGTACTAGTTGGAAAATAATGAAATAGTAGAGAAGGAATTGATATGCATTCTATGTCCTATGAGTTGTACTTTAAAGGTAACTATGAAGGGCAATGAAGTAATCAAAGTTGAAGGATATAATTGCAAGAGGTATTGAGTATGCCAAACAAGAAGTAATCAACCCACAACGATACGTCATGAGCGTTGTAAAGGTTGTTAAGGGAATTCCCTACAGTTTCAGTCATAACTAGCAAACCTGTACCCAAGAGTTGTATAGATGAGGTAATGAAAAGACTCGTTAATGTTGTAGTAGAGGCACCAGTTGAAATAGGACAAGTAATACTAGAAGATATTTGTGGCGTAGATATCATAGCCACGAGGAGAGTTCGGAGAATAAGTAATTAATTAGTACTGTTCATTACACATTATCTTGACATAGTGCATAGGAACGGGATCTATTCCTAAAATAAACCTTTAAATTCTAGTAAAGAGATTACCACAGGCTGGTGGTCAACAATAATGCATGCACTCATTTCGATAGTAGTATTCATAGTTGTAATTTCACTAGTGATATGGGGTAGAATACATAGGTTTTATGCTGGTTTACTCGGAGTAGTTGCTTTATTGATTCTTGGTGTACTTACACCTGAGGATATTATTAGGTATGCTGATTTCAATGTGGCATGTCTACTCATTGGAATGGGTATTATTGCATATTATATGGAGAAGTCTGGAATAGCTGCCTGGATAGCAATTAAATTTGTTAAGAAGGTAGGTAGAGATCCTTTTAAATCCCTCTATATACTATCAGTCGTTGGCTCGCTCATATCAGCTTTACTTGATAATGTATCTACAACTATACTTTTGGCTCCAATAGCCATCAATATTGCTAGAAGCATGGGTGTGAGTATAGTACCATTTGTTGTAGGAGTAGCACTTGGAGCTAATCTAGTAGGTGCAGCATTAATGATAGGAGATCCTCCCAGTATGATGGTTGCTTCAGCGCTTGATTTAAGCTTCACGGACTTCATAGTATTCAAAGGCAAACCAAGTATATTCTTTATTATTATGGTAGCAGTACCTGTAGCATCAGCAACATTATTATTCACAGCACGAAGCTATATTGACAAGAAAAATTCCAACAATAATCTCGTAGTGCCTGATGAAAAACAGTATCTCAAGGATAAAGTACTAATTGCAGAGGTAATATCAGTATTTACATTAGTTGTAATACTACTCAGTATACGCTCTACATACAATATCCCTCTATGGTTCCCTCCACTATTAGGAGCATTGTTAATTACTATTATGAGGATTAGGAGAAATAATGTCCTTGAACCACTACGGGTCTCAGTAGATTGGTTGACAATAGGTTTTATAGTGGAAATGACAATATTAACTGGAGCACTTTATAAGACAGGTGTCATAGATACACTAGCAAGTTATATACACTTATATAGTAGAAATAATATTGTTATTGCATCTTCGATAATAATATGGGCATCTGTTCTGATATCGGCGTTTATTGATAATATTCCCTATTTTGCTACTATGATTCCACTCGTAGTAAAGCTCTCCGAGATTTCTGGAATGAATATCTATACCTTAATGTGGGCATTGTTATTGGGAGGTAGTCTAGGTGGTAATTGTACATATATTGGAGCAGCAGCTAATGCTGTTGCAGTGGGTATCGTAGAAAAAAATGAAAGAAAAGTGACCTTTGTGGAGTTCGTTAAATTAGGAGTACCTCATACCGTAACGGCCGTATTGATTGGACAAATTTTGCATTACATATTATATATTCTTCTCCCATAGAGGCCTCATTATTATTATCTTATATTTGCTTTAAGACTTTCAATACCGCTACCGACTAGCGAGCATATTGATATTATAGCAAGCATTTTTCTTGCCGAGTCGGTGGTGAATCTTAATGTGTATGCATCAAGCCTCTCCATGATATCCCATTCTTCGAGTGCATCAGCTATAAGGGAATCTCTGAATACTAATTCAACTTTATATGGCTTAGTAATTTCTAGCAGTTTAACTTTGTTTTCCTTTACTTTACTCATTGCTTCTGTAACACCCTCTCTGATGGCCTTTTCAATTTGACTGAGACCTGGAGATATGGCACTATACCTAGAAACACCTTTCTTTAATGGTACAAAGACAACCCAAGGAGTGTACACTTCTACTTCTTTTCTTAAATATTCATCTCCAGCAAGGAACGCTACTGGAACACCTTGTTCACTAGCATAGAGACTATTGAGAATATATTCACTTGCCCTTATACCATTAACCCTTATCTCGGAGAATACCCTCCCATTGTACGTATGTTCTAATGTGCCATGTGGAGTACCTGCTGCGGAGTGGTATCCCAGGTAGAAGATAGCATTGAAGGTGCTGTCTAATAGGCTGACCATACTGAATGCCCTGGGGTAGCCTTGTATAATGTTTACTCTACCATCGAGTTCAAGATAATCAATATTAGTCATTAACCCGTGACTATCTGCAACGTATACTTCTGAAGCCCCATTCCTAAAGGCCTCGTCTGCGAGCACATTTGTCAACCTGGTCATTATCCTGGAGGCTCTCTGGAACTGACTACTCCAAGGAGCAGTCATTGTAGGTAGGACCACGCCTGGCAACCCCTCAATATCCACGGATACGTATATCTTCATAGTAGACCCCTAACCTGTTTATAATTGTTTTAATCTAATATATTAGAGCTGATACATAGGCTTACAAACTATGGCCTATTAACCCAGGGCTTTTTAACAGCTTCTTGCAAACTTCGTAAATCTATCCACCGACCTAAATATATTGGAAGCCGTGAATGAGCCGTTGAATGGGGACGAATAAAATTACCTTTTCACTGATGGCTCCGAGGAATAAATAACTCCTTAAAGCTGTAAACTGTGAGCAGAGTGACGAGGAGCGAACCTACTTGGAGCGACATCAAGTATACTAGATACTAGATAAATGAATACGGGGAACCATTTGTAAAATATTGATCTAATCTAGAGTCAACGTGAATGAGTTGGAAGAGTTCTCTTTATTATTGGGCTGTTCCAATTACCATATTTTATCCATAGAATACTTACAATGCCGCCAATGAAGTTACTTATAGTCATGGCCACCCACACACCTATTATTTCCATGTTGAGGATATATGCTAGTATTGAGCCTAATGCTATACGTAGACCCCATATTCTAATGAAACCAATTATTGTTGGTACCAATGTTCTGCCTGAGCCTCTACCAACGGACATTGCTACGAAGAATACAGCGAAGAAAGGCAGGCTCCACATGAAGATATTAATGAATCTTAATGCTTCAGCATAGATCTCTAGATTGTCGGTGAAAGCCCATATAACCCACTCCCTTATAGAGTAAACAAGGACTACACCTACATATGTAGTAACTAATACGAATAGAACAGTTCTCCACGCAATCTTCTTACTCCTTTCCAAGTTGCCTGCTCCTAGATTTTGTCCTATCATTATAGCTACTGGTTGCGTAATCCCCCACATAGTAGCATCCGCTAGATCCATTATAAGGAATCCTATTGCAAAGGCCGCCGCAGCCACTACTCCAAAGGAGTTTACAAGCCTATTCTGGAACATGAATCCAAGACTATTAAACACATGCATAGCTAAAACAGGAGTTCCTATCTTTATCAACATTGCTGGTTACTGATGGTTCGAATTCCGGGTATCTCTTAAGTAATATGTAAAACCCTATAATTACACCTATAAGTCTGCTAATGACCGTTGCTATAGCTGCACCAACCACGCCTAGCCTGGGGAAAGGTCCCTATACCAATAATAAGAAATGGGTCTAGAACAATGTTCATTAGCGCAGATATTACTCCTACTATTGCAGGTGTTCTAGTATCACCTATCGCCTGTAATACAGTAGCATATGTTATTGAGAAGTATGCTAGTAGCAGGTCAAGGGTATTATACTAGCATAATTCCGAATACTACTTCTCTTAAAGCAAAATACAAGACACTAAACAGTACACCCAGTATAAGTGACACAGTGAAGAATTTAGATAAGGTTTCTCTTACCTTATCATACATTCTTGCACCAACGTACTGCGACAACAAAGCAAGATTAGCAGTACTAAGAGCCATGCTTAAAGCATGAAATAACATGAATGTAGGCCATACTTGTCTAGGGGCAGCTATCAACTCACTTGAATACTGTCCAAGCCAGTATGCATCAACAATATGATATGATATGTGTACCAGTTGAACAAGCATCAATGGTACTCCAAGCTTGAGAAGGGTCTTTATTATCGGCCTATCATTATCGACTATTTCATCCCTATATTTTTCAACTATACTCATACCTGCTGCTGGCGTTTTTAAATCACCTTTTCCTTCTGCTGTAATCAATCAAAATAGTGACATTAAAATGTTTTTGAATAACCTCTAATAACAGGTAACTATAACGCTCAGTGGGATAAGAGCACCAAGTATATAGCTGTTATTATCATCACCACTGCTCCAGCTAGCTTGAAGATAGATTCTTTCCCAACAATGAATCTCTGCAGGATCATGGTTCTAGCTGCTCCTATGATCATGAGAAATATTAGTATCAGTGGTGATATAAATAGAAATACGTACAGTGCTGTGAGCGCGGCCCACGTTGCAAAGCCATGTTCTCTTATTACAATATTGTAGACTATGTATAATCCCGCTGTACATGGCAGTAATGTAAATGATGCTATGAAGCCTAGTAGTATTGTGAACAGCACACCTCTCCCCAGGAGCTTATTCAATTGAAGTACATTGATTATTTTACATTCTATTTTGTCTTCACGGCACACTAGTTCATTTGTTCTTCCATTCTTCTCAATAATAATGAGAATAAACATGAATGTAGCGTAGATCAATAAAAGGCCTGCAAGTATTGATACGTGTAGACGAATTGTAATATACCTGATGAATAATCCAAGTATATAGTACCCAGTATACACTGCTATGAGGAAAGATATGCCGATTTTAAAAGCATACTTGATATTACTTATCACAGATGCCAGGAGCGAAATAAACAATGCATATATACACGGGTCAAAAGAGTCTATTAATGCAAACGTCACTATCATGGCTATTAAGCTACTCTACCGGGTTGTTCAACTAGTTAGCCACCTTTATTCATCGTAATAAGCAAATATCTTATTACCAGAGTAAATTAGGAGAGTGATGGGTTAAAAAAACATGAGTAATATATAATCCTCTATGCTGGTTTAACGGAGCTAATTATTCGTAGTCTATTAATAGCGCCTGGTAGTACTTTGAGGGTGTACTCTATATCATCCATGGTGTGATACCTGGATACCTTGAACAATATGCTCTCATGGGCCTCCTCGTGTTTGCGGCCTATTGCTAGTAACACATGGCTTGGCTCTAGTATGCGGCTTGAACAAGCACTACCACTTGAAACATATATTCCATGCAAACTTAGCTCGACTGTTATTGCTTCGCCTTCAACATAGAGAAATGCAACATTAACGTTATTTGCAACTCTTTTATCTCCCAATGGACCATTTACAAGTACGTGGGGTACGTTTTCCAATATGCCTTTGAGAAGCCTATCTCTCAGGGTCTTCACATAGTTAACTCTGCCTTCGAAATCACTGAAGAATAGCTCTATAGCCTTCTTGAAACCTGCTATGGCTGGAACATTTTCTACGCCAGGCCAGTGCTTCTCTACACTGAGTTGACCTTTTATTGGAGAGTCCAGCTCTATTCCTTTTTTCACGTAGAGAGCGCCCACCCCCCCTTGGTCCATGTATTTTATGGCTACTGATTGTTAACAAATCCACGCCTAACTTGTCTACATCGATTGGCATCCATCCGTATGCGTCAGCTGCATCGGTGTGAAATACAAGGTTAGAGTTAATGGTTTTAGCAGTGTCTACTAGTTCGCGTATATTCTGTATTGTTCCGATCTCGTGGTTCACCATTTGTATACTTACTAGTATTGTGTCCTTATCAACATAGTACTTGAGCATCTCCGGGTCTACGAAGCCTTCAGTGTCTACTGGTATACGTTGAACCTGGAATCCGAATAGTTCAGCTAAGTATTCCGCTGGATGTATTACACTGAGATGCTCAATTGCTGATACAATGACTTTGCCCTTTCTCTGTCTATTCTTGAGTAGGTAGCCCATTATAGCTAGGTTATTTGCCTCTGTGCCGCTATGTGTGAACACTATTTCCTCTACATCCTTGGCTCCAATGGTTCTAGCTAGTAATTCCTTTGTCTCGTAAACGATTTCTAGTGCCTCCCATCCAACTTTATGTGTTATTGAGGGGTGACCATATCCTTTTGTATTAAAATATGGTAACATGGCCTCAACTACTTCTGGCGGGACCCATCCACTGTTTTCGAGATCATAGTAGATATGCCTCGGCGGCTCGCCGTGTTCTCTAAGAAGTTCCTTTATCCTACTACTGGGAGATTCCATTATGCTACACTTTTTTCACTGCCCGAGCATACATGGAATCACTATTCAGGTAACCTAGTTCCACTATTTCAAAACCATATCTTGAGAGGTATAGTTTCAAGACAGGGGGTGGAATATCCCTGGACTTGAAATACAGTTTTAGGTTCTTGATTTTATCTCCCATCTCGGATAACTTATTAGCTAGTACTATCACAGGGTGCTGAGTACATGATGAACCAACATTCCTTATATCTAGTTCTATTTCACTCAATTATTTCCCCCTACTGGTGAAGTACTACGTTCATCCAAAGATGTTTTTCGATCAACAGCAGATCAAATCAAATAAAAGTAAAGTGTTGGAGATGCTCTTTAAAGGTGCCGCTTTGTGCAACGATGCGTTTGTAACAGTGAAAGATGGTAAAAGAATCACATCCGGTGATCCAACGGAAGTTGCGTTGGCAGTTGCTGCTTTTGAAAACGGATTTGAAAAAGAACAGCTTGAAAAAACATATCCAAGAGTTTATGAAATACCTTTTGAATCTGAAAGAAAGATGATGACAACGGTTCACCAGTTTGAATCAAAGAAGATAGTTTTCACAAAAGGAGCACCAGATGTCGTTATATCAAAGTGTAGCCATTTCATGGACTATGAGGGACAAATAAAAGAAATGACCCAGGAAGATAGGGTTGAAATCGAAAAGGTTAACTCCCAAATGGCAGAACAGGGTTTAAGAGTGCTTGCCGTGGCCTTCAAATATCTTGAAAGCGAAGATTATTCGAACCTTGAAGATGACTTGATCTTTCTTGGACTTATGGGAATGATCGATCCACCAAGACCTGAGGTTAAAGAAGCTCTTGAAAAGTGCAAGAAAGCTGGTATCGATGTTGTGATGATAACGGGTGATCACAAAATAACTGCAAAAACAATAGCGCAAGAACTAGGAATAATGGATGAAAATGGGATGATACTGACTGGTAAGGAACTCATCGAAATGGACGTGAAAGATTTAGAGGAAGTTGTTGAAAAGGTGAAAGTTTACGCAAGAGTTTCTCCGAGTGATAAACTCAAGATAGTTGAAGCTTTGAAAAGAAAAGGAAAAATCGTTGCGATGACGGGTGACGGCGTCAACGATGCCCCTGCTCTCAAGAGAGCCGACATTGGCGTTGCGATGGGTATCACTGGTACCGATGTTTCAAAGGATGCATCTGAGATGATACTCACCGACGACAATTTTGCAAGCATAGTTGCGGCTATCGAAGAGGGAAGAAAGATTTTTGACAACATCAGAAAGGTGGTTTATTACCTACTTTCGTGCAACATAAGCGAAGTTGCGACTATTTTCATATCGATACTTTTAAGGTTGCCTTTGCCCTTGATACCCGTTCAGATACTGTGGATGAATTTGGTCACAGATGGTCTGCCGGCTCTTGCTTTGGGAGTTGAACCTGCAGAACCTGATATCATGGAAAGACCTCCACGAGATCCAAAGGAAGGAATAATGAACAAACAGGTTTTAACCAGCATATTACTTGGTGGATTGCTTTTGTCGATACTTACGATGTTTGTGTACGGTTGGGCACTTTGGGAGCATGATGAAATCAGGTTGCTTCGAACAATGGTCTTTTTCACACTTTCAACAGGCCAGCTTCTTCACGCGTTTAACTCGAAATCTTTGAAACATTCACTCTTCAAGGTGGGTATAAGAAACAATCCGCGCTTGATCCTTGCTTGTGTGGTTTCCTTCTTGATGCTTTTGGCTGTGATCTACGTACCAGGACTTCAAGAGATATTTGGGACGCATCCGTTGACGGGAATTCAGCTGCTTGTATCGGTAGTTACCGCTTTGTTGATCGTTCCGCTGTATGAGTTGGTAAAACTGTTTTTGAGAAAAAGATACAGCTAAAATTTTTCAGTTTGAATTTTTTCTCAACACTTTTCCAACTCTTGCGTCGGTGTGTTCACCTTTCTCAACGGTGATCACACCGTTCACTATCACATACTCTATCCCTTCTGGGTATCTCTTCGGTTCTTCATGCGTCGCAGTGTCCTTCACCTTGTCAAAATCAAAAACAACTATGTCTGCTGCCATGTTTGGCTTGATCAAACCCCTATCGCTGAGTCCAAGCCTTTGAGCTGGAAAAGACGTCATCTTCCTGATCGCTTCTTCTAAACTTATAACCTCTAGCTCTCTCACATACCTTGCCAAAACCCTTGGAAATGTACCGTAGTTTCTTGGATGAGGATGACCTTTTGAAAGAATTCCATACGGTGCAAGAGCGCTTCCATCAGAGCCTATCATCGAGTATGGACTTGATATAACCTTCTTCACGTCTTCTTCATCCATAGCGAATCTTATCATTCCAACGTGTGCTTTTTCTTCGATTATCAGATCCAAAACCACATCTATCGGTTCTTTGTTCAGTTGATGTGCAATTTGTTGAACGCTTTTTCCTTCACACCATTTGTTCTTGTCGCTGGAAACATAGCTGATGTAGAGATTCTCGTATCCACTGATTCGACGTTGTACTGGGTCTATTTGCTCGGCTATTTTCCGTCTGATTTCGTTGTTTTTCAGCCTTTCGAGCATTTTTTCTTTGCCACCTTCGTGAACCCAACTTGGAAGAATCGAAGCCAAGCTTGTTGAAGTTGCGGTGTAAGGATAAACATCGCAAGTGACATCTATACCATTTTTTCTTGCTTGTTCTATCATTCTCAAGGTTTTTTCAACCTTGCCGTAATTTTGTTTTCCAAAGGCTTTGTGATGTGAAATTTGAACTGAAATGTTGGCTTGTTTTCCAATTTCTATCGTTTCAGCCACGGATTGTTCTAACCAATCACCTTCACTTCTCATATGCGTTGCGTAATAACCACCGTATTTTGCAACAACTTTGCATAGCTCTATTATTTCCTCAACATCGGCAAATGAACCAGGAGGATATAGCAAGCCAGTTGAGATTCCAAATGCCCCTTCTTCCATCGCTTGTTTGACAAGTTCTTTCATCTTTTCCAGTTCATCGGCTGTTGGTTTTCTATTATCGTATCCCATAACCGATTTTCGAATCGTTCCATGACCGATCAACATGGCATAGTTGATGCTTGGTTTTGAGTTTTGTAGAGCATCCAAATACTGTGCAACTATTTGCCAGGTTAGTTTTAATTCATACTCTTCGGTGGCTTTCTTTTGATCTTCGTAAGCTTGACCAAAAACAGGCGCAGCTGAATCTCCACAGTTTCCAACCACTTCGGTTGTGACACCTTGTCTAACTTTGCTTTCGCAACGATAATTGGCCATCGGTTCTAAGTCCGAATGGCTGTGGATGTCTATGAAACCAGGGCAAACAAAAAGCCCACTTACGTCGATTATCCTTTTGGCTTTTTTCTCTTTGATAAAACCGACTTGAATAATTTTTCCATCTTTGACAGCTATATCTCCGTAAAACCAAGGATTGGAAGTTCCATCGATTATCTTGCCGTTTATTATCAAAAGATCGAACATTTTCATCACCTCATGATTGGTAAAGGTAACAAGCAACAAGATGATTTGGTGATACCTCGATCAACCTTGGATGTTCTTTTTTGCAGATTTCCATGGCATAGCGGCATCTTGGGGTAAACCTGCAGCCTTGTGGAGGATTGAATGGACTTGGCACATCTCCTTCCAAGATTATCCTTTGTCTTTTAACCTTTGGATTTGGAATTGGAATAGCTGAAATCAAAGCTTTTGTGTATGGGTGCAATGGATTGGTGTAAAGCTCTTCGCTGTCACAGATTTCTACTATTTTCCCTAGATACATGACGCCTATTCTATGGGAGATATACTTTACAACGTTTAGCTCGTGAGAAATAAAGAGGTAAGATATCTTAAATTTTTCCTGAAGTTCTTCGAGCAAATTGAGTATCTGACTTTGGATGGAGACATCCAAAGCCGAGACAGGTTCATCACAAACGATCAAATCTGGATTTGTTGCCAGAGCTCTTGCTATGCTTATTCTTTGCCTTTGACCGCCGGAAAACTCATGGGGATACCTTCTCATATGTTCAGGGGCAAGTCCAACCATTTCCAGAAGTTCCTTCACTCTCTCTTCAAGCTCTTTTCCCTTCGCTATACCGTGATAATCCAAAGCCTCTCCGATAATTTCTTTAACTGTAAGCCTTGGATTGAGAGAACTGTATGGATCTTGAAAAACTATTTGCATTTTAGGCCTTAACTTTCTAAGTTCTTTTTGCTTGAGTTTAGTTATGTCGATCCCGTTGAAGATGATTTCTCCCTTTGTTGGTTCAACAAGCCTTAAGATGCACCTTGCGGTCGTGGTTTTTCCACAACCACTTTCTCCGACTAAGCCAAGTGTTTGTCCTTCGTATATTTCAAAATCCACTTCATCAACTGCTTTCACGTAACCAAGGATTTTGTTTTGAAAAATCCCTGTCTTTACTGGGAACCATTTTACAAGTCCTCGCACTTCAACAACTTTTCGCAAACTCAATGGTGTTCACCTCCTCGGGTTCTGAGCCACGTAGGAAGCATCTAACTTTTCTTCCGTTGTCCTGCAAAGTGAGTGATGGGACCTTTTCTGAGCATATCTTTTTTGCAAATTCACATCTTGGATGAAAGCGACATCCAGAAGGTGGATCCAAAAGATTTGGAACCGTTCCTGGGATTGTGTACAACTTACTGCCTTTCTTTGACTCCAAGCTTGGTATAGATTTCAAGAGTGCTTCGGTGTAAGGATGAAGAGGTTTTTCAAAAAGTTCCTTGCAGGGTGATTCCTCCACAAGTTGTCCTGCATACATTACAAAGACGCGACTCGTCATTTCCGCAACTATTCCAAGATTGTGGGTTATCAACAATACACTCATGTTGAATTGTTTTTTCAAATCCGATATCAATTCTAAAGGAGGTGTCAACTTAAGCCGGGAAATACGATAAAATAAACGGGAACCAACTCTTCTCACCGAAAGGAGGTTCCCGTGAATATGAAAGTTACAACAACAAATATCACCGAGTACCTATACCAAATTATACCAAACCTTTTTCAAAGACAAAGAGTTCCACATGAGGCGAAAGTATGAACTTGCATTAAGGAAGGCAGCAGCCATAATTGGAGTCAGTCATGAAGCCTTGAGGAAATGGTGGACAAGGATGAATGCTGAGAAGATAGAAGGCAAAGCAGTAGTAGCTATAGACGAGATGAAGGTGAACATAAATGAGGTTAAGAGGAAGAAAGTGATCTATGCGTTGGTCAGTAAGACACGAGAGAAAGGCAAAGCAGGGCCATGGTACTGGGAAGCGAGAAAAAAGAATATGGGATATTGGGAACACGAGCATGAGAGGTTTGGGGAAAGAAGTCTTGTTGAGAGTGTGATAGGGATAAAAAGGTACAGGCTGAGGCGTTTTAACATAAGCAGGTTATGGTACAAGAGGAGGGATGAGGACATAGTTAAGTGGCTATTTCCATTTCTTCTATTAGTGCAGTTTTCCTTCTTAAGTTGACAGGTCCTCTAAAATTTGAGCTTGTATTGTAACATCGAGAGCGGTGGTGGGTTCATCTGCGATCAAAAGTTTTGGGTTGCAAGCCAAAGCCATTGCTATCATCACTCTTTGTCGCATGCCACCTGAAAGTTGGTGCGGATATTCGTAGTATCTTTTCTCTGGATTGGGTATTTTCACAAGCTTTAACATCTCGATGGTCATTTGCTTTGCCTCTTCTTTTGAGGCTTTTTTTGTGAACAATTATTGCTTCGGAAATTTGCTTTCCTATTGTGTAAACTGGGTTCAACGACGTCATAGGTTCTTGAAAGATCATTGAGATTTTTCCACCTCTGATTTGCCTCATTTCTTCTTCTGATTTTTTGAGCAAGTTTTCTCCTTCGAATATTATTTCTCCACTTTTAATTCTCGCTGGAGGTGTTGGCAGAAGTCTCATTATGGCAAGTGCTACGGTGGATTTACCGCAACCAGATTCTCCAACCATTCCGACAGTTTCCCCTTCGTTTATGTGTAAAGTTACTCTGTCAACGGCGTGAACTGTTCCTGCAAAAGTTGCGAACTCAACACTTAAATTTCTAATTTCAAGCAGTTTATTCTCTCCCACGATGTTCCCTCCATTTATGGAAGGATCCTTCTAGCTCCAATGTATCTAAGATCCAAGCTTTGGGAATAATCGGGAGCAGAAGGATCAAAACTGTTTATAGCAACACCGTTACTTCCGGAGTGGATGTACTTCATATCGCCAATGTAAATTCCAACGTGTGAGGGACCAGGTTTGTAGGTTTGGAAAAAGACCAAATCTCCCGGTTTTAGTTCCTTTCTATCCATGATCGGTATGCCTTGTTCGAATTGCATGTCGGCGTCCCTTCTTAGGAAATAACCTGCCATCTTGAAGCAAAACTGCGTAAAACCAGAACAATCAAAACCATAGGCAGTTGTTCCACCCCAAAGGTAAGGTAAGCCCAGGTATTGCTTGGCTATCTCGATTATGTATTGAGCATCTCTTTTCTCGCTGAAAGCAGCATCGCGCGTGGGGAAGACTTTTATGTCTTGACTTTTCACGTAAATTTCTCTGCCACCTGGAACTAAAAGTTTTGACCATCTTTCATCATGTTCAAGGATTGGTAGCAAAGTACCTTGGACTAATTGCTTATCGAAGGCCACAACACCGTCTAAACTGGCGAATGCTGGCGTCATCTTGGCTGTTATCAAGGCAAATTTGTTGGAAAGAAATTTGTTTAACTCTTTTTCGTCGCAAATCCATATTCTCTCGCCGTAAACCCATCCAAGGTAGTTGTCTTCCATTTGAACAAGGTACCATCCTTCTTTCTCGTCAAAAAGTTTCAAAAGCTCACCCATTCGCGCTTGTGTAACAACATGTTTGCCCTGATCTTTCCACGGAGCTTCTCCAAGGTTCAAAACAGGAACAGCCACCACAGCGCAAATCTTCTCGCCAAGTTTTTTTGATGGAAGCTGTTCTACCTTGATTTCAACGTTTAAGAACCTTGTTTGAATCTCGTTTAGAATCTTTTCTTTGACATTGATATCACTTATTTTTCCTTCCAAAACAACTTTTCCACTTTCTTCCTTCACGTTTAATACAAACACGGTTTCCCTTGGATCGATTTTCATTTCCTTTCTCAGCAGTTCAACCGTTTTTTTAACGTTTTCTACGACTTCCCCAATTTTTGTACTTTCCATTTTTTGATCACTCCCAAAATAAAGTGTTGAAAGGATCATCAGAGAAATTATCACCAACATTTTGTACTTCATCTTTCGACCTCCTATCATTGCCTCATCCTTGGGTCAAGGACATCTCTTAACCCATCGCCAAGCAAATTGAACGCAAAAACGCTGAGCATGATGGCAATACCTGGCCAGACCGAGTAGAGTGGATTAACTCGAAGATAAGGCCTTGCTGCATATATCATGTTTCCCCAACTTGGCGTTGGTGGCAGGATGCCCAAGCCAAGGAATGAAAGAGAAGCTTCGGTTAAAATCGCGGATGGGATACCAAGTGTCACGGAAACTATTATTACACCTATACAGTTTGGAAGAATATGCTTTACGATTATCCTGAAATCAGACAACCCCTGGGCTTTTGCTGCTTCGA
This sequence comes from Pseudothermotoga thermarum DSM 5069, assembly GCF_000217815.1. NCBI lineage: Bacteria > Thermotogati > Thermotogota > Thermotogae > Thermotogales > Thermotogaceae > Pseudothermotoga > Pseudothermotoga thermarum. Next base: position 1,306,023 of record NC_015707.1, on the reverse strand, counting down.
TGTATTCGGTTTCCTTTATCGCTAATACTTGGCTTCTTATCAACCTTGCTCTGCTAGCCCATCCAAGTACTGAAATAGCGATGAATAGGTTGTAAATACCAGGACCAAGGGCAAACATTATTCCAATGTAAAACAAAAGATCCGGAAAGGCAAAGAGTATATCAACAACTCGCATTATTATCATATCGATTTTGCCTCCGTAATAACCTGCTATAGCTCCCATCGCAATTCCTATTACTGTAACTATTGCCTGTGTCAAAATTCCTATGCTCAACGAAATCCTTGAACCGTAAATTATCCTGGAAAATATATCTCTTCCAAACTCATCAGAACCAAGTATGTAAATTCCATTTTTGCAAATTCTCGAAGGTGATCCAGGAGGCTTTAGACGATTGTCAAGATCTATTTTGTTTGGGTCTGCTGGAGCTATTAGGGGGGCAAAAATTGCCATCAGCGTGAAAATGATTATCACCACGAGTCCAAACATAGCCGGCTTTTTCTTTTTAAGTCTTCTCCAAACATCCTTCCAGTAAGAAATTTGAACAGTTTTTACGTTTTTTTCCATAGCTTTTGTCCCCCTTTATTGAAGCCTAACTCTTGGGTCGAGGAAGGCGTACGATATGTCAACGATTAAGTTGGCCAACGTGTAAACAACTGCCGTGAATAGAACTGTACCCTGAACGAGTGGATAATCACGGTTCGAGAGTGCCAGTATGGACAACCTTCCTAAGCCAGGTATGGCGAAGATCGTTTCCACCAGAAAAGATCCAGTTAGCAATCCCCCTATTTGCATTCCAATAATGGTTACCACAGGTATCAATGCATTTTTAAGTGCATGCCCAAAAATCACAGCTCTTTCTGAAAGACCTTTAGCCCTTGCGGTTCGAATGTAATCTTGTCTTATGACGTCAAGAAGAGTGCTTCTGGTGTATCTAGCAATCGATGCAGCAAATCTTATTCCCAAGACAAAAGCTGGTAATATCATGTGTTTCCACGTGCCGTAACCAGATATTGGAAACCATTTTAGTTTAAGGCCGAAGATCAGTTGAAAAACCACCGCAACCCAGAAAACAGGCGCACTAATGCCGGCTAAAGCTATTATTCTTGCTGTATGGTCAAAAATTGTATCTTGTTTAACCGCTGATATTATTCCCACGATTATTCCAATCACGATTGCCACACTTGCTGAAGTCAGCGCGAGTTTCACCGTAGTGGGGAAAGTATCCATTATCATTTTCATAACAGGTTGGTTGGTTTTGAATGAGCGTCCAAGGTCACCACGCATGGCGTTGAAGATAAATCTTCCAAATTGAACGATTATTGGATCATCCAAGCCAAGTTGTTTTCTAATTCTCTCTATGGTGGCAGGATCAGCGTGCTTACCAACCATTTCCAGCACAGGATCTCCTGGTACAACGTTCAGCAATATGAAAGTGATCAAAGAGACTCCAAGCAAGACTGGAATCGCGAGAATAAGTCTTCGCACGATGTAAGACAACACAGGTTTTCCACCCCTTTTAATAAAGGGGGAGATGACCTCCCCCTTTAATTCACAGAAAAGTTTTCATTCTTTCCAAGCGTACGTGTAAACCGTTATACCAGTTGGATGCCTGAACAATCCTTTGACGTTTTTCTGGGTTGCAAGAAGGTTTTTCAGGTGGAACAACGGTATTATCGCAACATCTTCTCTTAGAATGATGTATTCGATCTCTCTGTACATCTGAATCCTCTTGTTTTGATCAGGTTCTATTCTCGCCTTTTCCAGCATATCTTGAACCAGTGCGTTGTTGTAACCAGACGACATCATGTTATCCCTGGCGAAAAAGACATACAGATAGTTATCCGGATCTGGTATGTCAGCCCACCAGTTTCCATAGTTTGCGGGAATTTTTCCTTTGCGGCGGGCATCTCTGAATGCGGCACTTTCGACTGGTATTATTTCAAGATCTATTCCAACTTCTCTTGCCATTGCCTGGATTATGATGTTTGGATCTGAGAGTGTATCTCCACCCCACTGCCACGCTTGCACTTTGACACTAACACCGTCCTTTATCAGCTCTTGTACAAGTCTTTTTGCTTCTTCTGGATTGTATTCGTAAGCTGGTCCTTTACCAAGTTCATACGCACCAGGTATACCGGGTGTAACAAAACTTGTTGCAACAGTTGCACGCGGTCCAAAAATGCTTTTTGCCAATTTTTCCTTGTCTATAGCCATTGCCATGGCTTTTCTGAGTCTGACATCTGACCACATTGGATCGCTCATGTTCATCAAGAAATAGTACGTGTTCAACGCGACCGTCTCGATAATGTTGAATTTTCCACTTGCTTTGATTCTTTCATATTCGATGACTGGTATAACGCAGACATCAAGAGTACCATTTTCAAATTCCATCAAAGCTGTTGTTGTGTCGGGAACAATTCTTATGTGAATGCCATCCAAGTATGGAAGGCCAGGTTCAAAGTAATATGGATTTCGCTCAAGTACTATTTCAGTTTGTGGGACATATTGCTTTAGTCTGAAAGGTCCTGTACCAATTGGATTAAGCTTCCAATTTTCTCCAGCAGCTTTTACAAGTTTTTCAGAATATATCGATGCACCTGGCACTGCTAGATTGTAAATGAATGGTGAATAGGGCTTCTCAAGGATTATCTGGAATCTGTAGTTGTCGATCTTCTTGAAACCTTCTATGGATGTTGCTTTTCCCGCCATGAAATCTTTTGCACCAAGTATCATGTCGAACAACCAAGCGCTCAACCCTTTTCCTTTTGGATCAAGCATTCTTTCGATTGTGAATCTCACATCGTCAGAAGTCAACTCAGTTTTTCCGTCATGGAATTTAACACCTTTCTTCAGTTCGAACGTGTAAACAAGACCATCCTCTGAAACTTCTGGCATTTTGGCAAGAAGCTCTGGCTCAAGTTCCAAGGTTTCTCCTTTGTAGCGAACTAAAGTGCTGAAAAGAAGCCTTCCAAGTGTGTAGACGGATAGCAAAGTGCTTTCTTGAACGTCGAATCCAAGCGGGTCACTGGTTAAATAATCGTAAAGAATGCCACCTCTTTTTGGTTGAGAAGCTGAGAACCCAACTGTGTACACTGTTAATACTGAAAGCAGGATAAAAACAGTTACAAACTTTCTCACACCAAACACCCCCTTAAGATTTTTTTGGGTACTTTGACCTAAATTGAACTCAAACCAGACGACAAATCAGTTGTTCCAAATCACCGCAAAGAAAATCAATCAACGGTATTTCTAATAAGGTATAACACCCTGGTTTTTGTTTCAAACTTGCCCTTGCCGCTGCCACCATAACTTGTGCTGTAGCAGCCGGATTGTTGATACTCATTGTGAATTCCATTCTTTGATTGTGCGCACTTGCCGATACACCTTTTCTTTCTATCTTCACCCCATGTCCCATGTCAACAAGGCTTGAAACATCGTTAACCTTATATACATACGTTTCATCGTGTGAAAAGTATGGATCGCTCAAGATCTTTTCTGCCACCTTCTCAAACTCGTACCCATCTTTCACCCTCACGTACACAACTCTTTTGTGCTGTCCCATCCCTTTTGGTATGGTTATCGAAATCGCATCTTCCACACCTTCTATTGCCTTCACAGCAACTGTGTGCCCCATGCTCATCCCAGGTCCAAAGTTCGTATATGTTATCCCCCTCGGTGCTATTACTTCCATCAAAGCCCTTACTATCGAATCTGTCCCTGGATCCCATCCAGCTGCGATCACAGCCACAACTTTGTTCTCCTTCGCAACAACGTCGAGATTTCTCCTAAGTCTCACTATCCCTTCAGCGTGAATATCGTAAGCATCGACTGTGTTCATTCCCATCTTCAAATAAAGTGGGGCAACTTCAGGTATCAACCTACTGCCTATGGCCAATATTGCAACATCCACATTGCCAAGTTCTTTAACTTGCTCGAAGGTGACAACTGGAATATCCTTTATCTTTTTTCTAAGGTCATTCACTACGTGAGGCTGTTCAACTATTCCAACAAGTTCCATGTCTGGGCTTTCTTGAACTGCAGTGACGACTTCCTTGCCAACTCGCCCGCAACCAACGACGAGAACCTTTGTTTTCGGCACAGCAATACCCCCACGGCTGAGGCTTGGTATTCAATTTCGAAAATTTGTTATACCATTTTTACCTTATGTCATATTATACATTCTTTTTGCAACATTTGCAAGAAAAAATTATACTTCTTCTTCCTTTGTAAAAAGCACATTTCTTTTCATTTGGTTTCTCGTTTTCAGCGATTTTTCAACGTGGAATTTCTCTCCGGTTATCGGATCCATCTCGGTGTAATACATTGCTGTGCTCAGGGTACCTGGTGTTGGGGTGAAGATTTGAATTTGCTGTGGACGATAACCAAGGTGTTTTTCTATGAAATCGTGTAAATAATTGTTCTCTTTTAAAGATTCCCCAGGATGGGCGACTATGAAATAGCCTATCACGTACCTTTTTTCTCCCATCTTTCTTGCTTCGGTTTCGAAAATCTTTTTGAATTTCAAAAACAGTTCAACAGGTGGTTTTCTCATAAGTCGAAGAACATCTGGATGAGCATGTTCAGGGGCTAGTTTCAGCTGACCCGGTGTAAATTCGACAAGTCTTCGAATGATGTTGAGATAATCTTTATCGTGAAGTATAAGGTCATGTCTTAAACCGGAGGAAACATAAACATGCTTTACACCTGGTACTGATTTGACCTTCTCCAAAAGTGAAAGAAATCTATCGTGATCCGGTAAAGAAAGGTTGCAAGGATTTGGGTGAAGACAGAATTTTCCACACTGACCTTTTTCGCTTCTTGTTTTGCAGAATGCCCCGTACATGTTGGCAGTAGGTCCACCTACATCGGTGATTGTTCCTTTGAAATTTTCGTGCTTTGTCAAGATCTTGGTTTCTTCCAAAATCGATTCTTCACTTCTTGAAACAACATGCGTTCCCTGATGGTGCGTTAAAGCACAGAAGGAACACATACCATAACAGCCACGGACTGCCGTTATGGAAAACTGTATCATGTCTATTGCAGGGACATGTCCCTGAGCTTCGTAATATGGATGTACCTTTCTTTCGAAGGGAAGCAGATACAACTTGTCAAACTCTTCTTGTTCAAGCGGAAACTGTGGGGGATTTTGAACAACGTAGCGTGTGTCTTGCTTTTGGTAAAGGACAATGTTTTTCATTGGATCTGTCAAATAAAGTTGCATTTTTGCCATTTTGGCGTACGCTTCTTTGTTGATAGATATTTCTTCAAAACTTGGAAGTTCAATCCCTTCTTGAGGTTTTTTGCTCGTCCAGTAAACTATCCCACGCAAACTTTTACACGCTTCTATATCTTCGGTTTTGGAAAGTGTTTCGGCTATTTGTAGCAGAGTTTTTTCTCCCATGCCGTACACCAATAGGTCTGCTTTGCTGTCCACAAGAATTGACTTTCTGATCTTGTCAGACCACCAATCGTAATGTGCGAATCTTCTAAGACTTGCCTCAATTCCACCTATGATTATTGGAACCTTTGGAAAGAACCTTTTGATCAAGTTGCAGTAAACAATTACAGCACGATCTGGTCTTCTGTTGTTAACTCCGCCAGGTGTGTACTCGTCGCTTTTTCTTTTTTTCATTGAAGCGGTGTAATTTGCAACCATTGAATCGACGTTTCCAGCGGTGACGCCGAAAAACAACCTTGGCCTTCCAAGCCTTGTGATGTCTTTACCACTCTGCCAATCTGGTTGAGCTATTATTCCAACCTTGTAACTTTTTGAAACTAAATAGTGCCCAAGCAAGGCAACACCAAAGGATGGATGATCGACGTAAGCATCACCCGTGACGAATATGATGTCAAGTTCTTTCCAACCGAGTTTTTCCATTTCCTCACGAGTTGTTGGAAGGAACATGAAAGACTTCACCCCAAAGATAGGCTATTTTTTATCTGCCTATCAAAACGACAGAACTTCTTGGCTGAGCTATGTAAAAGTATCCCACAGGTTCTGGATCGTCCAGAAAATCATCAGGGGAATCGTATGACGTATCAACAACTCTGTACCATTTTTTTCCGTGAACGTATGGAAGAATGAACTTTAAAGGTTCTCTCCATTGATTCAAAATGACGTATATATCGTCGTCCTCTTCTTCACCAACTCTTGTCGGTGCTCCGCTTATCATGAAGGCTATCGAGTGGGAATGGTAGCTGAAATCAGGTTCAAACGGCTTTACCCCATGCCAAGTGAGATCTGGTATGCCTGCGAGGGTTTGAGAACCTGTGAAGAAGTGTGGTCTTCTCAAAGCAGGATGTGATTTTCTAAAGTGGATCATCTTTTTGAAAAAACTAAAGATATCCGCGTGTTTTTGCTTGAGTTCCCAGTTCAGCCAAGTGGTTTCATCATCATGACAATATGCGTTGTTGTTGCCAAACTGCGTTCTGTACATTTCATCGCCCATTAGAATCATCGGTGTACCGTGAGATACCATCAAAATGGTGATGAAGTTTTTCACCTGTTGCTTTCTGATTTTGTTTATAACTGGATCGTCCGTTTCCCCCTCAATCCCATAGTTACAACTAAAGTTTTCATCCATTCCATCCTTGTTGTCTTCACCGTTTGCCTCGTTGTGCTTGTACCTGTAGCTAACCAGGTCACGCAATGTGAAACCATCGTGACATGTTATGAAATTTATGCTGGCATGCGGACTTTTTCCACTGTAAAGATCTTGGCTTCCCGCTATTCTGGTCGCAAGCTCTGCAACGACCCCTTCGTCGCCACGCACAAACCTTCTTACAACATCTCTGTACTTTCCGTTCCACTCCGCCCATCCTTCGGGAAATTGTCCCAAGAAATATCCGCCAGCGGCATCCCAACCTTCCGCTATCAACTTGTAATCGTGAAGTATCGCATCTTCTGCGATGTCTTTCAAAAGTGAAAAATCCCCGATCCATCTGCCATCTGGTGTGCGGCCAAGTATCGACGCTAGATCAAACCTAAAACCGTCCACGTGCATTTCAGTTGCCCAGTACCTCAAGCTGTCGATTATCATCTGTTTGACAACAGGATGATTGCAGTTCAAAGTGTTTCCACATCCAGAGTAGTTCAAATAATACCTTTTGCATTTTGGATCCAGTATGTAATAAATTTCGTTGTCTATGCCTCGGAAGGACAAAGTTGGACCAAGTTCATTGCCTTCGGCGGTGTGATTGTAAACAACGTCGAGTATGACTTCAAAACCATTCTTGTGAAGTTCTTTCACAAAGTCTTTGAAAAGGAAAACTTGTTCTCCAAGTCTTAGACCAACTGAGTAATTTCCCGTGACCGCGAAAAAGTTGATCGGGTTGTATCCCCACATGTCTTTAAGCCTTTTTCCAGTAAGTGGATTTATCCTGGTGTTTGAAGATGGACAAAATTCGAAAATAGGCATAAGTTCAATCGTGGTTACACCAAGCTCCTTCAAATGGTCGAGTTTCTCAAGTATTCCAAGATAAGTTCCGGGGAACTTAACGTTTGAACTTGGATGAATTGTGAAAAACCTAACGTGCATTTCGTAAATAATGGTGTCTTTCCAAGGAATCTTCGGTCTTTTATCACCTGACCAATCGTACTTGGAATCGTCTATGACTATGGACTTTGCAGGACTTTTGGCAGAATCTAGGATGGAAAAGGAAAGATCTTTTTCAGGAGACTTTTTGTCGTATCCATAGAGGTATTCTTCATCCCACTCAAAAGAACTCGATATGGCTTTTGCGTATGGATCTATCAAAAGTTTGTTTACGTTGAACCTTTTTCCGTTTAACGGGTCATATTCTCCGTCGATCCTCCAACCGTAGTATTGACCGTGACCGACTCCGTAAACGTAGATGTGCCAAATGTCGCCGGTTCGGTTTTCAATCGGATCTAGGACAAATCTGTGGGAAGGTTTTTCATCGTGAAAGTTTTGATAAAGCTCAAGTATCACACGTCTTCCATTTCTTGTGAAAATGGCAAAGTTAACACCCGTATCGTCTGGCGTAGCTCCAAGCTTTGGATAACCTCGTTTTGTTTTCAACTTAACTTCGGGTCCTGGGTTTTTGTACTGTATCGGATAATCTGGCATCGTATCACCACCAATAGTATAAGGTATAATAAAACCAAGGAGGTGGTGTTAAACTGGCACTTAAAACTGTTGAAATTCCTGAAAATATCGATATCGTCGCTGTGCTTGGCCAGTACGATAACAGAATCAGATTTTTGAGAAAAAGGTTTCCGGTGAGCATCGAGGTTTCCGACAACAGGATAACCGTTATAGGTAACGACGACGCGGTTGTTTCAACGGTTGAAAACATAATTTCCCAAGTCGTCGCAGCCGCAAGGAAAGGTTATTTCATGGATTGGGCTGAATTTGAAGCATTAGTCGAGTTTTGTAGCGAAGGAGAAACGAAGGCGGAAGGTTCTTCAAATGGCAAAACCGTCTTGGTTGGAAAAATAAGACCGAAGACTCCTGGTCAAGCTGAGTACATTGAAGCGATGAAAAATTACGACGTGATATTTGCCATTGGTCCTGCCGGAACTGGAAAAACTTATCTGGCAGTTGCAATGGCTTTGGAATATCTTAAAAGTGGAATTGTTCAGAGGATAGTTTTGACAAGACCTGCTGTGGAAGCTGGAGAAAAGCTTGGCTTTTTACCGGGAGATTTGGTGGAAAAAGTAGATCCTTACTTAAGACCCATATACGATGCCATTTTCGACATGATGCCAGCTGAGAAATTCTATAATTATAGGCAAAAGGGAATAATCGAGATAGCACCGCTCGCGTTCATGAGAGGAAGAACCTTGAACAACTGTTTCATAATACTTGATGAGGCTCAAAATGCTACTCACCAGCAGATGAAGATGTTCTTAACCAGAATTGGCTTCAATTCAAAGGCAGTCATAACCGGAGATGTCACTCAGTTAGACATCGATAGAAGTCAATCTGGTTTGATCGAGTGTGAGAAGATCTTAAAAGGTATCAAAGGTATAAAGTTTGTATATCTCACCGATATGGATGTGGTAAGACATCCGGTCGTGAAGGATATAATTAGAGCCTACGAAGAGTACGAGAGGAAAAAATATGGGAAAAACAATACTTAACTTGCTTAAGAAAAACTGGCAAGACCTTTTAGTGGTATTTCTTTCGATTTTGTTTCTCAAATTCCCGAACTTTTCAGCCAACAGTTCGTTCTTCGGAACCTACTTTGTCAGTGTTTCAATCTGGCTGATTTTTGTCAAGCCAAAAATATCCATCAAACCATATTCGCTTCACAAGGCTTATTTTTATCTGCTTTTCAGTTTAACCATCGCTGGTTCACTGTTTGCAAGAATTGTCGAAAGACAGTTTGGAAATCATGCCTCTTTGTTCTTTATCCCCGTTTTTCTCGCTTCTTTGTTGGTAAGCAAGGACCTAGCAATAGATCTTGCTACTTTTTTTTCAATAAGCCATGCACTTTTGCATGGTTTTGAGACTTTTCCGGCAACTTTTTTGAGCTCAGTTGTTGTTGCGATAACATCGGCTGGGATTAAGAAGCGTTTGGAATTGGCGAAAACAGCCATGTACGTTGTTTTGATTTCTCTCGTTTACTTGTTGATTGCTTATTATACTCGCAACTTTTATTTCAACTTGAAAGAATTTTTGATTGCGTTGGTTTTCCCCGTTGTTTATTCGATCGTTGGAATAGGACTTTTGCCGTACATAGAGTACATAAGCATGATTTATTCCAATTTGGGCATGATGGAGCTTGGAAATTTGAACAACCCGCTTTTGAAAAGTTTATCTTTGAGAGCACCGGGAACTTATTACCATTCCACGATCGTTGCCAACTTAGCTGAGGCTGCTGCAGAAAGAATAGGAGCGAACGCTATTTTAGCCAGGACTGCAGGCTATTTTCACGATATTGGAAAGATCAAGAGACCTTATTTTTATACTGAGAACATATCGGAGGTCAACCCACATGATGAGCTCAGTCCAAAGTTGAGTCATTTGATCATTCAAGACCATGTGAAATCTGGTTTGGAGTTGGCTAGAAAACATCGCTTACCGTTATTAGTTCAGGATGTCATTCCACAGCATCACGGTACTAGGGTTCAAAAGTTTTTCTACCACAAAGCAAGGGCTATGGGGGAAGAAATAAGTGAGAATGAGTTTCGCTATCCTGGTCCAAAGCCTCAATTCAAAGAAGCTGGTATAATTATGCTTGCGGACGCCGTTGAAGCAGCTGCCAGAAGCATAAAAAACCCAACTCCTGGAAGAATTCAAACACTTGTGGAAGAAATTGTTTCTGGCATTTACAACGAAAGGGAATTGGACGAATCTGGTTTAACGTTGGAAGATTTGGAAGCGATTGCCGAAGAATTCACCAGAATACTCGTCAACATGTTCAAAAGCAGAGTTGAGTATCCAAAGGAAGAGATAAAGAAGGTGATCTCCCTTGCCAATGGTTCGAGTGATAAACAAAACGCGCAGAAAGCTCCCGATGAAAAAAATAAAGAAAGCAATTCGAAAAGTTCTTGAGAATGAACTTAAGGATGCGAAGATAAACGTTGTATTTGTTGGAGAAAGAAGAATCAGGGCTTTGAACAAAAATTACAGATCCATCGATGCCCCGACGGATGTTTTAACCTTTGTTTACAAGGACGAAGATCTTTACGCGGAAATATACGTCTGCCCCGCCGTTGTTGAAAAAAACGCAACCAAGTACAAAGAACCGTTTCAGCGAGAGCTTTTGAGAGTTTTGATACACGCGTGTTTACACGTTGCCGGTTATGATCACGAACTTAAAGATATAAAATCAAAGGAAATGTTCGAAAAACAAGAACGCTATCTTAGGGAGGTTGATTTTGAATGATCGTTCGACCTTTCAAAGCCATAAGGCCAAAAAAAGAATTTGCGTCAAAGGTTGCAGCTAAACCTTACGACGTCATAAGTTCAGAAGAAGCAAGAAAAATTTTCAAATCGAATCCTTTGTCTTTCTATCAAATCAACAAACCGGAAGTTAACTTTGATGAACCTATTGAACCAAGTGACGACAGAGCACTTGAGGTCGCAAAGAAAAACCTTGAAAGAATGATAGCCGAAAAGATTTTCATACAGGATGAGGAACCATGTTTTTACGTTTACAAGCAAGTTGCACCAGATCACGTGCAAATAGGTTTGGTGGCAACCTTTTCTGTGGACGAATATCTTTCCAACAAGATAAAGAAGCACGAATTGACCAGAAAAGACAAAGAAGATGAAAGAGTAAAGCATATCCTTTACTTGAAGGCTCAAACGGGTCCTGTTTTTCTAATGTATAGATCCAACGAAAGTATTGATAAGTTGATCATAGAAGAAACCAACAAAGAACCAGAATACGACTTTGTAGACGAAGATGGCGTTAGGCAAGTTGTTTACTTGGTGAAAGACAAGGAGAAGATAGAAAGCATCAAAAAGGCTTTTGAAAAAGTTGACAGCTTCTACATAGCCGACGGTCATCACAGGGCTGCGGCTGCGGTTCGAGCGGCTTTGATGCTTAGAGAAGAGAACAAAAACTACACAGGTGAAGAGGAATTTAACTACTTTTTGGCTGTTCTTTTCCCACACAGTCATCTTAGAATTTACGATTACAATCGCGTGGTTAAGGATCTAAATGGTTTGAAACCTGAGGAATTCCTTAAGGCTCTGGAGGAAAAGTTCGAAGTGCAGCCAGCACCAGAAACGCCTTACAAACCCAAGAAAGCCCACGAGTTTGGAATGTACCTTGAAGGTAAATGGTATGTTTTGAAGATTACGGAAAAGTTCATCGATGCTTCCGATCCAGTCAAAAGTCTTGATGTGAGTTTACTTCAAGAACACGTGCTTTCGCCGATCCTAGGTATAAAGGACCCAAGGACCGACAAAAGGATAGATTTTGTTGGTGGTATACATGGATTGAAAGCTTTGGAAGAATATGTGGACAATAAAGGTTGGGCAGTTGCCTTTTCGATGTATCCAACGTCTATAGAGGATTTGATGAAAGTTTCAGATTCAGGTCAAATAATGCCACCAAAATCAACTTGGTTTGAACCAAAGTTAAAAAGTGGTTTATTCATTCATGCGATCTGAACGTTATGAACCTTTTCAGTGTCATAAACAAGGAGGTGGTTAGATGTTCTTCTACGATCCAACGTTTGTTCTTTTGATACCAGCCTTGCTGCTGGCGTTCTGGGCTCAGATCAAAGTGAGCACAACCTTTTCGCGCTACTCAAGAGTAAGGTCACTAACTGGTTACACTGGCAGTCAGCTTGCAATGAGGCTACTTGATTATGCTGGCATTTACGACGTGAGAGTTGAACCAACTCCTGGTCATCTCACAGACCATTACGATCCAAGAACCAAAGTGGTTAGACTTTCGGCTTCGACCTATGCCAGCAGTTCTGTGGCGGCTCTTGGTGTGGTTGCTCACGAAATTGGTCATGCTATACAACACGCTCAAAAACATCCGTTGCTTGTCTTTAGAAATGTCTTAGCACCGGTTGCAGGTTTTGGTTCATCGCTGGCTTGGATACTGTTCCTGATGGGTTTGATATTTGCAATTCCCGCTCTGTGGCAATTTGGAATACTCTTGTTCTCTTTGGCTGTTTTGTTCAGCTTGGTTACACTGCCAGTTGAATACGACGCCAGCAGAAAGGCTATCAAGCTTTTGAGAGAAAACATTTTGATGAGCGAGGAAGAACTTGTAGCTGTTAAAAAAGTTCTGAGTGCAGCTGCTCTCACTTACGTTGCCGCAACTGCGATGTCGATCTTGCAGCTTCTTAGGATGCTCATTCTTGCCGGTGCTTTTGGAAGAAGAGACTAAAATCAAGAAAGCCGTGGGGGGTAGTTTTTTAAGAAGAAGATATGAAAAGATTGCAAGCAATTGTTTTGATTTTGCTAGTTACTGTGGTATGGGGTTTAACATTTCCAATACAAAAGATAGTTATAGGCAACGCGAATCCTTTCTTTTACAATGCCTGTAGATTTGCTGTTGCAACAGTTCTTTCAATGGTTGTGTTTAGAAAGAAGTCAAACTGGAAGCATGGTTTGATTTTAGGTTTTTTTCTTGCCATCTCTTACGCAACGCAAACAAGTGGTCTTAAGATAACTTCTTCCACAAAGAGTGGGTTTATAACGTCTCTTTACATACCGCTTGTCCCTTTGTTTTCGTACTTCATCGAAAGATCCAGACCGACTATTTTACAACTTGCGGCGTTTGTTAGCTCGATACTTGGACTATACCTTCTCAACGACCCTTCACACGATCCGTTCAACTTTGGGGACTTTTTAACACTCATCTGTGCAGTTGGTTTTGCGATTCATGTTGTGCTTATAACACATTACACCAAAAACAACGACGATGAAATATCTTTGCTTGTTCCACAGCTGTTTTTGACGTCCGTTTTAAACTTTCTTTTCACGCCGATTGGAGGAAAGCCCTTGGGCGTAAGCTTTGGTTTTGTGGTTGTGCTGGTTTTTACGGCGATCGCAGCAACGGTTTTTGCAGTTTGGGTGCAATTAAAGTACCAAAAGCATGTAGGCTCGAACACCGCGGCGCTCATATACGTGGGAGAACCTGTTTTTGCTGCTATTTTTTCTGCTGTAATTCTTGCTGAAAGGTTTTCTACATCCCAACTTGCTGGGATGGCAGTACTGATATTATCGATGATCGGAGGAAGTGTGAGATTACAGAAGTAGTTAAAGATGTATTAGATGTATTTTTGTGCTATAATTTTGGACCTGTCAACTTAAGAAGGAAAACTGCACTAATAGAAGAAATGGAAATAGCCACTTAACTATGTCCTCATCCCTCCTCTTGTACCATAACCTGCTTATGTTAAAACGCCTCAGCCTGTACCTTGTTATCCCTATCACACTCTCAACAAGACTTCTTTCCCCAAACCTCATTTATGTTCACCTTCATCTTGTCTATAGCTACTACTGCATTGCCTTCTATCTTCTCAGCATTCATCCTCGTCCACCATTTCCTCAAGGCTTCATGACTGACTCCAATTATGGCTGCTGCCTTCCTTAATGCAAGTTCATACTTTCGCCTCATGTGGAACTCTTTGTCTTTGAAAAAGGTTTGGTATAATTTGGTATAGGTACTCGGTGATATTTGTTGTTGTAACTTTCATCTTTACGGGAACCTCCTTTTATACTGTTAGGTCAGGCTGTGAATTATACCGGTTTAACTGATGATTTAATACAACTTTCAAATCTTATCGTGGGAAGATTCAAGGGCGGTTTGGCGTACGTTAACATTTTGGCGAGTATGCTTTTTGGTGGAATTTCAGGTTCAGCAGTAGCGGATGTGGCATCCTTGGGAGTTGTTGAAATACCAATGATGGAAAGACAGGGATACTCAAAAGAATTCGCAACGGCTTTAACTGTGACTTCTTCGATCCAAGGGATAATAATCCCACCAAGCCAGAATATGATCATTTATGCTATGGCTGCAGGCGGAGTTTCTGTTGGAACACTTTTTGCAGCTGGTTATCTCCCTGGGGTGATTTTAGGTTTAAGTCAGATGGCTGTGGTTTTCATACTTGCCAGATTGAAGAATTTTCCAAGAGGAGAACCTGTTCCAAGAGATAAGATCCCTGGGATACTTTCAAGGTCAATACCTGTTTTGCTCGTTGGTTTAATAACGGCTGGAGGAATTATCTTTGGATGGTTCACGGCTGCAGAAGCTTCGGCATTTGGTGCTTTTCTTGCACTTATACTTGGACTCATTTTTCACAAGGAATCCAGATCTTGGCGAACGGTGTTGAATGTCTTCAAAGAGTCAGCTCGGACTGCAGCAATGGTTTTATTTTTGATCGCTAATGCTACGGCTTTTAGTTACATAATGGCGTATCTACAAATACCTGTTTATTTAGCGAAAGCCATCCTTGCAGTAAGTACAGACAAATTCATCGTGTTATTGATGGTGAACTTGCTTCTCTTGGTGCTAGGACTTGTTATGGACATGGCCCCTTTGATAGTCATAATGACTCCGATATTGTTACCCCTTGTAAGGAGTGTTGGAGTATCAGCTGAGCAATTTGGAATAATAATGATGATAAACCTTGGAATAGGTCTTTGCACTCCACCAGTTGGCAACGCGTTGTTCACTGGTTGTGCGATTGGTAAGACAACCATAGAAAAAACCACGGTAGCTATGCTACCACTGTATGCTGCGATGATTGGGTCTCTTTTCTTGATAACCTATGTTCCAGCCATAACTATGGTAGTTCCAAGACTCCTTGGATTGATAAAGTGATAGACCTTATAATCTTTCTGTGGTTTTTTCCTCTTTTGAATAAGTTGAAAGCAGTGATGATAACATCGTAGATAGTGTTGTTTTGAGCTAAAATAATTTTTAGGGGGATGAATGTGAGTTTCATTTGCAAAAGAAGAAGCATTAGAAAGTATCAGGAGAAAGAGGTTGAACAAGAAAAGGTTTTAGAGCTTTTAAAAGCTGCAATGTGTGCGCCCTCTGCTTGGAACCAACAGCCATGGCATTTCATTGTGATACGTGATAGGATCAAAAAGCAACAAATTGCAGAGGTTCACCCATATGCCAAAATGGTTGCTCAAGCTCCAGTTTGTATAATAGTATGCTGCGATTTGTCGCTTGTAAAATCTGAAAAATTCTGGCCGCAAGATTGTTCGGCTGCAACGGAAAATATTCTCATAAGGGCTACAGAACTTGGGCTTGGAAGCGTTTGGTGTGGAGTTTACCCTGATGAAGAAAGAATTAACGGTTTGAAGAAGCTTTTTAGTCTACCAAAAAACATAATCCCATTTTCCGTAATTGCCATAGGTTATCCTGCTGAAGAGCCAAAACCTGTTGAAAAGTTCAAACCCGAAAGAATTCATTACGAAGGTTGGTGAATCAAAATACAAGAAGGAGGTTAGAGTACAAATATGTCTGTTCCTGAAATAATTTTCTTGGTTGAGGAATCTCCAGAAGGTGGTTTTGAAGCACGTGCTCTAGGTTACTCAATATTTACTCAAGCAGAAAGTCTCGAGGAACTTAGGGAATCTGTTAAGGATGCTGTTATATGTCATTTCGATGAAAAAGATCGTCCAAAGATTATTCGACTTCACATTGTTAAACAGGAGGTTTTGACTTTTTGAAAGTTCCTCGTGATTTAAGTGGAGAGGAATTGGTAAAAGTTCTAGAGCAACTTGGTTATGTGATTACTCGTCAATCGGGTAGTCATATAAGACTCACTTATAAAAGTTCAGAGAAGATTCACCATCTCACGATACCTAATCATAAAACCTTAAAGGTTGGCATTGTAAACAGTATTCTAAAGGAAGTAGCGCGTGAGTTGAATCTCAGTATCGATGAGATAAAGAAGCTTTTTTAAAAGTTTTTTGAGATCTTCAAATCTGATAGAATTCACTACGAAGGTTGGTGAGCTAGTTGGAAAAAATACTTGCTTTGGAATCAACTGTTATAGCGCATGGGTTACCAAAGCCTATCAACGTTGAAGTGGCTTTGGAACTTGAAAAGCTTGCACGCGAAAAAGGTTGTGCGCCAAAGACAATAGGCATCGTTGAAGGAGAAATAAAGGTTGGTTTGAGCGAAGAGGAAATTCAAAAACTTGGAACACGTGACGATGTTTTGAAAGTTGGTGTAGCCGAAATCCCATATGCCGTTGCGAAAAGGCTGTGGGCTGCAACAACAGTTAGTGCAACTATGAGGATTGCTTCAAAATATGGAATAAAAATTTTTGCAACAGGTGGCATAGGTGGTGTTCACAGCACACAAAATTGGGATGTTTCTCAGGATCTTTTGGAGCTTTCAAGGACAAGAATGATCGTGGTGAGCGCCGGTCCAAAGTCGATACTGGACTTAAAAGCCACCATGGAAATGCTTGAAAGTCTTGAAGTTACCGTGGTTGGTTTTAGGACAGATAAACTTCCTGCTTTTTATTTGAGATGTGTGGATGTTGAAATCAAAAGAGTTGAAACAGTTGAAGAAATTGTCAGGATTTTTAAAGCCAAAGAAAGGCTTGATTTGCCAGGTTCGCTTTTGGTTTTCAACCCTATACCAGAAGAGTACGCGATAGACGAAAGGGATTTACAAGAGTGGGAAAAGAAAGCGTTAGAAGATTTGCAAAAAGCAAAAATCACAGGAAAAGATGTCACACCGTTTTTGCTTGCAAAATTAGCTGAGTATTCTTCGGGAAAAACCGTTGAATCGAACATAGCGCTTTTGAAAAACAACGTATCGCTTGCGTGTGATATTTTGAACTGCCTTTTTAATTTGGAAAGGGGGAAAACTAGATGAAAAGATTGCTGTTCATAATGTTTCTGAGTTTGGCAAGTTTTGTTTTTGCATCTGCGTATGGTTACTTTGTTCCAAATGTGTTCTTTGGTGCATCAGGCTACAACAGCATTTCTGTGTTACAAGAAGATCAAATAAAAGAGGTGGAAGTAAACCTTGGAACAAGTTATGGTGCTTCGATGATTTTTGAATACGGACTTGAGATAGGTTTGAGGATTGGGGTTGTGCTGAGTTTTGACAACTTGGCTTTGAAAACTCAAAACGACACCCTCTATTCCACCATTTTGGGTGCAGGAATATCCACAAGCTTTGTTTTTCCTTTTCCTCAAGTTGAATCCATTGTCAGAATTTCGGCAGGTTTAAACTTTGTTCTGCTTGGACCAGCTACAAACCTTTCTGCCGTTGACTTAGAAGGTGAAGGGTCTTTCGAAGGAAAAGTTTATTTTACAGACGTGGAATTTTTTAAAGCTTTGACAGAACAATTCTCGATAGGCGCTGGAATAGGGATAAGGTTTTACGATCTTTACATCAAAGATCAAGATCTTGTTGTTAAATCTATGCCGGTGCCGATAAAAATCGTTTTCAGCTATCGATTTTAAAACCCCACCAAGAGGTGGGGTTATTTTTCTTCAAACCTTCCTATCTTCAAAATCTTTCCTATGTTGGCATCTGGGCAAATTATAGGTTTTAAAATTGGTTTTGCACAAGTCATGAAGGTTGTAACCCCAGGGCCATGTCCAGCGTACTTACAATCGCTGTGAATGACTACCCCTATTGTGGCTGCGCCTTTTCTGTAACATCTTCCAAAGCTGTTGTCATGGTCTTGGATGTAGACTATATCTCCAAACCGAAGTTTGTCTAGTCCATAATCGCGCAACGTAACTTCGTCGGCTGTCATGATATCGTAGTCACCAGTACCCATACTCGTTGATCCAATCCCTGAGCCCATCAAGAATGCTGGTACGACGGCAACAACTGGAATGTGTAATTCCCCATTTTTCTCGATGATTCCAAATTTTTCAAGCAAATTTGGATCGATGTTGTAAACGTGTACATCCGGATAATCAAGGAGCTTCAAACCCTGACCGAAAGCTTTTATCAATATTTTGTCGTCCAAAGTTAGTTTTTCCAAGACTTCTTCTGGGAAATCGATCAACACGTGTTCTGCTCCACCGTGGTGACCTATCACCACGCCTTTGGCTCCCTTCGCATCTCCCGTAACAACCTTCGCTTCATTACCAATGCATGCATAGAAGTTGTAGCCACGGTTTGTTGGTGATTCTCTTTTTTCTTGGTCAAGAATTGTTGAAACACCTGGTTCAACGTGATCTGCAGCCCAACCGAAAACAGGATCTCCAACCCTGACGTTGTAAGTTATACCACCGGTACCAGGTAACATAAAAGGGGTTCCGTCATGTGCAACCGAATGTCTTCCGGTATGCTCGGGCTTGGCTATCGTACCTTGAACAGAGATCATGACAAGTTTGTCTTTGTTCGTTCTCATAACAATCACCTCAAGAAATATTCTACACATTTTTGATTTGTTCAACCAGATGCTTCTTGAACCTCGGACGCTAAGAAAGCTTCCTTAGGCGCGGTGGAAACGAAAATCATAGAAATTCCAAAGAGTATCAAATTCAAAACAAGAAGAAGTGCAAACACATTCATCTTGTCTATAAGCAAGCCTCCTATCAACGATCCAAGCGGAGTCAAGCCGCTTGCAACAAAAGTCAGAGTAGACAGCACTCTCGAGCGCATTTCGGATGGTATCAAAAGTTGTAGATTAGCGTTTATTGGAATGTTTACCATCATATTCAGGATACCCATGACAACAAATGATGAATAGGAAATTGTCGCAATCAAAGCTAATCCTGCTGAACTTAGCCACCAAAGCGTTATTGTAACGATACAACCCAAAAATGTTTGGGATATCAAGCCCAGGGTGATGAGTTTTCTTGAACTTGTTTTTGAAAATACTGTTCCTGTCAGTATGCTACCGAAAAGTACTCCCACCATAAGCATCGTTTGAAGTACACCGAAAGCCTGAGGTGGAAAGCAAAGTTCTTGTCTAAAAAGGTAAGGAAAAATGACAGCAAAAAATGGCGCGGAAAAGAAGTTTAACGCTGCTGCAAATGCGAAAAGGAACTTCAGTCCTCTGTGTCTGAGCAAGAATTTGACGCTTTCGCTGATTTCTTTGAATACCCTGATCTTTCCGCCTCTCTTTCTGTACTCGTATTTAATAAACATCTCACTCAATGCGGACAGAAAATAAAAGATTGCGGTAAAAAGCAAGACATTTTTGATCCCTGCCAGTCCATAGAGAACTCCACCAATTGCCGGTCCAATCATTTGAGCTATTGAAGCAGCTGCGGAATTCAAAGAAGCTGCTTGCCTTAATTTTTCAGGTTCAACCAAATCTGCGAGCATCGCAGAAGTTGGCGCGTCAAAAAGTGCACTTATGATTCCAAATATCCCATAAAAAATGAGTAACGCAGAGAAATTCAACCTGTTCATTGTTGCAAACAAAAAGGCGATTGTCAAAGCAAGCCCCTTGGCAAGATCAAGGTAAACCATCAGATGCTTTCTGTTGAGTCTATCTCCTATCACACCGGCAAAAGGGAGTATGAAGGTATGAAGAATCTTGGCAGGCTTCCCACAAGGGTGAAAATTCCCATCATCGTTCCAGAACCAGTCAGATCAAGGATGTACAACGGTAAAGCTACCATCAAAGCCGACCATCCAAGAAGTGATTCAAATCTTCCCGTGACAAAAAGTAAAAGGTTGCTGGTTTTTTTACTTTGTTTTAGTATGTGCTCACCCCTTTTTAAAGTGCTACCTCAAAATATTTTACATTATACTTCAAAAAAATCAAGAGAGCGTATAAAATATATTCAACAGCGGTGAAAAATCTTTCACCTAGACATTTGGACTTGCCTATTTTGTTTTAATATGGTATAAATTTATGTGTATACTTTGAGATACACCATCATTTAACGGAGAGGTGGCCGAGCGGTCTAAGGCGCACGCCTGGAGAGCGTGTGGTGGGCAAAACCCACCCGTGGGTTCAAATCCCACCCTCTCCGCCAAACAGGTACCGGGACGTATGTCCCGGTTTTTCAATAAGGAGGTGATTTTTGTGGAAGAAATCGTTGAAAAACTTAGACCCGTTGTTGTGGATATACTGGAAGGTTTTGGACTAGAACTTTTTGACATGTCTTTCACAAAACAGAGAGGAAAGTGGACTTTAAAGATCGTCATAGACGATCCAAATGGGTATGTCAGCATCCGCCAGTGTGAACAAGTTTCGAATGAGGTTGGAAAATATTTAGACCTTCACGAGGATTTGATACCGACAAGCTATATCCTTGAGGTCTCGTCACCGGGTTTGGACAGGCCGCTTCGAGGCCCTAAAGATTACAAACGTTTTGCTGGAAGACTTGCAAAGTTTTGGTTAAGTGAAGGGAAGGTTGTAACAGGTCATATAGGAGAGTTATCTGAAGATGAACTAAAAGTCAACACTGATCAAGGAGAGGTAGTTTTGAAACTGTCGCAGATAAAAAAAGCAAGGCTTGAAGTTGAATTCTAAGGAGGGATGAAGCATGAACATAAATCTTTTGGAAGCACTTGATCAACTTGAACAAGAAAAGGGTATAGCAAAGGACGAGGTTATATCAATCTTAGAAAAAGCTTTGGTGAGCGCTTACAAGAAGAACTTTGGTACAGCGAAAAACGTTGAAGTGAAGATAGATCCAATGACTGGGGATATCCAGTTATTCCAAGTTTTCGAAGTCGTGGAAGAGCCAAAAGATCCTCTCACTCAAATTTCGCTTGAAGAGGCAAGGAAGATAAACCCTTCTGCAGAAATTGGGCAGAAAGTGTACAAAAAAATCAACGTGAAAAATTTTGGAAGAATAGCCGCTCAAACTGCTAAACAAGTTTTGATACAGAGAATTCGTGAACTTGAAAAGGAGAAGCAGTATGAATACTACAGCCAGCTTGCTGGAAACATCACGACGGCAGAGGTCATAAGGGTTACACCCGATTGGGTTGATTTGAGGATTGGAAAGCTTGAAACAAGGCTTTTGAAAAAAGAATGGATAGACGACGAGACTTTCAAACCTGGTGATTTGGTGAAAGTTTACGTTCAGGAAGTTGTAAAGGACAAGAAAGGTCCAAAACTGATCGTCTCCAGAGCTTGTCCAGAGTTTGTGATTGGACTGCTTAGATTGGAAGTACCAGAAGTGGAAGCCGGTATAGTTAAAGTTGTGGCGATCGCGAGAGAGCCTGGCATAAGGACGAAAGTTGCCGTTGTTTCGACCAACCCACAGGTTGATCCAGTTGGAGCTTGCATTGGAGAAGGTGGAGGTAGAATTGCAGCTGTACTGAGAGAACTGAAAGGTGAAAAGGTGGATATATTCAAGTGGTCAGACGATTCAAGGCAGTTGATAGCAAATGCACTTGCACCTGCATCGGTTGTAAACGTTGAAATACTTGACAGCGAGAAAAAAGTGGCAAGAGTTCTTGTTCCACCCACTCAGCTTTCGCTTGCGATTGGGAAAGGTGGGCAGAACGCAAGACTGGCAGCAAAGTTGACCGGATGGAAGATAGACATAAAACCTATCATGAACGCATGAAGGGAGGTAAAGAAGTTGTTCATTTATGAAGCTTTAAGAAAAGAATTGCGTTCAAAAAAGTATAGAATGACCGCCCAAAGGGAAATAATTTTAAAAATCTTTGCAGAGTCCGATGAAAAACATCTCGGAGCTGAGGATGTTTATAGAAAACTCATCGAAAAAAGGTACAGAATAAGCAAGGCAACGGTCTATAGGACGGTTGAATTGCTTTCAAAGTTAGGTTTTCTAAGAAAACTTGAGTTTGGAGAGGGAATATACAGGTACGAATTGGCAGCTCAAAATAAAGATACCTTGCATCAACATATAATCTGTAAAAACTGTGGAAACATTGCCGAGATAGATGAAAAACTTGTCAACGAGTTGGTTAAAAACGTTGCAAGCAAAACTGGATATATCATAGATTATCACGACATAAAATTTTACGGTTTGTGCCCAAAATGCCAAACTGAAAACAGCAGTATTCCAACAAACAACACATAACCGAAAATACCAAAGTGAACTGATGGAAAAATCAGTGAAAAATCCAAAAGTTTTTCAGCAACAAAAGCGAAGGGCCACGTGCCCTTCGTTGTTAAAAGTGCTAATGATCTAAGTCCTATGAGGTTAAGAACAAGCGAAGTACAAATTCCCCAAAGCAAAGGAGTAATTGCAAACGTTGCAACGATTCCAACAAAAGGAGATAAAAAGTTAACGTACGAAAACAGGCTCAAAAAAGGCGCCACACCTAGAAAAGCCGACAAGGATACAGCGAAAGGTTGAAGCAATTTTGAAGACTTTTTCAACTTTGGAAGGAAAAATAAAATTGCACCAGTGGCTGAATAGCTCATCAAGAAAGATAGCGATAACACAGAGTATGGTTCAAGCAAAATATTAACGGCTCCAACTATTCCCAACACGTTCAGTGGTTCTATGGGATAATCCAAGATCTTAAAAAGATTCCAAATCGCAAGCATTAACGCTGCTCTGAGTGCAGATGGGGTTGGACCCGTTGAAAGGGCAAACAAAATCGCAAAGATTGTGCTTATGGATCTTCTAAGATAGAACTTGTAGGTAAAAAAGCTGATCAAAATTTCAAAAGCCGCGTAAACTATTCCAACGTGAAGGCCAGATACCGCGAACAAATGTCCAAGACCACTTTTCGCTATCTTTTCCGATTCGGCTTTATCAAAATTACCATCGCTGAAAATTAATCCGTTGATTGTTTTAGCGTGGTTCGGTAAAGCTTCTTCTATGAGTTTTTGTTGGTCTTTCTTCCAATCTTGCAAGATGGATAAAATTTTCCACAAACCTTTGGCGGTGTATGGTGAAGTTTCGCAGAATATAGGTTTAAGAACATACCTTGGGTAAGAAAAGGTTGTTGAAATATTTCCAAATGCGTAAAATTCCTTACCAGCTTCGATTTTCGCCTCAAGTATTTTCAAATCGTGTTTCAACCGTTTCCACTTTCCATTTTGATAGTACCTAACATTGGTTGCAATGCAGTAATTCGATTTTTTCACAGTCACAAACCCAACCACTTCGATTTCTTTGTTCAGTTTTGAACCTTGTGAAAGCAAAAATCCTAATGCAACACAAACAACGTATAGTTTGATGTAGTTTTTTCTAACAAAAATCAACGGTAAAAGAAGCAAAAAGATGACTGGGGTTATTATCACCCCAGTCATCAAGCCTATGAAACAAATCAGCCAGGCATATCTCATGCGCCGAACTTTTCGAGTCTAAGCGCGTGGGCTAGGATCAACCCCATTGCATCGATTGCGTAAAAGGTTCCAAGTGATCCGCGGGCGCATTCGAATTCATCAAAGGCTTTGCTCAAACCTCTTCTGGTATATTTTGAGTAAATCATGAACGGAACAGGGTGCCAGCTGTGTGATTTCAAGGCAGCAGGTGTGGAATGATCACCGGTTACAACGAAAACATCTGGATTTAAGGACAAAATCTCGGGTATAAATCGATCAACTTCTTCTATGACGTGCACCTTATCTTGCAAATTGCCATCTTCACCGTAAGAATCGGTTTTTTTAACGTGCAGGTAGAAAAAGTCGTACTTTTCCCAGTTTTCTTTCAAAGTCTTTATTTCGTCTTCCACCGTTGATCCTGTTTCCAAAACTTCCATTCCCACTAGTTTTGCTATTCCACGATACATTGGATAAGTTGCTATCGCTGCAGCTTTCAATTTGTAGACCTCTGGGAAAAGCGGAAGTTTTGGATATTTCGAAAATCCCCTGATCAAAGCAAAGTTCATCTTCGGTTCATCTTTGAGCACTTCGGCTATTTTGTTCATCAATTGATTGACTATCTTTGCGGTTTTTTCTGCCTGAGGTCGCAACGGTTCTGTGTAAACAATCGGTTTGCCATCTTTTTGAGGATCGGCATCGGTAAGTTGATCGTCAAGATCTTCTCCCGTAAACTTCACCACAAAACGGTGTTCTTTGCCAGGATAAAATCGAATCTCAACATCTTCGATCTTTTTAATCTGTTCAGCAAGTTTAGCCACAACCTTTGCACTTTCCTCTGTACTCGGTCTACCTGCTCTTCTGTCAACAACTACACCATCTTTCACCGTAGCGAAGTTTGCCCTTGCCACAACGTCTTTTTCTCCAACATCCACGTTGCTCCCAAGTGCCTCAAGGATACCTCTTCCAATTTGATACTTGATCGGATCATAGCCGAACAAGCTCAAATGTCCAGGACCACTTCCAGGAGTTATACCAGGCAAAACGGGAATGGTTTGTCCAAGATCGGATTTTTGCGCCAAGGCATCCAAATTCGGTTTTTTAGCCATTTGAAGGGCCGTTCCAGTTGAGTCTTGTGGAATATCACCTACGCCATCCATCACAAGAAGCACTATCTTGGTTTGAGCTGGTTGAACTAGTTCTTTTAGAATTTCCTGTCTGTCGTAGTTCACAGAATCACCTCCATCACTCTTTTTTCAGAAAGCTTTTTATTGTATCCTTGAAGACCTCGTTGGATATAGTTTCAACCTCTTGCAGCGAAGGTTCTGTAGCCAAGGTTTTGATCAAGGTTATCAAAAAGTCTGAACCAGTTTCGATTTTGTCAAAATCTATTTCTTCAAAACTGAAGCTCTCTTCTTCCTCCAATCTGGACATTCTCAAAGCTAAGTTCCAATGGTATTCTTGAATGTCTGGGATGCATTCTCTCAAAAATTCCTGAAGATTGAAAACCTCGTTTGATTCGATGAATATGTACAATCTCGCAAGGGCTATTGCAACTGCTAGCATTATTCCGCTGCCATACAAACCAACGGATATCTTTGTAGCGTTCTTTTCTATTTCAATGGGATCGAAGTTGCTGGCAAATATCGTTGCGATCACTAGCTCAATGTCTTTTACAGTGTCAACGTCGGTATCGTAACCTGGAACGATACCTTGTCTTAGTGCGATTATTCTTTCTGAAACTGGTAAAAGATGAGCTAGCCGCACCAAATTCAATTTCCCAAGATGCATGGATTTTTTTATCAACTCTAGTTTTTGTTCGATTATTCCAACTGGTTTTAACTTTGGCTTCCAAAATCTTAAGAAATTTTCCAGTTCCTCCGCTTTTCCAGAGTACTCTTCGGACAAATCTTTCAACATTTTGATGCCGCGCTGGAAGTCCACGAAAAGTGTCAGTATCGCGCGGTTGTAGGCAACGTACGATTCCTGGCTAAGTTGGTATGCTTTTTCTATTGTTTCAACGGCTTCTTCGTAAAGTCCTACCCTTCTAAGTTCAAGAGCATACTCAACCAAGAACGCCACGTTGTTTGGATCTTTTTCAACCAACTTCTTCAAAAGCTGTAAAGCCTCGAAATGTTTTCCAAGCTTGGTGAGCGTGTAGCACAAATTAAAGGTGCTGTTTAGATCTTCTGGATCAAGTTGAATGGCTTTTTTCAAAGCTTTCTCAGCGTGGGAAAATTTCTGAAGCAGGTTCAAGACTACTCCTAACCTCGCGTGGGCTTGTTGAAATTCTGGATCACGTTGAACAATAGCCTGATAAAAATCTTGAGCTTGTCTTAGTTCGCCCATTTCCACATAACAATCACCGATTTTCAACAAGGGTAATAGGAAATTTTTGTCGCATTCAAAAGCTTTTTGATACTGCAAGATGGCATCTTCATATTCCTTTTTTGCCATCAAAATATTGCCAAGTTCAAAGTAAGCTAAGGAAAATTTGTCGTGTTTGGAAAGGCAGGACCTTAGAAAAATTTCAGCCGATTCATAGTCCTTTACCTTTGCCGCAATCAAAGCTTTGAAGAAATCGTAGCGATAATCTTTGGAAATTTTTCCAGCCTTTTCAAGGTATTCTTCGGCTTTTTGAAGATCTTCTTTGTTTAGAGCTTCTTTGAGTTTTTCGTAGTAAAAGTAAACCAAATAACTCGCATAGTATTCGTCCTTTGTTAATTCATACTGAGCTTCGAGTCCTCGAACGATCACGTCCAAAGGAATTTGGTTTGCTTCGATGATCAAAGGTAAATCTTCAACCAATACTGGCAGCTTAATCGGTAAATTTGAAATTTTCGCTTTTTCTGGATCAAGCGGAAGGTAAACTATCGCTTTTATCTTCTATCGCCTCCTGTGGTATTTCAAAAGTGATTCTACCAATTTTTCCTTGAGAAATGTTGTTGAAAAAACTAACAATAGCTCTCTCTTTGTCCAACACCCCACCTTTTGCCAACATCTTTTTTTCCAAAGCATAAGCTTCGATGAATTCATCGAACGAAACAGAATCCTTCTTTGTCAATTTTGCGTATATCTCGTAGGCTTTCTGAAGAACTTCTGGTGGGGTCAATTCAAGCGGAAGAGATCCCACAAGCAAAAGTTTTGCCGCCGTTTCAATCTCAGAAATTTTTGGTAAGAGCAATCCAGGTGTATCCAGAACTCTGAAAAGATCTTCAACTGAAAACCACTGTAATCCACGGGTAATTCCAGGTACAGCTCCAACCTTTGCAGACCTTGTTCCTTTGAGTTTGTTTATCACGGTGGATTTCCCAACGTTTGGACAACCGACTATGGCTATCAACGAGTTTTTTGGGGCAAATTTCGATATGAAGTTGATCAAACTTTGTCTTGAAGAGTTTTTATCTACAACGAAAACGTTTTCGCCCTTTGATTCGAAAAACTTTTTCCATTTCTGTGTCAAAACAGGATCGGCTAGATCGGATTTTGTCAACAAAATCACGTTTCTTTTGCCTTTGATTATGTTTCTATCGTAAGAACGAGTTGCAATCGGGGCTCTTGCATCCAAAAGCTCCACGAAAAGGTCTATGTGTTTTTTAATTTTCTCTAACATTCTTGCAGCCTTTGCCATGTGCCCTGGATACCACATGAAAATACCTCCTTGAAAATTGTACAACATCGGTTTTTTCTGTCTAGATGATGGTAAAATAAACTCATGGAGGGATTATCTTGAAAGTCCTTGGATTGATACTTGCAGGTGGTGCCGGTGAGAATCTGGGTCCACTTGTTCTGAAAAGAGCAAGCGCTGCTTTACCGGTTTTTGGTAAATACCGCGCCATAGACTTTACTTTGAGCAACATGGTAAATGCCGGTATAAAGAAGGTTGGTGTTTTAACGCAGTACAACCCAAGGAGTTTGATGGACCATCTTGGCTCGGGAAAGGAATGGGATCTTGACAGGAAGAACGGTGGCCTATTTATCTTGCAACCTTACGTGAGCGCGGAGGGTCAATATTGGTACAAAGGCACCGCCGATGCAATTTTTCAAAACATGACGCTTTTAAGGCGTGGAGAAGAAGATTACGTTTTGATTGGTTCAGGAGATCACATCTACAAAATAGATTTTACAGAGGTTTTTGATTTTCACTTTGCAACCGATGCGGATATCACCCTTCTTGTTAAGGAACTGGATGAAACATACAACTTGAGTCAGTATGGAATTGTGCAAATGAACGGACATAGAATCGTTGAAATAGAGGAAAAACCAAAAAATCCAAAAGGCAATTTGGCTTTCTTGGGAATCTATTTCATGAACAAATATCTTCTCATGGAACTTTTGTACGCTTACGTGACCAAAGGTGAAACGGATCTTTTGAACATAATCATTTCAGAGTTGGACAGACTTAGGGTAAATGGATATCTCTTCAAAGGATATTGGAGAAACGTCAAAAAAGGCATAAACGAATATTTCAGAATAAACATGGACGGTCTTAAGAAAGAAATTAGGGATGAGTTGTTTTACAAGTATGGAAAGGTTTATACAAAGTTAAAAGATCTTCCACCACCAAAAATAGGAAGTACCACTGTTGTCAGAAACAGCATTGTTTCAGATGGTTGCATTGTCAATGGATACGTTGAAAACTCTGTTTTGTTCCGCGGAGTTGTTGTAAAGGCAGGCGCTGTTGTTCAAAACGCCGTGGTAATGCAAGACACGGTTATAGAGGAAGGAGCAGTCGTCAAAAATGCAATACTCGATAAAGAAGTTTTGATCAGGCAAGAGATGAAGCTGATAGGTCAACAAGAAAGTTTGGCTGTTTTGGAAAAAAGAGCGGTTCTCTGAGGTGATCTTTATGAGAAAAGTTGTCGCTTTGATCTTGGCTGGTGGGCATGGCAAAAGGTTGGGGGTCTTGACGGAAAAAATAGCCAAACCCGCTGTTCCTTTTGGTGGAAAATACAGGTTGATAGATTTTACCCTCAGCAACTGTGTAAATTCTGGTATATACACCGTTGGAGTTTTGACGCAGTATCGCCCTCACATTCTCACAAGTCACATCGGCATAGGCAGACCTTGGGATCTTGACAGAAAAAAGGGAGGAGTTACGATCTTGCCGCCTTATCTAGGAGGAGTTGCGGGGTGGTACAAAGGTACTGCTGATGCGGTTTATCAAAACATTGAATACGTTGATTCGCATTCTCCTGATTACGTGTTGATCCTTTCTGGTGATCATGTCTATGCGATGGATTACAACGATATGATAGATTTTCACATAATGAAAGGAGCAGACGGAACTATAGCGTGCATGGAAGTTCCCATAGAGGAAGCCAGCAGATTTGGAACAATGATAACCGATTTGAACTTCAGAATAGTCGATTTTGAGGAAAAACCACCAAAGCCAAGATCAAATTTAGTTTCTTTGGGTATTTATGTTTTCAACTGGGACTTTTTGAAAAAGCATTTAATCGAGGATGCACATGATGAAAAAAGCTCACACGATTTTGGAAAGGACATTATTCCGAAAATGGTTAAAAACGGTGAAAGAATTTTCGCTTTCAAATTCGAAGGTTATTGGCGTGATGTTGGAACAATTCAATCTTATTGGGAAAGCAATTTGGAATTGACCAGGCCAGTACCACCGCTCAATCTTTACGATAGACACTGGAGGTTTTTCACGCAAACTGAGGAGATGCCACCTGCATACTGCTCTCCAAACTCCAAAATAGTGAATTCTATAATAAGCGAAGGATGTGAGATCCACGGAACAGTTGAAGGAAGCGTGATTTTCCAAGGTGTCTACATAGGTGAAAATTCTTATGTGAAAAACAGCGTTGTTATGACAAACGTTCACATTGGTAAAAACTGCAAAATTGTCGATGCCATAATAGCTGAAAATGTGGTTATAGAAGATGAGGTTGTAATAGGAGAGGGAGAAGATGCCGTTAACCAATTGGATCCTGAGGTTTACACTGGTAGGATAACTGTGGTAGGCATGTATTCAACCATTCCGGCAAAATGCAGAATTGGAAAAAATTGCGTGATAGGTATTTCGGTGAAAAAAGAAGATTTTGCAACGAACGTCGTACCATCTGGCGGCTATGTTCTAGCCAAGGAGTGATAAAATAATGGATTTTTACTTTGTCAAATACAAATTCAGAGGAAGGGTAACAGGAGAAGATGGAGTTGGATACTTCTTTGGGAAAGTCAACGATGCTCCCGAATACGATTTGATAGTCGTGCCGACCCGTTTTGCAAACTATCTTTCTATTGATTTATCTGCAGATTATGTTACCTTTACAAAGAATTTTTCAGAGCTTAAACGCAGGATTTTCCAGCAAATCCCAGAGGCAGAAGACATGACAAGAGAGCTTTCAAATTACCTAAAAAGTTACATCAACAGAAAAGGAGGACCCTTGTTTGGCTCTGAGCTTACAGCTGCAATCCAAGGTAAGGATGCAGACCTTGTTCATTACATAATCCAGGAAGTCTTCAAAGAATGGGCCCCAAAAGTTGAGGTTGCTGTGGAATTCAGCGAAGTAACTCACGAAGAGCTTTCTGCGGAAAGTTTTACGCAACTGCTTGAGGAATTTGAAAACGAAGGTTTTGCGGACACTTTGAAAAGAGCTGATTTGGTTGACCTACCGGAAGTTTTTCCATTGATTGACCCAATAAAAGGAAGAACGATCGCGGATTTTGATCTCGGTGATCCGATATTTTTTGTTGTTTTGAACGTTCGGAAACCTGAGCATTTGGAACTATTGAAAACGCTTTATCCCAAACATTTTTCAAAAGGAGTGAATGTTGTTCCACTTGCAGGCACACTGATCGCCAAAGAACTTGTTAAGGGAAAGAAAACCGATTACTTTCTGATAAAAGTTGATATGGGAAATGGATTTGTTGGGAAAGCAATCGTTCCGAAATCGATAAAGGTTATGAGCGATTATTCAAGATACGAAGAAAAAATCTCCCAAATGGAAGAAAAAAGTTGGGAAAGTAAAATAGAAGAGATGCTGAAAGAAGAAAAAGCAGTTGTTCGTCCTGCAGTGCAAGGTAATTACAAAGCGGCTTCCAGTTTTGAAAAACAGGATCTTTTGATAGCCTTCTTGCTCACTTTGATGATTCTTGGAATAGTTTTGGTTTTTTCGTATTTCTTCATGCTATGAAAGGATTTATTTTGGTTGACGCTTTGTTTGGAATTTTGGTACTGTTAATTTCAATCGGTTTTGTGTTTCAAACAGTCGCGCTGTACGAAACGGTGAACCAAAGAGCTTTTGAGTACGACTTGGCAAACAGAACTGTTGTAAACGTTCTTGTGAGACAATTTGTTAAATGTGAAATTTGCAAAAATATCAATGGTTTTGAGATAATTGAAAAAGAGGATGGTTTTACTCTTTCAAAGAATAACGTGGATTTTCACGTGCACTTTGGGAGGTAAAAAACAATTTGATAATTCACGCATCAGTTGGGACTTTGTACAAATTGGGAATAAGAAAAGGTAACGTACCTGCAGGATTGAAGACAGCATATCTACTTCTCGATGGAAGGTGCCAATACAATTGCTTGTACTGCACCCATTCTTTTGAGTCATCTTCCCGCCGAGAATTTCTCAGTCGAGTTTTGTGGTTGGAAATATCTTTGGACGATTTGGTCAAATCCTTGAAAAAGGATGTTTTTTCAAGGATTTGCCTTCAGGTTGTATCTTACAAAAACTACAAGCAAGATCTGCTGAATCTTTTAAAAGCGTTAAAGTCGCTTGAAATACCCATATCAATTTCAGTTCGGGTTTGTGATATCGAAGAGGTTAAGCAATATTTTGAAGCTGGTGCAGAAAGAATAGGAATAGCAATAGACGTTGCCAACGAAGATCTTTACAGAAAAATACGCGGAGGAAACTTGAAGAAAACCTTGAATCTCATCGAGGAAGCTGCCCAGCTTTATCCTGGAAAAATTTCAACCCATTTGATTGTAGGATTAGGTGAAACCGATCGAGAAATCGTTCAAATTATTGAGAGAATGAGTAAGATAAACGTTGCCGTCGCCCTCTTTGCCTTCACTCCTGTTAAAGGTAGCAAACTTGAAAATCATACCCCACCATCTTTGGAAAGATACAGAAAAATTCAGCTTGCAAGGTGGCTCATTTTCGAAGGCAAATCGGATTCAATAATATTTGAAAATGATGCGATAGTTGGTTTCAAAGATCTCCCAGAGGATTACCAAAAGGCTTTTTTAACAAGTGGGTGTCCCGACTGTACAAGGCCGTACTACAACGAAAAACCCGGAAAATATCTTTACAACATACATGCGGAAGAGTTGTTAAACGGTGAAAGATTTATCGAGGAGGCGAGAACGTGAAAATGCTAACTTTCAAAGGTGGGACGCATCCTCCTGAGAAAAAAGAACTCTCAAACAAAGTCTCCATCGCTGAAATGCTTGTTCCCGAAATAGTTTATGTCTTTCTTTCAAATCACGCTGGAGCACCTGCAAAATGCGTAGTGAAAGAAAATGATTTTGTGAAAACTGGTCAAGTTATCGGTGAACCAGGCGGATTCATTTCAGCCTATGTTCATTCTCCGGTGACCGGTGTTGTTAAGAAGATTGACAAGATTTATCATCCAATTCAAGGCAGACCCATGGACGTGGTGGTGATTGAACGAACATCAAATGATGAGTGGCAACTTTTGGATCACGAGCAAGATTGGCAAAGCATGACCAAAGAACAGTTGATTGATGTTGTCAAAAAAGCCGGGATAGTTGGACTTGGTGGCGCAATGTTTCCAACTCACGTTAAATTAAACCCACCACCTGACAAAAAGATAGATGTGTTTATCGTCAACGGTGCTGAATGTGAACCTTACCTAACAGTTGATCACAGGTTGCTTTTGGAAAGAACGCAAGATCTAATCATTGGGATACAAATTGTCATGAAGATACTTGGAGCAGAAAAAGCTTACATAGGTGTTGAATCGAACAAGTTAGATGCTTATAAACATTTGAAGAGTTTTCTTGATTCAGCCGACAAAATAGAAGTAAAACTTCTTAAGACAAAATATCCGCAGGGAGCCGAAAAACAACTTATCTACGCTATAACTGGAAGGAAAGTACCGGTTGGCGGACTTCCAATGGACGTTGGTGTTGTGGTTCAGAATGTTCAAACAGTGATAGCCATAAAAGAAGCCGTGGTTGACAGAAAGCCACTTGTGCGACGTGCCCTGACCATAAGCGGTGAAGGGGTTAAAAATCCTGTGAATGTTTATGCTCGCATAGGAACAACTGTGGAGCAACTTTTAAACTTCGCCGGGGGGTTAAAAGAAGACGCAGAAAGGGTGATTTTGGGAGGTCCGATGACTGGAATAGCAATAAATCGACTCGATATACCGATAATGAAGGGTACAAGCGGGATCACCGTTTTGCTGAAGGAAAAACCATCCGTTCAAAAAAACTGCATTCGCTGCAGCAAATGTGTTCAGGCTTGTCCAATGGGACTGCAGCCGTATTTGCTCTACTATCTTTCAACGAAGAAAAAATACGATGCGGCGTATTCTGAGGGTTTATTTAGCTGTATCGAATGCGGTGTTTGCGCTTACGTTTGTCCATCCAAAGTGGAACATGTGAGAGCCATAAAACTTGCTAAGAAAGTTTACCAAGCGATAAGGGGTGGTAAGAAATGAACCTGGTAGTCAAGGATGCACCCCATCTTAGGACGGATGACTCTGTCAGAAAAATAATGGCGGACGTTTTGATCGCGCTTGCTCCAGCCGTTGCGGCAGGTGCGCTTTTCTTTGGTTGGTATGCTCTGGTGCTCTGTATTTTTGGTGCGTTGATAGCTGAATTGATAGAATTGTTCATAGTTAAAGTTTTGAGAAAGCAAAAAGATTTTACACCAGATTTGAGTGCTGCGGTAACGGGCTTACTTCTTGCCATGAACCTTCCACCGACGGCACCTTGGTGGCTTTTACTCATAGGAATAGTGGTAGCCATAGGTGTTGCAAAGCAGGCTTTTGGTGGAATTGGTCAAA
Organism: Pseudothermotoga thermarum DSM 5069; assembly: GCF_000217815.1. Taxonomy (NCBI): domain Bacteria; kingdom Thermotogati; phylum Thermotogota; class Thermotogae; order Thermotogales; family Thermotogaceae; genus Pseudothermotoga; species Pseudothermotoga thermarum. The sequence continues at coordinate 1,272,416 of NC_015707.1, read as the reverse complement.
ATATCTTCAATCCAGCTTTGGTTGGAAGAGTTTTTCTGCTCATATCTTTTCCAACTTTGATGACAAGGTGGATCAATCCAGTTTCTTCGTTTAAAGCTTTTGCACCGGATGCTTTGACTTCTGCCACTGCTCTTGGTGTTTTGAAGCAACAAGGATTTTCGCAGGTTATAGCTAAATTTTCCTACTTGGATCTTTTCTTAGGAAACGTGGGAGGTTGTATCGGAGAGACAAGCGCTTTGATGCTTTTAATAGGTTTTGCCTACTTGGTTTTTAGAAAGCGTATAAAGATCATGATACCTGTAACCTACATTGGAACTGTTTTTGTCTTTTCCAGTATAACCTATTTTGTCAATCCAGAGAGATTTGGAACACCATTGCTTCACATTCTTGCAGGTGGTTTAATGCTTGGTGCTTTGTTTATGGCAACGGATATGGTTACAACCCCGATGACTTTGAAAGGCCAAGCTGTTTTTGGCTTGGGTTGTGGTATTGTCACCATGGTGATAAGATTCTTCGCCGGTTATCCTGAGGGAGTTTCCCTTGCCATACTTCTCATGAATGCCATCACGCCGTTGATAGACAGAGTTTTCAAACCTAAAATCTTTGGGGAGGTTAGAGCATGAAAGAATACATGAAGATGGGTTTGATCTTGTTGGCTTATTGCGCCATAGCTGGATTTGCCCTTGGGATCGTTTACGTTGTAACAAGAGATAGGATTCTTTTGGCCGAACTATCGGAGAAGTTGCAGGCTATTGAAACGGTTTTGAAGGATGACAAAGGAAACTACATAACTTCACTGTCTGAAATAAAGGCGGGATTGGAAGCAGCAGAGGGCGAAGGTGTTATTTTCTCCGACCCATTTGGAAAAGTTTATGCGCCAGTTTACAAGTTCAAATCACCTTTGGGTGATATTTATGTTCTCACAGGTTCAGGTATTGGTTATGGCGGGGAAGTAAAAGTTGTTGCCAGCTTTATTAAAAAGCCTGAAGGTTTTGAGCTTTTCTCCGTGCGTGTGACAGAGTATGCCAAAGAAACCCCTGGACTGGGGGCAAGGATAGGTGAAGAGGAAGTCCAAAGAAGGTTCTATCCAATGCCAGCAGAGGCCATAAAGAACGGCATTCTTGTGGACGTGGATGCAAGGGCGACTCATCTGTCTCCAGAAGAAGCAAAGAAGAAAGGGATAGCAAAAATCAGTGACGTTATGACCGGTGCGACAATAACCTCCAGAGCTGTGGCAGACGCTTTAACTGTGATGATCCAATATCTGTACACGGAGGTGTTAAAATGAGCTCTCTGAAAGAATTTACGAAAGGATTTTTCAAAGAAAATCCGACCTATGTGCAAGTTCTTGGAATGTGCCCTACCTTGGCGGTGACAACAAGTGCAATCAACGGTTTTGGTATGGGACTTGCAGCAACTAGCGTTTTAACGATGTCCAACATCGTCATTTCTGCGATAAGAAAAACCGTTCCAAAAAATTTGAGAATACCGATATTCATAGTGGTTATAGCGACCTTCGTGACTATCATCGACCTTTTGATGCACGCGTTCACTTACGATCTTTGGAAGACTTTGGGTTTGTTCATACCTTTAATCGTTGTGAACTGTATAATAATGGGACGTGCTGAAGCTTTTGCCTCTAAAAACAGCATATGGCATTCAGCACTGGATGGACTTGGTAATGGCTTGGGCTTTACTGGATCGCTGGTGCTTCTTGGAAGCATAAGAGAACTTCTTGGTTCTGGAACAATCTTTGGAATAAAAGTTTGGGAAAAATCTTTCAACATGTTTGTCATGATACTTCCTCCCGGTGCTTACATGACTCTTGGTTTATTGGCTGCACTTTTTGCTTGGATTTCTTTAAAACGCAAGAAAGGAAGTGAAAGCAAATGAGGGTTTTCTTGATACTCTTTTCCGCAATTCTCATAAACAACTATGTGTTCATAAGATTTTTGGGAATTTGTCCGTTTCTCGGCGTATCAAAGAAGATGGATACAGCCGTTGGAATGGGATTTGCTGCAACTTTCGTCCTCGTCATGTCCTCGACGATAACGTGGTTTGTCAACAGGCTTTTGGTTGCACTGGGAATAGACTTTTTGAGGACCGTTACATTCATTCTCGTCATAGCAACCTTTGTTCAGTTCGTTGAGTTATTCTTGAAAAAGAACAGTCCTGGGTTGTACGAAGCGCTTGGAATATACCTTCCTTTGATAACGACAAATTGTATAATACTCGGTGTTGCCATATTGAACGCCCAGGCAAAGTATTCTCTTCTTGAATCGATATTCCATGCCCTTGGTGCAGGATTGGGATTTTTGCTTGCCTTGGTGATTTTCGCTGGAATCAGGGAAAGACTCGAACTGTACGATTTGCCAAAGCCTTTTGAAGGCTTGCCCATAGCGTTGATAATAGCATCGATAATTTCAATGGCTTTCATGGGCTTTCAAGGTTTGATAAAGCTATAAGGAGTGTGGTAAACGATGCTGACAATTGTTTATTCAACTATATTGCTTGCGATTCTTGGCTTTGCTTTTGGAACTTTTCTTGCATACTCTGCAAAAAAATTTGAAGTTAAAGAAGATCCACGTGTGGAACTTGTAAGGCAAGTTCTTCCAGGTGCAAACTGTGGTGCGTGCGGTTATCCTGGTTGCGATGGTTTTGCAAAAGCGGTTGTCGCTGGGAAAGCAACTCCAGATATGTGTTTACCTGGAAAAGCTGCAGGTGTTCCTGAGAAGATAAAGGAGATATTGAAACAAAATGCAGCCAATTGAAATCTTTGCGCTCAGCCATTTTGGAAAGTTCAAAGTTGAAGAGATAGAGTCGATCAAGGGAAAAACGTTGAAAGATATCCTTGAATCGGATTTTTTGCAGGGAAATGAAAAATTCAAAGCAAGATACGACGAAAAATTTCTTTTGGATCAAAAAAGAAAAATCGAAGAACACGGGGTAAAGTTGATAGACTACTGGCACGAAGATTATCCGAAACTTTTAAGAGAAACTTTTTCTCCGCCTCCTGTTCTTTTTTGTCTTGGCAATGTGAAACTTTTAAACGAAAGATGCATATCCGTTGTTGGCACAAGAAAGCCTACCAGTTACGGCAAAGCGGTCGTAAAGAAAATAGTTTCGCAGCTTGTTCAAGCTGATTTTGTTATCGTCAGTGGCCTGGCGTTTGGGATAGACGCTTTTGCACACGAAACAGCTTTGGAGCTTGGCGGGAAAACTGTTGCAGTTCTTGGTACAGGGGTTGATATTTGCTATCCTTCTTCGAACAGGAGAATCTATGAGAAGATTGTTCAAACCGGATGCTTAATCAGCGAGTTTCCAATGGGTACAAAGCCGGCTAAATACCAATTTCCAATGAGAAATCGGATCATAGCCGGCTTATCTCGTGCTACAATCGTTGTGGAAGCACCTTTGGAAAGTGGCGCTTTGATAACGGCGCGTCAAGCTGCCGAAATGGGAAGAGAAGTCTTTGCAGTACCCGGCGACATAGACAGAAAATCCAGCGAAGGTTGTAACTGGCTGATCAAAATGGGAGCTATTCCCCTTACGGATTGTCAACAGATTTTTGATCTTTATGGAATAAAAGGTGAAGTAGAAAAAACAAAAGACGATTTTCTTGAAATTTTCAAAGATGGTCCAATGCAAGTTGAAGAAATCGCTGAAAAAGTTGGCTTAAGCGTATCAGAGGTTTTGGTAAAGCTCACCGAGTACGAACTTTCTGGAAAAATCGTGAAAACCTTTGATGGACGTTATTATAAAAGTTAAGGAGGGAAAGAGTGTGAAAATACTGGTCCTCAACTGCGGAAGCTCATCGGTGAAGTATCAATTCATCGAAATGGATGGAGAAAAGGTCCTGTGCAAAGGTATAGCGGAAAGGATCGGAATTGATGGAAGTCGCCTGGTTCATCGGATTGGTGAGGACAAACATGTGATAGAAAGGCCTCTTAAAAACCATGAAGAAGCCATCAAACTCATTTTGGACGTTCTTTTGGATCCAGAGATAGGCGTGATAAAAGATCTTTCAGAGATTGCAGCAGTTGGTCATAGGGTTGTACACGGTGCAGAAGCTTTTGCAAGCTCTGTTTTGATTGACGATGATGTCATGAAAGCTTTAGAAGAAAACGCATACCTTGCTCCACTTCACAATCCGCCGAACATACTCGGTATTAAAGCGATTCAAAAACTGCTTCCAAACGTACCAAGTGTTGCCGTTTTTGACACTGCTTTCCACCAATCTATGCCGAAAAAAGCCTTTTTATACGCCATTCCATATGAGTTCTATGAAAAATACAAGATAAGAAGATATGGTTTCCATGGAACCAGCCACAGGTATGTTTCAAGAAGGGCTGCAGAGATCCTCGGAAGAGATTATTACGATTTCAAAGTTATAACCTGTCATCTTGGAAACGGTGCTTCGATCGCTGCAATTAGGCATGGCAAGTCAATAGATACATCCATGGGATTTACTCCTTTGGAAGGGCTTGTCATGGGAACCAGGTGTGGAGATATAGACCCTGCAATAGTTGTATACTTGCAACAGAATCTTGGTTTGTCGGTTGACCAAGTTTATGACATTTTGAACAAGAAGAGTGGAGTTTTGGGTTTAACGAAGAATTTCAGTTCGGATATGAGAGATATCGAAGATGCCGCTTTGCACGGCAATGAATTGGCTCAGCTTGCTTTGGATATTTACATATACAGGATAGCAAAGTACATTGGTGCTTATACCGCAGCCATGAATGGTGTCGATGCAATTGTTTTTACAGCAGGTGTTGGCGAAAATTCTCCGTACATTAGAGAAAAGGTTTGTGAATATCTTGGATTTTTGGGAGTTAAGATCGACAAGAACTTGAACAACGTCAAAGGCGTTGAGAGAATCATTTCCACGCCTGATTCAAAAGTTGCCGTTTTGGTAATCCCAACCAACGAGGAATTGGTGATTGCACGCGATACAAAATACATTGTCGAAAATAAAGTTAAGGAATTGAAAATAGTCTAAGATTTTTTCAAGATCAGCGGGGGCTCTATCTTCAAACCGATGCCCCCATTTTTCACACCTTTTAAAACCACCAAGACGGCGGATCTAGTTTTTTCTCCGTAAACTGGGATCAAAGTTTTTGGTTGAAGCTTCCTTTCTAAGAACCTTTCAAGCCAAAAAGTCAGATGGTTTGGAGAAAGTACGTAGACGAAATATCCTCGATTTCGAAGCAAATAAAAGGTTGCATCGACAAACTCCTCCACCGTTGATAAATCAGCAGTTCTAGTTTTTCTGCGAATTTCATCAGGACTAGGAACATGCGAAAGATTATGTGGAGGATTTGCAACGACCATGTCAAAGCTTTCACATGGTAGATACTTTTTCACATCACAACAAGAAATGTTGTAAATTTTGACCTTATCAGACAAGTTGTTTCTTTTAACTGTTTCTTGTGCAAGTTCTGCCAAATATTTTTCCTTTTCCACTCCAACGACTTGTACGTTGAAATTTTTTGCAAGATAAGCAGCCACAGCACCTGTGGCACAACCAAGTTCAACGATTTTTCCCACCTTTTTGTTTGGAGTAGAACTCCAAGCCAAAACAACTGTAGCGTGGGTTACGTTGTAAGATTTTCCGGCATCTGCTATGAAAAGACCTTCAAAGAGATTTTCGTTGAATGGTTTCATGCAACTTCTTCACCCTCTAGGGTTTTAGAATTTCAGACCTTCCCAAACTCACCGTTTTTCCGTTGATCTCAGATTGGACTAATCTTGCTCTAGAATCCCTCAAAGTTATCGCGGTCGCCGATGTTACACTGATTGCAAAGCCATCGAAGATGGAGAAACCAGAAACAAAGATGGCGTTATCGCCGTTGAATTGAGTGCTTCTAGCTCTGAAAACCGAAAAGTCTTGAACAAGTACGCATCTTTTTGCCGATACCCAACAGTCTATCATTTCAATGCGGGAAAAATTGGACACAAAAATCGGTAGATCGTTGGAGTAAAATTTGCTGTTGTAAATTCTACCATTTGAAAAATCTTCAATTTGAATTCTTTCGGATATTGTACTATCCACCATAAGAAAGTAAGAAATGTTTGACAAAGAAAGATTTTGAATTGATACCGAGTTAAACCACAATCGGCGTACGTTTGAAGCGAAAAGTTCTTTCAAACTGACGTTTTGAAAAGCTAAAAGCAGTGATCTTGAAACACTTATTCTTGAATTTATCTTACTGTTAGCGATCCAAACCATGTTTGACCCGTTGATTAAAACATCTGCTTCTACTTTGGCACCGTTTAGGATAACCTTTGCATCGTCTCCTATGATAAGTTGCCCTTGACCGTATATTCTTGAACCTGGTTCTGCTATGAAGGATCCTCTTACAATTATGCTAGAACCTGGTGCAATTCTCAACGACGCACCAGATTTTAGAACAACCGTGTCTCTATTGGCTATCATAACCCTTCCAAGAACTGTGTAATCTTTGTCTTTAAGTTCGCCACTTGTCAGCGAAATTAGGCTGGCATTTTCCAAAACCTGAAGATTTGGATACGAGTAAAACAAAACGGGCGCGCTCTCGTTGCCAGCGCCATCGACATCTGTTATAAAGCAAATGCTTTCTTTCAAATCGATTTCTCCACTAACTTCCTTGTTTATTATTTCTCCACCTTGGATAGTGTAAATTCTGTGAAGTCTGCTTGAAAGAATTTTTCCATCTTTCACCAAAGGTGGTGATGGTAAATGCGGTACAACCGTAAACCTATAAGTTTGATCGGTTACCTTTCCTGAACTGTCCTTAAGAACAATCCTAAGCCTTCTTTCACCAGAGCGAAGAAAAAACGTGTCAAGCTCAATGTACCCTTCGCGAAAAATATCCACAGGATTTCCGTCTATGAAAGCTCGTTTGGTGATCTTCTCGGGTGTATCCCAATCGTCGTAAATGAGGTATTCCACCTGTATTTTCCCAGCTGGTAGATAACTTGGTATCCTGGTTCTGAAAACCGGTGGATTGTCCTTTGATGCGTTGATTTTCAAAAAAATCGGCTGCAATTTATCGTTATTTCGGATGGGAATTAGTTTTATCTCGGCATTCTTACCTTTTTCCCAAGGTATACGAAGAGAGTTTCCTGGTAAGTTCAAAGTGGAGCCATCGATGTGTAGTTCGACTTGATCATAACTTTCTAGCCCCGTTATGATCAAATATGAACTTTCAAAGCGGTATTCAACCGTTGCGAATACAGTAAAAGCTATGAAGATTATCGCAAGTGCAAAATATCTCACTTTCTCAATTCTCCTTCTATGAGTTGTTTTTTGAACATTTTGTAGTACAAACCTTCCTGTTGCATCAATTTTTCGTGATTTCCCATCTCCACGATCTTTCCATCATCTAGGACGATTATCAAGTCAGCGTCCTTTAAAACCTTAAGCCTGTGTGTTATGATTATCATCGTTTTATCTCGATATTTCTCCCTCAACGTGGAAATAATTCTCTCTTCCGTTTCAGGATCGACTGCGGAAAGACAATCGTCAAAGATCAAAACGTCCTTTTCCCTGTACAAGGCACGTGCTATCGTAACACGCTGTTTTTGACCACCAGAGAGTGTCACACCTCTTTCTCCAACGATCGTTTTGTAACCCTGTGGGAATTTCTCGATATCTTCATGGACAGCAGCAAGTTTTGCGTAATTTACCACCTTCTCAAAATCGATCGTATCCTGTGCGAAAGCAATGTTTTTCTGGATCTCATCGGAGAAAAGAAAAGCTTCTGAAGGAACGAAGGCAATCAAGTTTCGGATATTCTGCGAAGAAATGTCGTTGATATCAACATCGTTTATGAAAATTTTTCCTCTTTCAACTGGATAAAGCTTTGCTAGAAGTTTCACTATGGTTGATTTTCCACTCCCAACTGTTCCAACTATCCCAACCATGTTCCCCTTGGTGAAGGAAAAACTAACGTTTTTTAAAACATCCCTTGTAGAACCTGGATATCTGTAAGTTAAGTTGCGAAACTCTACCTTCTCAATACTTTCGATTTTTATAGGATTATCAGGTTCAACAACATGTGGCTTTTCTTTCATTATTTCCATGATTCGTTTGTAAGATGCCCTTCCACGTTGAATCACGTTCAAAACAAATCCAAAAGCCATCATGGGCCAGGTTAGCATTCCAAGGTAGGAATTGAAAGCCACGAATTCTCCGAGCGAAACTTGCTCGCGAATAACCATTGCCCCTCCAAACCGCAACGCTAACACATATGATAGTGACGCAAAGAAGGTCATCAGTGGAAAGAAAAGCGAGGAAACTTTTGCAAGAGACATGTTGGTTTTGTAATTTCTCATGGATCTTTCGTTGAATAACCGGTGCATTAAATCGTTTGCCGCAAAACTTTTGATGATTCGAACACCGGAAACAGTTTCTTCGGTGATTTCGCTGAGCGCTGAGTATTCTTGCTGTGCCTTCATGAACTTTTTGTGGATCAATCGACCAAATAAGAGCGCCACAAGCGCAACTCCTGGCATGGGTGCTATGGCAATCCATGTCAAGCGCCAGTTTACAAAGCTTCCCATGAAAATAACCGTCATTATCGCCATGAATGTTGCGTCGACCGAAAGAACCACACCCTGTGCCAGAGCCATTCTAACTGCTTGCAAATCGTTTGTGAATTTTGCCATCAGATCACCGCTTCTGTTGACATCGAAGTAGCTCATGGAGAGTGAAAGGAGTTTGTCAAAAAGTATGTTGCGCGCAAGATATTCAAATTTTCTAGAAGCCCCAATTATGAAATAACGCCAGAAGAATCTAACTATTGCCATTCCAAAAGCTATGCCTATGACTGACCAAATGATTATTGAAACGTAATTTAAATCGGGCTTTTCATATCGAAGATGATCAACAACCTTGCTAACGTACCTTGGCACGTAAAGTTGAAGAAGATCAACAACCACCAAACAGGTGATTCCAAGGACATATTTGTACCAATGTTTTTTCAAAAACTCTTTAATCACTTATCGCTTCACCTCTTTGCAATGAATTCGGCTATTCTTTTTATTCCCTCTTTCAAAACTTCTTCGCTTGTGGCAAAGGACAACCTTACAAATCCAGGTGCGTTGAAGGCGCTTCCTGGAACAAGTGCAACGTGTTTTTCGTTCAGCAAGTCTTTGCAGAATTTCACATCGTCTTGTTCGTACTTGCTGATATCAAGAAGAAAGTAAAATGCACCTTTTGGTTTGACATATGGGATCTTTGCTTCGTCGAGAAGTTTACAAACCAAGTCTCTTCTTTCTTTAAACTTTGCCTTCATGTAAGATGTATCAACTTCAAAGGTTTTCAAAGCTGCGTATTGCGTAGGTGTGTTGATATTGGATGTCAAGTGCGATTGGACTTTTGCAGCAGCTTTTGCTATTTCAAGAGGAGCGACAAGATAACCGACTCTCCAACCTGTCATTGAATGAGACTTGGAAAAGGCATCCACCAAAGCTGTTCTATCTCCATTGGATATCGAGAACAACGAAATGTGATCTTGATCGTAAACCAAGCAGCTGTAAACTTCATCGCTGATGATCAGCAGATCATACTTAACGGCTAATTCGTAGATTCCCTTCAACGTTTCAAAATCGTACACCGCACCGGATGGATTGTTTGGACTGTTCACAATGATTGCTTTGGTGTTTGGAGAAATTTTCTTTTCTATCTCGGCAACTTTTGGTACAAAACCGTCGGCAAATTTCGTTTCTACGTGAACAGCTTTACCGCCAAGTAAGGTGACCATTGGTTCGTAACTAACCCAACAAGGATCGATGATTATAACCTCGTCGCCTTCATCAACCACGGCAGCCAAGGCATTGAATATAGCTTGTTTTCCACCGTTGGAAACTATCACCTGCTCTGGTTGGCACTTTACACCGAATTTCTCCGTAACATACTTGGCTATTCTTTCGCGAAGTTGAGGTATACCAGAAGAATCTGTGTATTTTGTAAAACCTTTTTTCATCGCATCAATTGCGGCTTCAACAACAGGTTCTGGAGTGGGAAAATCCGGTTCTCCAGCGGTTAAGTTAACCACATCAATCCCTTTTGCCCTCAAAACTTGAGCCAAAGCATTTACTTCAAGTGTTTTTGAAGCAGGTACCATCTGCACTCGTTTTGAAGGCTTCATCGATGAAATTCCTCCTTTTGTTTTTTTTTGAAGATCCAAAAATATTATAATTCAAAATAATTCAAATATTATAATATGGACCTGTCAACTTAAGAAGGAAAACTGCACTAATAGAAGAAATGGAAATAGCCACTTCACTATGTCCTCATCCCTCTTCTTGTACCATAACCTGCTTATGTTAAAACGCCTCAGCCTGTACTTTGTTATCCCTATCACACTCTCAACAAGACTTCTTTCCCCAAACCTCTCATGCTCGTGTTCCCAATATCCCATATTCTTTTGGGAGTTCGGATAATTTTGTGTCTGGTGGTAAGATTATTGTACAATAAGGAGGTGTCGGGCATGTCGAACAAATTTCTGGAAGACAGGGAATACTTTGAACAAGTCAAGAAAAGGTCTTTAGAGATGTTGCTTAAGGAATATGCGGATGATTCTGATCAAAAGCAAAGGGAAACACTTGCAGATTTGTTTGAAAGGCTTTTGAACACGATAATGCTTTCAGAGAGAAAGATATATCTTGAGACTGAGGAAGGGGACAAAGGGAACGGGAAGTATGAAAGGGATCTTTACAGCACGTATGGAATTTTGGAACTTGAAGTACCGAGGACGAGGAAAGGCGGTTTTAGGCCACATTTATTGAAGGAAAAGTACAAGAGGCTGGACGAATCGTATGTTAAGTTATTGGAATCGATGATAGCGAGTGGGTTTTCGGAGTCTGAGATAATGAGTGTTTTGAAGAGGTTAGGGTTACCATACTCGGAGAAGGAGCTTGAGAGGATAAAGGAAGGGTTGAAGGAAGAATTGAGATGGTTCAAGGAGAGGGAGCTACCGAGTGAGGCATTTGCGCTAATAATAGATGGTTACCACAGTGAGATAAGGGAAGAAGGGAAAGTAAGGTATGGGGTATGTTACATAGTATTGGGGATAGACATGGAGGGGAAGAAGGACATATACGGTTTGTACACGTATTTGGGTAAGGAGAGCAGGGTGGAATGGGGGAAGGTATTTGAGGATTTGGTGAGACGTGGCTTGAAGAGGGTGATGGTAGTAGTAAGCGACGATTTAAGTGGCTTAGGGGAGATAATAAGGATGGTATATCCATTAGCGGATCACCAGCTTTGTGTGAAGCATTTGAAGAGGAATGCGGATAGGCAAATGAAGCGAGAGGATGCGAAGGGGTTCAAGGAAGGGTTGGACGAATTGAAGAAACTCAGCTATGAAGAGGCATTAGGGAAGATGGGGAAGCTGCTTGAGAAGTACAAAGAGGAGTATCCGAGTTTTGTGAGATATTTGGAGGGTAAGAAAGAGAAATACGTGGCATATACGAAATATCCTGAGGAATTGAGGGGATACATATACACGACGAATGCGGTGGAGAGCATAAACAGCAAGATAGAGCGAGTAAGGATAAAAAGTGGGGGATATTTTGGGAGTGTTGAGCTATTGGAGTTAAGCGTATATTTGCACAGGAAGAACCTGAGGGAGACAAAATGGAGGAACGGGATAATGAGGGTAAAGGGATGTATGTATGAGCTGAACCAGATGTTTCAACTGAGGTATTTTGTCCAGACACAAAATTCACCCTAAGTCTCTGCTTTGCCTTTCTCTCGTGTCTTACTGACCAACGCATAGATCACTTTCTTCCTCTTAACCTCATTTATGTTCACCTTCATCTCGTCTATAGCTACTACTGCATTGCCTTCTATCTTCTCAGCAAATATCTCTTCTTTCATTCTTGCCCACCATTTCCTCAAGGCTTCATGACTGACTCCAATTATGGCTGCTGCCTTCCTTAATGCAAGTTCATACTTTCGCCTCATGTGGAACTCTTTGTCTTTGAAAAAGGTTTGGTATAATTTGGTATAGGTACTCGGTGATATTTGTTGTTGTAACTTTCATATTCACGGGAACCTCCTTTCGGTGAGAAGAGTTGGTTCCCGTTTATTTTATCTTATTCCCCGGCTTAAGTTGACACCTCCAAGATGGATATGAAAACGGCTAAAACACTTGCAGGAGTTGGACTTATATTAACTTTGCTTGGATCCATTCCAGCAGCTGGCTGGCTTTTGGGTTTGATTGGGTTAATACTCTTTCTTGTGGCGGTTAACAACATTGCGAAAATAGTCGAAGATCAAAATGTTTTCACGTACTTTTTGATCCCGACGATTCTTTGGTTTGTCGCGCTGGTAGTCATCTCCGTCACATTGATGAGTAGTTTTGGCTTGATAATGATGGGAAGGTTCTTCAGCGCAGGTGCTTCAACAATAGGAGGCTTCATAGCTGTTGTGGTTTTGGGTATAATATCTCTTGTCTACCGGGTGAAGGCTTATAGACTGTTGGCAGAGAGGTTGAACGTTCCTATTTTCAACACTGCTGCCAGTCTTTACAAATGGGGCGCGATATTGTTGATCATTCTTGTAGGAATGATTTTGATGTTAGTTGGAGATATACTTGCAATCGTCGGCTTTTTCACCGCACCAGATCAACCGAAAAAAAGTGAAAACGTTGGTTAGGGTATTGATTTTTGGAAAGATTATAGTAAAATAATGACTGGTAATCAAGCGAGCGGGTGTAGCTCAACGGTAGAGCATCGGCCTTCCAAGCCGAGGGTTGCGGGTTCGAATCCCGTCGCCCGCTCCAGCGCCCGTAGCTCAACAGGATAGAGCATCGGACTTCTAATCCGAGGGTTGTGGGTTCGACTCCCGCCGGGCGCACCAGCTGTGGTGACCATAGCTCAGCTGGCAGAGCGCCTGACTGTGGATCAGGTGGTCGCGGGTTCAAATCCCGCTGGTCACCCCAAAGGGCGCGCCTGTAGCTCAATTGGATAGAGCGTCGGACTTCGGATCCGATGGTTGCGGGTTCAAGTCCTGCCAGGCGCGCCAAATGGTTAGTAATAAACTATGCTGCAAACTTTGGTAAAACAATAGAACTACGAGGGAGGTAGAACGAATGGAAGTACTAAAGGTGGCTTCCAACTCCAATCCTAACAAGGTGGCTGGAGCTTTGGCTGGTATGATAAGAGAACATGGAAGGGCAGAACTTCAGGCAATCGGTGCAGGGGCAGTCAACCAAGCAGTCAAAGCAATAGCTATTGCAAGAGGATACCTTGCACCAAGTGGCATTGATCTAGTGAGCATCCCAGCATTCACCGATGTTCAAATTGACAACGAAACAAGAACCGCCATTAAGTTCATAGTTTTTCCAAGAAGTTAAGCAATTGGAACTTTGGAAGAAAACCCCGCCAATTAGGCGGGGTTTTAATTTTCTTATTTGAATCAATTTTTGAGTACAAGTTGGGGCACTTTTTTAAGAATGGTTTGCATCGAAAGCAAATGGTTAGTTTTTAAAGCCATCTCGAAGGTTTTTGTCATCGCTTTTAGCTCATCAAAGAATGGGAAAAGGTTTGTTATGGCATTTATGAGCGGTGTAAAATCTGGCATTAATCCAAAGGATTCCTCAATTGCAAGAGAATTGTTCTGCAGAATCTGTACCAACGATAGAACAAGCATCAGCATCTCGTTAAAGGTTGATAGTGTCGATGCCCAATCGTCGATGACAGGTTGCTCTTTCGGGTTTTCATAAGCGCTGTAGAAAAGATTGTTCATGTAGTCCTGTCGAAAGTTCTCAAAGATCTGTTTTAGCTTTGTCGAAGAATCACTTAGATCAAGCCATTCAGTTGGTACTACGCTTAAGAAACTCGGTGCGCTGGCGATTAGTTTGTCAAGTGCTTCATCCATAAAACTGACAAAATTCGGTTGTACAACATTTGTGAGCACAAAACTTTCGATGCGATTCTTCAAGTCTTCAAAGTCTCTCCGAATGGCATGTCTTATGAACGTATCGAAATATCCCACCAAGATATCTGGTACGTCCAACACTTCGCGCAACTTGTCAATTAACGCATCTATTATCCTATCGGGAAGTTCCTTCTTTATGTAGTCAATCAATTTTTGGACCAATGCTTCGACCGTCAGATCCTTGGCGATACCTTCCCAATTCCCGGTGACGACATCGATTATGATGTTTACGGCTGACTCGAGTTTATCCTTGAATTTGCTAAGTCCTTCAGCAAGTTCCAAAGCCGTATCAAGCATGGCATTGACTTTATGTACTGTTTGAAGTATATCATCCATTAAGCGATCATTTTCAACAGTTGCATAGTGAGAACAGTTTACCAAAACAGCCAATGTGAAGATAGCTCTCTTGACCAAATCAAGTTCTTGAATACTTACAGTACCATCGTGAAGAATATCTTTTAAAAGATTTTCAATCTGATGTGCAAGCTGAATCGTTCTTGAAGTGGCAATTTTCATAACTTTGATTTCCTGCAGAAGCCCTTTCAAGCGATAGATTTCCATGTCCTTGTAGGCAGTTTGGACGGTTATTTCGAATATTGGTTCGAGTTCTTTTACAGATAGCCAGCCTCTCCAACACAAGCCGAACATGTAGTATCTGTAATCTGGTTTCGAACCGGTTTCCACGGTGCAGTAGTAATCTTCCAAAGGTATCAAATCAAGTTCCACTAAACCGTTTTCATCGCAGCCTTGGAAAATCTTCTTAAATCTGCCCAATTCGCCAATCACTTTGTAAAGGCTGACGTCAACGTTTCTTCTTCCCTGAAGAATTTGATCTGTTTCATCCCGAACAAGTAGTTTCACCGTGGTTTTTGGACAGGGTTCAAGGCTTGTTGAAGGACAAAAATCAAATTCCACTTGGTTTGATCCATCAACGGTTGCTATGGATATCTTGACTTTGGATATACTTCTTCGAACTTGGAAAGGAACATTTGCAAAATCGCTAACCCAGGCAAAATGGCCAAGAGAGCTTCTTTGTAAGGTCGTTGAGTTTGAGTAGAATATCGAAATTTGCTTCCCTGACCTTTGGGTTGACCATTTCAGAGAAATTCTCGCTAAGTTCTGTTTTCGCCATGTTTTCTTCATCTGGCTGACAGAAATACAGATGAATGTTCTTTTCTCTCATAGCCATGTCCACGGCATATGGCGAGCTTGAGCAACCGTGCGCGAAGTACCAGTTTGGACCATGAACAGAGTCTGTGAAAACGTCTGTGATTATAACTACTATCTTCCTTGCATCGTCTCTCCATGGTAGGTCGAGCGTCCAAAGAAATGCATCGTATCCCCACTGAAAGTTCCACCATTCGCCTCCTGTGGTGAGTTTTTCAATTTGGTATTCCAGCTCTTCCTTCATCATGGGTCCGTAGAAGAAATAGACACGCCTGCCATCTGGCCATCTTGGCATTTCGTCGGTTTCGTACACAGCGATCACCATTCGGAAGTTCGTATACTGTTCTGCTAATCTTTTGATGAAGATTCTTAGCTGCTTTTTGATGTTGTCAATATGTTCTTCCATGCTTCCTGTGCTATCGATGAGGAAGACGATGTCCAGTTTGTCCGAGTTGACAGATTCTTCCCAAAAACCGGGTCCGTCAAACTGGTAGGACGGATTGTCAAAGCTTGCATTGCATGTTATCAACACATTGCCTTCGTCGTCATAGGCAGATTCCGTAATCACAAAATCTTGCAATCTTAGATCGGTGACAAGATTAGAGGAATCACTCTTTACAGTTACAGCACAGTAGATCCTGTTCCAATAGTCGTGACGATCCCACACTTCATGATCTCTTAAAACAAGATTTGAGCCAAAAGCAAAAATTGTTGTAAGAACAACAGCCAAAACCAACTTGGCTCTCATAGATATCCCCCCTTGGATTGTCAAAGTCAGTTTTGAAAGGCAAATTTTTCAAGCGATGGTTTTTTCGCTAAGTCATTCAAGCATACACCTGGTGGTTAAACTTGTCAAATAAAATTAGAGTGAAAAAACAAAAAAAGCACCGCGCAAGGCGGTGCTCTTTGCAAATCAACGTTAAACTTTCAGCCAATTATCAAGTCTTTGAAGGATGTTCCACTCTTTAACTTTCTCACGCCGAATAAATCGGCTATGGTTTGACCAAAATCGGCGAAAGTTTCTCTGATACCAAGGTTAACATCTTGTTTGACTATCTTGCCACAGACTAAAATCGGCACACGTTCTCTTGAATGATCGGTCGAAGGTGTTGTGGGATCACATCCATGATCGGCCGTTATGAAAAGAAAATCATCGTCTTTCATGTTTGACCAAATTTCTGGTAGGTATTGATCAAACTGCTCTAAAGCTTTCGCATAACCGTATGGATCGTTTCTGTGACCGTACTTCATGTCGAAGTCAACTAGGTTTGTGAAAATCATACAAGTGTGGTTCTTTTCTTTGATGGCTTCTATAGTCTTTAAAATCCCGTCCAAGTTATCCTCAGTTTTTATATGCTGCGTTATGCCCCTTCCGGCGTAGAGATCGTAAATTTTGCCAATCCCATAGACCGGTATACCACTTTCAACGAGTATATCCAAAAGCGTTTCATCTTCAGGTTCAAGGGAATAGTCGTGTCTTCTAGGTGTTCTAACGTAGTTTGGATATTTGCCAGTGAAAGGCCTTGCTATTACACGACCTACCTTGTATCCCATTTCGTCCAAAAGCTTTCTAGCTATTTCACAGTATTTGTAAAGTTCTTCAACTGGAATTATCTCTTCCTTTGCGGCTATTTGAAAAACACTGTCTGCAGAAGTATAAACGATCAAAGCACCTGTTTTTTCATGTTCAGGCCCAAGTTCTTTTATTATCTCGGTCCCCGAGGCTGGTTTGTTTCCTATAACCTTTCTTCTTGTTCTTCTTTCAAATTCTTCGATCAATTCTTTTGGAAAACCGTTTGGAAAAATGTCAAATGGTTTCTTGAGTATTATTCCAGCTAGTTCCCAATGACCAGTCGTCGAATCTTTTCCAGGGCTTTTTTCGTGCATTATTCCATAGGCTCCAATTGCCTTCATCTTTGGAACACCCAGTATGTCGTCCAGATTTCCAAGACCCATTTTTGCCAAATTTGGCAGATTTAAACCTCCGACGGCTTTAGCGGTATTCACAAGAGTGTTGCTGCCTTGATCGCCGTAAAGGTGCGAATCTGGAAGCTCACCAATTCCAACACTGTCAAGAACGATGGCTATAACTCTCATCTTAAAAAGATCCTCCTCTCGCTTTTTACGTATTGCCGTCGTGGTAAAAGTAAGACGACTATTAATATACCCACGCAAAGCCAAATTATCACATCACCAATTCTGCAGTAAATTGTCACTGTATCGTTTGGAATCAACTCAAACTTTGCTGCCAATTCTTTGCGCAAAGGAACGATTTTAAGGATTCTTCCATATGGATCTATCATACCGGTTATACCTGCGTTGGAAACTTGAATAACTTGTCTTCGATTTTCAACGGCACGCATGACGGCTTTGGCGAAGTGTTGTTTTAAAGCTACGTTGTAAGCAAACCATCCATCGTTCGTGCACACCAACAAAACTTCAGCACCGTTTTTCACAAGTTCCCTGGACGGCTTGGAAAAGTAAGATTCAAAGCATATCTGAACCCCTAACGGTGGATAATCCGGTAAAACTAAAGGCTTAAAATCTTGCCCAGGCTTAAGGTATTCAAGTCCCCTTAAGAAGCCAAAAACTCTGAAAAATCTTGGATAAGGAAGCATTTCCACAAACGGGAAAAGAATGACTTTTGAGTATTGATCCACCACACCTGCACTGCTTAGAAGAACAGCGGAATTTTTGTAACCATCACCTTCAAAGGTTGGAAATCCAATGAGAAACTTAAGGTTGGTTTCTCTTGCTGTATCGACGAAAAGCCTTTCGACTGCACCACCTCTGATGTCGTTTGTGAAAGTCTCCTCAGGGAAAACGACGAGTAAATCTTGAAAACCCAAAACCAAATCAAGATAGCGTTGGGCAAGCGTGAAAGCGTCTGTGGAATATTTTTCGTCTTGTTTCACATTTGTTTGAACACTAACGATGGCTTTTTCGCTTGTAACCGGGAATGGTAGAAAAGCTGCTACAACGTGTGATATCGCGATCACAATAAGAACGTAAAAAATCAATTTTTCAAGTGGTTTTAGAGATCTTCTCCAGTTTATGTACAACCAACAGTTGAAAGCCACTATCAAAAAGGTTAGGCCATATGGTCCAATTATGGAAGCAAGCTGTAGTATCCCAACGTCTTTGTAAAGGGCATCGGACAGTGTACCACCGGTGAAACCCATTTGACCTATTCCGCGAAGATAGTCAAACAACGTGTACAAGCTTGCCGTGAAAAGTATTTCTTTGTAAGGATTGGTCTTTATGAATCTTTCCATGAAGCCATATATCAAACCAAATCCAGCGAATGGGAGAGCTTCTATGGCGCACATCAAAAGAAAGACGAAAAACCCCAACCAACTAGGAAATCTTCCGAAAACTTTGGGAAGATTTTCCGTTAAAACCGGAAGAACCCAAAACAAATTTATCACGCAGAAGATGTAATAAAACAAAAAACCATAAAGCGCCCCGAAAAATGGTCCTTTATTTTCGAGAGATTTGAACAGAAAAACCAGTGAGAACCAAACTAAGATTCCCAAAAGAAAGCCTGGCATGGAAAGCGCCGTCAAAACAGCTGAAACAACCAAAAAAATCACAAACCGTCACCTTCTTTTTATGAGTATTTCCTCAATAGCTTTCGCTACCCCGGAATCGTTGTTGGTTGATGTGATAAACTTAGCCACTTTTTTCACCTCGTCCGGGGCGTTTCCCATGGCAACCGGATATCCAACCTTTTTCATCACTTCAAGATCGTTGTAATTATCGCCTATGAACATGGTGTCTGATGGACTAGCATCGAACAAATTCAGCAAAAAGTCCAAGGCAATTTCTTTTCCCACGTCTTTACCGAATATTTCAAGGAAAACCGTATCATCAATCTGCCGGTTTTTAACGGGTGTGAACTGGCTTTCGTATTTTTTTGAAAGGTTTTCGACCACAGCTTGTACATTTTCAACATGTCCAACCAATGCTATTTCAACAATCTTTGGCGTTTTTTGCAAAAAGCCGATCAAATCGCTGATAAAATTCGTCCGACTTAAATTTTGTCTGAAGTACTCTTCAAAAGCCCCTTCGTAATCACTTTCTACGTACATGTCCTTTTCGGAAAAGAAAGATTCATATACAACCGGATAAACATCGAATTGTTTTGAAAGTTCAACGGCGCTGATTGCAATTTCACCGTCAAGCCAAACTTGTCTGAAAATTTTTTGTCTATCTGGTGTGCAGATCAAGGCTCCGTTTTGGAAAACCACAGGTATTTGAATGTCCAGCTGGTTAACATAAGCAAGGGCCGAATGGTAACTTCTTCCAGTGAATATCGTCACTTGAACACCTAGTTTTTGCAGTTCTTTTATCGCTTCACGATTTTTTGACGAGATTTCCTTCTTATCGTCGAGTAAAGTTCCATCGAGGTCTATGCACACCAGTTTGATCATCGTCATCACCGAATAAAAGTATAACAGAACTTTGTAGGCTTTCTTAACATACAGCGGATATATTACATTTAAAAATCTCAAAACAAAGGGTGATGAAGGGTGAAAATAACCACAATTGAAAAATCAGCAAGTGCTTTGCCTTTGACGGTTGTTTTCTCTGGTGTGGCAGTTTCACTCATATTTGGCCTTTCTTTTCTTTTTACAAAGAATGCCATTGAATACATCGACGTTTATACTTTTCTTTCCTATAGATTCGCCGTTGCGTTGTGCTTTGTACAAATAATATGGATGATAAAGTCAAAACAGCATAAGGTCAGTACGAAATATTACAAATTAATCCCCCTTGCCATTTTTCAACCAATACTCTACTTCACCTTCGAAATCAACGGTTTAAAGCTCACCAGTTCAGCAGAAGCAGGAATGTTGATAGCTTTGATACCGATCATGGTGAATTTGCTTGCATATCTTTTTCTCAAGGAACATGCCGATTGGTTGCATTATCTTCTTGTCTTGATTTCTTTTGTTGGGGCAGTTTTGATAATCGGCTTTGAAATCACAAGTCAAAACTTTCTCGGAAAAATTCTTTTGATGGGAGCAGTCCTTTCAGCGGGTTTTTACAACATACTCTCAAGGAAATTTTCGCGGGAATTTTCACCGCTTCAAATAACTCATTTTATGATGCTCGTCGGATTTGTTTATTTTACAACATTTAGCTTGATAATGGGAAGATTCAAAATAGTCTTTCATCCACAAGTTTTAATTTCAGCTTTGTACCTTGGGGCATTATCATCAACGGTGGCATTCTTTCTTGTAAATTACATGATAAGTAAAGCATCTCCAATTTTCACATCTTTGTTTTCAAACTTGACAACCGTTGTTTCGGTGATAGCAGGTGTAATCTTTAGGAACGAAAAGATCATGCCAACTCAAATCTTGGGAATGATTTTAATCTTAACTTCGCTAACTTTTGTGACGATAAAAGGCACGAAAAATCCAAAGATAAAGGAGGTGTGAAAGGATGATACTCATTTACTCCACATTTCCAAGCGAAGAAAAGGCTTTGGAAGTTTGCAAGAAACTTTTGGAAGAAAAACTCATCGCCTGTTACAACGCCTTTCCTATCAAATCTGGTTATTGGTGGAACGGTGAGATCACCTATGACGCAGAAACAGCGGTGATATTGAAAACCAGCAAGGTAAAGAAAGAATTAGTCTTCAAAAGGTTGAAGGAACTTCACCCTTACACGACACCAGCGATCTTTTCAATTGAAGTCGAAGAAGTTGATCAAAAGTACCTATCGTGGCTTGTACAAGTTACAGGATGAGGCTGAAACGCCTCATCCTGATATCGCCGCTTTGATCACGCTCAAAACTTCTTGAGGTTTTTCGACAACGGCTGCATGGCCGCAGTTTGGTATCATGATGTGTCTGGAATTTGGTATAGCGTTGGATATTTCTTGGGAAAAATAAGGTGGTTTCGTCCTGTCGAACTGCGCAGAAACAATTGTTGTAGGAGCTTTTATTCCATGCAATTTTGGCAACAGTGGTTCTTTTTGCATCTGCAAAAAGCTGTCCAAAAGCATAACAGCTCCATCGTAGTTAAAGTTTTTCATTCTTTCTGCAATGTTTTCCAAAAGATTTTCGTGGCTATCCAAAAAGAAATCACTGTACACATCGTCTATCCAACTGAGCACAAATTTGTGAGGATCTTTTGTCTTTGCACCTTCTTTCCACCTTATGGCGCGATATTTCAAAGCTTCGTTTATCCTTGCAGCAGCAGTTATAACGACGAGAGTTTTGACAAAAGCGGGGTATTTTATGGCAAAATGCATCGCAACTTCTCCGCCATATGAAGTTCCAACAAGGTGAGCATTATCTATACCAAGATATTTAAGCAATTCTTTCAGATCTTCAACATGCCTGTCGAAAGAACACGGCGCATTTTGTGAGGTCCATTGACATCGAAAGTTGTGCAAGACGATTTTGAAATCTCGTTTGAGATTTTCCACGGCGAACAACCAACTGTTGTAGTGCATGAATACACCGTTGAGAAATACGATTGCTTCAGGTGAATCACCTATGACTTGATAATCAATCAACACGCCATCGGAGGTTTTGAACAAAATTTCACCCCCTAAAAGCAACTGCAACCTGTTGAAATCCAACTCCCGATGTTAGAAAGATAATGACTTTTCCTTCCATATCCTTCAGTTTCCCCTGTTCGAAAGCATCATCGTAAGCCATGTAAACACAAGCTGATCCAGTGTAACCAAACTTGTCCATAACCATGTGTGCTTTTTCAACAGGAAGCTGTAGTTTTTCCATAACAGTAATTATGGTTTTCTTGCGAACTTGAGTGAAGAAAATCATACCAATTTCTTCCTTGGTGAAATTGCACTTTTCCATCAACTTGTTTATCAAAATAGGCCAACCTTCTTCGTTAACGGTAGCTGGATAAGCTGCGCGAAGATCGAGTTTGTGAAGACCTCTTTCAAAGCCATTCAAATTCATCGTTCCAGCACCCATGTAAATACCCCAGTTGTACCACCAACTTCCATCGCATCTTGAAACGCTTCCAAGATATCCAGGTTTATCGTCGGCTGTTAGGATCAAAGCACCCGCTCCATCGGAAAAGAGAGCTTCCCAGGAGTATTTCCAGCTGAGAAATTTCGTCATAGCATAAACACCTATTACAAGCACATTCCTGTAGTCTCCCAAGGCTATGTACCTTGAGGCTATATCCAAAAGAAGAGCTCCGTTGGCACACGATGCGTTCACATTGAACGCCAAAGGTTCAGCTTTACTTGCTCCTATAAGGTACTGAACTCTTGCAGCATCTGGTGGTGAAATAGCTTCAGGCGTATCAGTTCCAACGATTATCAAATCGATCTCCTCAGGTTTCATCGATATCCTTGCCAAAGCCTTCTTTGCCGCTTCGGCTGCCATATAGGTAGGCGTTTCAGTTTCATCGGAAATGTAGCGATGCGTGATACCTATTTGTTCGGAAAAGTAAGGATCGATTTGAAAGTGCGTCAATTCCTCAAATTCCTTGTTGGTCATTTTTCTTTTTGGCACGTAAATTCCCGAGGAAATTATCTTGGCGTACTTCACTTTATGCACCTCCCAGAAAATCTTCAATTATTTGCACGAACAAATCTGTTTTTTCCACAAAAGGAGTATGACCTACACCGTTTAAAACCGCAAGCTTTGCACCTAAAGTTTTGGCTGTCTTTTCCATCTGCGAGTAGGTTAGAAGTGGATCCATATCGCCAAAAACAATTATTGTGGGAACAAAATTGTTTTTTACAAGGTCAACGACGTTGAATTTACCAAGCTCTTCGACATGCGGATAAATACTGTCTGGGTTCATCTTCAAAGCGTCGTCGGCAAGTGCTTCCAAGAATTTTTTATCTTTCAGCGTGGGCAAAAGTCCTCTTATGGAACGTTTCAAAAGCGTTCTGCTGGTTTTGTACAACGCAAGGTACGGCAGGTTTTCTGTGGGAGTTGGTAAACCATCAACTGGGCATGGGGCTACAAGTATCAGTTTTTCAACCATTTCTGGGTATTTCAAGGCAAACAACATCGCAACGGCTCCACCTAGGGAATGTCCAATTACCACAACTTTTTTAAGATTCATCTGGTCCAAACATTGGGAGGTGTCAACTTAAGCCGGGAAATACGATAAAATAAACGGGAACCAACTCTTCTCACCGAAAGGAGGTTCCCGTAAAGATGAAAGTTACAACAACAAATATCACCCAGTACCTATACCAAATTATACCAAACCTTTTTCAAAGACAAAGAGTTCCACATGAGGCGAAAGTATGAACTTGCATTAAGGAAGGCAGCAGCCATAATTGGAGTCAGTCATGAAGCCTTGAGGAAATGGTGGGCAAGAATGAAAGAAGAGATATTTGCTGAGAAGATAGAAGGCAATGCAGTAGTAGCTATAGACGAGATGAAGGTGAACATAAATGAGGTTTGGGGAAAGAAGCCTTGTTGAGAGTGTGATAGGGATAACAAGGTACAGGCTGAGGCGTTTTAACATAAGCAGGTTATGGTACAAAAGGAGGGATGAGGACATAGTGAAGTGGCTATTTCCATTTCTTATTAGTGCAATTTTCCTTCTTAAGTTGACAGGTCCAACATTGCTTTACGGCCTCAGCGTAAAATTCAAGCGAAGATTTTGTCCTTGAAGAATCCCCAAAATTTGGCAGATCGACGGCTAAAAATCTGTATCTGTCTTTCAGTTCTTCCATCAACGGTTTGAACCATCGCCAAGATCCAAAATTACCGTGTATGCAAAGCAAAACTTTTTCACCTTGTCCTTCTTCAACACAGTGAAGTTTTCCAAAAGGAAGTTGAACGAAATATCCTTCCTTGCTCTTCTTTCTTCGCTTCAAAAATATCACGGGAAGTTCACCGTATTTGAGCCAAAAGTTTTGTGCATAATATGCAATTCCTCTGGGCATGAAAAGAACGGTTGCTATCAAAATGATTCCAAAGATTATCGAAAGCGATATACCGCTTCTGCTGAACAAAAATGGCAAAACAGTGTAAACCACCGATCCAAAAAACGGACCAACTGCTAAACCCATTCCACCTACAACGACTATTGCAAGTAGTTCCAAAGATTTACCAAGTCCAAAAACTGAAGGGGCAAGATATCCTATCTCGTGAGCGTACAAAGCACCGGCCAGACCTGCAAAAGCAGAACCAACGGTAAAAGCAAGCAACTTGTACTTGGTCAGATTTATTCCAAAAACTCTCGCAA
This sequence comes from Pseudothermotoga thermarum DSM 5069, assembly GCF_000217815.1. Lineage (NCBI taxonomy): Bacteria > Thermotogati > Thermotogota > Thermotogae > Thermotogales > Thermotogaceae > Pseudothermotoga > Pseudothermotoga thermarum. The sequence continues at coordinate 1,248,110 of NC_015707.1, read as the reverse complement.
CCAACGGATTTTCCCTTATGGCTTTCAAGGCTCTACCGGTTTTGTGACTTGTAAGTTTTGTAAACGCATAAAAGCACAACACGACAACAGCGAGTATGACATAATAGTTGAACAATTCTGAACCAAGTTTTGGTACGCCTCTAAGACCAATGTGACCTTTGGTTAAATCTTTCCATGCTCCAAGTAGCTGTTCAACGGCAACTGCAAATCCCATCGTTGTTATGGCAAGGTAAAAACCTGTTAGTCTTAGAGATGGAAAGCCAAAGATAAAACCAAAGATTCCAGAGACTAAAACGGCAATTGGAATACTGAGTGCAAGTGGAATAGAAAGTTTCATCGCCAGCAAAGCCGAGGTATAAGCACCGATGCTCATAAATGCAGCATGTCCTATTGAAACTTGCCCGGTGTAACCCATTATCAAATTCAACCCCACAGCTGCTATGGCATGGATCATCGTCAAATTCAAGATTGTGAGGATAAATTTGCTGGTTCCAAATACAAATGGCAAAAGCACGAGCAGCAACAAAGTCAACAACTTCATCATGCTCTACACTCTCCTGATCTCGCGACTTCCAAAGAAACCTTCTGGACGTATTAGCAGAATGGCAATTATCAAGAGCAGAGAGAAAGAAGTTTTAAATTCGTTTCCTATGTATCCGCCAATCAGATTTTCAATGACACCGAGGGCAAGTCCTCCAACCACGGCTCCAAGGAAACTATCAAATCCCCCTAAGACTGCGGCTGTAAAACCTTGTATTTGATAAAACAACATCATTGTTGGCGAAACATAGGTTCTCGGAGCTGCTAGGATTGCGACCACTGTGCCAAGCATCGTACCGATCATCCAAGCCCAAGAAAAGGTTTTTCCGGGATTTATACCAACGATCTGAGCCGCCGTTTCGTTTTCCGAAACAGCCTTTATGGAAATTCCAAGTTTGGTGTGATTTAAAAGCAGATAGAAAATCAAACTTACCAAACCGAGAATTGAAAAGATCAGTATATCTTGTCTTCGAAAAACAACTATTCCAAAGACTCCCCTCAATATGATTGGTGTACCACTAACAAGTTCCGGAAAACCTTTGTATTGAGTCCCCCAAATTTGAGTTGAAAGCCCTTCAAGGATCATCAACAACCCAAGAGTAACTATAAGCATTGAAGCGTGAGAAAGATGTCTTATTGGTCTTAAGGTGAATCGCTCCACTGCATAGCCAAAAACAGCGGAAATCGGTAACACCAATAGCAAAGCGATTATTGGATTGATCCTAAGGCTAACGAAGGTATAGGCAACGTAGGTCATGAACATTGCCATGTTTCCAAAGGCAAAGTTCATCAAACCAGTTGTTTTATATATCGTGACTATACCCAGCGCAACTAGAGAGTAGACTGATCCAACCGATAAGCCCAAAATCAACCGATTCAAAAACATCAATTCAGCCTCCCAGGTATTTTTCAACTATTGTTTTGTCTTTCAAAAGATCTTTTGGATAACCTTCGAAAACTATTCGACCATTTTTCATGATGTACGCGTAATCCGCTATTTTAAGAGCACTGTAAGCATTTTGCTCAACCAAAAGAATTGTCTTCCCAGTTTCTTTTATTTTTTGTATGACCTTCATGATCTCCGCGACCAAGTTTGGAGCCAATCCCATAGATGGTTCGTCAAAAAGGATACACTTTGGTTTTGCCATTAACGATCGAGCTATCACAAGCATTTGCCTTTCTCCACCAGAAAGCGTTCCAGCCAATTGCTTTGCACGTTCTTTTAATCTTGGGAAGAGCTGGAAAACAAAATCGAGTTCCTCGGAAACATCGTCTTTCCTTGTGTATGCACCTACCTTCAAATTCTCCATGACGGTCATTTTGTGAAAAACAAGTTTGCTTTCTGGACAAAGCACCAAACCTCTTTTCACAATTTCGTAAGCGGGAAGCTTGTCTATTCTTTCACCGTCAAAAATTATCTGTCCTGAGGAAACTCTGTTTAAACCTGCTATGGCCATCAGCGTTGACGTTTTTCCGGCCCCGTTTGCACCCAAAAGAACAGTTATACTTGAAGGCCTTACCACCATTGAAACATCTTTAACGGCAACAACCGGACCATACTGAACCGTAATATTTCGCACTTCAAGCACTTTCCATCTCTCCCAAATAAGCCCTTATAACGGCAGGATCATTTTTCACTTCTTCTGGCTTTCCTTCGGCTATTTTTCTTCCAAAATCCATCACAGTGACAACGTCGGATATGTTCATAACAACTCTCATGTCGTGTTCTACAAGTAAAATTGTTATTCCAAGCTCATCTCTGATCGCTTTTATAAGTTGAATCATAATTTCTGTCTCAGTGTCTGTTAATCCTGCCGCTGGCTCGTCGAGAAGAAGAATTTTTGGATCGCTCATCAAAGCTCTTCCAATTTCAACCAGTTTTTGGTGGAAAAAAGGTATGGATCCCGCATAACTCAAAAGCCTACTTTTAAGCCCAAGAAGATCTGCTATTTTCAAGGCTTTGAAATACATCTCGCCGGTTTTCAAATGCATTCGCTTCGTCGAAAGCACCTCGTCTAGAATTCCGATATGTAATTTGGAATGATATCCTATGTAGAGATTTTCCAAGACCGACATGTACTTGAAAACCACAACGTTTTGAAAAGTTCTACTAACCTTATGCTCTACTATCTTGTGTGGACTTAACTTCGTCAGATCTTGTCCATCGAGCAAAATTTGTCCAGAAAACGGTTTGACAACACCTGTTATGGCGTTGAAAACAGTGGTCTTGCCGGCACCGTTTGGACCGATCAAAGAATGAATCGTACCTTTTTTAACTTCCATCGATAAGTTGTCAACAGCAGTTAAACCACCAAACTTTACTGTGAGGTTTTTTATCTCAAGCAAAGCCAACAACCCCCACAAAAGCCGGGGGCGTAGCCCCCAGCCTTATTATTCGAGTCCTATCAAATCCGTCTTTGCGACAAACATACCGTTTTCAATTCTCATGAAGTACATGGTTGTTTTTCCACGTCTTTGACCAGGTCCCCAGGTTATGTCTTTTGCCAAAATTCCATTCCAGTTTTTAAAGGTTTCCAAAGCTTCGACAAGTTTTTCTCTTGTAAGATCTGGACCTGCCCTGAGCAAACCTTCTACGAAAACCTCAGCTGCTATAAAGCCAGCCACAGCATAAGAAGACATCACTGCATCTGGGAAGGTCTCTTGGTATATAGCAACAGCTCTTTGGTAGTCTCTGAAGAATTCCGGACGATCTGGGGTTGCAAGTGGAACCCAACCTGTCAGATAAACGCCTTCAACGTATTTTCCACCAAGTGTGATGAAGCTAGGATCGGCGTTGGCATAGGTTGAGACTATATCGCTTTTCACGCCGTAGTCTCTAAGTGTTTTAATCCATCTGATTGTGTCGGTTATAAAGCCGTATATAACTATTGCATCTGGATTTGCGCCAAGAACTCTCACAGCCAAGGCACTGTAATCTGTCTCAGCAGGGTTATAACCTATCTCGAGAACGGGTTTCATATTGTACTTTTCAAGTCTGAGTTTTACAGCGGCTCTACCTTCCTCACCAACGTCGTTGGACATGTAAAGAATTGCTATTCTCTTTTTTCCAAGATTTTCAACCAAGAATTTTGCTATAAGTTGTCCTTCGAGTGTGTAATCTGGTTGAACGCCGAAGATGTACCTTTTCGGTGGGACGACCAAAAGACTGGTTCCAGCACCTTGGTAAACAAACGGTACTTTGTTTTGCTCCAGATAATCCATTACAGCCAGACAGCCATATGTTCCAAGTCCGCCAACTATTGCGAAAACCTTGTCGGATTCAACAAGTCTTTTGACCTCTACAACTGTTTTTGCGGGATTGAGTTGATCATCTGCAATTATGAGCTCAATTTTTCGACCATAAACACCGCCGTTTTTGTTTACCCAGTTGAAATAAGCCTGCATTCCCTTTGACATTTCTTGCCCTATTATTGCGTAAGGACCAGAAAGAGCCTGAAAGGTTCCAACAACTATTTTGTCTGGATAAACTCCAACTTCTGCAAACACCAAGGCAACAATGAGAGCAAGAGCCAACACAGCAAACCTCTTCATAAAAACACCTCCTTTAAAAGATTTTTGGTTATTCAACGTTATTCAACATTTCTTATTATCACCGCAGTACCCATACCACCGCCTATGCACAAGCTTGCCAAACCAAATTCAACTTGTCTTTTTTTCATTTCGTACAAAAGAGTGACTATTATTCTATTTCCACTTGCTCCTATCGGATGTCCTAAAGCGATCGCCCCACCATTCACATTCACTCGTTCCTCTATCCAATCGTCATCGATACCATGCTCCTTCTTCAACTCCTTCAAAACTGCTAAACTTTGCGCAGCAAAAGCTTCGTTCAGCTCAACTAATGCTATATCTTCTTTAAGATTCAATTTCGCCTTTTCCAAAGCTTTTCTTATAGCTCCAACAGGCCCTATACCCATTATCTTTGGATCTACTCCGTGTTGCGCAAAGGAAATCACTTCTGCAAGCGGTTTTAACCCATACTTTTTCACAGCATCCTCACTTGCCAAAACGGTCATCGAAGCACCGTCGTTTATCCCAGACGCGTTGCCAGCAGTTATTGTCCCATCTGGTTTAAAAACAGGTTTGAGCTTGGCTAAGGCTTCCAATGTTGTGTCAAACCTTGGATGTTCATCGGTATCGAAAACTTTGTCGCCTTTTTTGTCTTTTATCACCACTGCAACTATTTCGTCTTTGAACCTACCTGTTTCAATAGCCTTCTTGGCTTTCATTTGGCTTTTGTAAGCAAACAGATCTTGCTCCTCTCTGGTTATTTTGTACATTTCTGCAAGGTTTTCGGCTGTAATCCCCATGTGGTACATGTTGAAAGCATCTGTTAAGCCATCAAAAACCATGTGGTCGATGATCTCTCCATTTCCAAGCCTGTATCCAAACCTTGCTCTTGGCAGCAAATACGGGGCCATAGACATGTTTTCAATTCCACCTGCAAGTACGATTTCAGCTTCTCCAACCATGATATCTATGGCACCGATCATGAGCGCTTTCATGCCAGAGCCACAGAGCATGTTCACAGTGTAAGCTGGTTTTTCAACTGGTATGCCTGAGTAAATCGAAACTTGCCTTCCAGGTCCCATTCCTTGTCCAGCTGTAAGAATACAACCTACAATCGTTTCATCCACCATCTCAGGTTTTATACCAGCTTGTTCCATCGCCGCCTTGGCCGCCACCACACCAAGTTGAACAGCTGGTACGTCTTTCAAAGAACCACCAAAAGTGCCTATCGCTGTTCTTTTGGCACCAACTATGTAAACTTTTCTCATTTGCCTAACACCTCTTTCAAACAGCTATTTTTTAAATCACAAGTCCTCCGTCCACACCTATGACTTGACCAGTCACGTAAGATGATTCATCACTTGCCAAGAAAAGGTAAACGTAAGCAACTTCTTCCGGTGTACCCATCCTTGCAAGTGGTGTTCTAGCCAAAACGGCTTCGATGATTTTCTCTGGAACCTTTTCGGTCATTGGTGTTTTTATAAAACCAGGTGCAACTGCGTTAACCCTTATTTGCGCTCCTTTTCTTGCAAGTTCCTTCGCCCATGTTTTTGTCATTCCAATCACACCGGCTTTCGTGGCAGCATAATTTGTCTGTCCTATGTTGCCGTATATACCAACGACGGAAGATGTGTTTATTATTGAACCTTTGCCGGCTTTGATCATGTGGGGTGCGACTGCTTGTGTCATGTTGAAAACTCCTTTCAAATTGACGTTTATAACTGCATCCCACTCTTCTTCGGTCATTTTCAAAAGCAGAGCGTCCCTTGTTATACCAGCGTTGTTGACAAGAACGTCGATTTTTCCATACTTGTTGACTATTTCCTCAACGACTTTGGAAACTTGTTCGCGGTTTGTGACATCTAGAACGTATGGATCAACCTTTCCGGCAAGTCCACTTGCCTCTTGAACTAAATTTTCGAGTGCTTCTTTCGAAACATCGCAAGCACAGACCACCGCACCTTCTTTTGCAAACAAAAGTGACGCCGCCTTACCAATCCCACTTGCCGCTCCTGTGATGATACAAACTTTTCCTTCTAGCCTCATTTTGTTCACCCCTTTTCTGTACTTTTTAAATTTTTTCAATCACCCGTTCGACAAAAACTATCTTATCATCTTTGAATCGTGTCGTGCTTTTTGAGTTTATCTAATAAACTTATTTTTTAATCCATAAAAACAAAATTTGATAACACCAATCTTATTAAGCTTAAATAATTAATCCCAGCTTTCTGGCCTCCTCCATCAACCACGACCTAAAATCTGGATGCGCAATTGATATAAGCGCTTCGGCTCTTTCTCGCACAGTTTTTCCCCTAAGCCAAGCCACACCGTATTCGGTAACAACGTAGTCAATCTCCTGTCTTGGAACAGTTACCGGTGAACCAAGTGGAAGAAGTGGCACGATTGTCGAAACTGTTCCACCCTTTGCAGTTGATCTTAGTGCTATTATGCCTTTTCCACCCTTGCTTTTCACCGCCCCACGGTGAGTATCAAGTTGTCCACCTGTACCGCTGTAATGATTGGTTCCAAGAGCTTCCGAGCAGACGTTTCCAGTTAAATCGACCATCAAAGCGGTGTTTATACTCACCATCTTCTCATTTTGAGCTATAACGTAAGGATCGTTGACATACCTTCCTCTTAGGAAAAAAACAGCAGGATTATCATCTACAAAACTGTACATTCTCTTGGTTCCAAATGCGAAAGCACAGACAAACTTTCCAGGCCACAAAGACTTCTTTTTGTTCGTTATCACACCAGCTTCGAATAGATCTATCATCGATTCGGTGAACATCTCTGTGTGAATACCTATATCGTGTTTGTTCATCAAAAACTTTGCCACAGCGTTTGGTATTCCACCGATACCAAGCTGCAAAGTTGAACCATCTTCCACAAGTTCACTTATATGCTGAGCTATTTTTGCTTCAACCTCTGTAGGTTCAATCAATTCGACTTCTGGAAGATCGTAATCAACTTCTACTATGTAATCAACATCTTTTATGTGTATCTGAGTATCTCCATGAGTTCTCGGTGCCTTTGGGTTTACCTCAAGAACAATCTTTTTCGCTTTTTCGACAACGTCCTTCTCGTAAACAACAGATACTGATAACGTTAAAAAGCCATTTTTATCCATGGGTGAAGCAACTCCAACAAACAAATCAACCGAGCGGCTTTCGAGCAAATTCGTTCCAGCCTGGTGCAAATTGTTTGGAACATAGCTGACCGTTCCATAACCTGATTTGACTGCTTCTCTGTTGGAAGGGCCAAAATACCAAGAGGCATTTGTAAAAGCTTTTGAATATTTTTCGTCTAGATAGAATGGATAAGGCTCTGTGTTCAAACAGGTGAATACAGTAACGTTTTCAACTTGATCCGCTACCTTGTGAAGATTTCTAAGAAAAAGCTTAGGCTCACAAGGTGTCATACCTACCACAACGGTGCTGTTGGAATGTACCAACTTTAAAATCGAGTCAATATCGGTTAGTTTGGATTTATAAAGGTCCTTGTAATCCATCCCTCTAGACCTCCTTTACCAACAAGTTGGTTCAACGGCTTTTCCCCATCTTACAACGGCTGCATTCCACGTCCAGCCCACACCTGCTCCTACCAAAACTACAACAGATCCTTCCTTGATTTTTCCGCTTTTCAATCCCTCTTCTATTGAGAATATTTGGTCGTTTTGGCCCATGTGACCGTATTCTTCAAGATAAGTAGTCTTTGATTCATCCAACCCAAGTTCTTTGAGAACTTCGTAGTGTGCGGAACGCTTGAAGTGAAGTATTGCAAGATAATCGATATCTTTCCTGCTCAAATTGCTTTTTCTAAGGGCATCGTCAATCACAAAGTAGAAATTCTTTAAAGTGACACTGGAAAGTCTTTCTTTGAAACTTTCTGGATCCTTTATCTGGAAGAAATAATTTTCAAGATCTTCTGGAACCATCGGCCACTTTTTTGTCCCTCCGACTGGTATTATGCAATCTTCCGCAAAAGATCCATCCACTATATTCGAGATTCCCAAGATCACATTTTTGCCAAGGTTTTTTCTGATTATCGCCGCAGAGCCGCTTGTTCCTATGTCAAACATGAATGATGTGGCTTTATTCTTAGCGTTCACCAAATCCACGTTTCTATAACCACTGACAAGTATCACGGTGTTGATATCCTTTTCAGAAAGCATCAACGAACGCGCAACTTGAAGCCCGACAATCATTGAACCACACATGGCTTCCATGTCGAAAGTCCAGGCTTTTGTCGCACCAATTTCGTAAGCAACTTTTGTTGAAGCAAGCCAGCAAGGGTAATCTTTGTGTTGTGCACCATTCCATATAACAACATCGATTTCCTTTGGATCGATTTCTGCCCTTTTTATGGCTTCTCTTGCCGCCATTATACCCATGAAACTAGTTGTGTCATTTGGACCAGGGATATATTTTTTCTTGATCCCCATCTTCTCCACGATAACTTGCTCAGGAATGCCTGTTTGCTCAGCCAGTTCCTTTGCAGTTAGAAATCTCGAAGGAAGATAAGTACCTATTGATAATATCCCAACGTGATCCCTCATCAAGTCACCTCTTTTTAAATCTAAAATCTGATAGTTGATTCGCTTGAAAGCTTAACATTTTGGTCACGTTAAAATCAAGGATGATTTTTCGGCATTTTTGGCAAAAAATGGCATTTAAGAAAGATTTCTTTGGAAAAATGTGGGGAGATTCTTACTTTTACTTCTTCAAACTTGATGTTTCTTTTTCTTTCACCGCCAAACCTTTGTAAATATAAAGCGACAGCCTCAAGAGATGTTCTTTCACGTCGACATTGCTTGCGTAGTTTTTAACGACCAAATCCTCACCCATGAAGTGACCTATTCCCATAAAAATTAGAGCAAGCGTTTGAGGGGAAATTTTTCGAAACTGACCAGCTGAAATTGCCTTTTCCAAAGGTGGGAGGTAGCTTTCAAAAATTTTCCTGTAATAATTTCGGGAAATTTCAGGATTGAAAAATTCTGCTTGACGAACTATCAAATACATATTGCGGTGAAGGCTGAAAAACCTTAAAAAGGTGTAATAACCAGCTATTTCGGCATCGCGGCGATCTTCAAAACGTTTGATCGCAGTTGATAACGTTAAACGCAAGTTTCTGTTTGTACTCATCACAAGTTCTTCAAGAATTTGTTCTTTGCTTTGGAAATAAACGTAGACGGTACCACTGGCAACCCTAGCTGCTTTTGCTATATCGCTCACTTGAGTGTTTTTGTAACCTCGACTTCCGAAAAGTTTTTCGGCAGCTTGTAGAATTTTCATTCTTGTTGTGGCAGTTTCAAGTGCTATAGGTTTAACATCTATTTTGAAAACCTCATCCATCACTTCATGGTTGTCTGGATCTATTCCATTCAAAGTGAAATCGATAATTTCTTCGACAACTTTTTCATCAACTTTGTAGTTTGAATTCAGCGAGTTGTAAATGGCAATAAACCTTGTTGGACCTGTGATAAACCAACGTAAAACCATTTGATCTATGGGATCATCAATCTGACATATCTGATTTACCGTGGAATCAAGTATCTTCTGAATTTTTTCAAAAACTCTCTTTTTAAGGTACACAGCTTCGTGCAGGATTCTGTAATATTCGGGATTTTCGGCAAAAAACAAAAGGTAATTTTCAACAAATTTTCTGAGTCTATCTTCAAGCAATTTGCCTTCCACACGTTTCATGTTGTTTTCAAATAAAAAAATAGCTTTGGAAAGGAGCTTTTTGTAGATAGCGTCTTTATCCGTGAAGTACTGATAAAACGTGGCAGTTTTGACGTTGGCTTTTTTTGCTATCATCGGTGTTGATACACCGTGATAACCATAGAGTGCAAAAAGTTTCAACGCTGAATTCAAAAGATTTTGTAAAGTTCTTTTGCCATCAGACCGTGTTGGTTTTCTTCTCAAGTTCATCTCACCTGCTCAATTGCTTTTCCTTTTTACATTCAAGATTTTCATTTTATAATAAAGTGTTCTAACACTCAAACCAAGTATTTTTGCAGCCTCCTGTACGTTCCAATTACTTTCTTCAAGTGCTTTTGCTATTAACCCTTTTTCGTACTCACGAACCAATTGCCTTAAATCGCCTATTTTTGAAACCTCGGCTGTGGCAAAAGAGATTCTCAAAGGCGGAAGATGGTGAGCTCTTATGTATTTTTCATCAGGTTCCATGTTTATCATTGCCCTTCCAATGACGTTTTCAAGTTCTCGAACGTTTCCGGGCCAGTCGTAATTCAAAAGTTTGTGAAGTGCATCCGGTGAAATTCCTTCCACTGTTCTTCCGTACTCCTGGTTGAGTTTCCTTATTATCCTTTGAACCAGCAGCGGTATATCCTCCTTCCTTTCTCTGAGCGGTGGAAGAAAAATCGGAAAAACGTTCAATCTGAAATACAAATCCGGAAGGAAGGAACCATCCTGAACCATCTTTTCCAAATTCATGTTTGTCGAAGCTATTATCCTAACGTCCACCTTGATAGGTTTAGTATCACCAATTGGAACAATCTCCTTGCTTTCAATGAATCTTAACAATTTCGATTGAACCGAAAGAGGCATTTTTCCTATTTCGTCGAAAAAGATAGTTCCGTGGTTTGCCTCTTCAAGTAGACCTTTTTTCCCCTCGCGTCTAGCTCCCGTGAAAGCTCCTGCGGTGTATCCAAAAAGTTCGGATTCGAAAATCGATTCAGGTATGGCTGCGCAGTTGACGCTGATAAAAGGTTTATCTTTTCGGTCGCTAGCATTGTGTATAGCGTGTGCAAAAAGCTCTTTTCCTGTGCCACTTTCTCCTCTTAAAAGAACCGTCGCAGGTGTTGGAGCAACCTTCATGGCTTGCGTCAAAGCAACCTTCATCTTTTCGCTGACAGCCACGATGTCTTCAAAGGTGTATTTTGCACCCATTCTTCTTATCAAGCGTTTTACCTCTTCAAGTTCCCTGGTTAATCTCATTATTTCTGAAACATCGTGTATGACGGCAACACTTCCTTTGAACTGGCCTTTGACGAAAAGGGGTGTGACGTTTACAATCACTTCTTTCTTTGTTGGACCTACAAGAAGACGAGCTCCGTATATCGGTTGTTTTGTTTGTGCGACTTTTATGTGCATACTTTCTCCCTCAGCTATGTCAACGGTTGCTGGCTTTCCTATAACTTCTTGGGCTGTAAAACCGGTGATCTTTGTGTAAGCACTGTTTACAAGAACAATTCTACCCTCCGCATCGGCTACAGATATGGCATCGCTTGTGGATTCTATTATCGCTTTTAGCGTGGCCTCGATTTCTTTTAAGTTGGTAACTTCCTCAGCCATCTTTTGAACGCTGGTAACATCCCTGAAAATAGCTGCAGCAGCTATGACTTCACCGTTTTTGTCCCTTATGGGCACACGGCTTGTTATGATCTTTGTGGAGCCGATCTCTTGTAATCTATCGAACTCAGGAACCCCGGTTTGAACAACTATGTGAAGCCTGGTATTTGGTATCACATCGACAACGTAACGATTTAAAACTTGATTTTGATCAACTCCTAAAAGCAAGCAAGCTTGCTTGTTGATGTAAATCACCCTTGCTTGCTTGTCGACAATTATTACTCCCTCAATTATCGAATCAAGTACCATTTCCAAAAGATCCTGTCTCAACATTTAACCACTTCCCATAAAGGTAGATTAATTCTTCACTAGAAAGCTGCCTAACTCTTTTGTTCAAAAACTTTTCATCCAGATCAAAAATTTCCACGGAGTTTTTCAAAAGTTTGTTTGGGGTTGTGAACAACTGTCTTAAAAACCTTATATACCTTGGCAGATCCTGTATTTGTCTGATTTTCTCCATGATCAAAGCACTTGATGTTACCTTTGGAGGAGGAGAAAAAGCCCAACGAGGTATGTCAAAAACCACTTTCACCGCGTAAATGCTTTGAACGAGTGCGGATACAAAAGTGTATCTTCTGTCTCCAGGCAAAGCCATTAACTTTTGTGCAAATTCTTTCTGCACGATCAAGGCAGCTTTTTCAAATCCAAGAAGGCATATTTTCAAAACTATTTCAAGGGAATTTTGATATGGAATACTTCCAACGCAAAGGTTTATACCATTTATTTCCTCCTTTTCCACTCTCAAAAAGTCTTTAACTCTTACTTCTAACAATTCACTTTTCAAGCTTGATTGTAATTTTTCAGCCAACTCCTCATCTATTTCAAATGCCAAAACTCTGCACCCTTCTTCGATCAACAATTTGGTCAAAGCCCCAGTTCCAGGACCTATTTCCACAACGCTTTGACCTGGTTTTAGCTTTAAAAGCTCTATGAATTTTTTCCCAAGCTTCTCATCCTTCAAAAAATGCTGACCGTATTTTCTCATCTTCGGTGTTCCGAGTATAGTATAACCATTTCTAATTGTAATTATAGGTAAAAGACCAATTAATTTTGGTGGTGTAAAATGTTGCTGACATACAGAGAGGTGAGTGGATGAAAAAAAGAATTCAAAATCCAAGGATCGTATCGCAATACGAACTTTTGAAAATGGTCAAAAACGGTGATAAAGACGCCGAGGAAGAGATGAGAAGGAGGATGTCACTTCTTGATGATGGACTTAGCAGACCAAAATCAAATAACGGCAATACAGAATCTGGGAAAAATTGAATTTTTGAACTTTTCATTGTCTATCGATGGCATCCAAGTTTTAAGAGATATAGATCTTGTATTCAAAACAGGACAATTAACTATCATCTATGGTCAGCGCGGGGCAGGCAAATCAACTTTGCTTAGATCGATTTTAGCCTTGAACAGAGAAATATACCCAAACGTTTCTTGGACAGGAGATTTAAAGATTAACGGAAAATCTATAACAACCTACGACAGAAAAACGCTGAGAACCTTTATAACCTACATAGAACCCGGTTTTGTAGAAGCTCTCGACAAGCTTCGACTAGATGAGTTTATTGAAATAACCTTGCGTGAAAAGCCTGACTCGATAGACGAATTTGCAGCGGATTTAGACAGGTTAGGGCTGCTTCAATTTATGAAAAAAGATATAAAAACTCCTTTGAAAAACTTCTACACCATGGAAAAAATCCTGATATTACTTTTTGCCGCAATTGTTCGTAGATCTTTTGTAATTGTTCTTGATTGTATCCTTGATCACGTTGACGATGAAACTATTGAGCCCATCTTGAAGGAATTGCTTCGACTGAAAGAAGACAGAATCATCATTTTAAGTACGCGTCATAGAATGCGCTTTCTGCCTATTGCAGATTTGTATGTTTCGCTAAAAAATGGTACAATTGAATACAAGGGATCAACAAGGGATTTGGTCTTTAAGAGGTGAAAAAATTGAAAGTTGTTACTGTGACCTTGAACCCTGCTTTGGATAGGGAGTTTGTTGTTAAAAATTTTTGTGTTGGTTCTCTTCACAGAATTTCTTCGCATAATTTGGTCAGAATGTCACCTGGTGGAAAAGGTATAAACGTTTCAATAGCGCTTGCAAAATTGAGGGTAAAATCTGTTGCAATTGGAATATTGGGTGGATACATTGGCAAGGTTTTGTTGTCCGAGCTGAACAAGATCAGCCCATTGATAAGCACATCGTTTGTGCACATAGAGCAAGATACCAGGGAAAACATAGTCATAGTTGACCCCGAAAACCACACGATGACTGCCATAAACTCCCCAGGTCCTCTTGCCGATCAAAACGCTGTGGATCTACTTTTGAAAAGATACAAGATATATCTGAGCAATTGTGATACCGTTGTTCTCTCTGGAACTGCAATGCCTGGGATTGGTTTGGATATTTACGGAATTATGACTAAAATGGCAAAAGAAGCCAACAAAGTTGTTTTCTCGGAAATAACAGACGATTACATAAAACCAACCTTGGACGTATACCCACCGGATGTTATAAAACCCGATGTCAGAGATCGTGCAGTTGTGCTTGGCAAACAGTTAAAAAGTTTGGAAGATCATGTTGAGGCAGCCAAAGAGCTTGTCAAAATGGGATGCAAGGTGGTTGTGTTGTCGTACGAAATAAAAAACGACATAGTTGCAACAAAGGATGGTGTATGGCTGATCAGTCCAACCGTTGAGGTTGATCTTGCGAATTTACTTGGAGCCGGTGATGCATACGTTGCAGCCATGGTTTACAAAAAATTGGTTGAGCCAAAATCCGATCCAATCGACATGGCAAAATTTGGTTATGCAGCAGCTTTGGCCAAGACGCGAAAACCCGCCAAAGAAATGCCCGAGTACAGCGAGATTGCTGCTTGTTTGAAAGATTGCAAGATTGAAAAAATCGGGTAGGTGATTTTGTTTTGCGTGTGAGCGATGTGATGGTGAGAGATCTCACGGCAGTTACACCGGATGAGACTATAGAAAACGTTCTTAAGATCATGTCAAGCCAACTTTTGTCTGGAGTACCGGTTGTTTCAGAAGACATGAGGGTAATAGGCTTCATAGGTGAGGACGATATAGTAAAAGCCGTTGTTCCAGGTTATTTCTCTTTGCTTCAATCAGCCAGTTTTCTTCCGGACATAAATCAACTGTTCAAGAATTTGAACCTGATTAAGGATAAGCCTGTCTCTCAATTTATGAGAAGTCCTGCACTAGTTGTGAACGAAAACGCGAACCTCATGCACGTCGCTGACCTGATGATAAAAAACAACGTTAGAGTCATAGCAGTTGTCGATGATTTCGGTAGACTTGTTGGAGTTGTAAACAGAATGAACATATTGCAGGCAGTTGCTGAGAGAGGAACCTGAGCCATGAGCAAGGTTTACGTAACTTTCCTTGGATGTAAAGTAAACCAATATGAAACGGAATTTTTGATAGAAAAACTGGAAAAAAACGGATTTGTTCATGTTACCGATCCATCCAGTGCTGACATTTGTGTTGTTAACACTTGCATGGTGACAAACGAGGCGGCAAGACAATCCAGGCAAGTTATCAGAAAGTTCAAAAGAGTCAATCCAAATTGCGTAGTTGTTGCCGTTGGTTGTTATTCACACCTAGATGGCCAGAAATTGATAAAAATTGGAGCAGATTTGGTTTTGGGAAATGCCGAAAAACAAAATATAGTGGAATACATCCTTGATTACTTACAAACTAGAAAGCCCCTCCATCGTGTGACAAAATCAGATTCCATAGTTGAAGAAAAAGTCGAAAGCTTTCTCACAGATCGAACGCGTGCTTATGTAAAAATCGAAGATGGTTGTTATGAAATGTGCAGCTACTGCATAGTGCCATACGCCAGAGGCCAGAAGATAAGAAGCAAGCCCATTCACGAGGTTGTTGATGAAGTTCAAAAACTTGTATCAAGTGGTTACAAAGAAATAGTGCTTGTGGGAGTTAATCTTGGAAAATACGGAAAAGATACAGGCGAGAGTTTATCAAAGCTTATTGAAAGTTGCTTCAATCAAGTAAATGGTGAATTCAGAATAAGGTTAAGTTCCATAAATGTTCAAGATATAGGCGAAGATCTTGTGGAAGTTTTTAAGAGATATAATCGTTTGTGTCCTCACCTTCATATACCTCTTCAAAGTGGCTCCGATAGGATCCTTTCCATGATGAACAGAAAATACAAGGTATCGGATTTTCTTAACGTCGTGGAGAAATTCAGAGAGATAAATACCGATTTCTCTTTCACGACGGATATAATAGTTGGTTTTCCTGGCGAAACGCTGGGAGACTTTCACCAAACTTTAAAAGTTATCGAACAAGTTAAATTCACGAAGGTTCATGCTTTCAGATTCTCTCCAAGACCTGGTACGCCGGCAAGCAGTTTCGACAAGCAGATCCCACCTAAAGAAAAGGAAAGAAGATTAAAAGAACTCAAAGAGTTATCCGAAAAGGTTTCAAGGTCGTATCGTGAAACATGTCTTGGAAAAGTAAGGGAAGTGCTGGTCGAGCAGGTTAGAAACGGGATCAGCACAGGTTATGATGAGTACTACGTTCGACACGAATTTGCAGGTGGAAAACCTGGGAGTTTGCAAAAAGTTGTGGCAAAATTACTGAACGGTGTTGGGATGGTGTCGCAAATTGTTGATTTGGAGAGGTCATTGGTTGAATGAAAGTGAGTTTTTCCTTTCCCTGCAAGAACCTTCCTTTCTATACGGTGGAACTGTTTACGAAACCCTTCGAAGCTACGAAGGGAGAATTCTCGCTGGGAAATATCATTACGAACGCTTGGAAAAATCGGCAAGCTACATCGGTTGTAAAGTGCCCATAAGTTATGAGGAATTCAAAGACATTTTGAATGAAGCTGTTGAAAAACTTGGACAAGATATCTCAATCCGCGTTTTGCTTTTGCCAAAAGGAAAAATATCCGCATTTGAATATTCGCCCGAAAGCTCTGAGTTAATTGTATACGCCTCTGTTTTGAATCTCAAGAAAATCGATAAAGTTACTGTCAAAATCAGCAAAGTTAGAAAAATCGATCCTTCGGCTACTCCAGCGGATTTCAAAAGCACAGGAAGAACTGATATACTTCTTGCAAAAGCCAGCAAAGGCAATGCTTACGATGTTTTGATGCTTGGAAGTAAAGGACAGCTTTGTGAAGGAACCTTTACAAACGTTTTCATAGTCAAAG
The DNA here is from genome assembly GCF_000217815.1 of Pseudothermotoga thermarum DSM 5069. NCBI lineage: Bacteria > Thermotogati > Thermotogota > Thermotogae > Thermotogales > Thermotogaceae > Pseudothermotoga > Pseudothermotoga thermarum. Next base: position 1,231,460 of record NC_015707.1, on the reverse strand, counting down.
ATTCAAAGGTTATAACCCCTGATTTGGAAAGCGGGATTCTTCCAGGTATAACGAGAAAAAACGTCATACAGATGTGCAAAGAATACGGTATTCCAATAGAGGAAAGACAAGTAGAACTGTCGGAGCTTTTCGCAGCCGATGAAGTATTCTTAACTCACACGAGCAGAGGAATAGTACCAGTTGACGAAATCGATGGTTGGAGAGCTTACAAAACTAGTTTTGGAAAACAACTTTCAGAGCTTTTTGAAACTTACATCAAGAAAGTAGAGGAAAATTGGCTATGATGAAAATAGGTGATATACTTAACCTTTTGTCCGAGAAGGACAACCTTTTCAAGCAGCTGAAGTTGAGAATTGCCCTGTTGAACATGGAGGATTTGTTTGGACCATCTTTGGCAAAACATTTCAAATTTTTGGATTTCGATGGATCAACTGTTTACTTTGAATGCGATGATGACATTTGGCTCATGGAAGCAAAATTTATGAGTAAAAAAATATTGAAAAAGATAAACGAAAAACTTGGTCAAAACATAGTTCAAAAGATAATCTTTAGGAGGTGTAGCAGTGACAGAATACACGGCTGAAAGCATTCAAATTCTCAAGGGTTTAGAACCGGTTAGGGCAAGACCAGGAATGTACATTGGGTCCACTGGCAAAAGTGGACTTCATCATCTTGTTTATGAAATAATTGACAACAGCGTTGATGAAGCGCTTGCTGGTTTTTGCGACACGATAAAAGTGAGTCTTCACGAGGATGGTTCCGTGGAAGTTGAGGATAACGGAAGGGGAATCCCTGTTGATCCACATCCAGAAACTGGAAAAAGTGCCTTGGAAGTTGTGATGACGACTCTGCATGCCGGAGGAAAATTTTCGAAAGATGCTTATAAAGTTAGTGGAGGACTTCATGGAGTTGGAGCTTCTGTGGTAAACGCGCTCTCTGAAAAAATGGAAGTTTGGGTACACAGAGATGGTTTGATTTACTATCAAGCTTACTCTAGGGGAAAACCGCTTTGCGAAGTAACGGTTGTTGGAAAAACTAACAAACGCGGGACGATCGTTAGGTTCAAACCGGACCCAGAGATCTTTTCAACGGTGGAGTTTGACCCGGACATAATTCAAACCAAGCTTCGTGAGCTTGCTTACCTTAACGTTGGTTTGAAAATCATATTCGAAGACAAGATAAATGGTTACACAGAAGTTTATCAATACAAAGGTGGAATAAGCGAATACGTTCGCTACCTAGCTGGCAACAGAAAAATGCTGCACGAAGTGATCAGAATATCTGGTGAATGGGAAGATGTCAAAGTTGATGTAGCGATGGTTTACACGGATTCACAAGAGCAAGATTTGATTTATTCGTATGCCAACACCATTAGAACCGTTGACCATGGAACACACGTGACAGCTTTCAAGAACGCTATAACAAAGTTGTTCAACGAATACGCAAAGTCCCTGGGGATTTTGAAAAAAGACGAGAGTTTTCAAGGAGAAGATGTTCGAGAAGGTTTAATCGCGGTTGTGAGCGTTCTTCTGAAAAATCCAGAGTTTGAAGGGCAAACTAAAGCAAAACTTGGAAGCGAAATAGCTGGTGTGGCAGTGTCAAAGGTTGTGAGAGAAAAATTGACCGAATACTTTGAAATAAACAAAGCCACACTGAAAATCATTTTGGAAAGAATCGCGCAAGCGATGAGAGCTAGAGAAGCTGCAAAGAAAGCCAGAGATTTAGTTCGACGTAAAAATGCCCTTGAAAATTCCGCTTTGCCCGGAAAACTTGCAGATTGTGTTTCAACCGATCTGGAAAAATCAGAGCTTTTCATCGTAGAAGGTGATTCGGCTGGTGGTTCGGCAAAGCAAGCCAGAGACAGGGAATTTCAAGCTGTTCTTCCCATAAGGGGAAAAATTCTCAACGTGGAAAAGTCTTCAATTCATAAGCTTTTGAACAACGAGCAAATCAAGGACATAATCGTCGCAATCGGAACAGGTATAGGGGATAAATTCGACCGCTCGAGGTTGCGGTATGGAAAAATAATAATAATGACCGATGCGGACATCGACGGTGCTCACATAAGAACTTTGCTGCTCACTTTCTTCTTCAGATACATGAGACCTCTAATTGAAGAAGGAAGAGTCTTCATAGCTGTTCCTCCACTCTACAAGGTTTCCGTGAATGGAAAAATTTATTATCTGTACAGCGAAGAGGAATATGAAAAATTCAAAAGTCAATTGAAAGAAGGAACAAAAATCGAAGTACAAAGGTACAAAGGACTTGGTGAAATGAACCCAGAACAACTTTGGGAAACGACTATGAACCCGCAAACCAGGAAGATGATAAAGGTAACTATTGAGGATGCCGAAGAAGCCGATACTTTGTTCAACATATTGATGGGTGAAAACACCGCAGAAAGAAGAAGCTTTATTGAACGGCATGCCTTGAAGGTGACTTATTTGGACGTGTAATGATGTATAATTTTAAAAAAGCATTCGTGTTCGTTTTAACTTTTTATTTCATAACGTTTGCTTGGTTTTTATACAAATTGCCTTACAGAGTTAGCTTTGATCGCAAGGAACCCGAAGAAAAACCAGCTTTCGTGATCGCTTATAAAAACAGATACTGGCTTGTGAGTGAGAATGGAGACATTCTAGGAGTGGCAAAGTTGAGTGATCTAGCAACCAACGCTTTTGTAAGTCAAGTAGATGTTGTAGATCTGAAGGTGGATAAAGTCAGCCTGGAAACTATGAAAAGGCTCAAAATAGTTTTACAAAGTCCATACGTTACCGAAGTTAGACTTAAAGATAAATGTGCAATTTTACTAAAAGGTGTTGTATTATATTTTAATGAATGGAACGACTTGATAACACACTGTTCAAAATTGGAAACGGCGATAAGATTCATGGAACCAAAGTCGGAATATTTTTTAAGTCCTGTTGGGCTTTTTTATAAACTCAGAGGTGATGAGAGTGAGAAAAAGTAAAAAGTATGTACTGATCGATGTTGGTAACCACTACGTAAAATGTTTGGTGATTGGAGAAACATCACAAAGAGAATATGAATTACTCAAAAACTTTACAGCGAGAACCAGGGGGATTGAAAACGGGGAGACCAAAGACGTTGTTTCTTTCAGAGAAGTTTTGGAAAAGGTGATATCCGAGGTGGAAGAAGTCGCCAAACTTGAAACAAGCGAAATAGTTGTATCAACAAGCTGCGGAAAGTTTAATCTTAGAAGCGTTGAAAAAGAGGTAGTTTTATCCGAAAACGAAAAAAAGCCGATCGATGAAACCACTGTTGAACAATTGCGCGAAGCCATACTCGATGAATTTCAAACCACAGAAAGACCTCTTCACATTTTTGCAAAACGATACATAATAGACAAATCAAAGGTCGTCTTCAACCCCCAGGATATGTTGGCAAACTCTTTGGCAGCAGAATTCAACCTTGTTACTGTAGAGCGTTCTTCCGGTTCAGTGTTAGATTTTCTTGAAGAAACATTTCCCCCAGAAACAGACTTTGCCGTTTCAGTTATAAGTGCATGTGAAGGAATCTTAACTGACATAGAAAAGGAAACGGGAACTTGTGTTATCGACCTTGGATACTCTTCCACATCGGTGACGATTTACTCACACGGCGTACCAATACGACTCGAATTCATCCCACTTGGCATTAAACATGTTATCAAGGATATTTCGTTTGTTCTCAACACGTCGCTTGATGAAGCTGAAAGGCTTTTGAAAACCCACGGCTGTGCCGTTTTTGGTGAGACTTCTTTCGTTCAGCAAACCATCGAGTACAAAGGATTGGATGGTATGACAGCCAAAACCACAACAAAAGACTTTCTTTCTAGAATAATACACGCTAGGTTGCGTGAAATTCTGACAAAAGCTAGAAGAATCTACAGAGAGGAGACTTCAAAGTTTTCCGAGATTGGCTTGAAAGGTTTGCCAGGAGGCATAATACTATCCGGCGGAGGAGCCAAAGTACCAAGGCTTTTGGACGTGGCTATAGACGTTTTCAAAAACCCAGTTCGAATAGGAACATACAACACATCCAGCAACGTTCAAATAAAAAATGCTGACGAGGTAATCGATGAGCCTTTGTACAACGCCGCTTTAGGCAATTTCGTTTCGATAATTTCAAGACATCAAATAAAACCGCAGGCAAAGAAAAAAGTTGCATCGGAAAGTTTCTTTAAAAAGTTGAGCGATATCCTTAAAAATCTTTGGTAATACCTCTAGGAGGTATGTGTATGCCGTTTGAACTGGGAAAGGGAAAACAACAGGAAGGCGATAGATTTACCAGAAAAAGAATTCCAACGATAAAGGTCATAGGCGTTGGAGGAGCCGGTAACAACGCCATAAACCGAATGGTTGAAATGGGTATAAAAGATGTGACTTTCATTGCAGTTAATACCGACGTTCAGGTCTTGGAAGAAAGCAAAGCCAACATAGTAATCCAAATAGGCGAAAAGCGTACAAGGGGATTGGGAGCCGGGGGAAATCCAAAAGTTGGAGAAGAAGCGGCTTTGGAAAGCGCACAAAAAATAGAGGAAGTGCTCCAGGACACCGATATGCTCTTCATAACCGCAGGCTTTGGTGGGGGAACCGGTACAGGTGCTACACCCGTAATAGCTGAAATAGCGAGAAAAATGGGAATCCTAACTGTGGCGATAATAACTACTCCTTTTTATTTCGAAGGTCCTGAGCGCTGGAAGGTAGCAGTCGAGGGTTTAAGAAAGTTGAGAAAAGTTGTGGATACTTTGATAAGGATTTCAAACAACAAATTACTTGAGGAGCTTCCAAGCGATGTAACCGTCGTCAACGCATTTTTAAAAGCTGATGAAACTTTACATCAAGGAGTAAAAGGTATATCGGAATTAATCACAAAGCGTGGGTACATAAACTTGGATTTTGCAGACGTTGAATCAGTTATGAGAAACGCTGGCGCGGCGATGTTGGGCGTTGGCATGGGAAAAGGCGCCAACAGAGCAGTTGAGGCTGCAAAGAAAGCGATGGAAAGCAAGTTGATGGATAAACCGGTTGAAAATGCCCGAGCAATCATATTGAACGTCTCTGCACCACCAACAATCCAACTCAAAGAAATGCATATGGCGGCGGCTATAATACGTCAAAATTGCAGTGAAGATGCCGACGTGAAGTTTGGACTGATAATCGACAAAGAACTTGCGGATGATGAAATGCGAGTTACTTTGATAGCAACAAAGTTTGACGAAGAAGAAAGCCTACTTTTCCCAGAAAGCGAAATTCCAGCAATTTATCGGCTTGGAATGGAGGGAATCGGTGGCACCTGATAGAATTCGTTTCAAGCGTCTTGGTGAAATCTTGCTTGAAAAGGGCTTGATAACACAAAAAGAACTTCAACAGGCTTTAGAAGAGCAGAAAACTTCAAAAAAGCCTTTGGGTGAAATTTTAGTCGAAAAAGGATACGTAACCTGGGATCAAATAACTCAAGCTTTGAGTGAACAGTATGGTATCCCAGTTTTGAAAGATCTACCTAGAACAGTACCTGTAGAGGTTTTAAAAGCTGTTCCAAGAGCGCTGATCGATGAATTGAGGATAATTCCAATTGGCAAGCAGGATGATTCTTTAATAATTGTCACAGATACCGTGTATAACTATCCAAGGATATTGAGCGAAGTAAAATTTGTAACAGGCAAAAATCCCATCGTGTATCTTGTCACCCCGCAGATATATTCGATCCTCTACGCTCAGCACATTCAAGGTGCTCCCATGGCATTGGCTCAGGAGGTACCTACCGAGGTTATAGAGGTTGAGCCAGAAGCAGCCGAGGAAGAAGTTTTGGCAGAAGCCGATGCGCCGATCGTAAGGCTTGTAAACACGATAATTCAAAAAGCAGTTGAAATGGAAGCAAGTGACATTCACATAGAACCTTTTAGATCCTATGTGCGTGTTAGGTACAGAATAGATGGGCTTTTGAGAAAGATAACGGACATACCGAAAAATCAACACCCGGCGATTGTGACCAGAATAAAAATAATGTCCGGTTTGGACATTTCGGAAAAAAGGTTACCGCAGGATGGAAAATTCTACATAAACATCAAGGGTGAACAATATGATTTCCGTGTATCGACGATGCCATCTGTTTACGGAGAAAAAGTCGCAATGAGAATATTGAAAGTTTCGGGTGCATATAGACAACTGGAGGAATTAGGTTACAGCGAGCACAACTATCATCTCATTTTAAAACTACTTGAAAGACCTCATGGAATAATCTTGGTGACTGGTCCAACTGGAAGTGGTAAATCAACCACATTGGTAGCCATGATAAACAAGCTGAAGGATATAACGGTTAACATAATGACCGTTGAGGATCCTGTAGAATACACAATTGATGGTGTAACCCAATGTCAAGTCAATCCAGAAATTGGTTTAACCTTCGCCAGATTTTTGAGATCATTTTTAAGACAAGATCCAGACATAATAATGATTGGGGAGATGAGAGACAAAGAAACCGCAGCTCTTGCAATCGAAGCTTCGCTGACAGGGCATCTTGTTTTGAGCACTTTACACACAAACAGTGCAGCGGGTGCGATCGATAGACTGGTCAACATGGGTATAGATCGTCACATGATAAGCACGGCACTCATTGGGGTTATAAGTCAAAGGCTTGTTAGAAAGCTTTGTGACAGTTGCAAGATAAAGGTTGATTTGAGAGAAGATTATGTTGAACTGTGGAAACAAGTTTTCCCAGAATTGGAACCTTGTGAGTACGTTGCTGGGCCTGGATGCGCAGAATGTGGCGGAACAGGATACAAAGGCAGAGTCGCCGTTGCCGAGGTTTTGATGATGGACCGGGAAATCAAGGAACTTGTCGTTGCAGGAGGAGGAGAAAGAGAGATATACGACCTTGCTTTGAGAAAGGGCATGAGACCGATGTTCATCGATGGATTTGAAAAAGTTTTGAAAGGAATAACTTCTTTTGAAGAGGTGTTGAGAGTAACCGTTGCACCATGAGATATTTTTCGAAAAGTCCTGAAGAGTGGAGAAAGCATGAAAAAGAATTTTTGGATAAAGAAAAAGAAAAGACCCGACGTTCAAGAAAGCAGGGTCTTTATTTTCTTATGTTGAATCTTTTTGTTTTGTTCATATTTTTCATTGGTTTAAGGCTTTACTATGGACAACTTCCAAGTGGAAACTCCGCGATCAACCAAATTTTGATACAAATTGAGGAACCGTATGTTCCCGGAGATTTGCTGGATGTAAAAGTGCGCTTGTACAACAACCACAACAAAGAAAGAACTGTCGAGGTGAAAAACTTCAATTTCCAAATCTTCAAAGGCGAAAAACTTGTGTATAGCTTTTCGTATCCACACACGGTTAAGACAGAACTAACAGCTTTTACAAGCAGATTACTCTTTGATCTGAAAAGGGAAGTAGAAATAACCGCGCTTGAAGCAGGTGAATACAAAGTAGTTGTGACTGTACAGATAGATGATGAACTTGTCCAAGCTCAGAAAACTTTTACGGTGATTGAAAATTATCAGGTGTTTTTGGATGGGCTTCTTGATTTTTACCTTCCTTTTGAGGATGTGAGTTTTAGTGCTCATTTAGTGAACAACACAGCGCGCACAGCGGATATAAATGTCGAAAAAGTGCGCTACAGTTTGAAAAAAGGAGATATAACCATTTTTGAGAGAGAAATCCCACTGAATCTGAGGTTTGAAAAAGTTGAAATTGGAAGGGATGTAAAGATTTTGGATTCAGAACAAATAAAGCTTTCAGAAACTGGAAAATATCTTCTCAACTTTCAGTGTTTTGTCAATGGATCCATATCTTCAACAGCTGTCCCTGTTTTTTGTGTTTCTTCCTTGGAGACAAATTTGAAAAACGTTGGCTTGTACAGCGATGCTCCAAGAGAAATCACAGCAAAGGATCAGATCAATTTTTCGATTTTTGTCCAAAATCAAACAAATAAAGATGTGTTTTTGCCTCTCGATGAAATCGTAATTCGTTTGGAACCATCTACCTTGCTTGCAAGGTTGCAATCAGTCAGGCTTTGGCTATCACCTTACGAAAATTATGAGATTTTCAAATTCTCCCCATTGAACGCCTACCTGTTTAACCAACCGGGGTTTTACAAAATTGTAACTCAAATAAGACTTGGGCAGGAAACAAAAACTTTGGAAACTTTTATCCGTGTTTTACAATAAAGTTTGGTCAAAATATATATGGAGGTGACCCGAGATAGAAGTTTATACGCTTGAAAAAATAGAATTTGGAAAAGTCGTAGAGCTTGTGAAATCGTTCGCTGTAACACAAATAGGTCGAAAAGTTCTTGACAGTTTAAAGCCAAAACAAAACTGCCAAGAAGAACTCGCATTGGTTGATGAAATGGTAAGGATCCTTACGGCTGGATACGAAGTATTGCCCACAGATATTTCAGCGGTAGATGTTTATCAATTGTTTGATAAAGCTGCGGAAAACTTAATTCTTGAGGCAAAAGAACTTCTGAAGTGTAGCGATGCTTTAGTGGCAATGATGAATTTGAAATCAAAAATTTCGCAAATAAAGGAAGCAGATCTGATAAAAAAACTGGCTTTTAAAATCGATTCCTTTGAAGACATTGTGACAAGTATCAGAAGCTGTATATTCGAAGACGGATTTGTTAAAGACGAAGCCAGCGAACTTCTTAGTAAGATCAGAAGAGATATAAAACAATTAACTCATTTGATCAAAAGAAAAGCCGAAAACTTTGTGGTTTCAAACAAATCAATCTTGCAGGATACCATCTTTGCCATCAGAGATGGGAGATACGTTTTTCCCGTTAAAGCAAGTTATAAAGGTCAGGTAAAAGGTATAGTGCATTATTCGTCTGGATCCGCAGCCACGTACTTTGTTGAGCCTGAGGAATTCGTACCCCTTAACAACCAGTTGAAAATCCTTCGAGAACAGGAAGAACAGGAAATAAAAAGAATCCTCAAAAATCTCACGTACCTTTTGGTACAGAAAATCGATTCTATCAGAAAAAGCTTAGAAACAGTGGGAATAATTGACTCCATTCATGCGAGGGCTTTGTTTGCAAACAAATACAAAGCAGCTGTGATCTATCCTTCCACAAGCAGGGAGATAAAACTTTTAAAAGCTCGTCATCCGCTTTTAAATCTAGAAAAAGTAGTCCCGGTGGATATCGTTCTTCCTGAAAACAAAAGTGGCTTGATTTTAACAGGTCCAAACATGGGTGGAAAGACTGTTACGCTCAAAACCATTGGGCTTTTCTGCGCAATGATGATGGCTGGTTTTCCCATTCCGTGCAGCCCTGATTCTCAGCTTTACGGTTTTTCAAAAATAATCGTCGATATCGGAGATGAACAAAGTATCGAACAAAATTTAAGCACATTTTCCTCCCATCTAAAAAACATCGTCTTGGCTTTACAAATCGCAGATGAAAATACGTTGGTACTTTTGGATGAACTTGGTTCTGGGACCGATCCGCTTGAAGGAGCTGCGTTGGGACTTGCGCTGATCGAAAGGTTGAAACAGTTGAAGGCAAAATTCATCGTCACAACGCATCTAACACCAATAAAAGTTTTTGCGGCGAACGATCCAGAATTGGTGAGTGCTTCCGTTGAATTTGATCCCGAAACGTTGTCGCCAACTTACAGAATACTACTTGGCGTTCCTGGAGCATCGCATGCTTTTGAAATAGCTAGAAAACTTGGACTTGATGAATCAATTATAAAAAGGGCCCAGGAGCTTTTGGGTAAAGACTACATGGATATGGAAAAAATCTTGAAGGATTATCAGGAACAATCAACGCTTTTGAAAAAGAAAATGGAGGAAGTAGAAGTGGAAAAAGAGAGACTGGAAAAAATGAAAGAGGAATACGAAAGAAAATACCACCAACTGAAGATAAAAAGGATAGAGGAAATAGACAACGAACTGAGACAAACCTATGAGTACATAAGGCAGCTTAAAAAGCAAATCGACGAAGCCATAAGCAATTTGAAGCAAAAGAGTGAAAATATCGAGACTTTGAGAACTGCTTCCAAAACGTTGGAACAGCAAACAAGGATTTTGAAAGATCTTGAAGTCCACACAGAGAGTTTTTCCAACAAAGACCAAGAAATTTCTGTGGGCGATCATGTGAAGTTGAAAAACAGTGAAGCAACTGGAAAAGTTGTTGACATCAGAGGAGAAAAGTTGATAATTGATTTTCAGGGTATAAAGCTTGAAACTTATCCTAAAAGCGTTGAGAAAGTTGTCAAAAAAGAAGAAGAACAAAAGGTTGAACAAGTGCAACCAGCTCTTTTTGAGATAATCAAGCCCGAGATAGACGTTCGAGGTTTAACCGTCGAAGAAGCTGAACCTATCGTTGAAGATTTCATAGAAAAACTCGCTCGTTCCAACTTCAGGACAGGTGTGATAATCCACGGGAAAGGCACCGGAAGACTTGCAGTTGGAATTTGGGATATGCTCAGAAGAAACAGCAAGGTGAAAAGGTACAGATTTGGAACGCCGGCTGAAGGTGGTACAGGAGTCACGATTGTGGAGGTGTAACTTTTGACGGTTTTCGCACTTGACATAGGTACAAGAAAGGTTACGGGAATTATCGGTTATATGGATGAAGATGAAATTCTCCATGTTTTAGATTTTGAAACAATTGAACATCCCTATAGGTACATGTTGGATGGACAAATCCACAACATCGAAGGTGTTGCAAAAGTTATTTCTACGATCAAAAAAAGGCTTGAAGAAAGAAACGAGGTAAAGCTTGAAGAAGTTGCCGTCGCAGTCGCTGGAAGGTTTTTGAAAACCGTTACCTGCGAGTTAGAAATGGACGTTCCGATGGATTTCGTCGATTCAGATTTTGTTAAACAACTCGAACTGCTCGCTTTGTCAAAAATTCCTTTGAGCGATCAAGATGGTTTGGAACTACAATGCGTTGGATATTCTGCTGTTGAATATAAACTTGATGGGCTTTGGATGAAAAGTTTAGTAGGTCATAGGGGAAAGAAAGCTTACGTCAAGGTAGTTGCGGCTTTACTGCCTAACCAAGTTGTGGATGCGATGATAAGCACTTTGAAGAAAGTTGGCTTGAAACCAACTTTTATGACCCTCGAACCGATTGCCGCGCTTGAGATAACCGTACCCGAGGATTTGAGAATACTGAACATAGCGCTTGTCGACATCGGCGCAGGTACAAGTGATATCGCAATCTCAAAAGCTGGTTTTATCGTAGGATACGAAATGGTTCCAATGGCAGGTGACGAGATAACCGAAGCCCTTGCACAAAACTACCTTTTGGACTTCCAAGCTGCGGAACAACTCAAAAGGAATCTTGACTCGTTTGAAAGTGTGGAAACAGTTACAGTCACGGACAAAAAGGTAAAAATAGACAGAGAAGAAGCCTTCAAGGTGATCAAGCCAACCGTTGAAGTTATCGCAAAACAAATAGCAGAAAAGATCGTAAAGTTGAACAATGGATCTCCGAGCGTTGTTTTTCTTGTAGGAGGAGGATCAAAACTTTCCATTTTGAGAAAAGAACTGGCAAATTGTTTGCAAATACCAGAAGAGCGAGTTTCCCTGAAAAGCGTTGAACAAATTCAAAAGGTTAAATCTCACAAACAAGGTTTTGTAGGCAGCGAGTACGTTACCGTCTCAGGAATAGCCTACATGGCTGCCAGCGGTTCTGGAAGTATATACGACATGGTGGAAATCAATGGACAAAAAGTAAAACTTTTGAGAATTGGGCAAGGACAAACTGTTTTGCATGCACTGCTTCAAAATGGGTTCAATTTATCTGAAATATTCGGTGATTTTAAACCTCCGATAACTTTCAAGCTCAACGGCGAAATCATAACTATACCGCAGAGAAAATTAGGAGGGTTGAAAGTTTTTGTGAACGGAGTGGAAACACCGCTGTATAGAAGGCTTAAAACGGGAGATGTGGTAATTACCGAGAAAAACAATACAGAAGATGACGAACAAGTTTTGCTTTCAAGATATGTAAAACCCTATGTAGCCATCGTGGATGGAAAAGAATTTGCCATCGTTACGCCAAAAGTTTACGTCAACGGACAGGTTTTGGAAGATTTGAACTATCAAATTCAAGAAGGAGACATTGTGGAAGTTGAAAAAATGGATGCCACCGAACTGATGAAAAGATTTGAAGAAAACTTGCAAGTCGTTCAATTCTACCTCAACGGTGAAAAAAAGCAGGTTAAGAAACACAAGTTGAGATTGGTTGAAGTCAAAGAAGACGAATCTCAAATCAAGGTGATCTTTCAAACCGAACCAGTGAAAATTCAAGATGTGATAGAAGATTCAAAACCGATCAAGATAAAACTAAACGGTGAAGAAATTATTCTGAATAGAAAAAACAACCTTGTCGTAGTTAACGGCAACTATGTTCCAGTGGAAACTCCACTGGAAGAAGGTATGGAAATTCTTTTTGAACCCTACAAGCCAATAGTTGCCGATGTTTTGACAATGTTGAACATCAACCCAAGAAGGATCAAAAATTATACACTTTTGGTCAACGGCCAAAAAGCCAGTTTTGTTCAAGAACTAAAGGAAGGAGACGAGGTGACTTTTCAGTTCGAAGAAAAAACTGAAGATTAACTGATTTCATTTTTCGTAAGGTATTCCATCGGCAGCTGGTGGCCTTGTTTTTCCAATGAATCCAGCAATCACAACGAGCGTGACGATGAATGGGAACATGTTGAACAAAGGTTTGGTGGTTGAAGCAACCTTCAGTATTGGACTGCTTTGAAGTTGATTTGCCAACGCTTCCGAAAAACCGAACATGAGGCTTGCCCACATAGCTCCAATTGGATTCCAGTTTCCAACTATCATCGCTGCCAAGGCGATGAATCCCCTTCCACCAGTCATAAATTCTCTGAAGTTTCCAACCTCTCCAATGCTCAAAAACGCTCCGCCGAGTGCTGCCATCACTCCGCTCATCAACACACCGAAGTAACGTACCGCATAGACGTTTACTCCCAAGGTATCCGCGGCTTCTGGATTTTCACCGACTGCTCTCATTCTAAGTCCAAGTTTTGTTTTGTAGATGATAAACCAAGCTATGAAAACCGAAGCAAAGGCCATGTATATCATCGGACTCAGCTCACCTATGGACTGAGCCAAAAATCTGTTTTTCATCAAGAAGGGAATTCTGACCTCAGGTATCCTGCCAACTATATCCGTTTGCCCAGGCCTTCCAAAAATTGGTTCCATCAAAAAACCTGTTACACCTTGGGCAAGGAGTATCAAAGCCGTTCCAGAGACGATTTGATTACCCCTCCACTTTATACTTGCCCAGGCATGAAGCCAAGCCATTCCAACTCCAACCAAGACGGCAAAAAGAACTCCTAACCAAGGATTACCAGTCCACGCGGTAAACACAACTGACCAAAAGGCAGCCATCAGCATTATTCCCTCAAGTGCTATGTTGACAACCCCTGTTGTTTCACTGAAAACTCCTCCAAGTGATGCAAAAATCAAAGGTGTTGCGGCAGTCAAAGTCAACTTGTAAAAAGCCGGATTTGTGAATATCTGCCAAAGGGCTATCAGAACACGTATCAAGCTACCACCTTCTTTTTTCTGATCAAGATGGTTTTCACAATCCTATCTGCGGCGACCAGAAAGATTACTATCGCTTGGATGATGATTATTATGTGTTTTGGAACGCCTACAAATTGCATCTCGTTTGATCCAGTCCTGAGCGCACCAATTAAGAAAGCCGCAAACACAATCCCTATCGGATGGTTCTGGCCTATTAAAGCTATCGATATACCGTCAAATCCTTTTCCGCCAGATAAAGTTCCCAAAAACCTGTGGTGAACGCCCATAAGTTCAAGTGTTCCAGCCAATCCAGCCAAAGCTCCACTTATCGCCATGGCTAAGACTATGTTTTGAGACAGACTTATTCCACCGTACTCTGCCGCATATGGGTTGAAACCTGCGGCTTTGAATTCATATCCCTTACTGGTTTTTTCAAGTATTGTGTAAACCACTATGGCCGCAAGAATTGCAACGATTATTCCAGAGGTCAACTCGGTGGCTTGAACGGTCATCAAAGGTGGTAACTTTGTACTATCGGCTATTTCAGGACTTTTCGGTGTTCCGTATCCAACACCCATTGGCACGGTTACCATGAAGCTGGACAAATATTCTGCAATCCAGTTGAGCATTATGCTGGAAACAACTTCGTGTGCTCCAGTTTTTGCCTTCAAAATTCCAATGATACTCGCATAAGCTGCTCCACCAAGCATTCCAATCAACATCGTCAGCGGGATGGCAAAAACTGCCGGCATCCATCTGACGTTCATAGCAAAAGCTGTTGCAGCCAAAGCTCCCATTATCATTTGCCCTTCGGCACCGATGTTGAACAAACCTGCCCTAAAACCAAACCCGACGGCAAGGCCAGTTAAAATCAAAGGTGTGGTTTTAACAATTGTTGAAGCTATTTCTAGTCTTGAACCAAAAGCTCCTCTTAGCAAAGCCTTGTAAGCCACAATTGGATTTTGGCCTATCAAAAGTATGACCACCGACGAAATCAAAAGAGCTATTATAACCGAAGCAATTGGAACAACAAAAGACCACAACCTACTGGTCATTTCTCTGTCCCTCCAACAGTTTCAACTCTGTGCCCGGTCATCATCAAACCTATTTCCCCTATGCTCACTTTCTTTGGATCGACTTCTCCCATGAATTCTCCACGATACATAACAGCCAATCTATCGCTCAACGAAAGTATCTCATCTAATTCCATCGAGACCAAAAGAATAGCCACACCACTATCTCTAAGCTTTATCAAAATTCTGTGTATAAATTCGGTTGCACCCACATCAAGTCCTCTTGTTGGTTGAGAAACGACGATGAGTTTCGGCATCGCGCTCATCTCACGGGCAACAACGAGTTTTTGCTGGTTACCTCCAGAAAAGTTACCACCAAGCATTTTTATGTTCCTTGGTCTGACGTCGAATTCTTCAAGAAGTTTTTCAGCGAAGGAGTAGATTTCACGATGAACCAAAAAACCTGATTTCGCAAAAGGCTGACGATTATGCCTTCCCAAAATAACGTTGTAGTAAGCTGGAAACTGCAAAACCAAACCATATTTGTGCCTATCCTCAGGTATGTGTGCTAGACCAAGTTGTCTTAATTCTCTAACGGATTTGTTCGTAACATCTTGCCCTAGGAATATAACTTTACCTTTCTCGATTTTTCTTAAACCTGTCAAAGCTTCCACAAGTTCTGTTTGACCGTTTCCAGCCACGCCAGCTATACCGTATATTTCTCCTGCCCTTACCTCGAAGCTGACTCCTTTCACCGCATCAAGGTGCCTGTAGTCTTTTACCCACAAATCTTCCACCCTTAAAACTACTTCTTTTGGGTTTGCAGGGAGCTTTTCGACGGTGAAAACCACATCCCTACCGACCATCAAGCGCGCTATTTCTTTTGGATTCGTCTCGTGTTTGTTCAAAACGCCAACCACTTTTCCTTGACGCATAACAGTTATGCGATCGCTTATCTCCATGACTTCTTCCAATTTATGTGAAATGAATATAATTGTCTTCCCAGATTCTTTCAGCTTTCTTAAAATCCCAAACAACTCTTTGGTTTCCTGTGGCGTTAAAACCGCCGTTGGTTCGTCAAGGATCAGTATCTCGGCTCCCCTGTACAAAGTCTTTATGATTTCAACCCTTTGCTGCATTCCAACGGGAAGATCTTCTATCTTAGCAATTGGATCAACCAAAAGTCCATAGCTTTTGGACAACTCTTCAACCTTTTTTCTTGCGGTTTTAAGATCAAAGATGAAACCCTTTGTCGTTTCCGCTCCAAGCACAACGTTTTCGGCAACAGTCAAGTTGTTCACAAGCATGAAATGTTGGTGAACCATGCCAATACCTTTTGCTATCGCATCCCTTGGTCCTTTGAATTTAACAGGTTGGCCAAAAATCCTTATTTCACCTGAATCTGGTTGCAGCAAACCGTAAAGCTGATTCATCAAAGTCGTTTTACCTGCTCCATTTTCTCCAACTATGGCGTGTATTTCACCTTTGAAAACCGTCAAATTCACATCGTCATTTGCAACTACCCCAGGAAATTTCTTCACAATGTTGATCATTTCAACGGCTTTTTCCACTTCAAAAAACCCCCAAGGTTAAAGGGGACCCTCTTTGGGGTCCCCTAGAGTAAAGTTTAGAATGGGAAGCTTATTGGAGGTACCTTGAAAGCTTTAAGGGCATCTTCTGTGTCTGGTATGACAAGTTTACCTTCCTTTATGAGTTTTGTGAGGTATTCAAGTTCTGCAATGACGTGGTTTGGTATCATACCCTTTGTGTATTTCATCGGGCTGACGCCAGCTCCGCCTTCTTTAACTCCAAGTACCTTCAATCCTCCTTCGAAGGTTCCTTCCCAAGCCCATTTCACACCGTAATAACCTGCTGCGGAAATCCCTTTTGTTGCACTGCAAAGAACAACTCCTGGTGCCATGTAATCTTGATCGACGTCAACACCTATGGCAAAGTAACCTTTCTTGTTCTTCGTAACATAGTCGATGATGTCCACAAGCTTGTCGGATCCGACCAATGAAACCATCTTTTCCCTTGCAGCCTCTATTCCTCCGTTACCGCATGCACCGGCTGCCAAGAACACAATGTCAGCCCCTTGAGCATATTGAGCAAGCGTCAAGTCTTTACCTTTCTTCGGATCTTCAAAGTCATTTGTGTAACCTCTTAGAATTTCAATTCTCTTCTTGTGAAGTTCTGAATAAATCCTTGCTCCAGCTTCAAATCCGTATCTGAATCTTTCCACAGGTGGTATCGGTATTCCACCGACAAAACCTATCTTTCCTGTTGCAGTCATCGCTGCTGCAATGTAACCCGCGTAGAAACCAGCTTGTTCTTCTCTAAAGACAAAGCACAAAACGTTTGGTAGGTTGACTCCTTCAGGTGGAACGATGTCAATTCCAACGAAATACGTGTTCGGGAACTGTCTTGCAACCTTAAACAACGCGTCTGTCATCATGAATCCCACTGCGTAAACAACGTCAGCCTGCTGAGCAGCTTTCGTCAAGTTTGGAATGTAATCGGCTTGCTCATAGGATTGTATAACCTGTGCTTCTGCTCCTATTTCCTTTGCGGCAATCAATATTCCTTCCCATGTTCCGTCGTTGAAGGATTTGTCGCCAAGTCCGCCAACGTCCGTGACCATGATAACCCTAAAACCCATTGCCATGACTACAAGCCCTATCAACAGGCACACCACAGCTAACTTCTTCATACTCTCTCCCCCTTCCCGAAAAGTTTTAGGATGTTAATCATCAGCAATCCTATTATAAGCACAAAAATAGCTGGGTTGACACTTTGAACGTGGTGAACTTCTATTACTGGTAATTCCTGCTCGACGAATATTTTAAGTTGGCCTAGCCCTATCCATTGAACAACCGCAAAAACAGCTGCAACAAAAGCTGATGGAAGAGCATAGAAAGGTCCTAGCAGTGTCAAAATAGAGAAAACAAGCAACAACGCCACAAAAACTTTAATTCCCGTAATCTCTTTAAAAATAGGTACATTAGGACTTTTCACAGGTTCACTCAACCACGAAGAAATTCCGACCAAGGGTAAAACATCAGATAAAACGGGATAGTTGTGTGTGAAAAGTTTTTCGATATGTCCAATCAAATCCAAGCGCAGAAAATCTGCTGAATAAACAAACATTCCGTGCAGATGGCTTTTCAATTTTCTGAGATTTTTTTCGAAATTTCTCTTCCTAGATGATTCATCCAATAGAAAGTTCTCAAGTATCGTGTTTGCATTCTTAAAAAGCGTCAATCGTTCTTTAAAGTTTTGAGCTGAGTAAAAACCCGAACTATCGTTGAAGGATATGAAAGGATAAGGTGAAAAATTGAGCTCGTTGAATGCACCTGATTTCGATGCATCCACAAACGTGTTGAGTAACTCGTTGAACACCTTTTTAGTTTCATCAACACTCATGTACAAAGTTGTGGCTAAAGACCTGGTGAGTTGAAAGACTTTTGAAAGTTCATCTTCAAACAATTCTCTTTTCAAAACAGGATAGTAAACGGAATCTTTTATTTCAGGATATTTATCCATCGTCAATTGTTTGCAGCTATAAACAAACGGCATGAATACAACCGCAATCGTTGCCACCACAAACAAAAGATCTAAAAGGTTTCGTTTTTCTACAAACTTTCTGATCGTCAGAACAACACAAAAACCAAAGCTGAAAATGGCGATTAAACCGTATGCTAGTCCTTGGTAAGTCGAGAAAGGATCAAAATAAACAAGAAATAGCAAGATTTCCAACGCAAGCAAAGCAGTTACGAGGATTTTGAAAAACCCCAATTTTTTCCTGAAAAGATAAAGAAGGGGGATGTACACGATAAATCTAATCCAAGAAAAGTTTCTTTCAGTTGGCGTAACCTTTAAGGCTTCTTTTGCTACTTGAACTTGGAAGGTTGTAATAGGTTTGTAAATATCCCTTGCAACGAAGTTCGCTTCCCTGTTTATGTGAGCCATAGCCCTGGTTGGATCTGAAAGGATATTTTGTCTTGCCCTTGAAACGGCTTGGGTTAAAACTTCTTGTACGGATGGATCTGAATAAAAAAGCACCAAGTCTTTGATGTGAACAAGTTGAGTTGGAGGTGTGAACCTGTAGGAAACCTCTTGCAAAACTTCAACAACTTCCACATCGACTGGGGGTTTTTCCTCACACAGCCCAAGTTGGTAACTTATCACCCATGCAAAAAATGTTCTAGCCTCTCTTGTCACTACATCACGGTAAGTGGTGAAGAACTTTATGAAAGCATCATTCTTTAGAACGATTTCAACGGAAAAATTTGCTCTGGTCAATCTTGAGGTGAGATAGGACATAAACAAAGCCGCCGCAAGCTGTTCATCTTCACTTTCAAACGAAAAAGCATCGTAAATTCTGGCAAGGTACGAGCCAAGATCTGGTGTAGCCTCCCTGCGATCCACGCTTTTGTCCAAAAGTGCTTTGTAATACCTGTACAAAGAAAGGTTTTGCAATTCGCCATTCAAAAACTCTAGGAATGGATATGAGAAATCTTTTCTTCTGTACATCTCTAGAAATTCCTTGTAAATTGTCAAAGCTTTCTGCAAATCAATTGAAAAAGTTAGACATACCAAAATCAACAAAAAAGTGGTCAAAACTTTCTTCACATGCCAAACCTCCTTAACAAAATCCAAGGTTGATTATACCAACTTTGATGCACAGTTTGATGGTAAACTATTTTTTGAGGTAACAAATTGAGGAGAGAAAAATCATGAGACTTGATAGATACCTTTCAAACGCAAAAGTCGGTAGCAGAAGTTATGTCAAGAAGTTGATAAGAGAAGGCTTGGTGAAGGTCAACAACGTTGTTGTGACAGATCCTTCTTTTGAGGTTAAACCCGAAGACAAGGTATTTCTCGAAGGAAATCCTGTAGCACCTCACAGATTGGTGTACTTGGTATTTAACAAACCCGCTGGATACGTCAGCGATAGAACAGATTATGAGGCTTCCATATTTGACTTGATCGATCATCCATACATCGATGAACTTCACGTTGCTGGAAGGCTTGATAAAGACGTCGAAGGTATGATGATACTCACGAACGATGGCCAATTCACCCACAAGTTGATAAGTCCAAAATACAAAATCGAAAAAGAATACCACGTGATCTTCCGTGGAAAAATTGATCAAGAAAAGCTGTCAAAAGCTCACCAGGGTGTGTACATCGACGGTGAAAAGTTTACCCCAAAGAAGATAGAGGTTATTTCTGACAATCTGCTTTGCATCGTTCTTACGGAAGGAAAACATCACGAAGTTAAGAAAATCCTTAAATATCTTGGCGTTGAATACGAAAAGATCAAAAGGGTAAGGATAGGAAAACTTTCCCTTCAAAACCTTGAACCTGGAACTTTCAAAGAATTGAGCGAAGAAGAGAAACAATTATTGCTCTTGAATCCTTGAATGAGTTTTCACTCTAACTCTGGCGTACAAAAGCAAAACACCAAGTGTAAGTATGAACGGGAGCATGTTGGTGATCTCCGAAGGAATTCGCAAAGATTGAAGGGTTATTCCAACACTTTCTGCAATACCAAAAAGCAATGCACCCGCGGCACTTAAAAGCGCCGATTTGCCACCAAGCGCCTGAGCTGCAAGAGATATAAAACCTCTTCCGGCGGTCATGTCCCTTGCAAACCAAGAAACGTATCCCATTGAAAGAAAAGCCCCGCCAAATCCGGAAAGTAAACCACTCAAAAGAAACGCGTAGTATCTCATCCTTTTTACCGAAATACCAACCGAAAGGGCTGCTTGGGGATTTTCACCAACAGCTCTCATGTTCATACCAAAAGCTGTTTTGGTTATCAAATAGTGAATCAAAAAGACACAAATGATCGCCAAATAAGTCAAAACGTTGTGACCACTTAGAACCTTTCCAACAAACGGAATTTCTCTCAAAATGGGTATCTCAATCCTTGGTATAACGTAGCTTCTCAGCGCAGCGGATGTTCCTTTTTCACCGGTTATTGTAAAGAGTAAAAAGACAGTCAAACCAGAAGAAAGGAGGTTGGTTGCAACCCCAGCTATGACAACATCTGTTTTCAAATTGAGATGAAAGTAAGCAAGCAAAGCCGCAACAACAACGGCTGATGCAACTGCCGAAAGTAAACCAACCCAAGGGTTTTTCGAAAAAGAAGCCACGATTGTCCCCGTGAAAGCAGACATTAACATCATACCTTCTATCCCAATGTTCACCGTTCCTGCGATGGAACAAATCAAAGCCGCCATGGTTCCAAAAAGAAGCGGTGTAGAAACCCTTACAACACTGTACCAAAAAGCAGGATCGAAGAACTGCTGAAGAACACTATTCACCTTTCATCGCCTCTTTCTCAATAACCTTTGTTTTGAATTTTTCCAGCAACGCTTCGGCGGTTATCAAGAATATCATTATCGCCTGCAGAACTATGACTATTTCCGGTGCAATACCGGTGGTTCTAGCCATCACGTTTGCTCCGGTTCTAAGATAAGCTATGAACAAAGCGCTCAAAGGAACAAGCAGCGGGTTGTTTCTTGCAAGTATAGCAACTATTATTCCATCGAATCCATATCCTGGTAAAGATTGCCAGACGAACCTTCGATACATTGCAGATATTTCTATTGCCCCACCGAAACCAGCTATGGCTCCAGATAGAATTTGAACCCAAAAAACCACACTTGATGTCTCTATACCGCTGAAAAAGGCAAACTTTTTGTTTGCACCAACGATTCTTATTTGATAACCAAATTTGCTCCTGTACACGATAAAACCAATCAAAAAGGCAAGCGCCAAATTGATGAACAAACCGCTGTTCAACCTATACCAAGTTAAGGTTGCAAGCCAAGCGGTTTCTGGAAATCTGTAAGAAACAAGTGCACCAGCCGCTTTGTCCCGAAAATAGTTGTTCACCAAGAAAAGGACAAGGTAGTAGGAAATGTAATTCATCATCAAAGAAGAAACAAGTTCGCTTGCCTTCCACTTTGCTTTAAACATTGCTGGAACAGTTGCCCAAATAGCACCAAATGCCGCACCAGTCAGCAAAGTAAGCAAAAGGTGAATATAACTTATGCGTGGAAAAGTCAGTGCACAAAGCATAGCGCCAAAAGCCCCGAAGAAAAATTGACCTTCTGCGCCTATGTTGAAAATTTTCGCTTGGAAAACCAATGCATTTGCAAGCCCAGTTGCAATCAAAGGAGTTGCGTTGTTGAGAAACTCAAAAAATCTTCGCTGCGTTGACAATGGACCAGATATGAAAAACCTAAAAGCTTCGTTTGGATTATCCGTCGTGAAAGACAGAAAAATGTACCCAACCAGCAAAGCGATCAAGATCGTAATTGCAAACCTTGCTAGTTCCAAAAACGCAAGTTTTCCCTTCATGTCAGATGCTCCTTTAAATAATCCCAACTTTGTCTTTTTACACCAAGCATGTAGTGTGCAAGCTCAGTTTCCGATAAATTTTGGTTTGCAAAATGTGCAACAATTTCGCCTTTATACAAAACTGCTACTCTATCAGATATTTGAAGAACTTCTTGAAGATCTGTTGAGATCAACAATACCGCCTTTCCCTCATCTCTCATTTGAAGCAATCTTTTTCTTATAAACTCACTTGAAGCAACATCGATTCCATGGGTCGGTTGACTTGCTATTACGATCTTACAATTGCTGGTGGTTTCTCGTGCAACTATGGTTTTTTGTATATTACCACCGGAAAGAAATCTTACAGAAGTACTTGGAGACTTGGCCTTTATGTTGAACATTTTTATCATTCGCTCGGCAAAGGCTAAAACTTTTGAAGGTCTGTAGATGACTTTCCCGCTGAACGGCTGTTGATAGTACCTATCGCTGATCAAATTCTCAGCCACCGACAAATCCAAAGCGCTTCCAACTTCAACCCTATCTTCCGGTATGTGCGCAAGACCAAGACGTCTTATTTCACCTGGATGCTTGTTCAATATATCAACGCCGTTCAACAATATTCGACCGGTTGCTTTTTCTCTCAAACCCGTGATTATCTCAACAAGTTCTTTTTGACCATTTCCTTCCAAACCAGCTATAGCAAAGATTTCTCCACCACGAACATAAAAATTCACGTTTTTCAAAATATGAGCACCATCTTCTCGGTAGTAGTTCAGATTTTTTACTTCCAATACAATTTTTCCAGGTTTGGCAGGCGTGCGTTCTATCTGGTATTCAACTTTCCTTCCTATCATAAGCTCAACGATATCCGTTTCGCTGACATCCTGGTTTTTGTAGGTACCAACTACATGTCCATTCCTCATAATTGTGATCCTATCGGATATCTGTTTAACCTCGTTTAATTTATGGGTGATGAAAATTACAGTTATTCCTTCTTTGGAAAGCTTTCGCAAAAGTTGAAAGAGTTCTTCAACTTCCTGTGGTGTGAGAACAGAAGAAGGTTCATCCAATATCAGTATCTTTGCCCCTCTAACCAAAGCTTTCAATATTTCAACACGCTGTTTTACTCCAACCGGTAAATCCATTACCTTTTCACAAACAGGTACATCGAAATTCAGCTTTTTTGCATAGTCTAAAACTATCTCTTCCATTTTCTTAAAATCAACAGCAAATGGTCCTTTTTTCGGTGCAATACCGAGCATGACGTTTTCGGCCACCGTGAAAGATGGTACAAGCATGAAATGCTGGTGAACCATACCTATACCATGTTTTATCGCATCCTTTGGAGATGAAAAGTGCACTGTTTTTCCAAAAACTTTTATTTCGCCACTGGTTGGCTTTTCCATCCCAAAGAAAATCTTCATCAAAGTAGTCTTTCCTGCCCCGTTTTCACCAACTATGGCGTGTATTTCTCCAACGTTTATTTGAACATTTACGTTTCGATTCGCAACAACACCGTTTGGATATATCTTTGTGATGTTAACGGCCTCAATCGCAACCACCTTATCACCTCAAAAAAACCGCGAGGAAGCGGGCGCTTCCTCACGGTCTAACGCTCATTCTAAGCTTATTGAGTTCATCTGGTGACATGCCGTAAGCAGAGCTTACTTTGATTTCACCTTTTAGAATCTTTTCCTCTATCTCTTTGATCTTGTTTCTGAACTCTTCTGGTACGATTTCTCTATAGTATTTGTTGTCGGCTACACCGACTCCACCCTCAAGAATTCCCAGTGCCTCAGCCTGCCCATAAATTAGTCTTCCTTCCAAGTGAAGTTTTATGGCTCTAAACAGCGAAAGATCAACATTCTTCATCATCGAAGTCACGATCCTTTTTGCGATCTCTATATCCGTGTCCTCGTAGATCAAAGCCTGATCAGAATCAACACCTATTGCCCACCTGTCGGCTTCTTTTGCTGCTTCCAAAAGTCCTATACCAGTGTTGCCAGCAACGTTGAAGATTATATCCGCACCCTGCCTGTACATTGCCAAGCTGAGCTCCTTACCTTTCGCTGGGTCGTTGAAGCTTCCAACGTATGAGATCAAAACTTTGATGTTTGGATTTATGTACCTTGCTCCTTCGATGTATCCAACAAGAAAGTCGTTTATGACTGGTATGTCCATTCCGCCAAGAAATCCGATGATCGGTTCAGGATTTGTCTTGGGCATACCGGATGTTGTTATTAAAGCGGCAAGAGCTCCTACCAAGAACGAACCTTCGTTTTGCTTGTAAAGTATTGAATAGACGTTGTTTAAACCTTTTTTCGAATAATCAACAGACGTGTCGAAAATTATGTATCTTTTCTTTGGATAGCGTGGGGCAATCTCTTCAAGTATCTCAACCATCTGCCATGTTCCAACAATGATTATGTCAAAGTCTTGGTCTGAGAGATCTTCAAGGTACGGTCTCCAGTTCGCTGGATTATAGCCTGCTTCGACTATTCTTATTTGAACACCAAGCATGTCTCTAGCCATGTAAACTCCTCTTGCAGCAGAATCAAAGAAAGACTTATCTCCAAGGTTTCCGTTGACTAACAATGCTACTTTCAATGGTTTTGCGAAAGTAGCCAATGTTAAAACCAAAAGCAATACAACCAGCAACTTCTTCATACCATCAAACCTCCTTTTATAAGAATTTCAATGGCTTTAATGGCTATCTTTATGGAATTTTCCAAACCTTGTTCGAATTTTGGCCCCGCTTGGATATAACCTTCCTCTGATAACTCTTCTCTTACAGTTAACACCGATCCTGTGAGAAGCCCTTTCAGTGCACCTATCACGTACAAAGCTCCCAACTCCATTTCAACAGCAAGAACACCCGCTTTTTCAAGTTGTTTTCCAATGTAAGAATGCCTTTCGGGGTCGAATTTTCTTCCGTAATATGAATCGGTGGACAACACAATTCCAACATGATATGGGTTTCCAACAACTTTAGCTGCCTCAATTAATGCCTTAACTACGCGAAAATCTGCAACAGCAGGAAACTCAGGCATTATATATTGTGCGGTTGTTCCATCCATTCTCACAGCAGCAGTCGCGATAACACTGTCCCCCAGTTTTAAATGCTTTTGAATCGCACCGGTTGTCCCAACCCTTATGATAACTTTGGCATTGGTTGTGGCAAGTTCTTCAATGCCTATTGCCATTGCTGGTGCACCCATTCCAGTTGACATAACACTAACTTTTTCCCCAAGTAAATATCCTGTGTAAGTTAAATACTCTCTGTTTTCTCCCACTTTTGTTGGATTCTCCAAATATTTTGCGACCCTTTCAACTCTGCCTCGGTCTCCAACGACTATTACATATTTTCCTATCGCATCTGGTTCTACTCTTATGTGATATCTTGGATCTTCCACAGCAATTACCCCCTCAGCTGAGAGATTTTTTCAAAGAAGATCTCAAAAAATTTTCCTCGATTAACTTTTGTTAAAACCCTTGCGTTCGGTCTTTTACCGCTTCTTTTCCAAATATCAACAACAGTTTGTCCACACGTGAGTTCACCTTTGGTTTCCACATCCACATAATAATCATCAAACTCAAAGATATCCGGTCTTACAAGGTACATGATCGTAGCAGGGTCGTGCAACGGTACTCCTTCTATTCCAAAAATATTTCTATAAGTTGATTTGAAAAATGTCAACAGGTCAGCCAAGATGTTGAATTTATCACCCATTTTTCTTAAACGTTCAACTTCTCTGTCTGTCGCAATTATCTGATGTGTCAAATCTAGCGGAGCCATAACAATCGGTACACCAGAGTTGAAAACGATCTTGGCTGCCTCGGGGTCAACAAAAATGTTAAATTCAGCAACTGGAGTAATGTTTCCAAACGCTATTCCCCCGCCCATGAGCACAATAGAGGATATTTTTTTGACAAGATGAGGGTATTTCAACATAAAAAGCGCAACATTTGTGAGTGGACCAGTTGGAACCAATACAACATCATCGTATTTTTCCAACATTTGAGCGATAAAGTCAACTGCATGAAGACTCTCTATACTCCTTTTTGGTTGGGGAAGCTGGGCTCCATCAAGTCCGGTGCTACCATGAATCTCCGGGGCAGTTACAAGCTCACGCAAAATAGGTTTTGCACAACCTGGATAAACCGGAACATCGATATCGAACATATCAAGAACTATCCTTGCGTTACGAGAAGTGTTAAAAAGTGTCGAATTGCCAGCAACTGTAGTTACACCAAGAAGTTCTATCTCTTTGCTCGACGCTGCAAGCAATATTGCAAAAGCATCATCGTGCCCCGGATCGCAATCGAGTATTATTCTCACGTTTTTTCCTCCTTTTTGCCGTGTTGTCACAGTTGTCACAATTGATTCTATCATAATATCAAAATTAAAGCCATCCAACTACTCATTGAAGAGAGCTGGATGGCCTGAAGTGTGACTTTTAAAGTTGAAAAGCTATTTCAACCATCAAAGCTTGTACTTCGAAGCTAACTGCTGCAAATCTTTAACAATTTGGTTGAGCTCATCCACCGCATTTGTTAGACCTTTCGTCTCATTCACTTGTTGTTCTATAGCCGTTGAAACCTCGACAAACGATTGTTTTAAAACCTCCATGTTGCGCACTATTTTGTCCATAGCGGCTGATATTTCTTGAACAGCCCCACTTTGCTCTTCACTTGTGGCGGCCAAATCATTTGTAAGCGAAGAGAATTTGCTAACTTCTTCAACCATTTCGATGATATTTTGAACGGCTTCGTTCATGATTTTAATCACATTCTTAAGCTCTCCTGCTACGTATTCTCCGCCTTTGGCAACAACAGCTGTTAAATCCCTTATTTCTTTTAAGGTCTCGGAAATGCTTTGGGTTGACCTTCTGCTTTCTTCTGCAAGCTTTCTTATTTCGTCGGCAACAACGGCAAATCCTCTTCCGGCTTCACCAGCCCTTGCAGCTTCTATGGCGGCGTTGAGAGCAAGCAAGTTGGTCTGCTCGGCTATATTGGATATGGTGTTTGTGATAGTTTCGATTCTTTGCGACATTTGAACGAGTTTTTCCATCGTTGTCACGGTTTCTTCAGTTGTTTTTGACATAGCGTTTATATTTTCCGCAAGCTTTTGTATTGAAGAAGAGGTTTTTTGACCTTTAGTTCTAAGTTCCTCAGCCTTTTCCGAAAGTTTTGCGGCATTCTTGGCAACGTTTTCAGCACCGGAAGATATTTCCTCAATACCACTGTTGACTTCGCCTGCAGATTCTGAAATTTCTTCAAGCATTCTGCGAGCATCGCTGGCCAAGTTGTTTATCTTATCTGAAAGTTCTGTGCTTTTTTCTATGTTGTCTTTCAATTTTCCAGCAAATTCGTTCGCAGTCTTTCCAAGCCCAAGTATTTTTGAAACGCTGTCTTTCAAATCGTGAACCAAACTTTCAAAAGCTTTTGATAGCTGACCAACCTCGTCTTTGCTTTGAACGGAAATCGTTTTGGTTAGATCACCTGAAGCTATTCCCCTTGAAAACTCTGCAAGATTTACTATTGGCTTTGTCAACCTTCTTCCAAAGATAAAACCTATCAAAACGCTTACGACGATTGCCGCTGCAGTTGCAAGAAAGCTATTTCTGAGAGATTCGATAAACGGCTCGTTCAATTCTGATTCCAAAACCGCAATATTCAGCATCCAGTCTGCGTTCTTAATCGGCGCCATGGCAACCATTCTTTTAGCTTTATCAAGGGTATACGAATAATGTGAAACTTTTGCCTTTGAAACTTCTTCTTCAAGACCTTTTAGAGCTGAATCTATTTCACTCAGCTTTTTTGAAACATATTTCTCATTCGGATGGGCGATTATTCTACCTGAAAGATCACATACATATGCATATCCTGTTTTTCCATATTTGATGGGGGAAATTACATCTTGTAAAGCTTTCTGTGGAAGAACTGCTCCAAGGATACCAGCCGCTCCTCCTTCATCGGAAGGAATCATCACTGCAAACACTATAGATCTTTCACCTTGCCAATCGATTGGAGCCACATAGTGAGTCGCTCCTCTTTCAAAAATAGCCTTGAAGAAATCTTTTTGCGACAAATCAAGTTCTAAGTCACTTGATGAAAAGGCTTTTCCTTGAGAATTAACCACAAACCAATCTGTGAAATCTGCCACCTCAAAATTTTTGCGTTTTCCGCTCAAAAGTGAAACCATCATAAGACGTTGGAACAAAGTATCTATAACTACATATGCTTGAAAATCTGGAGCAATAGTATTCAAAAGGGAAATTTTCGATTCAATCCAATTTCCCAACACGACAGCCTCTTTTTCAGCTTTTTGTTTTAGAGCATCTATTGCAAAATTTAACAGTTGCTTTCGAGATTGAAGAATATTTATAGTTGTCAGCACAACCGCTGTTAAAACAACTAAGACCAGCAATATCCCGACTACTTTGAACCTAATTCCCATTTTTCAAACCTCCTTCTTTGTTAAATTTTGTATTATATTCAAAATAAATCTACTAAATGCTTTTATATTCCAAATGTCATTGTACCACATCTTTTTTGCCTGTGAGCGTTTAATAAAAGTTAATTTTTCAAACACAACACAAGGAAAAAGAATTGTGCGGTTGCAATATTATAATAACTTGAGAAAGGAGGTGTTTGCATGAACCCAAAAGAGTTTAAAAAAATAGCAGTCATAGGAGCCAGTAGAAACAGAGAAAAATACGGCAACAAAATAGTTAGAGACCTTGCCTCAAAAGGTTTCGAAGTTTATCCAGTCAACGCATACGCCGACGAAATAGAAGGTATGAAGTGTTTCAAATCTTTGGAAGAGCTTCCAAAAGAAGTTGAACTTTTGGTTTTCGTCATACCCCCAGATCAGGGATTTCAAGAAGTCCAAAAAGCAGTTGAACTTGGTTTTAGAAGATTTTGGTTCCAACCAGGAGCTGGTTCCAAGGAAATAGAAAATTTTCTAAAAAGCCGGAATATTCAGTATGCAATGGGAAGATGCATAATGGTTGAAACAAGCTTTTAAAGCTCAAGAAGCTTGTAATAAATCATTCCAACAAGTTCGTGAATTGCAGAAAGGTTGGCATTCAAAGCATCTTTATTCGGTAGCAAGTCAATCCAACCTATGCTGTAATCGTAAAGATAGTTTGCAGGATACGGTGCTATCTCAAGCGTGGTTTTCTTGAAAGATAAAATTGATCTTTTCAGATGAACGGCGGATGTGACCAAATACAATCGCTTG
Organism: Pseudothermotoga thermarum DSM 5069; assembly: GCF_000217815.1. NCBI lineage: Bacteria > Thermotogati > Thermotogota > Thermotogae > Thermotogales > Thermotogaceae > Pseudothermotoga > Pseudothermotoga thermarum. The sequence goes on along the minus strand of NC_015707.1, from coordinate 1,202,313 downwards.
AAACCGTATTTTTCTGCTATTTGTTCGGTGTACTTTGCATTTTGTCTTGTATTCTGCGCGGCAGGTTCTACAACGATCATTTGTTCGGGCATATAATTTTTTGCAAAATCTTTCATAACAACAGCTTCTGGAATCTTTTTCGTTCCAGGTATGTATCCCCCTGAAACTATCAAAGGAACTTGGTATTTTGTTGCAAGATTTATACCTGTAAGCATTCTAAAAACGCTGTTTGGACCAAGTTGATAACCGCTTGGAGTTTTTATAACTCCTCCTCCAAAAACCACCACCGCGTCTGGTTCAAAAGGTTCAACCCAGCTGAATTCTTTCTCAAGCGGCTGAACAAAAATCAAAATCCCCACGGCACTGCTCAATACATAAAACAAAACGCCTGTGAAAAACAAAACCATTGCCAAAGATTTCTTCAGCTTGTAAACCTTAAAGCCTAATGCAACCATTATGGTTACAAACAAGCCTGGTGGAAGAACAAAAGCTTCTAAAACTTTAACTATTGCAATCATACTTTGCAAAGTAAATTTTTCACTACTTGAACGTGCATTTCTACACCTATGGGTAAGCAGTCTTCGTCTATGTCGAAATACGGTGAATGATGGGGCTTATCCAATCCCTTCTTTTTGTTGGCAGAGCCAAGTAGATAAAAACAACCAGGAACTTTTTGCAAAAAGAACGAAAAATCTTCCCCACCCATAGTTGGTGGAACTAAAACCACGTTTTTCTTACCCACGACCTTTTCAGCCACCTTTGCGACAAACTGCGTCATTTTTTCGTCGTTCACAAGCGGTGGTGTGCCGTCTTTGTAATCTATTTCAGCTTTCAAGTGGTGTGCATCGGCAATCTTTTTGACTAAGTGTTGAATCTCTTTTTTGACCAACAATCTCGTTTCTTCTTTTAAAGCTCGTACCGTTCCTTCCATTACGGCATGTTCTGGAATTATGTTGAAAGCCGTTCCAGATTCGACTTTTCCAACGGTTACAACCGCGCTGTCAAGTGGATCTACTCTTCTGCTCACAATTGTTTGTAAAGCCATAACCAAGTTGCAGGCTCCAACTATTGGATCGTTGCAAACATGAGGAGTGGCTCCATGTCCCCCCTTTCCCACAAGAACTATTTTAAATTCGTCGGCACAAGCCATCATTGGACCAGGTCTAACACCGATCTTTCCACATTCCAAAGCATTCCAAACGTGTATTCCAAAGGCATAATCCACTTTCGGATCATCCAAAACTCCTTCTTCAATCATCGGCAAAGCTCCACCGGGAGGAAATTTTTCTTCGGAAGGTTGAAAAACAAAAACCACATTACCTTGTATTTCACTCGCGTGATCTTTCAAAATTTTTGCCGCAACAAGTAAAATGGCGGTGTGAGCATCGTGACCACATGCGTGCATTGCTCCATCGATCTTTGATCTATAAGGAACCTCGTTAAGTTCTTGCAATGGAAGCGCATCCATGTCGGCTCTTAAAAGTACCGTTTTTCCCTTTTTTGCACCTCTCAACACAGCTACAACACCTGTTTTGGCAACGTTTCTTTTGACCTCCAATCCCAATTTTTCAAGATAATCGGCCACAAACTGCGAGGTTTTGTAAAGATCAAAACCAATTTCTGGATACATGTGAAAATGTCTACGAAGTTCAACAACTTCGTCTTTCAAAGCTAAAGTTTCATTGCTCAACATTCTATAACACCCCCTATAAAAAACCGGCAAACCCTTTGAAGGTTAGCCGGCCGAGGTGACCTTTTTTATAACAACCTTTGAACCGCTTTTCACAACTCTGTCTTCGGTGTAAATTTCGTCGTTGACTATGACAACATGTTCCAACGGGTTGAGGTTCAGATCTTTCAATATGTCTATAACTCTTTTCGGTTTTTCGTATTCGTAAACCTTTCCTTTGTACTCAACTAAAATTCTACTATCCATACCAAATCACCGTTGTTCAGCATGGCAGCATTTGCCTCATCGGTGTCGATGTGAAAATCCAAAGCAAACTTGTCGCTCACTCTGACGACCACATCGTCGAATATGATCCTTCGTTCTGGCTTTTCGGCAAGGACTTTGACTATTTGCTTGTCCTTTACTCCATAATGTTCAGCATCCTTTGGATGCATGTGAATGTGTCTTTTTGCTATGATAACACCTTTTTCAACGACAACCACACCCTTTAGACCTATTATAACAATACCAGGCGTACCTTCGATATCACCAGATTCCCTGACGGGTGCGTTTATACCAAGTTTGAACGCATCAGTTCTTGAAATTTCAACCTGCGTTTCTTTTCTGACTGGTCCAAGAATTCT